>JADCCX010000126.1 GCA_020252485.1 Methylocystis sp.
CTTGATATCACGCTGCGAGCAAATGTCGGAATCAAAGGGACCACTAGCAAGTCTATGATTCTAGTGGAGCTTTTGAATTTGACATTCGCTCCGACGCCCGATGTCACGCGGGATGCGAATGTCAAATTCGCTCCACTAGCCCGGCCATGACGCTGATCGGATAGGGATTAAATGGCCCTGCATACCGAGTTTCCCGCTCTTCCTTTGAACCGTTCCAATCTCTAAAACGGATGAACACAGTCGAGGGGAAAGCCAGATGACACGCATGGAGCGGGGCAAACCGGCCGGAGTGGCGACGGCAGGGCCGGTGGAAAAGCTCGACCTCCCGACGCGCCTGCGCCGCAATCGCAAGGCCCTCTGGTCCCGCAACCTCGTGCGCGAGCATGCCGTGACGGTGAACGACCTGATCTGGCCGCTGTTCCTGATGGACCGGCAGGAGAGCCGCTGGCCGGTGGAGCATATGCCGGGCGTGGACCGCATCAACATCGACGAGGCCTGCCGCGAGGCGGAGCGCGCCGCCCGGCTCGGCATTCCCGCCATCGCCCCCTTTACCTATATCGAGCGGGACTTGCGCGATCCTGTCGGCAGCGAGGCCGTCAACGAAAACAACCTGATGTGCCGCGCCGTGCGCGCCATCAAGAAGGCGGTTCCGGAGATCGGCATCATCACCGATTCGGCGCTCGACCCCTACACCAGCCATGGCCATGACGGCCTGTTGACCGATGACGGGCGCATCCTCAACGATCCGACAGTATCGATCCTGTGCCGGCAGTCGGTGGCGCTGGCGGAAGCCGGCGCGGATGTGATCGCGCCATCGGACATGATGGATGGCCGCATCGGCGCCATCCGCCGCGCGCTCGATGCCAACAATCTGGAGGACGTGCAGATCCTCTCCTACGCCGCCAAATATGCTTCCGGCTTCTACGGCCCGTTCCGCGACGCCATCGGCACCAACCAGACGCTGATCGGCGACAAGCGCACCTATCAGATGGACCCAGGCAATGGCGATGAGGCCATCCGCGAGGCCGCCCTCGACCTTGAGGAGGGCGCCGACATGATCATGGTCAAGCCCGGCATGCCCTATCTCGACATCGCGCGGCGGCTGAAGGAGACCTTCCAGGTGCCGACCTTCGCCTATCAGGTGAGCGGCGAATACGCGATGCTGGTCGCGGCCGGCCGGAACGGCTGGCTCGATCTCGACCGGGTGATGATGGAGAGCCTGCTCAGCTTCAAGCGCGCGGGGTGTGACGGCGTGCTCACCTATTTCGCGCCGGTGGTGGCGGAGAGGTTGCAAACAGCCTCCTGAAGCCCAGCTTGCAATAAACTACTTTTGTAGTTACATTAGACCATTATGGGGTTTCAGTGGGATGAAGCGAAAAGCGCTGCGAACGAAGCCAAGCACGGCATTTCGTTCCTGCAAGCGGCGCAGATTTTCAGAGGCTCGCTCCTGAAACGGCCAGACGACCGGAAAGACTATGGCGAACAGCGCTTCATCGCCTTGGGAGTCTTTGACGGCGAGGTGTTGCGGGTGGTGTTCACCGAGCGCGGCGGCGATATCCGCTTAATCTCAACATGGAGGGCAGGCAAACATGACCGCAAAAGATACCAAGGCCTCTAAGGTGGTTCGGTATGGCAGCGTTGATGAGCTGCCCCCTGCCCCACCCTTGAGCAAAGCTGTGAAGGCCATGAGCGACGCCGAGGTTGAACGGCGCGCAGCGGCCGACCCCGACGCGGGTGCTATCCCCGAGGGCTTCTGGGATAGCGCCAAGGTGGCAGAGCCTGAGGGCACCGAGCAAATCACGCTCAGGCTCCCCCGCAAGGTGCTAGGTCACTTCAAATCCACAGGAAAAGGCTACCAGAGCCGCATAAGCGCGGTGCTTTCGAGCTATGTGGATGCCAAGAAGGCGGGGAAGATGGGGTGAGCGTGGCGTTCGGGTTGGGGTATGGATCAGGATTTTTGCAACGCCACGAAGGTCCGCCAAGGTCATCAGACATTGCGCTTGACGATGAATGCAAGCAGCGGCAGAGCTACAGGGTATGCTCAAGAACCAGAAACTGTTTGACCGAGGCCGACGTCGCTGCACCCAAGCGGCGGCTTCTCGGGCTGCGCGTCGATCAGCGTCCTTCCGCATTGTGATTGCCTCAGCATAGGTCACAGCCGCCGGAAAGGTCCCATATCGCGTTTCCGAACCTCCGCAGCCCTCGGCTCCGGGGGTTTTCTTTTGCCCTCACCCTAGAAGGACACCACCATGAGTATTCGCGTCGGTATTGTAGGAATCAGCGGTTTCGGCGGTGGCGAGGCCATGCGCCTCGTCGCGAGCCATCCGAATTTCGAGCTGGTCTATGCGGCAGGCGAAGGCAGTGCCGGCAGCCGTTTGGTGGACCGCTTCCCCGGTGTACCGGCTAAGCTGGCCGAATTGGTGATTGAGAAGTGGGACCCTACGACCCTGCCGATGCTCGACGTGCTGTTCGCGTCGCTACCCACGGGCTCCTCCGCCGAGGCGCTCGCGCAGGTCCCCAAGGAAGTGAAGATCGTCGATATCGGCGGCGACCACCGCTATGTCGGGGGTTGGGCCTATGGCTTGGCCGATATCTGGCCAGATCAGATCGAAGGTCAGACCCGTGTCGCCAATCCCGGCTGCTTTCCAGCGGCGACGCTGACCGCGCTCGCACCGCTTCTCTCCAACAAGTTGATAGAGCCTGGCAACATCATGATCGACGCAAAGACCGGCATCTCCGGGGCAGGCCGGGGCGGAGGCGACAGCAAATTCGGTTACGCCGACAGCAACGAGAACCTGGTGCCGTACGGTCTGCTCAAGCACGTACACATGCCCGAGATGGCGAAGACGATCGAGCGGCTGAGTGGCGGCAGCGCCGCTGGATTGGTATTCACGCCACATCTGGTACCAATGACCCGAGGCGTGCTCGCCACCATTTACTGCCGCGGCCGCGCCACTACGGAACAATGCCTGAAAGCGGCGCGGCGCTTTTATGCCGAACGACCGTTCGTCCGCGTGACCGACAAGCCGCCGCAGACGAAAAGGGCTACCGGCTCGAGTCTCGCATTTGTCAGCTATGCGGCCGATCCAGAGCGCAACTTGGTGATCGCGATGGGTGTGGTCGATAATCTCGGCAAGGGAGCAGCCGGCCAAGCAGTGCAGAATGCGAACCTGATCTGCGGCCTACCTGAAACCTCAGGACTGGACAGCTTACCTGTCTGGCCATGACAAAGGCGGGGCTCTAAGCGGCTATCGACTGGCAGCGGGACCCCATCGTGTCGCAAACCTAACATTTATGCACACACGCACCGCTCTTTGAAATCACTCAGGTTTTTTGTTGCACAGGTCCAGTGCGAAATGCCCCCTACCCACTCGGGGGAAGGAATGGCGCGTTCCCTCTCCCCGTCGTGACGGGGAGAGGGTTAGGGTGAGGGGCCGGGCGAGTTCGCGCAGCCCTTTCAAGACAGCCCGATACCGACCGCAGTGCAATCTCACCTTGCCCCTCATCCGGCGCTGCGCGCCACCTTCTCCCCGCTCGCGGGGAGAAGGGAGCGGGGCGGAATTCCCTCTCCCCGTCGTGACGGGGAGAGGGTTAGGGTGAGGGGCCGGGCGAGTTCGCGCAACCCTTTCAAGACAGCCCGATATCGACCGCAGTGCAAACTCACCTTGCCCCTCATCCGGCGCTGCGCGCCACCTTCTCCCCGTCTTTCCGGGGAGAAGAGAGCGGGGCGGAATTCCCTCTCCCCGTCCTGACGGGGAGAGGGTTAGGGTGAGGGGCCGGGTTAGTTCGCGCAACCCTTTCAAGACAGCCCGATCTCGACCGCAGTGCAAACTCACCTTGCCCCTCATCCGGCGCTGCGCGCCACCTTCTCCCCGCAACCGCGGGGAGAAGGGAGCAGGGCGGTATTCCCTCTCCCCGTCGTGACGGGGAGAGGGTTAGGGTGAGGGGCCGGGCGAGTTCGCGCAACCCTTTCAAGACAGCCCGATATCGACCGCAGTGCAATCTCACCTTGCCCCTCATCCGGCGCTGCGCGCCACCTTCTCCCCGCAACCGCGGAGAGAAGAGAGCGGGGACCGTATTCCCTCTCCCCGTCCTGACGGGGAGAGGGTTAGGGTGAGGGGCCGGGTGTGCTCGCGCAACGCTTTCAGGGCAGCGCGACATCGACCGCAGTGCAAACTCACCTGGCCCCTCATCCGGCGCTGCGCGCCACCTTCTCCCCGCAACCGCGGGGAGAAGAGAGCGGGGCGGAATTCCCTCTCCCCGTTTTTGACGGGGAGAGGGTTAGGGTGAGGGGCCGGGTGAGTTCGCGCAACCCTTTCAAGGCAGCGCGATCTCGACCGCAGTGCAAACTCACCTTGCCCCTCATCCGGCGCTGCGCGCCACCTTCTCCCCGCTCGCGGGGAGAAGGGAGCGGGGCGGAATTCCCTCTCCCCGTCCTGACGGGGAGAGGGTTAGGGTGAGGGGCCGGGTGAGTCAGCGCAACCCCTCAAGGCGTCGCGACATCCACCGCAGTGCAATCTCACCCGGCCCCTCATCCGGCGCTGCGCGCCACCTTCTCCCCGTCTTTACGGGGAGAAGAAAACACTCAGAACGCCAGCCAGCCCGGCAAACCTGGCCTCGACCGTCCCGTCAGCGCCGCCTCCACGCAATCGGCCATGCTGCCGAAACGCACCTTGCGGCCGCTGAGGCCTGGGCCGTAATGGGCGTATTTGCCCGAATTGGTCATGACGGTGCGGGTCCGCACCGGGAAGACCGGCTCCGAGATCGAGCACCAGCAGAGATCGGGCAGCACCTCAACGCCGCTCTGCTGCAATCTCTCCAGCAACCCGCTGGCTTTGGCCTGACCGATCACGTCGCGGCCGGCGGTCACGATCACCGCGACATCCGGGTGAAGGGTGCGCCCGTTCAGGCTGGCGGCCAGGCTTTCGCATTCGCAGAGCGAGCAATGCGGGCTGCCGAAGGCGACGAGCTCCACCTCCCCCGGCCCGCCGTTCAGCATCGTCCAGGCCTCGCGGAGGTCGTCGCTTGTGATCGTGACATGATCGGCATCCGGCGCGGCCTCGCCCGCAGCTTCCGGCGTGACGCCTTCGATATGCAGCATCGGCGCGGCGGAGGTCGTGCCGAAAGCCGCGCAAAGCGCCTTGAGATCGTCCCGCGAGGGATGCCCGGCGGCCAGGCCGCAGAGCAGCGGGATCCGGTCCGGCGACTTCAGCCCCGCGAGATAGCCGATCAGCGGCCAGAAGGCATCGTCGATCCCATCCGGCAAGGCCACATCAATGATGCGCCGGGCTTTGCGCTCGGCGTCGAGATAGACGCCCGAGAGCGGCGCGCGCCCGGTCATGGCGATGCAGAGGTCGAGAAAATCCGGATGCTTCGCCGTGCGCGCGCCAAGCACCGAATTGGCGAAGATCACGGCATTCGATTCCGACCAGCCGATGCTCTCGCCCTCCCCCGGCGCAGAATCGAGGAGGTAGGGCGAGCAGGTAAAGGTCGCCTTGCAGCCCATGCGGACATAGGCATCCGCCAATCGCGCCGCCGGAGCGCCGAAGGACGG
Source organism: Methylocystis sp. (assembly GCA_020252485.1). Lineage (GTDB taxonomy): Bacteria > Pseudomonadota > Alphaproteobacteria > Rhizobiales > Beijerinckiaceae > JADCCX01. Next base: position 5,555 of record JADCCX010000126.1, read on the forward strand.
CGGCACACCCTGCATCTCCCAATGCAGGCGATCGACGGAGATCGCGTTCATCGTGGTGGGGATCGCGACACGCGCGCCGGCATCCGCCATCCTTTCGGCGAAGGTCAGGTTGGCGGGGCTCGCATAGATGCAGCCGTCGATATGGGCCTGCGTAACATCGATGAGGCGGCTGGCGCCCTGATTGGCCGCCATGGCGCAGAGGATGCGCATCGCCTGTTGCACCGCCGCCCCCTTCCCGCCGGCGAGCATCGCTTGGTCGGCGGGAGACAGATCGAGCGCCGCTGTCTCTGGCGGCATGACGGGAATGGTAAAGCCTTCAGCCTGAATGCTCAGATCAGTGATGCGGGCCTCCGCCGCTTGCGAGAGAAGGGCGAAAGCGGCCGCGTTGAGCCGCAGCACCGGCAGCCGATGGCCGAACATCTCGGCCGCGATCAGCGCGCCCAAGGTCACCACATCCTCCGGCTCTGAGAAGATGAGCGCCGCTGGTCCCCTTCCCGTCAGCGCCAGATCGAGCAGCACGCCCGAGCCGGTGCAGGAGCCCCGCGTCGACGGCATCATCAGGATGCTGCCGGTGATGCATATTCCGTGCAGCGGATGATGCACGTCGATGATGCTGCCGGTGGCGGGATCGATCCCGCCCCAGAAGCTCAAGGGTTCGCTGGTGGCGATGATGCGGCCGGCGGCGCTGCCGCCGAGGATCGAAAAGGCCAAGGGCCGGGTGGTCTGTTCCATCGTGTCGCCTCTGATCGCGCCGGGCGTCCCCATAGCATGGCAGATAGTTCCGCAAGCGCTATCCCCTCTCCCCGTCGTGACGGGGAGAGGGTTAGGGTGAGGGGCCGGGTGAGTCCGCGCAACCCCTCAAGGCGTCGCGACATCGACCGGAGTGCAAACTCACCTTGCCCCTCATCCGGCGCTGCGCGCCACCTTCTCCCCGCTTGCGGGGAGAAGGGAGGGGCGGCGTTCCCTCTCCCCGTCCTGACGGGGAGAGGGTAAGGGTGAGGGGCCGGGTTAGTTCGCGCAACCCTTTCAAGACAGCGCGACATCGACCGCAGTGCAAACTCACCTTGCCCCTCATCCGGCGCTGCGCGCCACCTTCTCCCCGCGAAAGCAGGGAGAAGGAAGGGGCGACGTTCCCTCTCCCCGTCTTTACGGGGAGAGGGAAAGGATCAGAACGCCAGCCGGCGCGCGCGCTTGACCTGCGGGATGGCCTCGATCCTGGCGAGCAGGTCGTCGCCCACCGGGCTGTCGATGGCCACGTAGCAGATGGCATCCCCGCCCGGCTTGTCGCGGCCGAGATTGAACGTCGCGATATTGACGCCCGCGCTGCCGAGCAGCGAGCCGAAAGCGCCGATGAAGCCCGGCTTGTCGTCGTTGCGGATGTAGATCATGTGCGGCGCGAAGGCGGCGTCGATCTTGATCTCGCGGATCTCGGTGATGCGCGGCACCCCGTCCGAGAGCACGGTGCCGGCCGCATGGCGGCTCATATCCTCGGCGTCCACATAGATCTTGATGCGGCTTTCGCCATCTTCCGCCGCGTCGCGCGTGGTCTCCTCCACCTTGATGCCCTTGTCCCTGGCGATCGCGGCGGCATTGACCATGTTGATGCCCGGCATGAAGGGGCGGAGCGCGCCGGCGATGGCGGCGGCGGTCAGCGGCTTGGTGTTGAGCTCCGCGACCTTGCCCTCATAGACGACCCGGATGCCCCTGACGGGCGATTCCGTGAGCTGGCCGAGGAAGGAGCCGAGCTTCTCGGCGAGCGCAACGAAGGGCTTCACGCGCGGCGCCTCCTCCGCCGAGATCGACGGGAAGTTGACGGCGTTGGTGATCGCGCCGCGCAGCAGATAATCCGACATCTGCTCGGCGACCTGCAGGGCCACATTCTCCTGCGCCTCGTTGGTGGAGGCGCCCAGATGCGGCGTGCAGATGACATTCGGCAGGCCGAACAGCGCATTGCTGCTGGCCGGCTCCTCGGCGAAGACGTCAAAAGCCGCGCCGGCGACATGGCCGGATTTCAAGGCTTCCGCCAGCGCCTCCTCATCGACCAGTCCGCCTCGGGCGCAATTGATGATGCGCACGCCATTCTTCGTTTTCGCCAAAGCCTCGCGGGAGAGGATGTTCTTCGTCTTCTCCGTCATCGGCACATGCAAGGTGATGAAGTCGGCGCGCGTCAGCAATTCGTCGAGCTCCACCTTCTCGACGCCGATCTTCACGGCGCGCTCCGGCGTCAGGAACGGATCATAGGCGATGACGCGCATCTTCAGGCCGATGGCCCGATCCGCCGCGATCGAGCCGATGTTGCCGCAGCCGATGATTCCCAGCGTCTTGCCGGTGATCTCGACACCCATGAACTTGTTCTTCTCCCATTTGCCGGCCTGGGTGGAGAGATCGGCTTCCGGGATCTGGCGGGCGAGCGCCATCATCATGGCGATGGCATGCTCCGCCGTGGTGATCGAATTGCCGAAGGGCGTGTTCATTACGATGATGCCCTTGGCGGTGGCGGCGGGAATATCGACATTGTCGACGCCGATGCCGGCCCGGCCGATGACCTTCAGCTTCGTGGCGGATTCCAAGAGCTTCGCCGTCGCCTTGCTGGCGGAGCGGATGGCGAGGCCGTCGTAACCGCCGATCATGGCGGCGAGCTTGTCCTTGTCCTTGCCGAGGTTGGGATCAAAGGTCACGTCGATGCCGCGATCCTTGAAGATCTGCACGGCGGCGGGGGAGAGAGCGTCGGAGATGAGTACGCGGGGGGTGGTCATGGGGGGCTCCTTTTCCCTTCTCCCCTTGCGGGAGAAGGTGGCCTTCGCGTCAGCGAAGGTCGGATGAGGGGTGGAACAGTTTGGATGGAATCGTTGGACCCCTCATCCGGTCGCCATCCGGCGACCACCTTCTCCCGCAAGGGGAGAAGGAAACGAGGGGCCTCGCCTTATTTCAACTTCGCCTTTTCGGCCGCGAAGGCCCGTGCAATCCACGGCAGAAGCGCCTTGACGTCACGCGTCTGCACCGTCGCGCCGCACCAGATCCGGAGGCCCGGAGGCGCATCGCGGTAATGGCCGAGATCGAAGCCCACCCCCTCCTTTTCGAGGTAAGCGACAATGGCCTTGGCGAAATTGGCCTGCTCGTCGGCGGAAAGCCTCGTGACGGCGGGATCGGTAAATTTGAGGCAGACGCTAGTGTTGGAGCGTGTCTTCGGCTTCACGGCCAGAAAATCGATCCAGTCATTCGCCTTCACGAAGGAGGCGATGGCGCGGGTGTTGCTGTCCGCCCGCTTGATCAGGCCGGTGAGGCCGCCCACCTTCTTCGCCCAGGTCAGCGCATCGATATAATCCTCGACGCAGAGCATCGACGGCGTGTTGATCGTCTCGCCCTCGAAGATGCCCTTGATCAGCTTGCCGCCCGAGGTGAGGCGGAAGATCTTCGGCAGCGGCCAGGCCGGTTTGTAGGTCTCGAGCCGCTGAACGGCACGCGGGCTGAGGATCAGCATGCCGTGCGCCGCTTCCCCGCCCAGAGCCTTCTGCCAGGAGAAGGTGGTGACATCGAGCTTGGGCCAGTCGAGCCTTTGCGCGAAGGCGGCTGAGGTGGCATCGCAGAAGGTGAGACCCTCGCGGTCCGCCGCGATCCAATCGGCATCCGGCACGCGCACGCCCGACGTCGTGCCGTTCCAGGTGAAACAGACGTCGCGGTTCTTCGTGTCGATCTTGCGGAGGTTGACGATCTCGCCGTAAGGCGCGGTCAGAGTTTCGCAATCGGCAAGCTTCAGCTGCTTGACGGCATCCGTCACCCAGCCTTCGCCGAAGCTCTCCCAGGCCGCCATCGTGACGGGCCGAGCGCCCAGCATCGTCCACATCGCCATTTCATAGGCGCCGGTATCGGAGGCCGGCACGATGCCGATCAGGTAATCGGCGGGGACTTCCAGCACCTCGCGGGTGAGGTCGATCGCCTGCTTGAGCCTGGTCTTGCCGATTTTGGCGCGGTGGGAGCGGCCGAGCGCTGCATTGCTGAGGGCTTTGAGGGACCATCCGGGGCGCTTGGCGCAGGGGCCGGATGAAAAGTTGGGCACACCAGGCCTTTTCAAGAGAGAATCGGGGCGTGCCAGCACTGCGGCTGTCGTCATCTGTTTTTTCTCCATCCTTACAGATGGGCGCGCCTCGGTGGGGAGGCGTGTCCCGCTGCGGGCTATGCGGGAGCGGGTGAGGCGAGTCAAGAATTTTGCAACAGCGTCGGCTTGTGTGAAAGGCGCTTGAATCGAGCTTTGAGAGGGTACGCCATCCAAAGCTTGTCAGCTGCGTAGCTGGTAGCCTAGCCACACCACTTAATTTCACACTATAGGATACTTGAGCGCGAAAGCAGCGCGCACATCGTTGACGATTGGGGTGGTGATGACCGAGCCAGTAAAGAGGGACAAAGCAGACCTAGAGAATGAGGATCGCTTGCGGTTCAGTGTCAGCACGGTACGGCAGGGTAAGCATGAGTTCTATACGCTCACCATGCCAAGCGAGGTGCTTGCCCGGACGTGCGTTGTCTCGTCGAGGAAAGAGGACCCACAGGCCGGATTTCAACGGACACTAGATGAGCGGAGGGCTCTGGAAATCGCCAACTATATCGACAACGACGTGGGCACGATCCCAAACTCTATCGTTCTCTCCGCGCAACCTGCGGCCGAGCTAAGGATCGTGGGAAAGGGGAAAACACTCGAATTTCGAGACATCGCCGGCGCTTTCCTGATCTTAGACGGTCAGCACCGCGTATACGGCTTTTCTAAAGCCAAAACGTCTCTACGTGTCCCCGTGGTTGTCTACAACGGTTTGACCCGGAAGGACGAGACGCGCCTCTTCATAGATATTAATACGAAGCAGCGACCTGTTCCGCCACAATTACTCTTGGATATAAAGCGCCTAGCCGACATTGAAGACGCCTCAGAAGCAATTCTTCGAGATGTATTTGATCAATTTGATTCCGATCTGGGAAGTGCATTGGCCGGCTACATGTCTCCGTCCGAAGCAGCAAAAAATCGGATCACTCGTGTAACTTTCAACTCGTCAGTTAAGCCAATTCTGGAAATGTTTGCTGGGCGGGAGCCTGATGCAATTTACAGCATCATCAACGCCTACCTGACCGCAGTTAAGACCGAGTTGCTGAAAAAAAGCAGCGACCCTCTTTTGTCACGGCCTGTCATTTTCCGTGCCTTCATTGGCATGTTCCCATATGTCGCGCAGAGGGTGTCCGACAAGTTTGATGGTAATTATTCATCCACAAATTTTCAGACTGTCATTGGACCAGTTTTCGATAAAATGCATGTAAAAAAATTGGAAAATCCAGGAACAAGCTGGGTTTCTTTGCGAAAATACTTAGAAGATCGCCTAAAGAAGAAGATGACTATTTAGATGCTATGGCTAATCTATCTGGAAGCCTTTACCGCTCAGCACTTCCCCGCCTAGGTCAGGAACGATCGAAGGTCGAGGGCCTCAGGACATGGCTTGAGGTTGGTTCATACCGAGTGGACAGCAACGCCGACGGAAATCATATTGCGCTTGCCGATCTTCGCATTGCTGAGTTGATGCCATTCGTATCCTACGATTACGAGCGATTTGCACTATCTAGCTTGGAGAGTTTTCAGCAAGCAGCAGAACGCGCTGGCACGCCCAACGCCGTGTGCTGGGTCCTCCTTCAGTCTTACTACGCCGCTTTCTTCGCAGCCCACGCACTAATGCGGGCCTGTGGTGAAGCGTTCGTCAAGCTAGAGAAGCCACAGACGGAGGTTTTGCAGACTTCATCGGATGCGGCGCTGACACAGAGCGTTGCTATTGAACCAGCAATGTATTCGCTTCGCATTGCGCAGACAGTTAGCGGCGGTATTTCGGCAGATCTAAAGAAAGTTCCCAGCAAGTTTGGCGCGCACGAGGGCTTCTGGCGTGTTTTCGACGAGTTTTTGAGCCGATTTGCGAGCCAAGCAGTGGGAAGACATGATCCAGAAGCGCACTTGGTAGTGGCAGGTGTGGCCGAGTATCAACGTTTTCTTAGACCGCTTGGACCTTGGCGGAGCTCATGGCTTTCTGCGGTTAGAAACGAAATCAATTATCAGCACAAGCACGGCGTTTGGCGCCCTAGATCGCTTGACAAAAGAACCGAAGCGACTGTGGCCTCAATCTCGATTGCGCCTTCTTCAACTGTGCGTCTAGACTATTCACCTATGACCGAGACGATTTCCGCATTCGCATCCGCAGCACGCTATCTTGCTACACTCAATGTGGAGGTCGGTGACGTAGTCGCAGCCAATGCGACTGCTGCTCGCTGCTTCGGCTCTCTTTGGCGGCGCAGTCGAGCCGATGCACGACGGACCTAGATCGGGCTTTGGTTCAATTGAACTCGCTCATCGGGCAGAACGGGTTGATAATTTCAGATTTCTGCATTGTGAATGCTTGCCACCGCGATCCACTGAACACTTGCAATTATATCTGTTGTACATTTAGTCTTTTACACAATAACATCAGAGCTTCGATTGCATATCTCAAGATTTCTTCAACATTCCCTTGCCCTTAAAGTCGATGAGCGCGGAAAGCATCGGAGCACCGCAACATGGTGGCGCCAGAAAAATCCTGTCAGGGCTATTTCTCCCCGAGAGTGGCAAGCTTCACTGGCGGCCAATCCGGGAAACTCGCCACCCGCATAACCCCCTTGCCAACGCCCGCGTTGGCCCGCATCTCTCCCCGATGCCTGCCCCGCGCTTCCTGAACGCCTACGCTGACCTGCCGGAGCGCTTTGCGGCGGCGATCCCGGCCCAGCCGGTGAAGGCTCCGCGCCTGCTGATCCTGAACCGCCCGCTGGCGGAGGAGCTCGGGCTCGAACCGGCCTGGCTGGAGAGCGAGGCCGGCGTCGCCATGCTGGCTGGCAACGCCTTTCCGGCAGACGCGAAGCCGGTCGCCACCGTCTATGCCGGCCACCAGTTCGGCCATTTTTCGCCGCGCCTCGGCGATGGCCGCGCGCTGCTGCTCGGCGAGGTGGTGGATCGGGCCGGCCAGCGCCGGGATATCCAGCTCAAGGGCTCCGGCCCCACGCCCTTTTCGCGCCGGGGCGACGGGCGCTCGGCGCTCGGCCCCGCCTTGCGGGAGTATCTGATCAGCGAGGCGATGGCGGCGCTGGGCATCCCCACGACGCGGTCGCTGGCGGTGGTGGCGACCGGCGAACCGGTCTTTCGCGAAACCATCCAGCCCGGCGGCATCGTCGCCCGCGTGGCGGCGAGCCACATCCGCGTCGGCACGTTCCAGTATTTCGCCTCGCAGGGCGATACGGAGGCTGTCGCGCTCCTCGTGCGGATGGTGATCGGGCGGCATTATCCCCATCTGGAGACTCACGAAAATCCGCCGCTTGCGCTGCTTCATGCGGTGATTGAACGGCAGGCCTCGCTCATCGCGCGCTGGATGAATGTTGGCTTCATCCACGGCGTCATGAACACCGACAACATGACGCTTTCGGGCGAGACCATCGATTACGGCCCCTGCGCCTTCATGGATGCCTATGGTTCCGCGCGCGTCTTCTCCTCCATCGATGCATACGGGCGCTATGCCTATGGCAACCAGCCCCGGATCGCGCATTGGAACCTGGCGCGGCTCGCGGAGACCCTGCTGCCGCTGCTCGCTCCCGAGCCCGAGAAGGCGCTTCAACTGGCGACCGACGCCATCGATGCCTTCCCGAAGCTGTTCGAGGCCGCCACCACGGCTGGGCTGCGCGCCAAGCTGGGGCTGGCGGTGGAGGACAATGGCGATCTCGCGCTGGCGCAGGACCTTCTTGCGGTGATGGCGGCCAATGGCGCGGATTTCACGCTCGCCTTCCGGCGGCTCAGCGAAGCGGAATCATCGCCTGAAGGGCTGGATTCTTTCCGGCAGGTTTTCGCCACAACCGGCGGAATTGATTCATGGATCGGCCGCTGGACAATGCGGCTTTCACTTGAAGTAACATCGCCTGCGGAGCGCCGCGCCCGGATGCAGGCGGCCAGCCCAGCGATCATTCCGCGGAACCACGCCGTCGAGGCGGCGCTCGAAGCCGCCGTCATGAACGATGATCTGGCGCCGTTCAGGCGGCTTCATGCGCTGCTCGCCGATCCCTACAGCGATCACGCCGATGCGAATGATCTGGCCCTTCCGCACGCCGCGCCCGATCCGGGCTACCGGACGTTCTGCGGGACATGAGCCGTCACCGCACCCGCAGCACTTCCCCGTCCGCAGCGTCGACGAGCAGATAGAGGAACCCATCGGGGCCTTGCCGCACATCGCGGATGCGCTTGTTCATGCCGACAAACAACCGCTCCTCCGCCACGACTTTTTCGCCATCGAGCGTCAGGCGCGCCACCATTTGACCTGCCAGTGCGCCGATAAAGGCATTGCCCTTCCATTCCGGAAACCTGTCGCCGGTATAGAACGCCATGCCGGAGGGCGCGATGGAGGGATCCCAATAGAAGATCGGCTGCTCCATGCCCGGCTTGTGCGTGCCCTCGCCGATCTTCGCGCCGGAATAATCGCGCCCGTAAGTGATCACCGGCCAGCCGTAATTCTTGCCGGCCTCGGGAATGTTGATCTCATCGCCGCCGCGCGCGCCATGCTCCGCCGTCCAGAGCCGGCCTGTCACGGGATGGAGCGCGGCGCCCTGAATGTTGCGGTGTCCGATCGACCAAATCGCCGGCAGCCACCCCTCGCGCCCCGGATTGCCCGGCGGGATTGAACCATCGGTGGCGATCCGCACGATCTTGCCCAGCGTGTTCGCCGGGTTCTGCGCTTCGTTGCGCAGAGCGTAGCGGTCACCGAGCGCCACGAACAAAGCGCCCGTGCGGTCGAAAACGAGGCGCGAGCCGAAATGCAACCCGCCATTGTAGGCCGGCTCCTGCCGGAAGATGACACTCGCCTGATCAAAGCCGGCGCCGCCGGCGTTCATCCGCAATCGAGCGACCGACGTGCCGCTGCCGCCGGAGCGCGGCTCAGCAAAGGTCACGTAGATGAAGCGGTTGGCGGCAAAGGCCGGATCAAGCACCACATCAAGCAGCCCGCCCTGATTGCGCGCCGAAACATTGGGCACGCCTGTCAGCGGCGCGGAAAGCGCGCCATCGGGCGCAACAATCCGCATGCGGCCCGGTCTTTCCGTCACCAGCATCCGCCCGTCAGGCAAAAAGGCGAGGCCCCAGGGGTTTTCAAGGCCGTTTGCGACCGTCTCCACCGTGACGCTGCGCTTCTCGGTCTGGAATGGGCGCGACTGAGCGTGGGCTTCGCTAACAGCCCATCCGATCATCATGAGCGCAAACAGATAAGTCATCGGACGAACTTGGCGCAGCAGACGGCGCCGTTCAAGGGGCGTGAAGGCCGCTGTTAAGGGTGATTGGATCAGAGGCCGCCCCCTACCCGATCTCGACCATCTTCATGGGCTTGGGCAGTTTCTCGGCAATGCCGTAAAGCTGCTCGCGCCGGTCCATCTCGGCGCGCACGTCATCGGGCGTGATGCCGCATTCCGCCCAGAGGACGCAGAGCTGGTAAAGCACATCCGCGCTCTCCTCGATGATCTCGCGGCGCTTGCCCTGCAATGCGCTGATGCCCACCTCGATCGCTTCCTCGCCGAGCTTCTTCGCCATCTTTTCGATGCCGCCGCGAAACAATTTGGCCGTGCGGGAAAAGGCAGGATTGTCCGCCCGCGCGAGCAGGACAGCCGTGTAGAGGCGGTCGACGGAATCGGACATGATCCCACCCTGTCAGGAGATTCGATGACGAATCTATGACGGAAATAGTGAGACGGCAAATATCTACATGGAATGGGCCAGGAATTTGAATCCGGGTTAACCTGGGGGTCCATCCCTCCCCTTGACGGGGAGGGTCGGCGGCGAAAGCCGCCGGGGAGGGGTGATCATGATTATGAAAATGGGAAAAAGCCCCCCGCCCGGCCCTTCCCCCGGATCAAGTCCGGGGTCCGGGCCACCCGCCCCGAAAGGGGGCGGGATGGGCGCTCGTGCAGGCAATCATTAAGCCGGGTTCAGGCCCTTAATGGAATGGCAGGCTCGTTCTTTCAGGCGCCGAAAAAGCCCTTCATCTTGCGGAAGAAGCCATCGCTTTCCGGCTGGGTATGGGCCGAGCTTTCCTTATCGAACTCGCTCAGCAATTCGCGCTGCCGCCGCGTCAGGTTCTGCGGCGTTTCGACCTGGGCCTGGATATAGAGATCGCCCACATCGCGTGAGCGCAGCACCGGCATGCCCTTGCCGCGCAGGCGGAACTGCTTGCCGCTCTGCGTGCCTTCGGGCACCTTCACCAGCGCCTCGCCGCCATCCACTGTCGGCACCTTGAACTCGCCGCCCAGCGCCGCCTGCACCATCGAGATCGGCACCCGGCAGAAGAGATCGGCCCCGTCGCGCTGGTAGAAGCCATGCGGCTTCAGGCTGATGAAGAGATAGAGATCGCCCGGCGGCCCGCCGCGCGCGCCCGCCTCGCCTTCATTCGACAGGCGGATGCGGGTGCCGTCCTCGACGCCGGCGGGAATGTTGACGGAAAGCTGGCGCTCCTTGGTGGTGCGCCCGGCGCCGCCGCATTTCGGGCAGCCCTCCTCGATGATCTCCCCGCGGCCCTGGCAGGCCGGGCAGGTGCGCTCGATGGCGAAAAAGCCCTGGCTGGCGCGGATGCGGCCCTGGCCCTTGCAGGTCTGGCAGGTCTTGGGCTTGGTTCCGGGCTTGGCGCCCGTGCCGCTGCAGGTCTCGCAGGTGATGGCGGTCGGCACCTTGATCGTTGCCGCCTTGCCCTTGAAAGCCTCGTCAAGGGTGATCTCCATGTTGTAGCGCAGGTCCGCGCCGCGGTTCTGCCCACCGGCGCGCCGCCCGCCGCCGAAGACATCGCCGAAGAGATCCTCGAAGATGTCCGACATCGAGCCGAAGCCCTGTGCGCCGCCAAAGCCTCCCGGCCCGCCGCCCTGCTCGAAGGCGGCATGGCCCATGCGGTCATAGGCCGCGCGCTTCTGGCCGTCGGAAAGCATCTGATAGGCTTCGTTCAGTTCCTTGAAGCGCGCCTCCGCCGCCGCATCGCCGGGATGACGGTCGGGATGGCATTCCATCGCCTTCTTGCGGAAGGCCGACTTCAGTTCGGCGTCACTCGCCGTCTTCGAGACCCCCAGGACCTCGTAATAGTCACGTTTCGCCATCGCGTGCGTTGCCTGTCTGTGTCGGGCAAAATCCTATTCTCATCAGATGGTTGCTCGGCGCGGGAATGTCCAGATTCGGCACGGGGCAAACATGATTGATCGGGCGTATCGTGGAACCGGGATCGCCGCAATGGCCCGCTTGCGAACTCAAAAGCGTATTCCGGAGGCTTCCAATCGGCCTGCAAGGCGGTCTAGGATGCCTCCACCTGCCGTCAACAGGCGGGGCGAGAGGAAGCGAGCCGCGATGGGCAGCGAAGGCACGGCCGGGTCCGGCCATATCCCCAACATCAGTCTCGCCGAGCGGGCCTATCACATCCGCCGCCATGCGCTGCGCATGGGGGAAGTGCAGGGCCAGGGCTATATCGCCCAGGCTTTGGGCGCGGCGGATTTGCTGGCCGTCAGCTATTTCCACGCGCTGAACTACCGGCCGCATGAGCCCGAATGGGAGGGCCGCGACCGCTTCTGCCTGTCGATCGGGCATTACGCCATCGCGCTCTATGCCGCGCTGATCGAGGCCGGCATCCTGCCCGAAAACGAGATCGACACCTATGGCGGCGATGACAGCCGCATGCCGATGTCCGGCATGGCGGCCTATACGCCGGGAATGGAGATCACCGGCGGCTCGCTGGGACAGGGCCTGACGGTCGCGCTCGGCATGGCCATGGGCCTGAAGCACAAGCGCTCCGCAGCCTTTGTGTTCAACCTGATGTCGGATGGCGAGCTGGACGAAGGCTCCACCTGGGAGACCGCCATGGCCGCCGCCTCCCACAAGCTCGATAACCTGATCTGCATCGTCGATGTCAACAACATGCAGGCCGACGGCCCCTCCACGCTCGTCTCCAACTTCGAACCTCTGGGTCCCAAATGGGAAGCCTTCGGCTGGCACATGCAGCGCGTCGACGGCAATGACATTCCGGCCATGGCCGCCGCCTTCGACCGGGCGAAAGCGCTGGCGGAGCCCCGCCCGCGCGTCATCATCTGCGACACGAAGATGGGCAAGGGCGTCGGCTTCCTGGAGGAGCGCGAGCGCAACCATTTCATGCGCGTCGAGGCCGATGAATGGGCCAAGGCCATCGCCGTGCTCGATGCCGGGAGGCCTGCCTGATGCCACTCGATAAATATCTTCCCCGCCAGGTCAAGCTTGGGCCGAACGGCGAGCGGCTGATGACCTCGGCCATGATCGCTTCCATCGCCGGCCCCGATCAGCGCACCAAGCCCGCCCCCTTCGGCCACGCGCTCGCGGCGCTCGCCGAAAGCAACCCCGCCATCATCGGCATGACGGCGGACCTCTCGAAATACACCGACCTGCATGTCTTCGCCAAGGCGCATCCCGACCGGTTCTACCAGATGGGCATGGCCGAGCAGGTGCTGATGGGCGCGGCAGCCGGCATGGCGCGCGAGGGCTTCACCGTTTTCGCCACGACCTATGCGGTCTTCGCCTCGCGCCGCGCCTATGATTTCATCTGCATGGCGATCGCCGAGGAGAGCCTCGATGTGAAGATCGTCTGCGCCCTGCCCGGCCTGACGACCGGCTACGGCCCGAGCCATCAGGCGACCGAGGATCTGGCGATCTTCCGCGGCCTGCCGAACATGACGATCATCGACCCCTGCGACGCGCTGGAGATCGAGCAGGCGACCGCCGCCATCGCGGCGCATAGAGGCCCGGTCTATATGCGGCTGCTGCGCGGCAACGTGCCCCTCGTGCTCGACGAATACGGCTACACCTTCGAGCTTGGCAAGGCGAAGCTGCTGCGCGACGGCCCCGATGCGCTGCTGATCTCCACCGGTCTGATGACGATGCGGGCGCTGGAGGCCGCGAGGGCGCTGGAGAAGGACCGCGTGAAGGTGGGCGTGCTGCATGTGCCCACCATCAAGCCCTTCGACGAGGCGACGATCCTGAAGGAAGTGAACCGCATCGGCCGCCCGGTGATCACGCTCGAGAACCACACGATCGTGGGGGGCCTCGGCGAAGCGGTCGCGGGCGCGCTGATGCGCTCCGACACGCGGCCCGCCCGCTTCCGGCAGATCGCGCTGCCGGACCAGTTTCTCGATGCCGGCGCGCTGCCGACCTTGCACGACCGCTACGGCATCTCGGCCAGCGAGGTGGTGCGGCGCGTGAAGGAGTGGGTCCGCTAGGCTCCGCCTTAGCGCCGCATTAATCGGCCACCGTTATTCTGGCGCCGTGGAGGTTGTCAGGAGGGACGATGGACTACCGCTTTGAGGAGCGTGGCCGCCGCATATCCGTCCTGATTGTGCTGATGGGCGCCATCGGGATGCTTGGTGTCGGCCTCGCCCACGGCGCCCCGTGGTTCTTTATCGCAGCGGTTGCGATTGCCGGGGCCATGGCATTGTCGATCTTTGCCTGGAACAGCCGCAGCGGCATGCGCCTCGAAGGCGACACCCTGACGCTCTTCAGGGATGAGTGGATCCATACGATCGACGTGAAGGCGATCCGCCGTGTGCGCACGACGCCGAGCATGGGCGGCCAACCGAACGTCTGGGTCGAACTTGCGGACGCGCCAGATTACCGGCTGCCTGGCTATTGTTTCGGCTCAGCCGAACAGCTCAAGGACGCCTTCAGGAAACGGGGAATCGAAGTCGTTTAACGGGAGGTTGCGCCATGGACATCACTATGCTTGCGGCTTTCCTGATCATGGGTCTATCGATCCGGACGCCGCCCTTTGCTGTCTGGCGTTCCGTCTCGCGGCAGACTTCAGGAATGCATGCCTTGCAAAGCCGCGCGCTGGCTCTGCTGGGCCCGCTGGCATTGGCTTATTGCTTGCTGGTCTTGCTTTGGTTGCCCGGCTTTAGTGGACAATGCGGAGGCTGGCTTGGCGAAACCTCCCCGTGTGGCTTTGGCCAATTCACTCGCGAGACGACGGCATTGGCGGCGATGACATTGGCCGTGCCCGGCATCCTCGGAGTTGTCCTTGGCCTCGCTGTTCTGGCCGGTCTCTCGATCCGGCGCTATGCGTCCCGGCCATCCACGCGAAAATGATCTGCCGTGGCCTTTTTCGAATGTCTTATCCTGGGTGAGAATTTCTTCGGCATGATCGAAGGGCGGGACGATCCAGTTGAATTCTACGTGACGCGCTATATCGAGGCGGATGATAGCGGGCAGGCCCGGACAGCCGTTCTCCAGCATTTTGAAGCGGAATTGAAATCTCTGGGATGGGCGAGCAAGAACGGAATCGCATCGGTTGAAGAAACCGATGAGATCGACGCCTCCGATGTGCCCATGACCGAACCAGGTTTCGTCTTTTTTCCTCACGCGGGCCATTGATGCTGCCTTGGCAGCGCCTGGCCTGACATAAGCCGGCAGACCGGCTAACGGATGGCGACTTGCCGCCGACGCGTCGCGCCAAGCACGCCCATCAGCAGAGCAGCAACGACAAGCGGCACGGGAACAGTCTCGCCATAGCCGCTGACGGCGAGCCAGCCCGCAAGGCCGATCATCAGCAGGACCGCGATTTCCATGAGCGCCACGAGCGTCGAGCCCGAGCCCCGCCGGCGCAGCCGGTGCCGGGAGCCCTCGACGGGCTGATGCCAGAGGTTGACCAGAATGCCGGCGGTCACGGCGAACACAATGCCGACAGCGGCAATGGCGGCAGCGCGCCAGTTCGCCCAGGCGATCAGGAGCAGCGGAACCATCGCAACGCTGCTGGCGAGGCTTGCGGCCGCCGCGAGCTTGGCGCGGACTTGCGTCTTCTGATCCACCGGGGCGGCCGTGACCATATCGCCGGCATCATCGGCGGCCATCGCCACAAAAGTGAGGCCGCCGGCGATCTGCCCGGTTGAGATGATTACGACGGCAGCAAGCGTCGCAAAATCGACATTGCCCGACCCGGCGTTCTGGAAGGCGCTCAGGCCCACCGGCAGCAAGAAGAGACAGGGCATCAGCACCTGCGAGATCGCCGAGGGATCGCGCAGCACAAGCTGGCGCTCCTTCCAGACCAGCGCGCCGAGAGGGCTGCGCCCGAACCGCGCTTTTCTTTTGGCGGCGCGGCCGCGCGGCGCCGCGCCCACAACATCTGCCGTGCGCACGGCGGCGTTGACGAAAGGCTTAGCGAGCAGGCCGAGCGCCAGCGCCGACAGCGCCACGCTTGCGATCAGCGTCACGGCCAGCGCGGCCGGATCACCCAACGCCGCCCGGGCCGGCATATCCAGCCAGATGGGCAGGCCGCCGCTGAAGGCCGCGTCGATCAGCTCATTGACCTCCAGCGGCAAAAGCGTGCGCCGCTGCAGCATGAACACCACCGAAAGCGCGGCCACAGCCGAGAATACCTGCGCCAGAATGCGGATGCGATTTGCGCTGCCCAGCGTCATCAGCAGCAGAATGACCGCGATGGCGATGCAGGCCGCGATCATGGCCATGGCCAGCAGCACGCCGTAACCGGCGAGGAATTGGGGGCCATGCCGCCAGACCATGACGTTGATCAGCGGCGCGCTGTAGAGCAGCACTTTCGTAAATGTCACCAGGGCCACATTGAGCGCGCGGATGAGGAAAATCATCCGCGGCGGCAGCGGAGCGGAGAACAGCAGATCGTAGTCCGCGCGCTGGTGGAGCGCATGCACCGCGGAATCGATGGCGGCTGCAACGAAGATCATGCCGGCGAAGATCAGCATGGGCGCCACGGCAGCAAGATCGGCCCCGTTCCGGTAGGAGAGCGGCGTCAGCGGCATCATTGCGTCTGCAAGTCCATGCGCGCCGGCGATGATCGCCGCGATGACGAAAGCGAAAGCGATATTGCGCAGGCCGCCGTCCCCTGACCGGCCCGTGAAGCGGCGGAGCGCCAGCCGCAGTTCGTGCGCCAGCATGGTTCTGATCGGCAATCCGAGGGAGGCGCTCATGCGGCGGCGGCCAGATCCTGCCCGCCGGATTCCTGCCCGCGGGTCTCTTGCCCGCGGATCTCTTGTCCCCCTGCGACGACATCGAGGAACACATCCTCCAGCGTGCCGTCGGCGCGCTCGAAGCGCTGGCGCAATTCCCCCATCGTGCCTTCCGCGACGAGCCTGCCCCGCCGGATGATCCCGATCCGGTCGGCCATGCGCTCGGCGACTTCCAGGATATGCGTGGTCAGGATCACGGTCGCGCCCTCCGCCGTGCATTCGGTGAGGATATCCTTGACGATGCGCGCCATCGCCGCATCGAGGCCGGTGAGCGGTTCGTCGAGGATCAGGAGGCGCGGCTGGTGGATCAGCGCGCCGGCCAGCGCCACCTTCTGCTTCATGCCGCGCGAGAAGGCTTCGCAGCGCTGGTTGGCGACCGGCGTCAATTCGAGGCGCTGCATCAATGCGTCGGCGCGCCGCCGGGCGGCTGACCCATCAATCCCCCAGAGCGCGGCGACGAAGGCGAGATATTCGGCTGGCGTCAGCTTGTCATAGATTGTCGGCTCGTCCGGCACCCAGGCCATCACCTGCTTGGCGGCGAGCGGATCGCTGAGCCGGTCGATGCCGAAGACCTCCACGGCGCCGGCGTCCGGCGACAGCAGGCCCGCGACGATGCGGAGCGTCGTCGTCTTGCCCGCGCCATTGGGGCCAAGCAGCGCGTAGAACTCGCCCTCCCGGACCGAAAGATCGAGGTGGTCGACGGCGGATTGCGCGCCGAAGCGCTTGACAAGGCCGCGAACGGACAGGGCGGATGGCATCAGGCCTCCTCTCGGGAACCGGCGAAGTTTGCCCGAAACCTCTGTGCGCCGGGTTAAGCGGGTTGGTTAAGAGGCTTAGGCGGAGGGTGGATGGGGGGGAGTCGGATACCGGGCTTCTTGTAAGCAATGCCGGGCTCTGACAATCATGCGCCATGAGCCAATTGCTGATTCAATCCTATTTCAACGAACTGGACCGCCTCAGGAAGTATTCCGGCTCGGGCATCGAGGGCGTCATCTCGGAGGCCTTCAAGGATCTGCTGAAATCCTGGGCGCGGCAGAACGGCCTGATCTTTATCCCGCAATATCCCGTCGAAACCACCATGAAGACGCGCATCCAGCCCGATGGCGCGATCCTGCATGATCTGCGGGTGCCGCTCGGCTATTGGGAGGCCAAGGACACGGATGACGATCTCGACCGGGAGATTGAGCGGAAATTCCGGCGCGGCTATCCGCAGGACAACATCATCTTCGAGAACTCCCATACCGCCGTTCTCATCCAGAACCGGCGGGAGGTCATGCGCTGCGGCATGACGGATGGGGAGGCGCTCGGCCGCCTGCTCTCCCTCTTCTTCAGCTACGAGCGCGAGGAAATCGCGGAGTTCCGCAAGGCCGTGCAGCAGTTCAAAACCGATCTTCCGGCGGTGCTGACGGCGCTGCGCGAGAAGATCGACGCGGCGCATGCGGATAATGCGGCTTTCCGCGAGGCGGCGGAGGCATTCCTCGCGCAGGCGAAAGCCACCATCAACCCGGCCATCGGCATGGCCGATATTCTGGAGATGCTGATCCAGCATATCCTGACGGAGGAGATTTTCGCCCATGTCTTCAACGAGGGCGATTTCCACCGCGACAACAACATCGCCCGCGCGCTTTACGGGCTGGAGGGCAAGTTCTTCACCGGCGCGGTGAAGAAGGACACGCTGAAGGCGATGGAGCCCTATTACGCGGCGATCCGCGCCAATGCGGCGCAGATCACCAGCCACGCCGAGAAGCAGACCTTCCTGAAGGTGATCTACGAGAATTTCTACAAGGTCTACAATCCGAAAGCGGCGGACAGGCTGGGCGTGGTCTATACGCCCAACGAGATCGTCAAGTTCATGATCGAGGGAGCCGACTGGCTGTGCCAGAAGCATTTCGGCAAGAACCTCATCGACCGCGATGTGGAAATCCTCGATCCGGCGACAGGCACCGGCACCTTCATCTGCGAATTGCTCGAGCATTTCCGCGGCCAGCCTGCAAAGCTTGCCCACAAGTACAAGGAGGAGTTGCACGCCAACGAGGTGGCGATCCTGCCCTATTACGTGGCGAACCTGAACATCGAGGCGACCTATGCCGCGATCTCCGGCCAATATGCCGAGTTCCCCAACCTCTGCTTCGTGGACACGCTGGACAATGTGGCGGGGCTCCGCATCAAATCGGGCCACCAGCACGACATGTTCGGGGCGATCGCTGAGGAGAACGCCGCCCGCATCAAGCGCCAGAACAACCGCAAGATTTCGGTCGTGATCGGCAACCCGCCGTATAATGCCAACCAGCAGAACGAGAACGACAACAACAAGAACCGCGAATACCAGCGCATCGACGAATTGATCAAGCGCACCTACATCAGGCAATCGACGGCGCAGAAAACCAAGCTCTACGATATGTATGCCCGGTTTTTCCGCTGGGCGTCGGACCGGCTGCATGATGACGGCGTGCTGGCCTTCGTCACCAACCGGAGCTTCATCGACAGCCGCACGTTCGACGGCTTCCGCAAGGTTGTTGCGACGGAGTTCAACGAAATCCATGTGGTCGATCTGGGCGGGGATGTGCGGGCCAACCCGAAGCTTTCCGGCACCAAGAACAATGTCTTTGGCATCCAGACCGGCGTGGCCATCTCGTTCTTCGTCAAGCGCAAGGGCCTGACAGGATGCAGGATTTTTTACAACCGCAGACCTGAGATGGAGACGGCCGAGGACAAGTTGGCGTGGCTGGGCAGCAACAAGGCATCTGCCCTGCGCTATGAGGCGATCACGCCGGACGCCAGACAGAATTGGCTGAACCTAACGGACAACGACTGGGACAAACTGCTGCCGGTGGCGGACAAGAAGACGAAAGCGGCTAAGACGAAGGGACAAGAGAAGGCAATCTTCAGCCTTTATAGCCTAGGTATAAACTCTGGCAGAGATGATTGGTCGATCTACAGGAACAAATCTCAATTGAAAGACCGTCTGGTTTTTCTAATTGATCACTATAATGGAATTCTGAAAAATTTACCTGAATCAATAAACAAAAAAACAATTGATAAATTTGTAGGATCAAAAATCAAATGGACTTTTGAATTAAAATCATTATTACTTAAAAGACAAAAAATTGAATTTAATATGACAAATATAGTTAATATGCAATATAGGCCATTTCGAAGGGTAGATTATTATTTTGAAAAGAATCTAACAAAGAGATTTTTTAGAATTGCCGAATGCCAACCTACAGGTGCTGAGAAGAATGCTTACATCATAAATCCAGCGAATGGATCGACTCCACGAGTTCCATTTTCGTCATTTGCAGTCTCAGATATGCCTGATTTAAATTTTTTCACTCCTGATCCAGCGCACGCATTTCCCCGCTACCGCTACACCCCCGAAGGCGAGCGGATCGACAACATCACGGACTGGGCGCTGGCGCAGTTCCGCAAGGCCTATGGAAGCGAGGGGGAGGGCCGCGTTTCCCCTTCTCCCCTTGCGGGAGAAGGTGGCATGCGCAGCATGACGGTTGAGGGGTCGTACGACGCTGGCGGGACCAGCCTGACCCCTCATCCGCCTGCCATCCGGCAGGCACCTTCTCCCGCAAGGGGAGAAGGAAAGAGGGAACTCACCAAGGACGCCATCTTCCACTACGTTTACGGTGTCCTGCATGATCCGCTCTACCGCGAAAAATACGCCCAGAACCTGAAGCGCGATTTTCCGCGCCTGCCCTTCTATCCCGATTTCTGGCGATGGGCGGATTGGGGCGAAAGGTTGATGGCGCTGCACATCGGCTACGAAACCGTGGAGCCCTGGCCGCTGGAGCGCCGCGACATTCCCGACACGAAGGCCCGCGCCGCCGGCGTTTCGCCGCGCGTGATCCTGCGCGCCGACCGGGATGCAGGGATCATCACGCTCGACAGCGAAACCATGCTCTCGGGCATTCCGAAAGAGGTGTGGGATTACCGGCTCGGCAACCGCGCGGCGCTCGACTGGATTCTCGACCAGCACAAGGAGAAGACGCCGAAGGACCCGACGATCCGCGAGAAATTCAACACCTACCGCTTCGCCGATTACAAGGAGAAGGTGGTGGACCTGCTGATGCGCGTGACGCGAGTCAGCGTTGAGACCGTGGCCATCACCGGGGCGATGCGGGCGCTGAAACGCGGGGACCCCGGCAGCGCCTGACACTTCACGAAAAAACCGCCCTTTAGAGGCGGCTTTGAACGTCTGCGATCGAAAGAATGGTGCCCAGGAAAGGACTCGAACCTTCACGCCTCGCGGCGCTGCTACCTGAAAGCAGTGCGTCTACCAATTCCGCCACCTGGGCAGGTGCGGCGCTTCTATTGGCCGCGCCGCTCCGCGATGTCAACGGCGGCCATGCGGCCAGCGCCAAAAAGCGGGGAGATTCAGCGCAGCGCCCTCAGGCGGCCTTGACCGCGCCTGCCCGGCCGTTCGAAATCCCCCCGATCCCGGAGGCCGCCGCCCGTGAAAGCGCTCATCGTCTATTGCCACCCGCTGGAGGCGAGCTTCAACGCCGCCTTGCGCGACCGGGTGCTGGCCGGCCTCGCCGCAGGCGGTCATGAGGCGCGGCTCATCGATCTCTACGCCATGGGCTTCGATCCCGTGCTGTCGGCCGAGGGCCGCAGGGATTACCACACGGCGGAAGTGAACGAGGCGCCGGTCGCGGAGCATCTGGCGGCGTTGCGCTGGTGCGAGGCGCTGGTCTTCGTCTACCCCACCTGGTGGTACGGGCCGCCGGCGATGCTGAAGGGCTGGCTCGACCGCGTCTGGCTGCCGCATGCCGCCTTCGCGATGCCGGAGCCGGGCCGCCCGATCACGGGCAAGCTCCAGAACATCCGCCTGATCGCCGCCGTCTCGACGCTGGGCTCGCCCTGGTGGTGGTGGAAGCTGGTGATGGGCGAACCCGGCCGCCGGATCATGCTCCGGGGCCTTCGCCCGCTCTGCGCGCCCGGCTGCAAGACGCTCTGGATGGCCCTCCACGAGATGGACAGCGCGAGCCCGGCCAAACGCGAGGCCTTCCTCGACAAGGTGGAGGCGCGATTCAGGCGCATCCTTTGAGCGCCCCTTTCCGCTGAGCGCGGCCCGCGCTAAACGGATCGGCAATGGATTGTAACGACGGCGGACAATGATCCGGCCGTTTCTGGAGGAAAACATGACAATCACCCGCCGTTCGGCTCTCCTTGGAGCCGCCGCCCTGCCCTTCGCTCAGGCCGCCATGGCGCAGGCCTTCCCGACGCGGCCCTTGCGCATCATCGTCGCCTATCCCGCCGGCGGGCCGACCGACGCCATCGCCCGGATCGTGGCGCAGGATATTGCGGGGCCGCTGGGGCAGAATGTTGTCGTGGAGAATGTCGCCGGGGCCTCCGGCGCCATCGGCACAAGGCAGGTCGCCAAGGCTGATCCGGACGGCCACGTCTTCACCTTCGGCAACAACCAGACGCATGGCAACAACATGTTCCTGCTGAAGGACCCCGGCTACGACGCGGTGAAGGATTTCGCGCCGCTGGCCAGCCCCGGCGCTTTCGAGCATGTCTTCGTCGTCCGCAACGAATTGCCGGTGAAGTCGATCCAGGAGCTGATCGCGCTCGCCAAATCCAAACCGGGCGAGCTCAACTACGGCTCCACCGGCCTCGGCTCCGGGTCGCATCTGTCGACCGAACTGTTCATGGTCCGCACCGGCATCCGCATGCAGCATGTGCCCTTCCGGGGCGCGGCTCCGCTGATCCAGGAGATCGTCGGCAACCGCATCGATGTGGCGAACTCCACCATGGGTTCGGTGTTCCAGCAGATCGAGGGCGGCGCCATGCGGGCGATCGCCATCGGCTCGCCGAAGCGCAACCCGCAATTGCCGAATGTGCCCACCTTGCAGGAGCAGGGCGTGACCGGCGCCGACGCCGAGAGCTGGACGGGCTTCTTCGCACCGGCCGCGACTCCCGCGCCGGTGCTGGATCGGCTGTCGCGCGAAATCCTCGCCTCGCTGCAGAAGCCCGCCGTGCGCGACGCCATCACCAAACTCGGCTTTTCGCTCAATATCCGCGACGCCGAACAGCTCAGGGCCTATCAGGCGGCGGAGATCAAGGTCTGGGAAGAGATCATCAGGGCCGCCGGCATCAAGCCGGAGTAGGACTCCGGTCATCGTCATGGCCGGGCTCAACCCGGCCATCCCTGTTTTCGGTTCAGGGCAAGACGCGGATGGACGGGTCAAGCCCGTCCATGACGCTATCCGCCCGCCGTTGCCTGCTTTGGCAGGTTGAACGACCGCGCCTCAGGCGCTCTTCTTCTTGTCGTCCTTCACTTCCTTGAAGTCCGCGTCGATGACGTCGTCCTTCGGCTTCGAGGAAGCCCCCTCCTTGGCCATGTCCTTCTCGGCATCGGCCTTGGCGGCTTCCTCGGCCTGCGCCTTGTACATGGCCTCGCCGATCTTCATCGAGGCCTGCATCAGGTCGTTGGTGTTGGCTTTCACCAGTTCGATATCGTCCTTGGCGAGCGCGTCCTTGAGCGCGGTGATGGAATTCTCCACCGCTTCCTTGTCCGCCTGGCCCACCTTGTCGCCAAATTCCTTCAGCGACTTCTCGGTGGAGTGAATCAGGCTTTCAGCCTGGTTCTTGGCCTCCACCATCTCGCGCCGCTTCTTGTCGGTCTCGGCATTGGCTTCCGCCTCCTTCACCATCTTGTCGATATCGGCGTCGGAGAGGCCGCCCGAGGCCTGGATGCGGATCTGCTGCTCCTTGTTCGTCGCCTTGTCCTTGGCGGAGACGTTGACGATGCCGTTGGCGTCGATGTCGAAAGTCACCTCCACCTGCGGCATGCCGCGCGGCGCGGGCGGAATGCCCACGAGGTCGAACTGGCCGAGGATCTTGTTGTCCTGCGCCATCTCGCGCTCGCCCTGGAAGACGCGGATGGTGACGGCCGTCTGGTTGTCCTCCGCCGTCGAGAAGACCTGGCTCTTCTTGGTCGGGATCGTGGTGTTGCGGTCGATGAGGCGCGTGAACACGCCGCCCAGCGTTTCGATGCCGAGCGACAGCGGCGTCACGTCGAGCAGCAGCACGTCCTTGACGTCGCCCTGCAGCACGCCCGCCTGCACGGCGGCGCCGATTGCCACGACCTCGTCCGGGTTGACGCCCTTGTGCGGCTCCTTGCCGAAGAAGGTCTTCACGATCTCCTGCACCTTCGGCATGCGCGTCATGCCGCCGACCAGCACCACCTCGTCGATGTCGCCCGCCGTCAGGCCCGCATCCTTGAGGGCCTTCTTGCAGGGGTCCATCGTGCGCTGCACGAGATCATCGACCAGGCTCTCGAATTTGGCGCGGCTGAGCTTCAAGGTCAGGTGCTTGGGACCGGACGCATCCGCCGTGATATAGGGCAGGTTGATCTCGGTCTGCGCGGTCGAGGACAATTCGATCTTGGCCTTCTCGGCTGCTTCCTTGAGGCGCTGGAGGGCGAGCTTGTCCTTCTTAAGGTCGATGCCCTGCTCCTTCTTGAACTCATCGGCGAGATATTCGACGAGGCGCATGTCGAAATCCTCGCCGCCGAGGAAGGTGTCGCCATTGGTGCTCTTCACCTCGAAGACGCCGTCGCCGATCTCGAGGATCGAGACGTCGAAAGTGCCGCCGCCAAGGTCATAGACCGCGATGGTGCCGGAGCCCTTCTTGTCGAGGCCATAGGCGAGCGCTGCCGCCGTCGGCTCGTTGATGATGCGCAAAACCTCGAGGCCGGCAATCTTGCCGGCATCCTTGGTGGCCTGGCGCTGGGCATCGTTGAAATAGGCCGGAACCGTGATCACGGCCTGCGTGACGGGCGAGCCCAGATGCGCCTCCGCCGTCTCCTTCATCTTCATCAGCGTGAAGGCGGAGATCTGCGAAGGCGAATATTCCTTGTCATCCGCCTTCACCCAAGCGTCGCCATTGGCGTTCTTGACGATCTTGTAGGGCACGAGGCCCATGTCCTTCTGCGTCATCGGATCGTTGAAGGTGCGGCCGATCAGGCGCTTGATGGCGAAGAAGGTGCGCTCCGGGTTGGTGACCGCCTGGCGCTTGGCCGGCTGGCCGACGAGCCGCTCGCCATCATCCGTGAAGGCGACGATGGAGGGCGTGGTGCGCGCGCCTTCCGAATTCTCGATCACCTTTGGCGTGCTGCCATCCATGACGGCCACGCAGGAGTTGGTGGTTCCCAGATCGATTCCAATGACTTTACCCATGGTCTGCCCCTTTGAAGCTGGCGTTTGACCCGTGCCCCGAAGCGACACGGGATTTCGGTTGTGTCCGCGATATAGGGAGCGGTTTTCCGGCTCACAAGAGTGTGAAGCGGGGGAAATTGCGGGAGGTTGCAGGGCGAGGCGGCGGGGTGGGGGTGGCGTGGACGCTACAGCTTTGCGCGCTTCCGGGCTTTTGGTTTCTGGCTCTTCCGCTGGCGAGTCAGTTGTGCGGGATATCCTGCAGAGCGCTCTGGGTGCCCAGGCAGACGCGAACTAAAGTTCCCTATTGCGTAGCTAAGGGTCAAAAATTCATCGTGGATCTCCTTGATGTCGTTCGTTGTGAGCTCGACTTTTCCGGTATTTGGCGCATGGGTTCTGGGATCGAAAATAGGCGGGATGAGCAATGTGTTTTGTGGTGGGGTCTGTCCATGACGCCCCAAAATCATATGATGAGCTGATTTGTTTCTGGTCTTGGCAAGGCGACTGCATCGGTCATGAAGGCCAATGGTGTCGGCGGTTTCTTTCCAATCGGGGAGCGCGGCATTGTCTTTCATGGTGACTTGAAAAACCGCATCTATCATCTGGATTTAAGAACGGAAGTTTTCCACTGCGTAAAAAACTGCAAATGCGGCCCATTCGTGAAATGAAGAGAGCAGGACTTGGAATAGGCGGGCTAGCTCTATCTTGACATTGGACCACCTCTGTATGGCCCGTCCAAGTTCTGTATACATAGGGTCCATAGATTGTATTTCGTCAGAAGGCTGGTCTTTGCTCATGTCTAAATCCGATCATGAAAAGTGCGACGACGTTCTAGTGGTCCGATTCCGACATTTGCATCCGCTTGATATCACGCTGCGAGCAAATGTCGGAATCAAAGGGACCACTAGCAAGTCTATGATTCTAGTGGAGCTTTTGAATTTGACATTCGCTCCGACGCCCGATGTCACGC
>JADCCX010000127.1 GCA_020252485.1 Methylocystis sp.
ACCAGCCTGCTAAAGGGCTGCGAAGTGAACCAATTGAGGCGCTATCGTCAGCCATGATGATGCCTTCTCAGACCAAAATCAGCAGCCAGGTGAGAATGGTCAGCACGGCCGTGCAGATCGCCACCAAGCGCATCCTGTCGAGCGTCCGGTCGAGGCCGGCGATGTGGCTGTCCCTCGCCGCCAGCGCCTCGCGCATCCCGTCGAGCGTCTGGTCGAGGCCGGCGATACGGCTGTCCTTCGCCGCCAGCACCTCGCGCATCCCGTCGAGCGTCTGGTCGAGGCCGGCGATGTGGCTGTCCTTCGCCGCCAGCGCCTCGCGCATCCCGTCGAGCGTCTGGTCGAGGCCGGCGATGTGGCTGTCCTTCGCCGCCAGCGCCTCGCGCGTCCCGTCGAGCGTCTGGTCGAGGCCGGCGATGTGGCTGTCCTTCGCCGCCAGCGCCTCGCGCATCCCGTCGACGAAGGGCGCGTCGTAGGCGGCCGCGTAGTCGCGGAAATGCTCGGCCAGCACGAGAAGCGGCTGCGCCGGCCGCGTGCCGGCGTCCTGCAGGCGGGCCGGGTCGAAGCGCGACGCCAGGCGCGCCATCAGCGCCTCGTCGGGGCTGGCGATGTAGAAGCGGCGATAGTGCTGGGTACCGCGCAGCGCGGCAGGTATGGCGACGTTCTGCCGGCGGTTCTGGTGGCGCCGCACCCCATCGCCGTCATTCACCGTGGAGAGGAACAGGTTGGAGACGTTCAGCGCCAGCCAGTCCGCCAGACGCACATTGTCGATCGCGAGCTGGAACGCGCCGGTAGCGCCGAGCGCGGCCTCGACCTCGGACGGCCTGGGCAGACCGAAGGCCGCGTGCTCGGCCAGGAAGTGGTCCTGGTGCCCAAACAGGTGGAGAAAGGCTGCGCCGAACTCCCGTTCGGCCTCCTCCACGGCCGGACAGCCGATCGGCGTCGCGATCACCAGCAGCCGCGCCGAGACCCTGAGCGCATCAAGCAGGAAGGATGTCCGCTGCGCCGGCGCGACGTGCTCCAGCACGTCCATCGCGACGACGGCCTCGAACGACCCGTCGGCGAAGGGCAGCGCGTCGCCCGGCCGCACGATGACGAGCCCCGGATCGTCGAAGCCTTTCACGTCGGTGCGCGTGATCTCGGCGAAGCCCGGCGGGAGGAACTCGGCAAGCAGCTGCTGCGGCCCGGCGCCCACGTCGAGCAGTCGGCAGCGCTCCCTGCCGCCGAACCCCTCCACGAGGATGTCCGCCAGCAGCCCGTAGCGCGCGTAAATGTCGAACTGGTAGTCCAGCCGCGGGTCGCCCGCTTTCTCGCCCCCCGCCTTTTGGTCCGGCGTGGTCATGACCGGGCGCGCCACCACCCGATGGTCTCGGCCAGGCCCTCCTCCGGGCCGCGTCGCAGCTCGAAGCCGACCTCGCCCCGCAGGCGCGACGTGGCCGCAGCCAGCCGCCGCGGCTCGCCCGGCGGCGTCGGGCGCGCGCCGTAACGCACCAGCTCGGACCGGCCGATCTGCGCGGCGATCGCGTCGATCACCGTCCGCAACGGCCGGTACTCGCCGGACGCGATGTTCACCGGGCTGGCCACGCCGCTCTCGAGCAGCGCGCCGAGCGCGCCGGCGACGTCCTCGACGTGCATGAAGTACCGCTCCGCGACGCCGTCACCGCACGCGATCTCCTGCCCAGACAGCCGGGCGTGGATCGTCCGGCACCAAGTGTCCGGGCGCCTCGTGCGGGCCATACAGGAAGAAGATGCGGCCCCAGGCGACCCCAACGCCGCAGGGCGCAGCGGCGACAAGCCGGCGCAGCGCGTCCTTTGCGGTGCCGTAGAGCGTGGCCGGCCGGCACGGGGTGCCTGCCTCGTCGAGCAGCTCCGCCAACCAGTCGTACTCGGCGCAGGCGCCGGCAAAGACCGCACGCCGGCCGCCGCGAAGGCGCGGAACAGAAGAAGGTTCGCTGCCGCCCAGTCGAGGTTGTCCTCCGCCGTCCAGACTCGGCTCGGCGTCGCGTTCCAGGCAAGGTGCATCAGATGGGAGGGCCGGATCCGCGCCACCTCGGCTGCGGCCACGCCGGGCTGTAGCAGGTCGAGCTGAGACCGCATCGGCGCGTGCACCTCGAAGCCGCGCTCCCGCAGCATGGGAAGGGCGTGGCGGCCGACGAAGCCGCCGCAGCCAGTCAGCGGGACCCGACGCGCCTCGCTCAAGGGCGGAGGGCGGGATGCGCGGCGTCGCGCGGCGAGAGGACCGCATCAGGCAGCGGCTAGGCGATGCCGAAGGCGGGATCGTTCCAGCGCGCCCCGCGCGCGATGCCCAACCGGTAGCTCTCGGTCATCTGGTAGAACACATCGGTGACCTCCTCGAGTGTCTGGAATCCATGTGCGAATCCGGGTGGGATGTAAAGGGCGCGGCCATTCGCCGCGGTCAGCTCGAATCCGAGCCACCGGTGGAAGGTGGGGCTGTCCGGCCGCAGGTCCAAGGCCACGTCCCAGATCGCCCCGCGCGAGCAGCGCACGGGCTTGCCTTCCGGATCCGGCTCATCCTGCCGGTGAAGGCCGCGCAGCGTGCCGCGCCGCCGGTTCACCGAGAGGTTGCACCGGGGAAAGGCGGCCGGCAGGCCCGCCGCGGCGAATTCCTCCATGCAGAAGACACGGGCGAAGCTGCCGCGCTCGTCCTCAATGGGCTGCGGCTCGACGAAGACGAGGCCCTGGAGCGCGGTCGGCGCGAAGCGCATCAGAGCACTTGCGTCGTCGGGATCGGCAGCACGAAGCGGCCGCCCCAGGCGCGGATGCCGGCCATCTGCTCAATGACCTCGTCCTTCAGGTTCCACGGCAGGATCAGGACGTAGTCGGGGCGCTCCTCCATGATCGCCTCGGGCGCGCGGACGGGGATCCGCACACCGGGCAGCAGCTTGCCCTGCTTGTGCGGGCTGCGGTCCACGGTGAACGGGATGAACTCGGGTCCGATGCCGCAGTAGTTCAGCAGCGTGTTGCCCTTGGCAGGCGCGCCATAGCCCACGATCATCTTGCCGGCGCGCCGAGCCTCGACGCAGAAGGCGAGCAGCGCAGCCTTCACGTCCACCACGCGCTCCGCGAAGGCGGCGTAGATCTCGGGCCCGTCGAGCCCGGCCGCCCGCTCCTCTGCGAGCAGCGCGGCCACCGCGGGCGTCGTCGCGTGGCGCGTCGCCTCCGCATGGGCGGCGAAGATGCGGAGCGAGCCGCCATGGGTCGGCAGCTGCTCGACGTCGAAGACGCGGAGCCCGTGCGCGGCGAAGATGCGCTGCACCGTCAGTAGCGACAGGTAGGAGAAATGCTCGTGGTAGATCGTGTCGAACTGCGTCGATTCGATCAGCCGCAGCAGGTGCGGGAACTCCACCGTCATCACGCCGTCCGGGGCCAGCAGGATCGCGAAGCCAGCGACGAAGTCGTTGATGTCGGGCACATGGGCCAGGACGTTGTTCGCCGCCATCAGCTTAGGCGCCGTCCCCGCGTCCCGCAGGCGCTGCGCCGTCGTCCGGCCGAAGAAGGCCACCTCGGTCGGGATGCCGAGCTTCCTGGCCTCCGCAGCGACGTTCGCCGCCGGCTCCACGCCGAGCACGGACACGCCGCGGTCCCGGAAGTGGCGCAGCAGGTAGCCGTCGTTGCTGGCCACCTCCACTACCAGGCTCTGCAGCCCCAGCGAGAAGCGCTCCATCATCCGCACCGCATAGGCCTCGGCATGGCGCAGCCAGCTCTCCGAGAAGGAGGAGAAGTAGACGTAGTCGCTGAAGATGTTCTCCGGCGTCTCGAAGGCCTCGAGCTGGACGAGGCGGCAGTCGTCGCAGGCATAGGCGTGCAGCGGGTAGAACGGCTCCATCGCCGCGGCGCGGGCCGGAGCGATGAAGGAGTTCGACAGCGGCGTCATGCCTAGGTCGGCGAATGTCTGCCGCAGCGGGGCGGCGCAGAACCGGCAGGCAGTCATGGATAGGCTTTTCCTTCTGCTTCGTAGCGGGCGATGTCGCGGCGGATGAGCTCGCCCGCTTGCTGCCCGGCCAGGTAGTCGCGGTACCAGCGCACGGCCCAGTCGAGCGCGCCGTCGAGCCGCAGGCGCGGATGCCAGCCGAGCCGCGCCTGGGCCTTCGCCGGATCCACCGCGAGTAGGCCCGCCTCGTGCGGGGCGCCGGCCTCGGAGGTCAAGTGCCATGCGGCGCCGGGACCCCACAGGCGGGTTACCCGGTCCACGACATGCGCAACAGGCTTCACATCCGCCATCGCCGGACCGAAGTTCCAAGCCTCGGCCACCTTAACGCCATCCTGCCAGAGCCGCTCCGCCAGGATGAGGTAGCCCGCCAGAGGTTCCAGTACATGCTGCCAGGGCCGTGTGGCGCGCGGGCTGCGGATCTCGATGCTGCGGCCCGCCGACAGCGCGCGGATGCAGTCTGGCAGCAGCCGGTCGCCGGCCCAGTCGCCACCGGCGATCACGTTCCCAGCGCGCGCCGAGGCGATCGCCACGCCCGACGCCTCCAGGAAGGAGGCCCGCCACGCCGCCACCACCAGTTCCGTGCCCGCCTTGCTCGCGCTGTAGGGATCGCGCCCGCCGAGCGGTTCGTCCTCGCGGTAGGCCCAGATCCGCTCGCGGTTCTCGTAGCATTTGTCCGTCGTCACGACGACAACCGCGCGGACGGAGGGACAGGCGCGCACCGCCTCAAGGACATGGGCGGTGCCCATGACGTTCGTCGCGAAGGTCTCGACGGGGTCGTGGTAGGACCGCCGCACCAGGGCCTGGGCGGCCATGTGGAACACGATGTCGGGTGCGAAGCCGCGCATCGCCTGCCGGAGCGCCTCCGCGTCACGGATGTCGCCCTGTAGGCTCTCGATGCAGTCGGCAACGCCGGCCGCGTTGTGCAGCGGCGGCCGCCCATCTGATGTCTCCTCCGGCAGCAGAGCGAAGCCGCGCACCGCCGCCCCAAGGCGCGCCAGCCACAGCGCCAGCCAGGTGCCCTTGAAGCCGGTCTGGCCGGTGAGGAAGACGCGCTTGCCCTGCCAGAAGGCAGGGTCCGGGGTCAGAAGTTCTTCCACGGCGCCTTGCCCTGCACCCATAGCTCCTCGAGCAGGCGCTTCTCCCGCAGCGTGTCCATCGGCTGCCAGAAGCCTGTGTGCTTGAAGGCGTAGAGTTGCCCCTCGGCCGCGAGGCGCTTCATCGGTCCCTCCTCCCACACGGTGTGGTCGTCCTCGATCATGTCGAGTACGGGGGGAGAGAGCACGAAGAAGCCGCCGTTGATCCAGTGGTTGTCGATGGTCGGCTTCTCCTGGAAGCCCAAAACGGCATCGCCCTCCACGTCGAGAGCGCCGAAGCGGCTGGCAGGCCGGACCGCGGTGACGGTGGCAAGCCGCCCATGGGCGCGGTGGAAGCGCAGCGCTTCGGAGATGTCCGCGGTGCTCACCGCGTCGCCGTAGGTCATGCAGAAGGGCTCGTTGCCGAGGTATGGCGCCACGCGCTTCAGCCGCCCGCCGGTCATAGTGTCCTGGCCGGTGTCGATCAGCGTGACCCGCCAGTCCTCCGCATTGCCGCGCAGGATCCGCGTCTCGTTCCGGCCGAGGTCGAAGGAGACGTCGGCCATGTGGAGGTAGTAGTTATTGAAGTACTCCTTGATGACATAGCCCTTGTAGCCGAGGCAGATCACAAAGTCCTTCACGCCGTGCGCCGCATAGATCTTCATGATGTGCACGATGATCGGGAGCCCCCCGATCTCGACCATGGGCTTCGGGCGCGTCTCCGTCTCCTCCATGAGACGTGTTCCATACCCGCCGGCAAGGATAACCGCTTTTGTCATTGTCGCGTCACTCGTTCGGGATGTTTACGATGGGATTGGGTGCAGACGTCACCGCAGCAGCTGTTGCCGGGATCCGTTCGGCCGACGGATCGTCGTAAGATGCGAGGCGGGAACGTTGGCTAAATAAGCGTCGACCTTCCTTTGGCCAGCTGCCAGACATCCGGAGGACTGGCAAGGACTGGCCCAGGGGCTCCTCAGCCGCCTCGGCCGTCGCAGTGGCGCGCATCAGCGGCGACCAGGCGGCGAGCCGCCCTTCGGCGCGACCCTGCGCGGCCAGGCGCCAGCCCAGACCATGCAACGGCGTCTCCGCCGGCAGCTCCTCGAGGCTCCGCCGCAGCAGCTCGGTCTCCACCATGCAGAAGGCGGTCGCGGCGCCGTCCACGCATTGCGGCTTCAGCCACAAGGCGAAGGGCCCGGCGTCCTGGGCGCGCGCGCCCCGCTGCGGAGCGTGGATCCCGCCGGCCTCGTCCAGCACCTCGAGCCCCCGAAGCACGCGGTCCGACCTGTCGGTCAGCAGGCCCCCGACGAGCGCGATCTCGGGATGCAGCTCGAAAAGCTTCACCGCTTCCCACCACCATCCCTCGCCCTCCGGCTCGATACCGTCGCCGAGGAGCAGCACATGAGGTTCGCGCACTGCCTCGAGCGCGGCGGCCAGCGCGCCGGCCGCGGCCGGCGCGGGCCGGGCCTTGCGCCACGGCCACCGGCCGCGCGCTGGCGGCACGGCGGTGGCGAGCCTGACCTGGGACGCCGCCGGGATGCCGGGCGGCAGCCGCGCCTCCGCACCGAGGTAAAGCACAGCGACCGGCGGCGACAGCCGTGGCTCGCGGAAGACATACCACTCCGGCGCACCGCGGAAGACGGGGAAGTCCGCGATCGCGTAAAGCTCGGGCCGCGGCTGCGCGGCGACGAAGCGCTCAAGCAGGTGGCGCGTGGATTGCCGCGATCCGTCCGCAACCCCGCCCGCGCTGTTGCTGGTGGAGGCCGGATGCTGCCGCCAGTGGTAGAGCACCTCCGGCACGTGCAGCGGCGTCTCCCCCGACCGCGCGATACGGAAGGAGGTGTCCCAGTCGTGGCACCAGGTCGCGCCCGGGTCCGTGTAGAGACCCTCCCGCAATGCCGCGTCACGGCGGATACAGCAGAGGTGCCAGATGTAGGAGCTGGCGAGGTTCAGCACCGGGTCCCAGTCTGGGCGCCGGTAGGGCGACTGCGCCCGACCCCCGACGAGGATGTCCTCGTCGGAATATAGTAGCGCCGGCGCATGGCCGCGCTCGATCTCGGCGGAGAGCACCTGGAGCGCGTCCGGCGTCAGCAGGTCGTCCGCGTCCATCGGCACGACGTACTCGGTGCGCGCCTGCTCGAGGCAGAGGCGCATCCCGCCCATGATGCCGAGGTTCACGGGTTCTCGCAGGATGGTGACGCGGGGATCGCGCGCGATCTCGCCCAGCGCGGCATCGGTCTCGGGGGCGATCGGGCCGTGGGCGAGGATGATCCAGGCGTCGAAGGGCACCGACTGGGCGAAGAGGCTGGCCGCGGTCGCGCGCAGCCACTCCGCATCCGTCCTGATATACACTGTGGTGAGGATACCGAACCTGCCCGGGCGGAGGACTGGGGGGTAGAACTCCGCACGGGCGGCGATCCGGAGGGCCAGCGCTGCCTCGTAGGGCGTCGTGCCTGTTATAGCGCAGGCGACAGGCGGCGGGCGGGGCGCGGTGCGTCCTTCGCCCGTCATGAGGCCACCCCAGCATGGGCGCTCGACCGGGCCCATTGCAGAAGCGCTTCGTGCTGCGCGGCACGCTGGGCTGCCGGTGCGGCGCGTTGCGGCGCCGTCGGATCCGAGCCGAAATGGGCCGAGGCGTAGCGTCGCTCCGGCATGAGGTCGGCATTCGCCAGCACGAAGGCAGCGCGCTCCCGAGCCGTGACGAGTTCGTTCCAGTCCTGCTCGGCCTGGCCGTGCAGGAAGGGAGAATAGACCACGCGGCCGCCCAACCTGCGCGCCGCGGCACCGGCCCATGCGCCGAGATAGGCCAGCGACATGCGGGATCCGGCCTCCGGCTGATCCAGCAGGGTCCGGAGGAAGCCGGCCCTGAAGACGGCGTGCTGAGAGGAGACGGCGCTCGTCGAATGCGGCTTCCAGAGCATCGCGAAATAGCCGGGATCGTTGATCGGGCGCATCCGGTCCGGGGCGTCGCAGCCCTTGCCGAAGCCGAACAAGGCCGCTGCGCTGGTGACGCGCTGCTGCGCATCCAGGATGCGTCCCCCGACCATGACCGTGTCGGGGAACAGCTCCATCAGGGCCAGCGCCTCCCACGCCCAGTCCGGATCGCGGAGCGCGACGCCGTCCCAGAGCAGGTGCGCGAGGCCCCCCGCCTCGCCGAGCGCCTCCAGGAGCGCCGCGACACCGCCGGCCAGGGCGACCGGCACGACGCGGTGGCCGGGGTAGCCGGCCGAGGGAATCCCCGGGACCGGCCGCGAGGGATCGTCCGTAAGCAGGAAGGTCGTGAGGCCGGGCTCGTCGCCCGGCGCGCGGCGGATGCGCCAGTCCGGCGTATCGTTGAAGAGCGGGCTCTTCTCGATGCGGTAGCGCCCTGCCGGCTGGTGGCCGGAGAGGAAACGCTCGAGGACCGCCCGCTGGCTGTCCACGATGAACGACTTAGAGTCGATGTTCTGCGCGGTGGAGCCGGCGTGCATGCGCCAGCTGTACACCACCTCCGGCACATGCACCGGCACGTGGCCGTTGAGATGGAAGCGCGTGAAGCTGTCCCAGTCGTGGCTGCCCTCGACGCGCGGGTCCGTGTAGACGCCGTATTCCAGCGCGAGGCTGCGGTCGATCGCGCAGAGATGCGCGATGTAGCAGGAGTGCAGGAACAGTACCGGATCCCAGTCCGGCTTCAGGTAGGTGAGCACCCTCCTGCCGTCGAGTAGCTTGTCCTCGTCCGAGTAGAGCAGGGCGGGGAAGCCGTTCTCGACGATGATCGTCGTGAAGATCCGGGCGCAGTCGCGGCTGAGCACGTCGTCGCTGTCGAGTGGCAGGATGTAGCGGCCTGAGGCGCGCTCGAGGCAGAAGCGCATCCCGCGAATGATGCCCAGGTTGTTCTCGACTCGGTGCAGCCGGACGCAAGGGTGCTGCGCGATCCTGGCGAGCGCCCGCCGAGTGCCGGCATCCTGCGAGCCGTTGTCCAGGATCAGCCACTCGAACTCGGTGCCGCCCTGCTGCGCGAACAGGCTCTCCGCGAGCGCGTCCAGGAAGGGAGGCGCTGTGTTCCAGACGGTGGTGCAGAAGGTGAGGAGGCCGGGGCGCTGCGGTTCAGCATAGGCGCGCAGTCGCTCGACGCCCGTCGTGTCGGTGTTGAGCCTCAGCCACAGCCGGTGGAGGCTCGTCCGCACCGGGCGGGGCAGGTTGCGGGCGAGGCCGCGCAGCAGGTTCAAGGCCCGTGCCCGGTTCAATGGACTTGCTCCATCGCCGCGCGGACGCGCCCGGCCAGCCAGGGAACCGCCTCCGCGAAGCTCTCGGACCAGGTCGCGGGAAGGGCGGGCGGGGCGAGGTCGCGCTCGCCCGCGCGGGTGCGGCGGACGGCAACGGCTAGGCCGCCGACGACACCGTCGAGCGTCGCCGGGACCGGGACGATGTTGGGCGAGTAGCCGCGCAGGGCGTCCGCCGTCTTGTTCGCGAAGCTGTTGGTCACGACGAGCCTGCCGCACGCCGCCATCTCCAGCGGCGGGTAGCTCGTGTGCGGGGACAGCATCAGCGACAGCGCGACGTCCGAGCCGCGCAGCATCGCCCCATAGCCGGGGTAGTCCGCCCAGGGCGCCGAGCGGATGGACATCCCCCGGCCGAGATCGACGGCAGGCAGGGCCTCTCCCATGAACAGGAACTCCCACGCCTCGCCGTCGAAGACGCCGCTCTCGACGGCGGTGCGCAGCGCGTAGAGGCCGAGTTCGAACATGTTGCGCCGGGCCGAGGTCGGCCGCGCGTAGAACAGCAGCCGGCGCCTGCCCGTCTCCACCCGCTCCTCGGGGTGGAATACGCCGCGGTCTATAGCCGGCTCGAAGGTGACGGTGTGTTGATCGAGGAAGCCGCGGTCGGCGAAGCGGCCGACGCCATGCGTGGTGAGATACTCCGCCAGCAGCCTGCCGCAGATCACCGCATCGAAGTCGAGGCCGTAGGTCTCCAGAGCGAGCGCATACTCCGTCGACCAAGCGTAGAGGCCGGGCTCGTAGTCCTGCACGATGTAGAAAAACCTCTTCTGACGCATCAGCGGGAGTGCGTACTTGATCATCTGGACGTTCCACCATGCCGACGCGAAGAACACGTCGTTCGTACCGACCGGCAGCGCAACACCTCGGTTAGATCCACAAACGATTTCGACTTCTCCGCAATCAGCGGGCGGCATGCCCGTCAAGGCCGAGAAGTGCTGACGTAACGCGGAGGTGTCCTGGTCCGCTGCGATGTCGGTGGACACGAATCGCAGCGGAATCCCGTATTGCGTAAGGCGATATACTAGGTTGATCGCGGTGTTCGGCCCGCCCGACATGGATCGCATGGCCATTCCCGGCAGCAGCACGTTCAGCCGAGGCCGTGAGGCCAGCGCGGGGTCGGGTCGCAACGACAGCGGCGCAATGGACGGCAGTCCATCACGATATTGCGTGAAGGCGGCGGCGCGGTCTTGGGGTTGCAGTTGACGCTCGACCGCCTGCGCCGAAATGCGCGGGTTCCTGAGTGCGAAACGCGCAACACGAGCGCTTCTCAGCAGGAACTGAAGGCATCTATGAGGTCTATTCATGGATACTTCTTTAAGCGATTAGGGATAATACGCAAGGATAGTGAGCCTGGAAAGTTCACCCATGTCCAGCGATTTTTTTTTTTAGTTTATGTATTTTTTTAATTTTTTTGTACCAATAATTTGTGGGTTGAACCGCCCCGGTTTTGCCGGAGGCTGTTTTGCTTAAGTTACGCTGCCATGGCTGGTTGTTCCAGTGAGGCATAGTATCGTTCCTCGGCTTCCGCGGGCGGTATATAGCCGATTGGTGCTATCAAGCGTCTGTTATTGAACCAATCTACCCATTCCAGGGTAGCGAATTCGACGGCCTCGAAGCTACGCCATGGCCCGCGCCGGTG
>JADCCX010000128.1 GCA_020252485.1 Methylocystis sp.
CCAGAGGGACCGGTGAGCAGCACTGACGGCCAATCCAAGGCAAGGGGGTGGGAACCTCAAGCCGAAAGTGGGAACCTCGTTCGGGAAGGTTCCCACCCTCAAGCCATTGAAAAGAAAGGCTCCGGGGAACCTTGGGAACCTGGGGAACCTTTTCCGACCCCAATACACGCGCACGCGCATGCGTGCATGAAAGAGAATACCGAAAAAGGTTCCCCAGGTTCCCAAGGTTCCCACTTTGCTGAAAACAGCAAGGATTTTTCAGGGGAACCTCGCCAGAAAGGTTCCCACCCAGGTTCCCACCCCTCCGAACCACCCTGGCTCGAGGGCGTGCCGTGACGCGCCGCCCGAACAGCACCGGGCCGCCACGCGCGGTCCCATCCCCCAAGCCGGGCAGCGACGGTGTGCTCCGCCAAGAACTCCACCGCCGCCGCCCTCACCAAAACCATCCCCATCAGGAGACAATCATGGCTCTCTCGACTCTCCCCATGTCCGCGGCGCTGGCAAGCAGGCCGCCCATCATTTCCGACTGCGATGTCGGCACCGCACCACCACGGGCCGTCCTGGCGCTCGATCTCGGCACCACGACCGGCTGGGCACTGCGATCAGGCGACGGTGCGATCACCTCTGGCACCATGACCTTTCGGCCCAGCCGCTTCGAAGGGGGCGGCATGCGGTTTTTGCGCTTTCGCGCCTGGCTGACAGAGGTCACACACCTCGCCGGTGAATTGTCTCAAATCGCATTCGAAGAAGTGCGGGCCCATGCAGGCACTGACGCCGCGCACCTCTACGGCGGCTTTCTGGCCCACCTTTCGGCGTGGTGCGAGGAACGCGCCATCGCCTACCAGGGCGTCCCAGTCGGCACGATCAAGCGCTACGCGACCGGAAAGGGCAATGCCGACAAGGCGGCCATGGTCGCTGCCATGCGTGCTCGCGGCTTTGCCCCGGTGGATGACAACGAAGCCGATGCGCTGGCCCTGCTGCTCTGGGCGACGGACGCAGAGGGAGGCCGGGCATGAGCCTGCACGGCGCCCCGATGCTCGCGCAGAACCTGATCACGCGCCTGCGCAGCACCACCAACGAAGCGGAATTGAACGCCATGCGCGCGGCCGCATGGCACCGGCATGGCGTCGCCAGCATCGCGGTGGATGACATCACCGATCCATGGCTGCGCCAGGCAATCACCAACGAAGCCAATCGCCGCTGGGGGCGGCGCAATGGAGGCAGCAATCATGGCCGCTAAGCGCAAGACCAAACATCCCGCCAAGCCGCGTGAGGATTTGTCAGCGCCATCGGAATGGCGCCTGCAGCATGGTGATGTCAGCGTGCCAATCCGCGAAGCAGATCCCGAGACGGGCACTCCGGTCCGGCACCGCCGCGCTGTGGATACACTCGGCATGATGCTGTCCAACGGAACCGTCACGCCAGAGATGCACGAGGCAGGCTGCATTTTCCGCACGCTATTTCGCAGTGCTGCACTGGATGGCATGTCAACCTCACAGCTGATCCGTCTCCCAGGATCAACCGCTGATCGTCTATCCAACCGTCAGCTTGACGCGCGTCGCCGCGTGTTTGCTGCCATGGATGCGCTTGGCGGAGACGATAGCCCGCCAGGCTCCTGCATCTGGTTTGTTGTGGGGCTTGAGATGTCGGTGCGCGAATGGTCGGCGCGTAGCGGTTGGAGTGGCAGGCCCGTGTCACAGCCTTTCGCAGGCGGAATTCTCATTGCTGCGCTTGCAATCTTGGCGAGTCACTTCGGCTTGCAGCCAAGCTCACGCGCGGCCTGAAGTGCTACGCAATGGGGTGAATTGTCATGCTGATGCTCTGTTACAATTCTCCCCATTGCGGCGCGCAAATCGAGTTTGCTATGACGGTGACACGTCGAGAAGGCGCGTCGAGCTTAGTGGCTCGTCAGCCAATCAGCAGATGATCAGCCACTGTGGCTTTTGAGCTCATGGTTCCTTCCTGCGCATTTTGTATGCGGGGGGCGGAAGCGCCCGACCCCTCTAGCGTCAGAATAAAAATATGGGTTGCAGTTTGCACCATAGCGCCCTGAATTCAATGACTTAGGTGCAAACCTAAGCCCCTCAGGTTTGCACCCAAGCCCCGCATGGTTTGCACCCTTTCAGCGTGATTTCAGCAGCTTAGGTGCAACCCTAATCGCCTAGCGCTGCGCATCCCAGCCCAACCCTTCCCGGATATCCCCCATGACGCTTCCCTGGATGGCAGAGCGGATCCAACTCCGCGCGATTGCCTCGCTGCGCCCGCATGCCGGAAATGCGCGCGTGCATGATGCAGCGCAGCTCGCGCAGATCATGGCCAGCATGCAAGCCTTCGGCTTCACCAACCCGCTGCTGGTCGGCGAGGATGGCGTGCTGATCGCGGGCCATGGACGGCTCGCGGCGGCGGAATCGCTCGGCATCGCCAAGGTGCCGGTGATTGTGCTGAAGCACCTCGCGCCCGCGCAAAAGGAAGCGCTGCGCCTTGCTGATAATCGCATTGCGGAGAACGCCACCTGGGATCAGGCGCTGCTGCGTGATGCCTTGGCGAGCGTCCAGACGGCAGAGATTGACCTCGCCGCGCTTGGTTTCTCGGCGGATGAACTTGCGGGCATCCTCGCGGCGGCTGGAGATGCCGTGTCCGACGGCGATGCGCCCGATGCCCTGCCCGCGGACATCGCCGAGAACCCTGCCGCGCCTGCGATTGGCGAAGATGCCAACGATCCCGCCGATGCTGAGCCCGAGGCACCACGCCAAGCGGTCTCCCGCCCCGGTGATTTGTGGTTGCTGGGCGGTCATCGGTTGTTGTGTGGGGACAGCACCGACGCGGCGGCGGTCACGCGCGTGATGGAAAGCGATCGTGCCGCGATGCTGTTCACGAGCCCGCCCTATGGCAACCAACGGGCCTATACGACCGGTGGTGTTTCCGATTGGGATGCGCTGATGCAGGGCGTGTTTCAGCATCTGGACGCAGCGCTGCGGCCGGATGGCCAGGCGTTGGTCAATCTCGGCCTGATCCATCGCGAGAATGAATGGCAGCCCTATTGGCAACCCTGGATGGAATGGATGCGCGCGCGGGGCTGGCGCCGCTTTGGGCTCTACACCTGGGACCAGGGACCGGGATTACCGGGCGATTGGAATGGTCGTTTGGCCCCGGCTTTCGAGTTGGTGTTTCACTTCAATCGCGCGGCGCGGCAGGCGAATAAAATCATCCCCTGCAAATGGGCCGGCACGCCGAATAAGGGCAGCGGTCTGCGTGCGGCGGATGGCGAGGTGAAAGCCTACACGCATATCGGCCAGCCGGTGCAGGACATGCGCATTCCTGACGCGGTGCTGCGCATCACCCGCCATAAGGGGCGCGGGATTGAGACAGAACATCCGGCGGTGTTTCCGGTGGCGCTGCCGGACTTCCTGATGCGTGCCTACACGGAGGCTGGCGAGGCGGTGTTTGAACCCTTCGCAGGCAGCGGCACGACGCTGATTGCCGGGGAACGAACTGGCCGGATTGTGCGCGGCATTGAATTGGCGCCGGCCTATGTGGATTTGGCGATTGCGCGCTGGCGGATGCTCTATCCGGATCTGCCGGTGACGCTTTCCGGCGATGGCCGCGATTACGATGCAGTAGCAGCAGCGCGCGAAGGGGTACTTTCCGATGCAGCCTGAGCTTGCCGTTGTCTCGCTGCCAGTCGCGGCGCTGGTGCCCTATGCCGAGAATGCGCGCACGCATTCACCGGCGCAGGTAGCGCAGATTGCCTCCTCGATCGCCGAGTTCGGCTTTGTGAACCCGGTCCTGGTGGATGGCGCGGGCGTGTTGGTCGCTGGCCATGGCCGCGTCATGGCGGCCAAGCAGCTTGGCATGGCGAGTGTTCCCGCCATTCGACTGGCGCATCTGACTGAACCCCAGGCGCGTGCGCTGCGGCTCGCGGATAATCAGATCGCGCTCAATTCCGGCTGGGACGAGGCACTGCTGGCGGCGGAGATCGCGCGCATCCGTGACGATGCCTCGGTGGATTTGGAGGTGCTGGGCTTTTCGCCCGAAGCGCTCGAGGATTTGCTGGCCAGCATCGACGCCAATGGTGACGCGCCCGCGCAAGGTGATCCGGACGCACCGGCGCCGGAACCACCCGCGCAGCCAGTCACGCGACCCGGCGATCTCTGGCGCCTTGGTCGCCATCGGCTGCTCTGTGGCGACGCCACCAATCGCGCCGATGTTCTCCGCCTGCTCGGTGGCGCGAAGCCGCATTTGATGGTGAGCGACCCGCCCTATGGGGTTGGCTACGATCCCGCCTGGCGCAACGAGGCGGGCGTCTCGTCCACCGCGCGCACGGGCAAGGTTGCCAATGATGATCGCGCCGATTGGCGCGAAGCTTG
This sequence comes from Methylocystis sp., assembly GCA_020252485.1. Classification (GTDB taxonomy): domain Bacteria; phylum Pseudomonadota; class Alphaproteobacteria; order Rhizobiales; family Beijerinckiaceae; genus JADCCX01. Next base: position 4,368 of record JADCCX010000128.1, read on the forward strand.
GGCGCTGTTTCCCGGCGATGTCGCTTACATCTGGCATGCTGGCGTGCATGCGCGCACGGTGATCGAAAGCCTGGAGGCCGCAGGCTTTGTCGTGCGCAGCCAGATTGTCTGGGCCAAGCCGCGCCTTGTGCTTGGGCGTGGCGATTATCACTGGCAGCATGAGCCGTGCCTCTATGGCGTCCGTAAGGGTGCCACCGGTCATTGGCAAGGCGCGCGCGATCAGACGACGCTCTGGCCGATCGGCGCCGGCGATGAGGATATGGCGACAGTGCATGGCACGCAGAAGCCAGTGGAATGCATGCGCCGCCCGATGCTGAACAATAGCGAACCCGGTGATGTGATTTATGAG
>JADCCX010000129.1 GCA_020252485.1 Methylocystis sp.
GAGATGCGCCCCTTCATGGGCGGCGGTGACATGATCCGCGAGGTTACGCGCGACAGCGTCACCTGGAACGACCCGCCGATGAAGTTCGAGGCGGGAACCCCGGGAATCGTCGCCCAGATCGGTCTGGGCGTGGCGCTGGATTACATGACCGCCCTGGGGATGGACGCGATTGCAGCCCATGAGTCGGAGTTGCGTGATTACGCGCAGGCGCGTCTGTCGGGGCTGAACTGGCTGACCCTGCAGGGAAGGCCGACGACCAGGGGTGCCATTTTCTCCTTCACGCTGAAGGGTGCGGCCCATGCGCATGACATCTCGACCGTGCTCGACAAGAAGGGCATCGCGGTGCGGGCGGGCACGCATTGCGCCATGCCGCTGATGGAGCATCTGGGGGTGGGGGCCACCTGCCGCGCCTCTTTCGGGCTGTACAACACCCGGGCCGAGGTTGATGCCCTGGTCAGCGCGCTGGAGTTGTGCCACGATCTGTTCGCGTGAAGGGCCCCGCCACTTCGCCATTGCAGCAGGCCCGCGTTTATCCTATCACCGCGGCACGCACCCGTAGCTCAGCTGGATAGAGCGCTGCCCTCCGAAGGCAGAGGCCACACGTTCGAATCGTGTCGGGTGCGCCAGAAAATCCAAACAAAATCAGGAATTTATGTGGCGCGCGGAGCGGCGCAAAGATCGCCATCTGAAACGGGTAAGCAAGAGGTAAGCAGGCTTGCGCTGTTGCTTGCCTGCAACGATTCTGCTCAGCGAAGCGAGACGCGGGGCCGTCCGGCCGGCCCTCCGTCTTGGGTGGCCTCTTACTCGACCATAGGCGTAAGCGCCTGAGCTCTTTTCTAAGCTCGGGGTGGGTCGTATTCGACCGGGCGGGTGATCGCCTTGCCGTCCCAGATAATCTGCTCCGGCAACAATGACCGACGAACTCTTCCGACGGTGATCTCGAACAGGGCTACAGAATTCCGCCTCTTCCGGCCAGGGGGCGCGACGATGTGAATTTGCTTCGTCGGCGTCTCTGCCCTGGCCAGCGTTACCGCCTCGTTCAGGTCGGTATCCGCAGAGATCACCAAGGCCCGGTCGAATCGGTCCTTCAGCCCATCCGCCATGAGGTGGGCGCCGATGTTCACGTCCGTTTCCTTCTCCTCGTGGGCCGTGTACCGCACCCCGCAGCCCTTGCACCGCCTGAACGTTTCCTTGAAACGGCCTTCGATGAACTGGACGCCGCGGGACTGAAGGGCTGCAACATACCTCTGGTGGCGACGATAGCTTTCCGGGATCCACGTCGCGTAGGCAGAGAAGTATTTCACGGCGGTAAGAGCTTCGTCCGCTCGGATGAGCGTTTCAGACAAAGCCCACAGATCGAGCCACTTCAGGTGGTTCTCTGCTAGATCGTCAAGCGCGTGGTAGAGGTTGAAGCCATCAACATAGACCGAGACCCGCTTTGCCGTCATTCAACTACCGCGCCGAGAAACGAGAAAGCCGCCCTTTCGAGCGGCTTATCCGATGGCGCGAACACCACCGGTTAGATGGTCTATATTTAGCACTCGCTGTCATTCATGCAAGGCCGAATCTGAGTGTCCGCCCCGTGGCGACCTGGTGGGATCACCGACCCTTTCGCCGGCCGCGATGTGACTCGGGCGGGGGCGGTGGTGGAAGCTCTGACAGGTAGCGCATGGCGTCCTGCACGGTCAGCAGACCCAGCCGCGTCTCCCTCGCGATGTCCCCGGCCCTGCGGAGGCCTCGCCGCATGGCATCGGCGACCTTGCGGGCCGTGGCCGGATCGACGGGCTTCGGCTCAATGGCCACGGGGACGAAGGCAGGCGGCGTATCGCAGCGCTCCGGCCAGCCGGCCGGTCGGTAGCCTGCCAGATAGGCCTTCAGCAAGAGAACAACAGCAGGGCCGGGTGCCCGCGACCCCGTCTCAATCTCAGATATCCGCGTCTTGGCTCCGTAGCCGAGAAGCCGGGCCGCGTCGGCCTGATCGAGGCCCAGCTTCAGCCGCGCCGCCTTGAAATCCGCCGCCTGCACGTCGCCCTCCCGTGTTACGCATTGCGTATCATGTATAGCGCTAGCCGCAGTGATACGCAATGCGTAACTTCCTTTCGGCCACGGTCGCGGCTGACAGAGGGTGGCCGCCGATACGCAATGCGTAACCGGCTGACAGGGGTCGACCCAGGAAAACCGGCGCGCCGCCAAAATTTTCGAGGCCTGTTGCGCGAGGTGGCGAAGAGGGTAAGTCCCCGTTTTATCCTCCACCACCCTATCCGCGCGCGTCTTGGCCCCCCTCCCCCCTCGCGGCCTTCCAAAGCGAAAACGGATCGACCCCCTCCCCCCGGTCGGGCGTTCGCTCGCCCTGTCGATCGGGCGCGAGGCGAGGCACCGGCAGGCCCGTGGCCAGAGCGGCAGGCAGGGATCGAGGCGGGCAGGCAAGGCCCCTGCCAACGCTGGCCAAGGCGGCGGAGTGGCCCGGCAGGGCCAGTGTGCGGGCCGGGGCGAGGTAAGGGTGGCGGGCACGCAAGGCCCTGTCGGTGCCGCAGACAGGGAGCGGCGCTGGGGAAGGGAGTGGGGGCGAGGCGAGGCGCTGGCATAGCGCCCGCCCGTGGCCTCTCTGGCGCGACGGCCACGGGCTACGGGCCACACAGGCAAGGATCCTCTGCCCCGTGGCCTAGGCACGCCTCAGCATGGCCAGGGCGAGGCGCTGAAGCTCTTGGCAGGCCTCTGCCACGATCAAGGCCTCTGGCCCTTCCTCGCGCAAGGCGCTCACCGTGGCGAAGCACCCGTCGATCGCCCGCGCGAGGTGCACAAGGGCGGGTGGTGCAGAGGGACCGCGCAACCGAGCTTCCTGCGGTGCCAGGTCATCCATCCATAGGCGGCACATCTCTTCCACCGCAGAGGCGACAAGGGCGGGGCTGGCATCGGGCTTCACAGGGCTGGGCTCCGTATCGAGGGACAGGCCGGCCACCCTACGCGCCCGGCCGGCTGCCTGTCGCCAAAGTAGTTTGCCGATCGGTTGATGCTACCGGACGTGGCCACCGGGGCGATCTAGCCCGTTCGTTGCAATCACAACGTCCGTTGAAATTTGCAACGGCGCAAGATATACGCAACGAAACGCCACTTCACGCCCGGATGCACCATGCAACAGTTCGTCGTTTACCGCCGCGTCAGCACCGAAGAGCAAGGCAAGTCTGGCCTGGGGCTGGACGCTCAGACGCGCGACATAGACATGTTCCTTGCCCACTATGCCGAAACGCCCTTCGAGGTTGTGGCAGAGTTCACCGAAGTGCAGTCCGGCAAGGATGCGGACCGGCCCGAATTGGCCAAGGCTCTGGACCTTTGCCGCAAGTTGGGCGCGACGCTTCTAGTCGCGAAACTGGACCGCCTGTCGCGCCGGGTCGCTCAGATCGCGGCCTTGATGGAAGACCGCCGCATCCGGTTCCGGGTCGCATCCATGCCCCATGCGGACAACTTCCAACTGCACATCTATGCGGCCTTGGCGGAGCAAGAGAGGGAGTTCATCTCGCGGCGGACCAAGGCGGCGCTGGCAGAGGCGAAGGCCAAGGGCAAGAAGCTGGGCGGGATCCGGCCCAAGACAGAGGCCCGCAACGTGGCCGTGA
>JADCCX010000013.1 GCA_020252485.1 Methylocystis sp.
GAGAAGGTGTCATGCGGAGCATGACGGATGAGGGGTCTGACCCACGCCTCCACTCGATCGGGCTGTCGCCCGCTCGCGTCGCGGTACCCCTCATCCGGCCTTCGCTGACGCGAAGGCCACCTTCTCCCGCAAGGGGAGAAGTAGGTGCGGCCCCTTGATGCGCATTCGTTTTTCGACGAAGATCGCCCTCCTGAACAACAGGCAAAATCTCATGAGCAGGATTGCCGACAGGCCGCATGACGAGGCGATGGCGGAGACCTTCGGCAAGGACCCCGCCCTGGCCGCCGAAATGCTGACGGCCATCCTCGCCGATTGCGACCGCGAGGAGCTGCTGATCGCCCTCCGCCAGATCGCGCGGGCGAAGGGCAGCGTGGCAGCTGTGGCGGCCAGCGCGGGCCTCAATCCCACGCAGCTCTACCGGACGCTCTCGCCGGCCGGCAACCCGATGATCGACAGCCTCGCCAGGGTGCTGAAGGCGCTGGGCCTGCGGCTGGCGGTGCAGGCGGTTGACGAGGCGGCGTAGAGGGTTATGGCGACCACCCGGAGCATCATCCGTTGTCATGGCCGGGCTTGACCCGGCCACCCACGTCTTTGGGACGCAGGTGAGAAAACGTGGATGCTCGGGTCAAGCCCGAGCATGACGGTTTAAGCGTGGGTAGGCGGGGCAACTCTAGCAACTAGGAAGGTTGCAAGTCTTCGTGACGAATGATATGAGGGCTTATGTCATTTTAACGAAAGGTGCTGCGGTGGCCAGAGCCCGAGTGCGTGATCCAATAGAACTGCTCCTCCGGCGTGCAGATGCTGTGCGGATGCTTTCCTTCTTTCAGGCGCTCTCCGAACGAATGGCTACGGCATTCTCGGACGCGGCAAAGATGGTTCCCGCCGCTCGGGGCGATGGTCCTGCCGTGTCGGCACGTGGCAACCTCCGTCGCCTTCATCTGGACCGGGCCTTCCGCGCGGCCGCTGCGGATACCGGCTATCCTATCGTCACAGGGACTACGACGCCGCCCTCTTGGAATTATCCGATTATCCGCCTGGGCGCGTTCTCGCTTACGTTAGGCATCGTGCAGCGGGCAACCTCGTACGGTCCGCGCCGTCTTCGTAGCCGCGGGAACTATGCCTACGACCATGTCGTCCGCAACGGGCCCGCGAACCCGCAAGGATCGTTGCTCGCTAGCGCGCACGACGTGGTGGAGGTCATCCCTGATGGTGCTCTCGGCGCATTCGTCGTCGCCGAGTCTTCTGTTCATGTGCCGGACAGCCCATTATACCTTGGCTTTATGGTGCCTGCGCCCAACCTGCGCCAATCCTACTTTATGTGTTCGCTAGAGAGATTGGTCGGGCTGTTGCAGGAGCGGGTGGCTGCGGAACGCAGACCGGCGCGCAAGAAGGTAGAGCGCAAGCTGCCGAAGCTGAAAAAGCTGCCTAAGCACCCGCCCGGCAAATGATCGGGCCTTATAGGCTGATTTCTGCCGTCTTTTGATTTTGAGTGAGGAATGACGATGCCGGCGGGTGTTGAGGGATTCGTACCGGGTCGATTGACCATGGCGCGAGAGGCGAAAGCTCTCCGGCAGACGGAGCTTGCCGACCTTATCGAGAAGTCGCCTGCTACGGTTTCAAAGTATGAGAGCCTGTCCAATCCACAGCGTCCGGACCCAGCGATCCTGCCTCGACTGGCTCAGGTTCTACAGGTCGATATAGGCTGGTTTTTTAAGCCGCTGGCCGACCGCGGGGATACTGCAGTTTTCTACCGGTCCCTTATCGGTGAGCTTGAACTCATGCGAAACAAAGCGCGGGCGCGCCTTGGCTTTGTCGAGGCGATCGAGGAAACACTTTCGCAGTATGTCGATTTGCCAGAAGTCGATGTGCCAGACCTTTTGAAAGGTCGGGATTATCGGACACTTAGGCGAGAGGACTTCGACGTCTACGCAGCAGCTTTGCGGGACCACTGGGAGTTGGGTGACGGGCCGATTGAGGATTTACTTCTTGTGATCGAGAACGCCGGGATAGTCGTCGCCGAGGATGAGATTGGATCGGTAAAGCTTGACGGCGTATCTTGGTGGTCCTCGGCCACTAGGCGACCCTATATGCTTGTCGCTCAAGACAAGAACGTTGCGGTGCGGAGAAGGCTAGATGCCGCCCATGAGATGGCTCACATCGTTCTTCACCGGCACGTGACGCCAAATGACCTTGTGCATGACTTCCGGCGCATTGAGGAGCAAGCCATGGCCTTTGCGGGCGCTTTCCTTCTTCCCGCAGATACTTTTGGGAGCGATGTCTATTCACATTCCCTTGAAGCGTTGTTGGCGCTAAAATCCAAGTGGAAAGTTTCAGTTGGCGCAATGATAAAGCGATTGGGTCATATTGCAGTTATATCTGATCAATATGAGCGTCGATTGTGGCAATACTACAGTTATAGAAGATGGCGGACTCGAGAGCCATTAGATGATGTTATTCCTGTTGAGCAGCCGAAGAACTTGCGTGATTCATTTGAGCTTTTAGTAAAAGATGGATTTATCTCGAGCAAAGAAATTCTCCGCGAGACATGCCTATCTGCAGAAGTTGTGCGTTCGCTTGCCGGTCTTCCGGAGGGCTTCTTCAATACCGATCCTCCAAATCTCGTAAGATTCAAGCCGTTGGTAAAGCAACAATTGGATGAGATCGATGTGTTTGAAAAAGGAACAATTATTCCGTTCGATGGAAAACGAAGATGAAGAGCAAATAGGAACAAATTCCTTGACATTCCTCCTCCGCCCCGCCACCTTCCCCCCGATGGACTGGCCCCTTGCCATCAGCCGCAACCGTGCGGCGCTGCTCGCCATGGTCGGCGCGATCGCCGCGCTGCTCGGCGGGCGCGAGGCCGGCGCGGGCTGGGTGGCGCGGGGCCTGCGCAATGCGGCGCTCGCCCTGCTGCGCCCGGCGGAGTCAGCCGCGCGCCGGCTGATCGTGATCGCGGCGCGGGGAGCTGGCCTTGACCGGCGCATCAATGTTTCATAAAATGTTTCCATGGAACGTAGATGGAACTTGCGATGACCGCCATGCTGGCTGCGATCCCCCGCTTCCTTGATGAGATCGGCCGTTTCGGCGGCCTGAAGGGCACCGACATCGCCAATATCACGGATGTGTCCAAGGCGACGGTGTCCCGCTGGAAATCCGGCGATATCAAGCCGGTCCCGCGCAATGAGCTGATCCTGTCTGACCTGCATTACGTGGTGGCGCGGCTCCAGACCTATTATGCGCCGGAGGAGATCCGCACATGGCTGCATGCGCGGCATCCGCAGCTGAACGGCGAGCGCGCGATCGACGTCATCCACCAGGAGCGGACGATCGAGGTGCTGAAGATCATCGACCGTCTCGACAATGAGGTCTTCCTGTAGCCGATGCTGCCGCCCCGCCGACGACGCGACAACGCGCTCATCGACGCGATCGAGGCGCAGCAGCCGGTGCTGTTCGAGGGAACGGTATGGCGCGTGGTGCGGGAAGGGCGCTCGCCGCTCGATTGCGCCCGTTCGGGAGGGCGCTGGGACGACGGCGCCTTCGATGTCCTCTACACGGCGGCCGAGCGCGATGGGGCGCTCGCGGAGATGTTCTTCCATCTCGGCCGCGGCCAGCCGGTCTTCCCGTCGCAGGTGCGCTATGAGCTGCATGAGCTCTCCGTCGCGCTGCAACGGGCCCTGCGGCTGGCCGATCTCGCGGCGCTCGCCAAACTCGGCCTCGATGCGGCGAAGTATGGCCAGATCTCCTACGATGCGAGAACCGAGGAGTATCCGCGGTCGCAGGATATCGCCGAAGTCGCGCATTTCCTTGAGTTCGACGGCCTCATCGTTCCTAACGCACGATGGCCCTGCAGCAACGTCATCCTGTTCTGTGATCGGGTGAAACCAGCCGCGATGGAAGCGGTTCGCAACCACGGACTTGTGGATTGGGCGGGTTGGGCGCGGCGCAATGGGAGGTAGGCGCTCGCCGATCTGCCGCGCCAGGCGCGGCGGCTGGCCCGCGATGTCGATCACGTCCTGCGGGAGTGTCATACGCTCGCGATGCGGGCGCTTCGGCCGGACATGTCTTGAGGCGGCCAGTGCAGCACGAGCACCCATCCCTCCCCCCTCCCGGCTCGCTCCGCTCGCCACCCTCCCCGACCCAGATGGGGTTTACCCCATCTGGGCAGCAAAGTGTCCAGATCAGGCAAGCCCGATCTGAATTGGGGGAGGGATGGCGCTTGGCGTCAGACGGTGAAGCCCAGCGCCAGCAGGTCCCGCCGCAAGGCATCCGGCGTCGTGAAATGCAGCGCGTGGAAGCCCAGCGCCGCCGCCGCGTCCACATTCTTCGGGCTGTCGTCGATGAAGATGCAATCCTCGGCCCTGAGCCTCTGGCGGGCGAGCAGCACCTCGAAGATCGCCGGGTCCGGCTTGATCAGCCGCTCCTCGCCGGAGACCACGATGTCGATAAACGAGGTCTTGAGGAACGGGTACATCTCCTGCGCTTCCGCGAAAGTGTCGCTCGCGAAATTGGTGATCGCGTAGAGCGGCGCGCCGGCGCGCTGGAGGCTGCCCAGGATCGCGACCGTGCCCTCGATCGCATGCGGCACGCTCTCCCGCCAGCGGGCGCGGAAGGCGCGGATCGCCTCAGCATGCTCGGGGAAGAGGGCGATCCGGCTCGCCTCGGCCTCCTGCCAGCTGCGGCCCCGGTCCTGCTCCAGGTTCCATTCGGGCGGCAGGATGCGGGTCAGGAAATCATCGATCTCGGCCTCGCTGGCGAAGATCGAACGGTAGATCAGCCGGGGGTTCCAGTGGATGAGGACATTGCCGATGTCGAAGACGACGCGGCTGGGCTGGGCGAGGGGCATGGGGAAATCCAGGCGGCGAAGCCTTTCCGTCGCATGGATTGGGGCCGCCGGCAATCGGCGTGCTGCGGCATCAGAAGATGCAGGGGAGAGAAACGACTCCGTTGCGCGTCACGCCTGATTTTGCAAGGCGCGGCGCCCTGTAGAGCTTGTCTTGCAGGTTGATCGTCCCGACGATGTTCTGGCCGACGACCGGCGTGTAGGCGAGCAGAGCTTCCACGACGATCACAGAGGTATCGGGCAGCTTCACCTCCGCAGGCACGCTGATATGCGTCAGATTGGGTTTGCTCGGACGGAACTCCGTCGGCGTGCAGCGTGCGTGGGCCGCGCCCAGCTTGCCGCTGCCTCTGACCTCGCTCCAGTCGACATAACCGTTGCCGGTATTGTCGAACTTGATGCTGCTGATCCGGTAGGCGCCGCTTATACTGGAGAACGGCGAGAGAATGTGCGGGGCGGCGAGGACGATGTCATCGATGTCGGCGTCACTCAGGTCGGTGGGCCGCGACGCCAGGTCCGCTATCACGTTCGCGACCATTGTAATCTTGCGCTTGGCGCGCATAGCGCTCGCTGTCTCGTTCAGCATGAAGTACGTGCCGAACATGATCGGCGCAATCAGCGCGAATTCCATCGCGGCGATGCCTTTCTGGTGGCGACGGAAGCGCCTGATGCGGCGCAGGATGCCGTCGCTTCGGGGGGCGGGGTCGAGCTGGGATTTTGTCATCGTGGTTACTCCACTCGGAATGCAGTGCTGGCCGAGAGCGTGATGTTCTTGCCAAATGCGGTTGAGCCCGCAACGAAGCGGAAACCTGTGAAGGGATATTCATAGGTCGCCCGGACGACCGTGGCCTGACCGGGCGCGCCGAAGGTGCAACCGGAGGCGCTCGGATTTTGGGGTGGGCCGATGGCCGAGAACGAGCTGCCGGTCCTGATGTCAAGCGTTATGGGGCTGAGCCAGTCCTTGAGCTCATCCTCCACCGCGGACTTGAATGTCGGGCAGATGGCTGCCTGCGACAGCTGCAGCGTCAGGACCTTCCGGCTGGCTTTGAAGAGGCCTTCCTCAAGGAAGCGGCTGGCGAAGAAGAATATCGCCAGTTCGAGAACGGCGAAGACGAGCCCGAAGAACGGCAGGACAACCAACGCGAATTCGACGGCGGTCGCCCCGTCCTCGCGCTTTCTGAAACGGCTCAAACTGGCGAAACCGGACCGACGCCATGCAAGCAGGGATTTAAGCATGAACCAGAACTCCTCAATGCGCCGATAATAGCGACATCGCCTTACGTTTCCGTTGTCGCTACACGCCGCAAATTGGGAGTTGATTCCAATTTTCCGTTAATCATCAACATCCAGCCGCATCAGCGCGGCTGCGTGGAGCTCTGGGCCATGCCGTTGCGCGCGGACATCTGGCCGCCGACCTTGCCGAAATGCTTATCGGAATCACCGAGCGCGATCGCCGGCTGGCAATCGGGCGTGCAGGAGTAGCTTTCGGGTTCGGCGCCGCGGTAGACGACGACATTACGGTTCGAGGCCTGCACCCGCAGCCAACTCTCGGAGACAAGCTTGCCTTCTTCGTCGAGCGCCAGAAGATTGGTCTCGCCGAAGGTTTTGCCGGTCAGCACGAGAACGCCGTTGCGCTGCACGGAAACGTCGGCGATCGCCGGATTGCCGATGACGACCATGCTGGTCTTGGCCGGCGCCTTGATGACTGTCGCGCGGTCAAGCATCAGCGTGATTGTCTCGTTCGCCATGGCATGGCCAAAGACCGGGAGGCAGGCGGCGAGCGCGCCAGCGGCAAGGAGAGAACGACGGACCATGATGCCCTCATGCAGATTGATTTCCTCCAAACACTAGACAGGATTGGTGAATGAACCCCTAAGCCTTGGCCGCCTTGCGGCGCTTTGCGGCGGTTCTGGCGTTTGGAGCAGGCTGGGCCACCGCCGCTTCCGCCGCCGGCAGGGCCGCTTCCCGCTTGTTGGCCTCCGCCGCGACCGCCATGAATTGCGCGCGCGCGAGTTCGGCGAAGCGGCCGCCCTCCTTAACGAGGCTTTCGAACGAGCCGTATTCCACGATTTCCCCATGGTCGAAGACAAGGATGCGGTCGGCATTGCGGATCGTGGCCAGGCGGTGGGCGATGATGAAGGTCGTGCGCCCCTGCCGCACCTCGTCCAGCGCCTTCTGCAGCTTCTGCTCCGTCGCCGCGTCGAGGGCCGAGGTCGCCTCGTCGAGGATCATGATCGGCGGATCCTTGAGGAGGGCGCGGGCGATCGACAGCCGCTGGCGCTCGCCGCCTGAGAGCGACCGTCCGCGCTCGCCGACGATCGTCATCAGGCCGTCGGATTGGCGGGAGATGAAGTCGCTGGCCTGCGCGCGCTCGATCGCGCTCGCGATCTCGTCCGCGGTGGCGTCGGGCTTGCCGATCTTCAGATTGTCGGAGATCGAACGCGCGAAGAGCATCGGCTCCTGAAACACGACCCCGATGTTCTTGCGCAGCGACTGGACAGTGTAGTCGCGGATATCGACGCCGTCGATCTTGATCACGCCCGATTGCGGATCGAAGGCGCGGTGCAGCAGCCCCAGCGTCGTCGACTTGCCCGAGCCGGTGGAGCCGACGAGCGCCACCGTCTCGCCGGGCTCCACGGTGATGAAGAGATCCTTCACGGCCGCCTTCTTGCCGTCATAGGAGAAGGAGACATTGTCGAACCTGATCTGGCCCTTGAACCGCGGCGCCTCCACCGCGCCGGGCAGATCGCGCACGGCGGGCAGCGTATCGACGATGTTGAAGAATTCGCGCATCTTGGGCGCCTGCATCAGCAGCGCGTTGACGAAGCCGACGGCCTCTTCGAGCTTGCCGATCAGCATCGTGGCGAAGCCCATGAAGGTGACGATCTCCCCGATGGAGGCAAGCCCCTGGATATGCAGGTAGGTGCCGTAGAGCAGGATCAACGTGACGGTCAGCGTCGATGCGGTCCGCGTTGCGACCGACGCAAGCGCCCACCAGGACAGCACGGGAATCTGCGCCGAGAGAAGCTGGTGGATGATGCCTTTGAGGGCCTCCGTCTCGGCCTTGATGCGGGTGAAGGACTGGATGACAGGCACGTTGCCGAGCGCATCGGAGGTGTGTTCGGCGAGGCTCGAATGATAGCCCTCGACCGAACCCTGCATCGTTTCGGTCTTGTGCATGATGCACCACAGCAGCGCGGCGAAGACGGCGACGAGCAGGATCAGCAGGATCGCCAGCCGCCAGTTCAGGAACACCGTGAAGGGCAGGAGCACGAGCAGCGCCACCAGGGCGGCGCAATGGGTCCGGAAGAAGCCGAGCCAGAGCCAGGCCATGCCGTTGGAGCCTTCGAGCATGACCTTCAGCACGCGGCCCGAATGCGTCTGGGTATGGAAGGCCATCGGCAGATTGAGCACATGTTCGAAATACTCCGCCATCACGGCGAGCCGGCGCCGGTGCGACAGCCGGTCGGCATGCAGCGCGACGAAAACGCCGGCCCCGATGGTGAACAATCCGAAGCCGATCCACAGCAGGATCAGATGAAAGACCTCGTCGAATGAAACGCTCTGTCCCGCCGGGCGCTGGGCCGAGAGCACATTGATGATCTTGCCGAACAGCGTCGGCTCGGCGAAGGCAGCGATGGCGAGAAGGACATTGGCGACGGCGAGAAGGATGCCGAGCTTGAATTCCGGACCAAGCTTGTTGAGCACTCTGGCATAAAGCGAAAGCAAGGACATTCCAGCGTGAGCTTTCCGAATTCGCGCCCGGCAGGGCGTTTGTGTGCTTGATAGGCGAGATTCCGGCCCGAAGCCAGCGGGCGGCTCAGCGCAGGATGCGGATGAAGCGCGTAACGTCCACGAGTGTCAGCAGTGCGGCGGCGACATAGGTGTAGGCGGCGGCGGTCAAGACGCGCCGCGCTGCCGGCCGGTCCTGTTCCGGGACGAACTTTCCGGCTTCCAGGATCGGCAGGGCACGCTTGAACGAGGCGTCAAGTTCGATCGGCAGCGTCACCAGATGCATGGCAAGCCTGGCGCCCATCAGGGCGACGATCAACACGATCTGCACGGCGATCAGGGCCGGGCTGCGGGCCAGGACGCCGAGCAGCGGAATCGAAAAGAAGACGATCTGCGCGGTCCGCTCGATCCAGATGATGCGGGGCGCCAGCGCACCGCGCAGCGCGAACATCCGGTCTCCCTCCGCATGCTGCAAGGCATGGCCGACCTCATGGGCCGCAACGGCCAGCGCCGCAATCGATTTGCCGTCATGATGAGGCAGCGACAGACGGACGGTCTCCTCGGTGGGATCATAATGATCGCCGCCTTCGGTCAGCTCGACCTTGACATGCCTGAGATCCGCCTTGTCCAGCAGCAGCCGGGCGAGCTCCGCGCCCGTGCCGCCCAGATCATCGCGTTCCGCCTGGTTCTGGCTGAGCACATGCTTCACCCACCATTGCGGCACGAAGACGAGCGCAGCCATCAGCACAACCAGCAGGATGATCAGGACGGGCATCAGGGACAGCTATGCGCGGAAATGCGATTTGCAAGGCTCCCGCGATGGAGCGTCAATGAAGGACGCGCCGCGTCCTGGCGAGGTCGTCGACGATGGACCGGAGCCCCTCGATATGCGGATTGAGCTGCAGCGCCACCTCGAAGGCCGCCTTGGCTTCTGAGATGCGCCCGTTGCGCAGGCAAATCTGCGCGAAGCCGAGAATGGCGCCGAAATGGCGCGGTTCGAGTTCGAGCGTGCGCGCAATGTCGGCGACGCTGTCGTTGTCCCGCCTCTCGATGAAGGCGAGCGAAGCGCGCTTGTTCCAGGCCTCGGCCCAATCCGGATGCTCTTCAACGAGCGAGTCAAGGATGGGCTTGGCGAGATCGCGGGCTCCGGCAGCGATGGCCTCGACGGCGGCCACCATGCGATGCGAGGCGCGGCTGTCGCGGTGATTGATCCAGATCGCCCAGATCAGCTCCATGGTCTCGTCAGGATCGCGCAGCGGATCGGCGCGGCGCAGATCGTCGAAGAGGGCATTCAGCCGCCCGGTCGCCTTGACGGCGCGCTGGCGTACATCGTCCTGAACCACGAGGGCGAAGGTCTTCTCGAAGGTCTGAACATCGATGTGCCGCATGGCTTCCAGTCTCCCGACAGGCCATACTGTCTCGTGTTTATACGTAGGGAAGATCACAGAGGATCGGGCCTGCCGCAACTATTTTGTTCGCACCTGCCAAAAGGCGTTTTGCCAAGGCTTTCGCCTGTCGCTAAGGACCGTCGCGGGCAGGTCGCCCGGAAGCGGGCGGATGGCGCCGGAAGGACGAATGGCAGAGCCCGATCTTCCACCTACTCAGGCCAGTCTGATCGCGGCGGCGGGAGCGATCGCGGCGGCGGCATTGGCCGGCGGGCTGCTGGCGCTGGCGAGCGCCCTGGCGGCCCTGGGACTGACGGCGCTCGCCATGCCGCTTTTCTCCGCTTATGCGCTGGCGCGGCCCAATGCCCGGTCGAGCCACCTTAAGCCCGTTCCGCAGGGCGGCGGCGCGGCTGTGATCGCGGTGACGCTCGCGGGGACTGCGGCGGCTCTGCTGATCCTCAAGGCGCCGCCTGGAGCCTTGCTGAGCTTTGGCTGGATCGCGGCGGCGGCGCTGCTTCTGGCGGTCGTGGGCGCCTGGGATGACATCCGCGGCCTGCCCGTCCGGCCCCGCCTGACCGCGCAGGTCCTGGCCGTCGCCGCAGCGGTGCACGGCTTGTCGCTTGGCGGACAAATTCTGCCGCTCCCGTCAGCGCTTGAATTCGCCCTTCTGATCCTCGCCGGCACCTGGTTCGTGAACCTCACGAATTTCATGGATGGGATCGACGGCATCACGCTTGCCGGCTTCATGCCCCTTGCCGCCGGCGCGGTCCTGCTCGGTTTCGGCGGGGCGACGAGCATGGCGATGATGCTGCTGGCCATCGCCTTTCTGGGAGCGCTTGCGGGCTTCGTCTTCTTCAATGTCCCGCGCGCCCGGCTCTTTCTTGGCGATGTCGGCAGCCTGTCCATCGGTCTGATCGGCGGCGCGCTGCTCCTCGACCTTGCGCAGCATGGCGCGTTGGCCGCAGCGATCATCCTGCCGCTCTACCATTTCACCGATGCGACCTCGACGCTCACGGGGCGCATCCTGCGGCGTGAGAGGGTCTGGGAGGCGCATCGGCAGCATGCCTATCAGCGCGCCGTCGACGCCGGCTGGACCCATGCCCGGGTGAGCGGCATTGTGCTGGCGCTGAATATGGCCCTGGCCGGGCTTGCCCTCCTGACGATCGGCCGCAGCGCAGCGGTGCAATGCCTTCTGGCCGTCGCAGCCTTCGCTGCGGTTGCGGCGGTCATCCTGATGTTTCGAAGCAGAAGCCGCGCCGGATGAAGATCGTCATCACAGGGGCGACCGGGTTTCTCGGGCGGGCCTTGGCCATGCGTTTCGCGCGCGAAGGGCATCAACTGCTGCTGCCCGTCCGGGCGGGCGGCGCCTCGCTTCGGCCCTTCGGCGAGGTTATCGTCGCGCCGCCGATCGAGGCGATACAGGCCGCGTCCTGGCGGCCGCTTCTTTCGGGAGCCGACGCCGTCATCCACGCCGCCGCGGTCGCCCATATCGGGCCGACTGTCAGCGGGTTTGCCTATGCCGCCGTCAACCGCGATGCCACGGCCAGGCTCGCCGAGGGGGCTGCGGCGGAGGGCGTGCCGAAGTTCGTGTTCATCTCGTCGATCCGCGCCCAGGTTGGCCCGACGAGCCCTGTGGTTCAGACCGAATTGACGCCGTCGGCGCCCGCCGAGGCCTATGGCCGCTCGAAACTGGAAGCCGAGGCGCTGGTCCTGAAATGGCTGCCGCAGTCAACCATCCTCCGTCCGTCCGTCATTATCGGGCCGGAGCCGAAGGGCAATCTCGCGACGCTGGTGAAGCTCGCCGCCTTGCCGTTGCCCTTGCCGTTCGGCGCACTCAATGCGCCGCAGGCCATGGTTTCGCTGGATGGCGTCGCCGAAGCTGTGCGGATGGCGCTCCACAATCCCGCCATGGCCGGCGAGCTCTATTGCCTGGCTGAGAGGCCGCATCTGTCGCTCGCCGAGGTTCTGACCGCCCTCAGGCAGGGTCTCGGCCGGCCGCGCTGGCTTTGGCCGGCGCCGCCAAGCGTTCTGAGCCTGCCCTTGAAAGCGCTGGGCAAGGCCGCGATGGCTGAAAAGCTTGCGGGTGGCCTCGATGTCGATCCGGGCAAGATCGAGGCGCTGGGCTGGCGGCCGTCCGAACCCCTCACGGCGGTGCTGCGGCGCATCGGCGCGGCATCAGTCGCACGCTGAGCGGATGGCCTACGCCGCCTTCAGCCCCGCCTGGACCAGGCTCTGGAACATCCCCAGACCATCCGTGCCGCCAGCACTCGCCTCGATGAAGTTTTCGGGATGCGGCATCAGGCCAAGCACGTTCCGTTTCGCCGAATAGATGCCGGCGACGCCGCCCAGTCCCCCGTTCGGGTTGCTGGCCTCGGTCACGGCGCCAGCCGCATCGCAATAGGTGAAAGCCACCAGTCCGTCGCCGATGAGGCGCTTGCGGGTCTCGTCATCGCAGACATAATTGCCTTCGCCGTGGGCGACGCAAACCTCGATGACCTGGCCGGGAGCATAGGCCCGCGTGAAGGCGGTATCGTTGCGCCCGACCCTGAGATGCTGCAAGCGGCAGACGAAGCGCAATCCGGCGTTGCGCATCAGGATGCCGGGGAGAAGCCCGGCCTCGCAGGCGATCTGGAAACCGTTGCAGACACCCAGCACCAGCCCGCCGCCTGCGGCGTGGGCGCGGACGGCATCCATGATCGGCGCGCGCGAGGCGATGGCGCCGCAGCGCAGATAATCGCCGTAGCTGAAGCCGCCGGGCAGCACGGCGAGATCCGTACCGTTGGGCAGCGCATGATCCTGATGCCAGGCCATCGTCACCTTCGCGCCCGCCCGCCTCAGCGCCCGCGCGATGTCCGTGTCGCGGTTGGAGCCAGGGAAGGTGATGACGGCTGCCTGCATGACTGCGTGCCCTTGTTCGCTTCAAGGCGCCAGTTCGACGCGGTAATTCTCGACCACTGTGTTGGCGAGGAGTTTTTCACAGGCCTGCTTCAATGCCGCTTCCGCACGCGCCGCATCGACGCCCGGCAGCAATTCCACATCGAAGACCTTGCCCTGCCGCACGCTGGCCACGCCTTCCACGCCGAGCGAGCGCAGCGCGCCTTCGATCGCCTTGCCCTGCGGGTCGAGCACGCCGTTCTTCAACGTGACGGTAACGCGCGCCTTCATCAAGAATCCTCACTGTCGGGTAAAAAGGTGGTCTAGTTGGACAGGAAACCGAGCGCAATCGGCAAAACCCGCCGGGGCAGGGATTATTCCCGGGCCGCCAGTGAGGAGGTCAGTTCGCTTTGAAGCCCATGCCGATCGGGCGGATGGCGCTGCCGGTGAAGCTGCCGGCCTCGACCCTTGGCGTTTCGAAGCGCGCCGGGGCGATGCGGGCGTCCGAAGAGGCCACGACGCTCAGCGGCGCGACGCGCCCGCCGCGGTCGGAATTGGAGGACATGGCGATCTGGGCGAGCAGGCTGTTCAACCCGCCGCGGTCCACGCCGCCGGAGGATTTGTCGGCGGCGGCGGTCCGTGAGGGCGGCGTTCCGGAGGCGGCATTGGGCGCATAGGCCATCGCCGCCTGCGGCAGGGGATCGGACGCGCCCGTCCGCAAACCGGCTGTGATCGACGAAGGCAGTCCGGCAGGCCGCGCGGCAGGCAGCGGAACAGAGACAGGCCGGCCCACCGCTGCGGCGGCGCCCGCCTTGGCATCATCGGGAGCCGCACTCGCCAGCAATGCCGCGGGGCGCGCCTGCGGCAGCGGCATGCTCACCATGACCGGCCCTCCGACGGGCAGGGCTGCGGGCCGGCGCTGCGGCAGAGGAACATTGACCCAGCGACTCTTGTCGTCCTCATCGTTCGCCTTGGTGGATACGGGGACAGCGGCGGCCGCCTTGGGATCCACGGCGGCGGTGTCGATCCGCTTGTCGTCCTGCGCCTTGGGCTCGGCCGGTTTGGCTTCTTCGCGCTTCGCATCAGGCTGCGGCGGTGTCTCCTGCGCGATGGGGGCGAGCGTCGGGCGCGGAGCGGGCCGCAATCCCACCGAGGTCGAGTTGTTGCTCTGGCTGAAGAAGGAAACCGCCGAGGGTTCGCCCGTATCCGGCGCGAGCGCCGCGGTCTGCTGGTTGCGGGAGCGGGCGGCGACGCTGTTGCGTCCCTTCTTGCCCCTTTGGGCGATCACATCGCCTTCCTCGTCGGCTTCGCCGCCGCCAAAGAGAATCTGGAACAGCGTCTTGCCCGTGGCCCGGCCTTCCGCAATGTCGATATAGCCAGAGGACACGGAACCGCCCCGCGCCTCGATGATCGTGCGGGCGGCCTCGAAGCCGGCCAGAGGCTTCCCGTCGCGCGGGATATGCACAGTTTTTTCGTCAGGGAAGAGGCGCACGAGATGGTCGCGGGTCACCTTCGGCCAGTGCCGGACCCCGCCGGTATCGAGATGCACCCAGGGGTTGTTGGCGCGGGGATAATAGCCGACGCCGCCGTTCTGAAGGCGCAGGCCGATATCGCGCACCGTCGCCATCGACACATCGGGCAGGTTGAAGTCCATGGCCCGGCCGCTCATGTGCTGGCTGTTCTTGGCCACGCCGCGGGAGCGGCGCGCCAGCATGGCGTTGGTGCCGGGCGAGCGGTAGGCGGAGACCACATGGATGGGCGAGCTGGAGCCCGAAACCCGGTAGACTTCCCAGAGAATGTCGAAAAGCTGCGGGTCCATCCGCGTTTCTTCGTCCATCCGCCAGTCCCTCAGCATCCAGTTCAGCTTCTGGAGCCCGGCGGCGTCGTAGGCGCCGGAGCGCCGGTAGGTGACGGTCTCCTGCTCCTTCGTATGGGCATGGTAGATCGTCAGCGAGCGCGTTTCGCCCTGGGCGACCGCATTCTGGATCGGCCGCGCCCCGCCTGCAACGCCGATAAGCGCCACAGCCGAAAACGTCACCGTTTTCAGGCTCACGCGCCGGCCAATAGCTGTCAGGAAACTGGATTTGGGCAACCGGCCTGACTCACGTTCTTGAGACTGACGCTTCTTTAGCCGTCGGTCCAGTTGTCGCGCAATATGCTCGGCCGGACTTAACACGGGATTAACCCTGAATGGTCTGTCTGGCAAGGGAAAGGGCCTTCGGATCATGGCATTTTCAGGGCAGTCCGATGAGCTGCTTCACCCGCTGGCTATGCCCGTAGATGTCGGGATGACGCTCCAGGTTGCCGGATGAATCGCTGGTCAAGGTGAAATACGCCAGATGGATCGGCATCTTCTCCGGCAGCTTCATTTGGCGTTCGCCACGGCCGATCAGGCCGCGCAGGCCCGCTTCGCTCCAGCCGTTCTGCGCCATCAGGATGGCAGCCAGCTGGAACGGATTCTCGACCCGGACGCAGCCGTTGGACAGGGATCGGTTCCTGGCGTTGAACAGCGTCCGCTTGGGCGTGTCGTGCAGATAGACCGCATGCTCGTTCGGGAACATGAACTTCACGTAGCCAAGCGCATTCGAGGCCCCGGGCGGCATGCGGACCGAGGTGTAGCCGCGCCGGGTTCTGATCTCGTAGCCATGGGCGGCGGCCCAGGCCGGATCCAGATATTGCGGCTCACGTTTCAGGATTCCGGGCGGCACGTACCAGGACGGATTGACGACAATATGGTCCATCTGGTCCGAAAAGAACGGCGTCTGCGTCTTTTCCTTGCCGACAATCACGCGCGCTTCGTGAATGACGGCGCCGTCGCGCCGCATCGTCAGCTCGTAGGCCGGGGCATTGACGAGGATATGCGTCTTGCCGAGATCGCGGGGCATCCAGCGCCAGAACTCCATATTGGCGAGAATTTCTGCTTCCTCGGCGCTCGGCCCTTCGCCGAGCATCGCGAGCCTCGTCTGGGGCGTGAAGACGCCGTTGGCCGGCAGGCCAACCTCTCGCTGCAGGCTGGCGACCCTGACGGAAACCGAGCGGTCGTAGACCGTTTCGGTTGCGTATTCCAGTCCGAGCCTGGCGCGGATCAACGGCACGCGCGGGTCGCGCATGCCCGGCCGAAGCGCCGGCCCTTCCGGGATCGGGTCGCCCGCCATGGGACCGGGGCGGTTCGCCTTCGCCCGAGCGAGATGCTGGCGGAGCGCGGCATATTCCGGATGCGGCGGATTATAGGCCTGCAGCGCGGCGCCGGGATCGCTGCTGCCAGCGAGGCTGGCAAGAACGGCAGCCGCCGACGCCTTCTGCAGGCGGGGCGTGATCAGCGCATGGACCTGCTGGGGTCTGACCCGCCCCGTGGAGGCTTCCCGCGCATAGAGGATCAGGGCTTCCGTCATTTGCACTTCGGCGGCGGCAAGCGCCGGCCAATATGGCTCTCCGCCGGAATGGAAGGCGGCCACAGTGCGGTAGCGGGCCGGATCGAGGCCTTCCTCATCCGCTCGGGCAAGGCGCGCCCGCAAGGACTTTGCGGCATCGTTCCATTGGCCGCCCTGCACCCAGAGCGGTCCGAAGCCTTGGTTCGCATAGAAATCGAGGATTTCGTCGGCTTCAGCGTCGGTGACGCGCGTGCCGGCTTTCAGCCGCTGGAGAGCGGCGCGCAAGGACTCGGCGGGAATGGGTCCGGCCACGGGCTCGTCTGCGGCTTTCGGCGCAGGCGCCGGGATCACCGCCGACGCCAGGGTTTCCGGCGCCAGGGCCGCACCGGGCGCCGCAGGGCTTGATGGCAGGGAGCCGGTCGCGAACTGAGGGGCAGCGAGGTTCGGATCCTCCGGCGGCAGCTCCGGCAAAGGCACGGCGATCCGGATTTCGGATGCCGGCTCTTCCGCCGACAGGATCACGACGTCGCCGGGCGCTTCGGGCGGCAGGACGGCAACGAATTTGGGCTCCTCGGCCACAGCGTTTGCGGTCTCTTTCACCTCATCCGCAGGCAGGATCACGACCGGCGGCGGCGGTTCGGGCAAGGCAATTCTGATGGTCAGCCCCTCGGCGCTCTCCGTGAACGGGGGAGGAGGCATCTCCGGCAAAGGGACGCTGACGGTGATATCCTGGCCGATCGGCTGCTTGGCCGCCGGCTTATTGGACTGCGCCAGAGCGGAAAACGGCAGCGTCAGGCAGGCCAGCACGGCGAGCAGGATGAGCCGTTCTGCTTTGGGCATGTCGCTTGATTCCCGAGTTTCAATCCCCATCCGGGCGTCCTGAATAAGCATATTCGCCCGCGTTGCAAAGCGCGGAAATCGGCATGGTGAAGATGGATCGCAGGGTGCGATAGCAACATGGCAAAGGGCGCGTCCGCCGCCCGTCAGGCCGCTTCCGGCGTTTCCCCGGCCCAGATTTCGGCGCCTTCCTCTGCAAGGCCTTCGTCGAGGCCCAGATCCTTGAGCTTGCGGTAGAGGGTCGACCTGCCGATCGACAGCTTGCGCGCGACTTTCGACATCTGCCCGCGATAATGGGCGATGGCGAACCGGATGGCTTCGCGCTCGATTTCGTCAAGCTTGCGGATATCGCCGGTGGCATCGACGAGCTTGAGCGCGTTCGGATCCTCCACCGGAACCTGCACGATCTCGCGAATCGTGCGGGTCTGCAGAGCTTGGCCCGGCACGACCAGCGGGGCCGAGGGAATCCGCAGTTCGAAGCCCTCGACCTGGTTGGCGATCTGCGGGAATTCGTCCACCGTCAGCTCGTCACCCTCGCAAAGGACCACCGCGCGGAAAAGGGCGTTCTCGAGCTGGCGGACGTTGCCCGGCCAGTCGTAGCTGGTCAGCAGCGCCATGGCCTCGGCGGCGATGCCCCGGATCACGCGGCCTTCCTCGGCCGCAAAACGGGCGAGGAAGCGGCGCGCCAGATCGGGGATGTCGTCGCGCCGCTGGCGGAGCGGCGGCACCGCTATAGGGAAGACGTTGAGGCGGTAGTAAAGGTCTTCGCGGAAGCGGCCCTGCTTCACCAGCTCGATCAGGTTCTGATTGGTGGCCGAAATGATGCGGATATCGACCTTCACCGACTTCTTGCCGCCGACCGGATCGACTTCGCCCTCCTGGATCGCGCGCAGCAGCTTCACCTGTGCGTCGAGGGGCAATTCGCCCACTTCGTCGAGAAAGAGGGTGCCATGGTTGGCTTCGACGAATTTGCCGATGTGGCGGTCCATGGCTCCGGTGAACGAGCCCTTCTCGTGTCCGAACAGGATGCTTTCGACCAGATTGGACGGAATCGCCCCGCAGTTCACGGTGACGAAGGATTTGCCGCGCCGGTCCGAGCAGCCCTGGATAGCCCGGGCGATAACTTCCTTGCCAACGCCGGATTCGCCTTCGAGCAGCACGGGAATCGCGGATTTGGCCGAGCGCTCGCCCAGGCGGATGACGCGCTCCATTGCCGGGCTGCGGGTCACCAGATCGCGAAACGTCAGCATGTTCGAACTGCGCCGGTTCACGCGCCGGAGTTCGCCTTCCAGCGCATCGACGCGCAAAGCGTTCTTGATCGAGACCTGCAGACGCTCCGCGCCCACCGGCTTCACCACGAAATCGGTGGCGCCGGCCCGCATGGCGGAAATCACTGTCTCAATCGAGCCATGCGCCGTCTGCACGATCACGGGCAACGCGAGTTCCATATCGCGCAGCTTGCCGAGCACGCCCATGCCGTCGAGGTCGGGCATGACGAGATCGAGAATCAACAGATCGATCTTGGGCTCCGCCGACCCGATCTGTTTGATGGCCTGCTCGCCGCTTTCGACCGCGATCGGGTCGTAACCGGCGCGTTTCACCATCTCGGTGAGCAGCCGCCGCTGGATGGGATCATCGTCGGCGATCAGGATTGTTGTTGGCATCTGGCTATGAATTCCGAACCGGTGTCTCGATTTGGCGCAGTCTGACCATCAGGGGTAAACAGGCTGTAAACCGTGATGCAGAAAGACGGATCAAGACGGAATATCGATTTCTCTGTCGGATAGGGCGAAAACGTATCGATGGAGGGCATCTTGACGCGCTTGACCGACGGGACTTCGCCCTGATGAAGGCTTAACCATGCGTCAGGCATTGTTGCGTCCAAACGTCACTTCTGACGTTTTGTTGCCGCGATTTTGCCATGGAAGCGTGGCTTCTTGACGATGTGGAATGAAATGCTTCCATCGGCTGCGCAATACCGCGCTGCCGAATCCAGGAAAGGACCAAGGTTACTCCCATGCCGACCGAGCCTCGTGAGACTCGCGCCGAACAAAGCCGCATCGCAAGCCGTCAGGAACTGACGCATTTTTACCGTGCGATCGGCATTCCCGCCGTTGTTTCCGCCACCCAGGCGGCCAAGATGACAGCGCCCCCCGCATGCCGGACATCCGACCTTCCCGCTTTCCTGCGCAATGCGCATGCCGTAAACTGATTGCGGTTTTCGAAATCGGTACAGGCGCTCCATGGATGACAATGCTGTAACCCGCTTCCTCGGCGGCAAGCCGGGAGCGGTCATCCTGAAGCTTGCCGTCATTTCCGTGATCGTGGGCGCCCTGCTGCATCTCGCCGGTCTGTCGCCTGTGGAATTGTTCAGGGGTCTCGGCGCCATGATCCGAGGCATTGTCGGCACCGGCTGGGATGCGGTCAGCAACATCGCCGAATTCGCCCTCTACGGCGCCATGGTGGTGGTGCCGATCTGGCTGATCGCGCGGGCGCTCGCGGCCCGCAAGCCGTAGGTGCGGCGGCTCAGGCCCTCCGGCCGACGATGGCCGCGATGCTCGTGATGTTCTCCCGGCGGCAAGCCTGCGCCAGTCCGCTTACGATCTCCTTCGCCAGCCCCGGACCCTTGAAGACCATGGCCGAGTAGAACTGGATGAGGGCGGCGCCGGCCTCGATCTTGGCGAGAGCGGCGGCTGCGCTGTCGATCCCGCCGACCCCGATCAGGGGGAACTGCCGTTCGACGCGGCGATAGGTCTGGGCCAGCACCTGAGTGGACCGCTCGAACAGCGGCTTGCCGGAGAGACCGCCCGCTTGCTTCGCCTGAACCTGGTCCCGCAGGGTCGCGGGCCGTGCAATCGTCGTATTGGCCACGATCATGCCGTCGATCCGGCGGTCGCGCGCCACGGTCACGATATCGTCGAGCTCCGTCTCGCTCACATCGGGGGCAATCTTCAGGAGCAGCGGGACGCGCTTTCCCGCAAGGCCGTCGCGCGCTTCGATCACCTCCGCGAGCAGAGCGTCGAGCGTCGCCCTGGCCTGAAGATTGCGGAGTCCCGGCGTGTTGGGCGAGGAGACATTGACCGACAGGTAATCGACGACCGGTCCAAGCCCGCGCACCAGCGCCGCGTAATCCGCCGTGCGATCCTCAGAATCCTTGTTGGCGCCGATATTGACGCCGACAATGCCGCCCTTCCCGCGCCGGGCCGCCAGGCGCTCGCGCACGACGGCGCCGCCATCGCTGTTGAGGCCGTAGCGGTTGATGATGGCCTCGTCGGCTGCGAGCCGGAACACCCGGGGCCGGGGATTGCCGGGCTGGGGCAGCGGCGTGACCCCGCCAACCTCGACGAAGCCGAAGCCGAGCCGGAGGGCCTGATCGGGCACTTCCGCATGTTTGTCGAAGCCGGCCGCCAGACCGACCGGATTGGCGAAATCCAGGCCAAATGCCTTGACGGCAAGACAGGGATCATCGGCCGGTTTTGGCGTCAGCGGCAGAAGGCGCAAAGCCTGCACGGTCGCATGATGCGCCCGCTCCGCATCGAGCGCATGGATGAGGGGCCGCGCCAGATCGAACAGCGTCCCGATCATGGCAGCATCTCCGGCACGATCGGCAGGCCTTCGGCATCGAGCGGCAGGTCGACAACGCCCGTGACTGCCGCCATCGGCAAGGGTCCGTAGAGGTGCGGGAAGAGATCGCCGCCGCGCGAGGCCTCCCATTTGAGCGCCGCGCCCAGAGCTTCCGCCTCGATCATGGCCAGGATCAGGTCCGGCTGTCCCCGGAAATGCCGATGCGCGGTCTCCCGCACCTGATGGCCGGCGGAGAAATGGATGAACCCGTCGGCGAGATCGACAGGCGCACCGGTGAAGACGCCGGCTTGCTCGGCTTCGCGCCAGGCGTTCACCGGGCTGATCTTGTAAATGAAGGGCATCACCGGGCTATAGCGCCGCTTTGCGCCGGGCCCAAGAGCTGCGGCAGCGATGTCTGGGGAAACGTCACCACCCTATGCCTTGAGTCCTGAATAGTGCAAAAGGAAACCATTTTTCCCGTATGATCTTGCAAGAAAAGGACAAATATCCTAGTTCTAGGACGCTTTTTCAGGAGAGTTGCATGCCGCGGTTGACCCATGATCAGGTCTGGAGCGCGATCGACGCGCTGGCTGAACGCTACGGTCTGTCCGCCTCCGGATTGGCCAAGAAATCGGGCCTCGACGCCACATCGTTCAATAAGTCGAAGCGCGTGGCTCCCGATGGTCATTTGCGCTGGCCATCCACCGAATCCGTGGCCAAGGTGCTGGAGGCAACAGGAGCCTCTGTCGATGAATTCATCGCATTGCTGTCCGTCGGCGGCGGGCGTCCGCAACAGGCCCTGCCGCTGATCGGTTACGCGCAGGCCGGCGCCGGCGGCTTTTTCGATGACGGCGGCTTCCCCACGGGAAATGGTTGGGACGAGGTGAACTTCCCCGGCATCCACGATGTGCAGGCTTATGCGCTGGAGGTGACGGGCGACTCGATGATGCCGCTCTACAGAAATGGCGATCGCCTCATCGTCGCTCCCAATGAAAGCGTGCGTGTCGGGGACCGTGTTGTGGTCAAAACCCTTGAAGGCGAGGTCATGGCCAAGGAACTGAAGCGGCAGACGGCGAAAAACGTGGAGCTGCGTTCGCTCAATCCCGAACATATGGACATCATATTGCCGACCGAGCGCATCGCCTGGATGGCGCGCATTGTCTGGGCCAGCCAATAGCGCTATGCGGGCGCCATGAATGAGGCATCCGAGACCAGAGCATCCGCCAAAGCCGCAGCGCAGTCGCCCTCGCGGCTCGATCAGTTGCGCAAGCTTTCCGTCGTTGTGGCCGATACCGGCGATATCGACCTCATCCGCCAGTTCAAGCCGCAGGATTGCACCACCAACCCGTCGCTGATTCTGAAGGCGGCGCAGAAGCCCGAATATGCCCATCTCGTCGATGAGGCGGTGGCCTTCGCGCGCGAAAAATCCGCAACGGAGGAGGCGCGTGTCGCCCTGGCCTGTGACCGGATCGCCGTGAATTTCGGCGAGCAATTGCTGAAGGCCGTGCCGGGCCGCGTCTCCACCGAGGTTGATGCCGACCTCTCCTTCGATGCCAAGGCCTCGCTGGCCAAGGCCCGCGCCATCATCCGCGCCTATGAGCAGCGGGGCATTGACCGCAGCCGCATCCTCATCAAGCTCGCCGCCACCTGGGAAGGCATCCGGGTCGCCGAGCAACTCGAAAAACAGGGCATCAACTGTAACTTGACGCTGTTGTTTTCATTCGCCCAGGCCGTCGCCTGCGCCGAGGCCGGCGTCTATCTGATATCGCCCTTCGTGGGCCGCATTCTCGACTGGCATGTCAAGGCGACGGGGCAGAGCTTCACCGCCGAGACCGATCCCGGCGTGCTATCCGTCAAGCGAATCTACGAATATTACAAGACGCACGGCTACAAAACCGTGGTGATGGGGGCCTCGTTCCGGAACACGGACGAGATCGCCGCCCTGGCGGGCTGCGACCGCCTCACGATCGGCCCAGCCCTCCTTGAGCAATTGGCCGGTGAGGAACGCCCGCTTCCGCGCGCGCTCGATCCGAAGGCGTTCAAGCGCCGCAAGCCGCCCGCACCCCTGACTCAGGCCGCGTTCCGCTACCGCCACAACGAAGACGCCATGGCGACCGAAAAGCTCGCTGAAGGCATTCGTCTGTTTGCAACCGACCTTGCCCAATTGCGCAGGATTGTCGCGGCGCGTATGGCCTGAACGGCTCATCTTTCCCGACTTTGCCGCCCATTTCCGATCGCGAGCTTTTGCCATGACCAATTCCGCCACGCATCAATTGATGGCCAACACCCTGCGCGGCCTCGCCATCGACGGCGTCGAGCAGGCGAAATCGGGCCATCCCGGCGCGCCGATGGGGCTCGCGGATGTGGCGACGGTGCTGTGGGCGAAGCACCTGAAGTTCGATGCCGCAGCGCCGCATTGGCATGACCGCGACCGCTTTATCCTGTCGGCCGGCCATGCCTCCATGCTGATCTATGGCCTGCTGCATCTCTACGGCGTCGAGGGCGTCACGCTCGATCAGCTCAAGCGTTTCCGCCAGCTCGGCTCAAACACGGCGGGCCA
The DNA here is from genome assembly GCA_020252485.1 of Methylocystis sp. Lineage (GTDB taxonomy): Bacteria > Pseudomonadota > Alphaproteobacteria > Rhizobiales > Beijerinckiaceae > JADCCX01. Next base: position 23,161 of record JADCCX010000013.1, read on the forward strand.
CCCGGAAGTCGGCCATACGCCGGGCGTCGAGACGACCACGGGCCCTCTGGGGCAGGGCATCGCCACGGCGGTGGGCTTCGCCATGGCCGAACGCAAGCTCGCGCAGGAATTCGGCCGCAAGGCGGTCGATCATTTCACCTATGTCATCGCCTCGGACGGCGATCTGATGGAGGGCATCAGCCAGGAAGCGGTCGCGCTCGCCGGCCACCTCAAGCTCAGGAAGCTCATCGTCTTCTGGGACGACAACGGCATCTCGATCGACGGGGCTTTGTCGATCTCGGATTCGGTCGATCAGGTGAAGCGCTTCCAGGCCTGCGGCTGGCAAACGATCCGGGCCGATGGCCAGAGCGAAGCCGCAATCGATGCTGCGATCCGCAAGGCGCAGACCTCCGGCAAGCCGACGCTGATCGCCTGCAAGACCGTGATCGGCTGGGGCGCGCCGAAAAAGGCCGGTTCCCACAAGACCCATGGCGAACCGCTGGGGGCCGAAGAGGCCGCCGCCGCCAAGGCGGCGCTCGGCCTGCCTGCAGCGCCGTTCGAGATCACGCCTGAGGCGCTGAAGCTCTGGCGCGCCGCCGGCAAGCGCTCGGCTCCCGCCCATGCCGCCTGGAAAGCAGGCATGGCGACATTGTCCGCCCGCAAGCTCGCCGAGTTCAACCGCCGCATGGCGGGCGAGCGGCCCGCCAATCTGGCGAAAGCCTTTGCCAAGCAGCGCAAGGGCCTCATCGCAGCGCCGGTGACGGTCGCCACTCGCAAGGCCTCGGAACTGGCGCTGGACGTTGCTTTCGAGGCGATGCCGGAGCTGCTTTCGGGCTCGGCGGATCTCACGCCCTCCAACAACACCAAGGCGAAGGGCTTCGAATCGATCACGCCGCAATCCTTCAAGGGCCGCTATGTGCATTACGGCATCCGCGAGCATGGCATGGCGGCCGCCATGAACGGCATCGCGCTGCACGGCGGCCTCGTCCCGGCCGGCGGCACCTTCTTCGTCTTCACCGATTACTGCCGTCCGGCCATTCGGCTCGGCGCGCTGATGGGCACCGGCGTCGTCTATGTCATGACGCACGATTCCATCGGCCTGGGCGAGGACGGCCCGACGCATCAGCCGGTCGAGCATCTGGCGTCGCTGCGCGCCATGCCCAACATGCGTGTGTTCCGCCCTTGCGATGCAGTGGAGACCTCGGAAGCCTGGGAGCTGGCGCTGTCGCGCACGGACGGGCCGACCATCCTGGTGCTGACGCGCCAGAACCTGGCCCAGCAACGCCTGGCCGACAGCCGCACGAACAAGCTGGCGGCGGGCGCTTATGAACTGGCCGGGGGCATTGGCGGGCCTCCGGTGGCCACGCTTTTCGCCTCGGGCTCCGAGGTGGAGATCGCCATGGCGGCCCGCGCGCAACTTGCCGAAAAGGGCGTCTCGGCCCGCGTGGTTTCGGTTCCGTCGCTGGAGCTTTTCCTGCAGCAGCCGGAGGATGTGAAGGCGTCCGTCATGGGCAAGGCGCGCATCAAGGTGGCGGTGGAGGCGGCCGTCCGCTTCGGCTGGGATGCGATCGTGGGTCCCGACGGCGGCTTCGTCGGCATGTCGGGCTTCGGAGCCTCCGCTCCCTACAAGGAGCTATACAAGCATTTCGGCATTACGCCGGAAGCTGTCGCGGCCGAGGTCCTCAAGCGGCACAATGGCTGAAGGCAGCCGGTTGACAGCTCGCCCAGGCGTGCCCAACTGGCAGTGATGAAACGCCGGATCGTCATCGTGGGAGCAGGCCATGCGGGCGTGCAGGCAGCAGCCTCGCTGCGCGACGAGGGCTTCGACGGCAGCATCCGCCTGATCGATGCGGGCCGGGAGCTTCCCTATCAGCGGCCGCCGCTCTCCAAGGCCTATCTGAAAGGCGAGGCGACGGCGGAAAGCCTGGTGCTGCGCGGCGAGGCCTTCTACCGCGACAAGGCGATTGATCTCGCTCTGGGCGAAAGCGTGATCGCCATCGACCGGGCAGAACGGCGGCTCAGCCTCTCGTCGGGAGGCGATTGCCCCTATGACGCGCTTATTCTCGCCACGGGCGCGCGGGCCCGCCCCTTGACGGTTCCGGGAGGCGATCTTGAGGGCGTCCATGCGCTCCGCGATCTCGCCGACGCCGCCCGCATCAAGGAGGAGATGAGCAGAGCCAACGATGTCGTCGTCATCGGCGCCGGCTTCATCGGGCTCGAATTCGCCGCTGTGGCCGCGAAGCACGGCATCGGCGTGACCGTGCTGGAGATGCAGCCGCGCGTCATGGCGCGGGCGATCTCCGAGCCGATGTCCGCCGCCTTTCAGGCCAAACATGCGGCACTGGGCGTCCATTTGCTGCTGGGCGAGGGCGTGGCGGAGCTCAGGGGCATCGATGGCCGGGTGAAGGCCGCCGTCACCACCTCCGGTCGGCATCTGCCCGCCGACATGGTGATCGCAGGCATCGGCGTGCTGGCCGAGGACCGGCTTGCGGGGGAAGCCGGGCTCGCTTTGGGGAACGGGATTCTCGTTGACGCCCATTTGGCGACAAGCGATCCGGCGATTTTCGCCATCGGCGACAACAACAATCACGAAAATCCGTTCTATCGCGGCCGCCTGCGCCTTGAATCGGTGCAGAATGCGCTCGACGAGGCGAAATGCGTCGCCCGCAATCTGACAGGCAAGCGTGAGCCCTACCGCGCCGTACCCTGGTTCTGGAGCGATCAGGCCGATTTCAAATTGCAGATCGCAGGCGTTTCGAAGGGATTGTCCCGCCTTGTCCTGCGTGGCGATCGGGAGAGCGGCGCTTTCTCGGTCTTCGGCTTTGCGGGCGATCGCCTCGCCGTTGTCGAATCGGTGAACCGGCCGGCCGATCACATGATCGCGCGCCGTTTGCTGGGCGAAGGCATCGCTCTCTCTCCGGCGGAGGCCGCCGATCCCGCCTTCGAACTCAAGGGGCTGCTGACGCGCCCGGTTCGCTGAGGGAGGCTTCCTCCGTTGGCGCTTCGCCGATGGCGAGAATGGCGGGCGGGTGCCCGGTGCTGGCGAGAAAGCGCAGGAAATCCTCCCAATTGAGCCCGGTCGTCATGGTGTTGACGAGCGGATGGCCATTGATCCAGCCGAAGGCCTTCAGCCTCGCATCGAGGATCAAGGTCACGGAACGGGCCGTGTCGTTAATGACCGCCAACGCCGTCACCGAGCCAGGCGAGACGCCCAGATGCTGCATCAGCTGCCCGGCGCTGCCGAAGGAAAGCCGGCCCGATCCGCCGATCACCTCATGCAGGCGCTTGAGGTCGATCTGCGTGTTCTCCACCGCCGTGACCAGGAAAAACCGGCCCTTCTTGTCCTTGAGGAAGAGGTTCTTCGTATGCGCGCCGGGGATTGCGCCCCGCAGCGCCTTCGACTGCTCGACGGTGAACAATGGCGGATGGCTGATCGTCTCGTGGGTTATGCCCAGCGCATCAAGGGCCGCGAACAGGCTGTCAGGCGTATGCACGAGCTGTCAGACCTTGCGGCGGGACCGCATCAGCGCTGTCAGATCCGGATCTGGACCGGGCGGCAGGGTGACGTCGATGACGGCATAGAGATCGCCGGGCTGCTCCTTGCCCGGCAGGCCTTTCCCGCGCAGCCGGAAGACCCGGCCCGACGAGGTCATGGGCTGGATCGCAATCTCCGCGTTGCCGTCGAGCGTCGGCACCAGGACGGGACCGCCGAGCACCGCATCGACGAGCGGCAGCGGAATCCGGACGCGCAGATCGCGCCCCTCCACGGTGAAGCGCTCGTGCGGCCTGATGCGGATGGTGAGCATCGCATCGCCGTTTTCGCCGCCGGTTGGCGACGAATAGCCCTGACCGCGCAGGCGCACAATCATGCCGTCTGTCAGCGCCTTGGGGATCGCCACCTCGAGATCCTTTCCGGTGGGTAATTGCACGCGTTTGGGCTGCCCCGCAGCGATCTCTTCCAGCGTCACCTGCATCGTGACGGCGGCGTCGGCGCCCTTTTGCGGGGGAGCGCGCCGGGCGCCGGGGTTGCGCGCCCGCTCCGCCGTGTCGCCGAACATCCGGCCGAAGATATCCGAGGCGTCGAAGCCAACATCAGGCTGGGGCCCCCTTTGGCGGCCGCCGCCCATGTTCCGGAAATGCCGGAACAGCTCATCCGCCGACGGTCCGCCGGGACCGCCCGGATAGCCTGAACCGCCGCCAGCGCCGCTGAAGCCTTCGAAGCCCTGGAACTTCGGCTTCCCGTCCGCCCCGATTTCGCCTCTGTCGAATTGCGCGCGCTTGCCGGTGTCGCCGAGGATCTCATAGGCCGCGTTCAACTCGGCAAAGCGATCCGGCGCCTTGGGATCGTCGCGGTTCTTGTCGGGATGATGCTGCTTAGCCTTGCGGCGGAAGGCTTTCTTCACCTCCGCTTCGCTGGCCCCCCGGGGGACGCCGAGGACATCGTATGGATCACGCATGGGCTTGGCTGTTCACGACCTCGATCTTGCTTCCGATGTGGTGCTCAAATGACTTAAACGCAAGCCTGCGGCTTCCTTGCAGTCAGGCCGGGCGCTTCCAGGGCATCGCATCCTTGATCAGCCATTCGTTGGCGCTGAGCCGGCACGCCGTCCCCTGAAACCACTGCTCCGGGTCGCCAGCGGCGACCATGGCGACATAGACGCGGCAGATGTCGTCCCTGACGAGAAAAGCGTTGCCGATCGGCGCGAAGGAGCCCTTGTTCTTGCTCTCGGGGTTCTCCCAGCGGACATGGCCGCCGTTGCCTTGCGGATCGAGCGCGGTGGCGAGCGCGGCCCGCGCCCGGCGCCAGTCCTCAACGTCGAGCTTTGGCGAGAAGACGGAAACCTGCCCGGGCGCCAGCGCAGCCTCCCGGCTGGCGCGGAGCGCGATCGAGCCGGTCGGCGGCTCGCCATCCGCCCCAACGAGCGAGCCCGCCGTCTTCTCGAACGGCATGGTGATGCTGCAGGCACCCGACAACATGGCCGCGAAAGCGCAGACCGCCGCCATCAATAACGGGCGTGTTGCGCATTTCCCGCCGTGAGCTACAACGCGACGCGCCACGGAAAACCCCAAATTCCAGACTCGAATCACGGTGACAGAGGATCGTTAATGTTGAGTGACTTTACCGCGAGCACGGATCCGTTTGCTCTTTTCGAAGAATGGTTTGCCGATGCGAAAGCTGCGGAGCCGAACGATCCGCATGCCTTGTCGCTTGCGACCGTGGACGCTGCCGGGATGCCGGATGTGCGGGTCGTGCTCATGAACGGCTATGATCGGCAGGGCTTCGTCTTCTACACGCACCGAACCGGGGCGAAGGGCCGTCAGCTGGAAGCAAACATGCAGGCAGGGATCGTGTTCCACTGGAAGAGCCTGAAGCGGCAGGTCCGGGCCCGCGGCCCTGTGGCGCTCGTGACGGATGCCGAGGCGGATGCCTATTTCGCCACCCGCCCGCGCGACAGCCAGATCGGCGCCTGGGCGAGCCTGCAATCGCAGCCCCTCGACAGCCGCGCCGCCTTCGAGCAGCGGATTGCCCAGATGAAGGCCCGCTACGAGGGCGGTCCGGTGCCGCGTCCGCCGCATTGGTCCGGCTACCGCCTCCAGCCGCTGGAGATCGAATTCTGGCACGATCGGCCGTTTCGCCTGCATGACCGCATTGTCTTCCGCAGGGAGAGGCTGGATGGTGCATTCCACAAGACGAGGCTCTATCCTTAGGCCACGAGTTCTCGCCTAGATCCGCAGGAAAGTTGATCCCGATGGGCATGCCGCCGATGATGGTTCCCAAGACTGAAGCCGGCAAGCGGCCGGTGATGCTTCTCACCGGAGCCTCGCGCGGCATCGGCCATGCGACGGTGAAGGTTTTCGCCATGGCCGGTTGGCGGATCCTATCCTGTTCGCGCCAGGCCTTTTCCGACAAATGCCCATGGCCGTCGGGAGCGGATGACCACGTCCAGATCAATCTGGAGGACCCCGTCGATACAATGCGGGGCATCACCGAGATCAAGCGGCGCCTCCAGGTGGAGGGCGGCAAACTCCACGCGCTCGTCAACAACGCCGGCATTTCGCCGAAATCGCCGGATGGCCGCCGCATGGGCGCGGCCAACACCGATTTCAACGACTGGCACCGGGTGTTCCAGGTCAATTTCTTCGCGCCGATCATGCTGGCGCGCGGCCTGCTCGACGAGTTGGAGGCGGCCAAAGGGTCGATCGTCAACGTCACATCGATCGCGGGCGGCCGCGTGCATCCTTTCGCGGGCGCCGCCTATGCGACCTCCAAGGCGGCGCTGGCCGCGCTCACCCGCGAGATGGCGTCGGATTTCGGTTCGCTCGGAATCCGCGTGAACGCGATTTCGCCGGGCGAGATCGACACCGCCATCCTCTCACCTGGAACCGACAAGATCGTCGAGAGCCAGATCCCGATGCGGCGCCTTGGCACCACCGAGGAGGTCGCCAAGGCGATCATGTTCCTGTGCACCGCGCAATCCTCCTACGTGAACGGGGCGGAATTGCACATCAACGGCGGACAGCACGTCTGATGCGGCAATTGGCCCCCCCACGTCCGATGCTGGCGGCTTCCGTCGGCGTTTTCCGGGAGGGGAGGGTGCTGATCGCCGAACGGATCGTTGAGCCCGCGAAGGGCCTTTTCACGTTTCCCGGAGGGCGCGTCGAGCTTGGCGAAACCCTCGCCGAGGCCGCCTTGCGGGAGCTGATGGAGGAAGTGGGCGTCGAGGCCCGGATCGTCGGCTTCGTCGATCACGTCGAGACAATCGTGCGCGGTCCGAACGGCGAGCCGTCCTTCCATGCCGTCATCTGCGCCTTCGCGGCGCATTGGGTCGCTGGAGAGCCGCGCCCGTCGGATGAAATCGGGCAGACAATCTGGGCCAGGCCGGAGGATGTCGCCCGTTGGCCCACGACGAAAGGCCTGCCCGGGATCGTCGCCAAGGCGCGCGCCTTGATCGGAACAAATCCGTGAAGCGCCTCCTTCTCGCGCTTTGCCTCGCAGCTTTGGCAACAGGCGCGGTGGCGCAGCAACACCGGCCCGCCGCACCGCCGCCTGTCCGGGAGGAGCCGACCCCCGAGCCGCCGCCTGCCGCTTACGAGCCCGAACTCCTACGTCTGGCGGAAGTGCTTGGAACGCTCAGCTTCCTCACCGGGCTTTGCGAGCAGCGCGGCAGCGAAAGCTGGCAGCTCCGCATGGCCCAGCTCCTCGATACCGAAGGAACGACCGTGCTCCGGCGCGAGCGGCTCGCCGGAGCCTACAACCGCGGCTACATCGGGCACCAGCCGGCCCACCGCACCTGCACCGAGGCGTCGCGTCTCGTGATTGAGAGGCTGATCCAGCAGGGACAGAAGCTCACGCGCGAACTCTCGATCCGCTATTCGGGCTGATCCGGCCAGCTCAAGGTAAGCGTCTTATTCCTTGATCGCATTAACCTTTCCGAAAGACTCGGGTCGCAACCCGCGCGGCTGCGGACTAGAAGGGGGATTGTCTGCGCGTCAGCATTGCGCAGGGAAACCGAGCTTCCGATGAACGCCCTGCACTACAGAGGCAATGCAATGGAAACCGCTGCCGAGATCGCCGACCAGAAGAAGATGGCCCTGCGTCTCGTCATGGATGCCTTTCATGAGGCCGAGGCCGACGGCATCGATTCCGACTGCATGGCGCAGGCCACGCTTTTTTACGTGCTGAAGGAATTCGTGCTGGCCTATGGCGAGGAGGCGGTCGCCGCTTTCGCCGAGCGGCTGCCGCGCCGCATCCTTGATGGCGAATTCTCCGTCCTGCGCCACGGCTGACCGCGCAGGGCCTTGACGCCGCCGGTTTTGGCGGATCGAAAGGGCGGATGCGGCGCCTTGTTCTTCTCTTCGTCTTCGCCCTGCTGACTGGCGGTTATGTCGGCGCCCAGAACCGGCCGGCCAATCCGCCCAAGGCTCCGGAAATCTCCCGGGATGTCGAGAGCCTGCCCGCCAATGTGCGCCGCATGCGGGCTATGGTGCTCGAGGCCGCCCGTTCGGGGGACGCTGGCGCATTGAAGAAGCCGATCGAATGGAACGAGGTTCCGCCGAGTTTCGGCAAGGGAGCGCCGCGCGGCGCAAAGGGCCCGGCGATGGCCGACGAACTGATCCTGTTCTTCCGCAAACGCTCGGGCGACGGGGATGGCCGCGAGACGCTGGGCCAGATCGTCAACCTGCTTGCTGTCGGTCATGCGCGGATTCAATCAGGCACGCCGCAGGAGATGTATGTCTGGCCCTATTTCGCCGCGCTCGATCCGCGCCTGCTGACGCCCGAGCAGGAGGTCGATGTTTACCGGGTGATCGGCGCGGCGCAACTCAGCGAATGGCGCGAAAAGGGCCGCTATCCTTTCTGGCGCCTCGGCATCGGTCCGGACGGGACCTGGCACTATTTCCTTGGGGCGGAGTGAGGCGCGCGGTCCGGCGCTTTGGCGAGGCATCCAAAGAGACGCGATGCGCCAGAGCGGAAGCGGGCAGGCCAGCCGAAAAACAAAATCTGTTGATTTTGCAGGGCCGCCAACGAGTCCAGAATCTCAAGAGGCGGATTTAACCCTCTCTTAACCCTAACCTATTCTATTTCGACAGGAAGCGCGTCCTGTGCCGCGCCGAGACATCAATTTCTCACCAAAAGGTTGACGTCCCAAAATTTCCCATGTTATTCCATATTATACCAAGTGTTTGGGGTTCAAAGATACCTGCCGGCGCAGCGACAGCGGCGCGGGATCAGGCGTCGATTGCCGGGATAGCTCTTGGGGGATTTGGCCTGGGGGCTGATCGTGGTTTTGCCGTTTTCAACTGCGGCATTGCGGTGTGTGGCGTGAATGGACCGCTTTGTTTCGCAATTCACCAACAGGCTCGACGCCAAGGGGCGGGTGTCCATACCCGCGCCTTTTCGCGGATTGTTGGCCAGGGATGGCTACGAGGGGCTTTACGTGCATCCGACGCTCGATTTCCCGGCCCTGGATTGCGGAGGCAACGCGCTGCTGGCGGAGATCAGCGCCTTGCTCGACCGCCTGCCGGCCTTTTCCGAAGAGCGGGATGTTTTCGCGACAGCCCTGATGGGGGCCAGCGAGATCCTCAAGATCGATCCCGAGGGCCGCATCGTGCTCACCGACCGCATGTGCGAGCAGGCCGGGATCACCGATCAGGTGACATTCGTCGGCCATGGCCACAAGTTCCAGATTTGGGAGCCGGCCCGTTTCCAGGCGCATTTCCAGGAAAGCCGCGACAAGCTGAAGGGCCTGCGCCGCAGCCTCAGCGTTCTTCATCCGGTTTCGGCATCATGATGCGCGCCGCCGGTCCCGCCGATGCGCCTGGCATCATGGATCGGCACATCCCCGTCCTGCGGTCGGAAGCGCTCGGTGCGCTGACGCTGAAGCCCGGCGGCGTTTATGTGGACGGCACCTTCGGCGCGGGCGGCTACTCCGGCGAGATTCTCGCGGCCTTTCCCGATACGCGCGTCTTCGCCTTCGATCGCGATCCCGATGCGATCCGCGATGGCCAGGCCATGGTCCGCAGCTCTTGCGGCCGTCTGACGCTGATCGAGGATGCCTTCTCCGCGATGGATGCCCATGGCATTCCGCCCGTGGACGGCGTTGTGCTCGATATCGGCGTCTCGTCGATGCAATTCGATCAGGCCGGGCGCGGGTTTTCGTTCCGCCATGACGGTCCGCTCGACATGCGCATGGCGCAAACCGGCCCGAGTGCGGCCGATATCGTCAATGTGGAAGGCGAAGAGCGCCTCGCCGACATCTTGTTCCACTATGGCGAAGAGCGCCATTCCCGGATCCTGGCCCGTGCCATCGCGGGGGCCAGGCAGCAGGCGCCGATCCGCTCCACGAAGCAGCTTTCCGACATCATCACCAAGGTGATCTGGCCCCGGCCGAACGAGATCCATCCCGCGACCCGCAGCTTCCAGGCTTTGCGGATCGCCGTCAATGACGAACTCGGCGAACTGGCGCGCGCGCTCCATGCCGCCGAAGCCATCCTGAAGCCCGGCGGCGTGCTGGCCGTGGTGACGTTTCATTCGCTGGAGGACAGGATCGTCAAGCAGTTCTTCGCCGCCCGCTCGGGCAAGGGCGGCGGCTCGCGCCACGGGCCGGTCAGCATCCCCACGGCGACCTTCACGATCAGCGGCCGCTGGCCCTGTGTGCCGGGCGAGGACGAGATCGCCTGCAATCCGCGCGCCCGCTCCGCCAAGCTCAGGGCCGGCACCCGCACCGCCGAACCCGCGCCTGCGCCTGAAGCGGCCGTCATGGCTCTGGCCGCTTTGCCGGAACGGCGTGCGCCGCTGCGTGACCCGCGCGCGGGCGCCCGTCCGGCCAAACCGTGGAAACGCTGATGATGCGCCTGCTCAACATCCTGGCGATCCTCGGCCTGCTCGGCACCGCCGCCTGGGCCTATTCGATCAAATACGAGACGATCTATTATGCCGAGCAGGTGAAGAAGCTGGAGAAGCGCCTCGACCGCGAGCGCGACAGCATCAATACGCTGCGCGCCGAATGGCAGCACATCAACAAGCCGATCCGCCTCCAGGTTCTGGCTGAGCGGCATCTGCAACTGCAGGCGCTGCAGGCGACCCAGATCATCCGCGCCGCCGATCTCCCGGCCAGGCCGAAAGAGCAGGATCTGCTGGGCTCAAAGCTCGATCAGCTCTTGACGGGCTCGATCCAGGGCGCAGCGCCGGCGAAACCGGCGCCGAAGCCCGCAGCGAAGCCTGGCGGCTGAGAGGAGGCACCGATGGCGACCTTTCACGACCGGGGCCAGCAATCCCTGCCTCTCGATATGCCGGGACAGGCCGATCCCGTCCGCCTGCGAGTCGATGCCGATGCTCCGACAGCGAAGCGCCCTGGCCGCAAGGAGCGGCTGAAATCGATCCTGCGCGACATGTTCTCCACCCGTCTCGACAAAAGCACGGCGCGTCTTGGCCTCGTGGCGGTCGCTTTCGTGGGCCTTTACGGTCTCATCGGTGGCCGGCTCATCTACCTCGGCGTCAGGCAGGAGGAGCAGGAGACGGTGCGCAGCTCCGCGCGGAGCGCGATTTCGATCGCGAGGCCGATGATCCTCGACCGCAATGGCGAGATGATGGCCTCCGACCTCCGGACCGTCTCCATCTTCGCGGAGCCGCACAAGATCGTCGACCGCGACGAGGCGGCCGAACTTCTCAACGCCGTCTTCCCCGAAATGACCGGAAGGGAATTGCGCGACAGGCTTTCGCCGCGCCGCGGCAACAGCCGCGCGAAATTCGCCTGGATCAAGCGCGAGGTGACGCCGGCGCAATGGGCGCAGGTCCATAGCCTCGGCATCCCCGGCATCGGCGTGGTGCCCGAGAACAAGCGCGTCTATCCCAACGGCAACGTGGCGGCCCATGTGCTTGGCTTCGCCGACCTCGATAATGTCGGCATCGCGGGCATCGAGAAATGGATCGACTCGCAGGGCTTGAACGACCTCAAGGGCGCAGGCTTTGTCACCGAATCGCAGGATCTCAAGCCCGTTTCGCTGTCGATCGACCTCAGGGTCACGCATGCGATGCGCGACGAGATGCTGAAGGCGGTCAACCGCTACAAGGCCAAGGCGGGCGCCGCGGCTCTCATGGATGTCGATACGGGTGAAATCATCGCCCATGTCTCGCTGCCGGATTACGACCCCAACCAGCCTGCGCTTGCCCAGAACGACAAGAACATCAACCGCCTGCAGGTCGGCGTCTTCGAAATGGGCTCCACCTTCAAGGCCCTGTCGACGGCGATGGCGCTGGACTCGGGCAAGTACAATCTCAATTCGACGCTCGATGCCCGCCAGCCGCTGCGCTACGGCAAGTTCAGGATCGGCGACTTCCACGGCAAGGGCCGCGTGCTGACAGTCCCCGAGGTCTTCGTCTATTCGTCGAACATCGGCACGGCGCGCATGGCGCTCGGCGTCGGCGTCGAGGGCCACAAGGCGTTCCTGCGCAAGATGGGCCAGCTCGACCGGATGACGACGGAGCTTCCCGAGAGCTCCATGCCCCTCGTCCCGAAGAACTGGGGGGAGCTCAACACCATGACCATCTCTTTCGGCCATGGCCTGGCCGTCGCCCCGTTGCAGGCGCTGACGGCCACGGCGGCGCTGGTGAACGGCGGCCTCCTCATTCCCCCGACCTATATCAGGCGCACGCAGGAGGAAGCCGCGCTGGCCGCCAAGCGCGTCATCAAGCCGGAGACATCGGAAGCCATGCGCTACGTGATGCGTCTCAATGCCGAGAAGGGCAGCGCCGCCCGCGCAAATATTCCGGGCTATTATGTGGGCGGCAAGACCGGCACCTCCGAGAAGGTGGTGCGCGGCCGCTACTCCAAGGAAAAAGTGCTGACCTCCTTCATGGCGGTGATGCCGGCCGACAAGCCCCGCTATCTGCTGCTGACCATGCTCGACGAACCCGAAGGCGTGCCGGAGACCATGGGCCAGCGCACCTCCGGCTGGAATGCCGCGCCGACCTCGGGCTACATCATCGAGCGGATTGCGCCGATGCTCGACCTCACCCCGCGCTTCGAAGCTCCGGAGAAACCCTTCCCGGTCGTCTCGCGGCTGAATCCCTGGGGCATGCGGTGAAGCTGGGCGGCCTTCTTGCGCCAGCCCTGCTGCAATCCCGGCTATCCTCCGACATTGCCGCCCTTGACGTTGCAGGGCTGACGGCGGACAGCCGCAAGGTCATGCCAGGCACGCTTTTCTTCGCCATGCCCGGCAGCAAGGCCGATGGCCTGAGCTTCGCCGGCCAGGCCGTGGCGGCCGGTGCGTGCGCCATCGTCGCCGATCGCCAGCCCGAAACCGATCCCGGCGTTCCCGTGCTTGTCGCCCGGACAGAGGCGGGAGGCGCAAGGGCTGCGCTCGCCCATGCCGCCGCGCGCCTTTACCCCCGCCAGCCGGGCACGATCGTCGCGATCACCGGCACCAGCGGCAAGACCTCGGTCAGCGTCTTCACGCGCCAGCTTTGGCATGCGCTGGGCGTCCCGGGCGCGAGCCTGGGCACCATCGGCACCGTGACGCACAAGGGCGCGCGATACGGCTCCCTGACGACGCCCGATCCCGTCGAGCTGCACGAGACCTTGCAGCATCTCGCCGATGAGGGCGTGACGCATCTCGCCATGGAGGCTTCCTCGCATGGGCTCGATCAGCACCGCCTGGATGGCGCGCGCCTGAAGGCCTCGGCATTCCTGAATCTCTCGCGCGACCATCTCGATTATCATGGAACCATGCGGTCTTATTTTGCCGCCAAGATGGCGCTTTTCACCCGGCTTGCGCCGCAGGGTTCAACGGCGGTGATCGCGGGCGGGCAGCCCTGGCGGAGCGAGGCCGCCGCGGTCGCCAAGGCTGCCGGATTGAAACCTTTCATCGTTGGCAGGCGCGATGCTGATATTGCGATCACCTCGGCGAGGCGCGCTGCCCACGGACAGGATCTGACGTTCCGCATCCATGGCCGCAGCTACGACGTCCATCTGCCGCTGATCGGCGCCTTTCAGGCATCGAATGCGCTGGCGGCTGCGGCGCTTTGCATTTCGACGGGCTCCGACGAGCGGGCGGTCATCGCGGCGCTCGCGAGCCTGCAGGGGGTCCCCGGCCGCCTCGAAAAGGTCGGCGAGGTTCACGGCGCGCCGGTGCTCGTGGATTACGCCCACAAGCCCGCCGCGCTGGCGACGGTTCTCGACATACTGAAACCCTATGCGACCGGCCGGCTGATCTCAGTCTTTGGCTGCGGCGGTGATCGCGACGCCGGCAAGCGCCCCATGATGGGCCGCATCAGCGCCGATCGGGCCGATGTCACCATCGTCACCGACGACAATCCCCGCAGCGAGGAGCCGGCCCTGATCCGCAAGGCGATCCTCGCCGCCGCGCCCGGCGCCTGCGAGATTGGCGACCGCGCCGAGGCGATCGGGGCTGCCGTCGCGATGCTGAAACAGGGCGATGTTCTGGTGATTGCCGGCAAAGGCCATGAAGAAGGCCAGATCATTGGCAAGACGATTCTGCCTTTTTCGGATCATGCGGTGGCGCGGGCGGCCATCCTCAAGGCGGGAGGACAGGTGACAGGATGAACGTGCTCTGGACCCATGAGGAGGTGCTGGACGGCCTTGGAGCCCGGGTCGCGGGCGCGCCGCCGCGCGCCATCTCCGGCATGTCGATCGATACGCGGACGATCGAGCCGGGCGACCTTTTCTTCGCCCTGCAGGGCGAGAACCGGGACGGACATGCGTTCGTGCCGATGGCCTTCGAGAAGGGCGCTGCCGCAGCGGTCGTCACGGCCGAAAATGTCACCGCTCTCGGCGAGCTCGGCACGCTCTATGTCGTTGACGATCCTCTGAAGGCGATGGAGCGGCTTGGCCGCGCTTCGCGGGCGCGCATGGCCGGGCAGGCCGTTGCCGTCACCGGTTCGGTCGGCAAGACGAGCACGAAAGAGGCTTTGCGCCACGTGCTGGCGCGGCAGGGCGCGACGCATGCTTCTGTCGCCTCCTACAACAACCATTGGGGCGTGCCCCTGACTTTGGCCCGCATGCCGCGCGGGACAGAGTTCAGCGTCTTCGAAATCGGCATGAATCACCCCTTCGAGATCCTGCCGCTCACCGGCATGGTGAAGCCGCATGTGGCGATCATCACCACGGTCGAGCCCGTGCATCTGGAGCATTTCAGGGCCGTCACCGGCATCGCCGACGCGAAGGGCGAAATCTTTTCGGGCCTGCTGCCGGGCGGCGCCGCGATCATCAACCGCGACAATCCGCATTACGAGCGGATGAAAGCGCACGCGGCCGCCTCGCAGGCGGGCCGAATCATCAGCTTCGGCGAACACGAGGCGGCCGATGTCCGCATGCTCAAGGTGGCGCTGACGCCGGATCGATCCGCCGTCGACGCCCGCATCCACGGCCAGCCCGTGAGCTTCCTGGTGGGCGCTCCCGGCAAGCACATGGCCGTCAATGCGCTGGCGGTTCTGGCTGCGGCGCAAGCTCTCGGAGCGGACCTCGCCATCGCGGCGCTGTCGCTGGCGGATCTATCCGCTGGTTCCGGCCGAGGCCAGCGAACCGAATTGCAGGCGCCGGGCGGCGCCTTCACGCTGCTCGACGAGAGCTACAACGCCAATCCCGCCTCAATGCGCGCGTCGATGGCGCTGCTCGCACAGCTCGACGTGGGTCTGCGCGGCCGCAGGATCGCCATCCTCGGCGACATGCTGGAGCTTGGTCCGACCGGGCCGGATCTGCATCGCGCGCTTGCCGAGACGGTGCTGGAGCACAACCTCGATCTCGTCTTCTGCGCGGGGCCGCTCATGAAGAATCTCTGGCAGGCGCTGCCGGCAGAAAAGCGCGGCGGATACGCGCCGAGCGCCATTGAATTGCAGCCAGCCGTGCTTGACGTGATCCAGTCCGGCGACGCCGTGATGATCAAAGGCTCGCTTGGCAGCCGCATGGGGCCGATCGTGTCCGCGATAAAATCGCGGTATCCCGTTAACGCTTCAGAAACGATTCGCGCCTGATCTGCTGACACTGAAGCGTGTTTCTTCTTCCGCTGTTTCCGGCAAGAGCCTGGAACCGGCCGGTTACCGCAAGGACTGCCCGATGCTCTTCTGGCTCGCCGATTTCTCGTCATCCATCGGCGCATTCAACGTGTTCCGCTACCTCACGTTCCGGACCGCTGGCGCAACCGCCACGGGCCTCGCCTTCGTCTTTTTCTTCGGCCCCACGATCATCGGTTTCCTGAAGATCAAGCAGGGCAGGGGGCAGCCGATCCGCGAGGATGGGCCGGCCACCCATCTTCTCACCAAGAAAGGGACGCCCACCATGGGCGGCCTGATGATCCTTTCGGGCTTCCTGTTCTCGGCATTGCTGTGGATGAATTGGACGAATCCCTTCGTCTGGATCGTGCTCCTGGTGACGGTCAGCTTCGGCGCGATCGGTTTCTATGACGATTTCCTCAAGGTGACGAAACAGAGCCATGCCGGCTTCTCCGGCAAGGCGCGGCTCGCCATCGAGTTCGTGATCGCGGCGCTCGCGGCCTATCTGATCAGCCGCTACACGATCAATCCGCCCGGCGCGCCGACGCTGTCCACCTCGCTGGCCTTCCCGGTGCTGAAGGACGCGCTTGTAAATCTCGGCGTCTTCTATGTGGCGTTCGGGGCATTGGTTATCGTCGGCGCGGGGAATGCCGTGAATCTGACCGACGGCCTCGACGGCCTCGCGATCGTGCCGGTGATGGTTGCCTCCGCCACTTTCGCGCTGATCGCCTATCTCTCGGGCAACTTCGTCTTCGCGACCTATCTGCAGATCCAGTTCGTGCCGGGCACCGGCGAACTGGCGGTGCTGTGCGGCGCGATGATCGGCGCGGGCCTGGGCTTCCTCTGGTACAATGCCCCCCCGGCGCAGATCTTCATGGGCGATACCGGATCGCTGGCGCTGGGCGGCATGCTCGGCACCATCGCTGTGGTGACCAAGCACGAGATCGTCTTTGCGATCGTCGGCGGCATCTTCGTGCTGGAAGCCCTGTCGGTGATCATCCAGGTTGCATCGTTCAAGCTGACCGGCAAGCGCGTCTTCAAGATGGCGCCCATTCACCACCATTTCGAAAAGCTGGGCTGGACGGAGCCGCAGGTGGTCATCCGCTTCTGGATCATCGCCGTGGTGCTGGCCCTCGTCGGGCTATCCACCCTGAAGCTCAGGTGAGCGAATGACGCCGGCCACCTCCTTCGCGGGCAGGAATGTCGCCCTCTTCGGGCTCGGCGGCTCAGGCATCGCAACGGCGCGGGCGTTGGCGGCGGGCGGCGCAACCGTGCATTGCTGGGACGACAATCAGGCCAGCCGTGACAAGGCGGCAGCGGCCGGGTTGCAGGTCCTAGACCTGAACAGCGCTGAATGGAGCGCGTTTTCCGCGCTCATTCTCGCGCCGGGCGTGCCGCTGACCCATCCCGAGCCGCATTGGACAGTTGTGAAGGCGCTGGCGGCCGGCACAGAGATCATCGGCGATATCGAGATCTTCTTCCGCGAGCGGGCGAAGATCGCGCCCGGCGCACCCGTCGTCTGCATCACCGGCACCAATGGCAAATCGACCACCACGGCGCTCATCGCCCATCTCCTGCGGAGCGTCGGGCGCGACGCGCAGATGGGCGGCAACATCGGCACCGCCATTCTCGACCTGGAGCCGCCGGCCCCAAACCGCGTGCATGTGATCGAAGTCAGCTCCTTCCAGATCGATCTCACGCCTTCGATGGCGCCGACCATCGGCGTGCAGATCAATCTGACGCCCGACCATCTCGACCGCCACGGCACCATGGAGGAATACGCCGCCATCAAGGAGCGGGTCGTCGCCCTTGCGGAGATCGCGATCTGCGGCGTCGATGACCCCTGGTCGAAGGCGATGGCGGACCGGCGCCGCGCATCGGGGCGCGAACTGGTGCGGATATCGACCGGCAACCTCCCGACCGGCATCGTGGCGCGCGGCGGCATGATCAGCCGCATGGAAGGCGGCGAGGAATTCGTGCTCGCAAGCCTGCGCAACGTCAGCAGCCTGCGCGGGACGCATAACGCCCAGAATGCGGCAGCCGCCGTTGCGGCGGTGCTGGCGCTCGGCATGGCGCCCGAGGCCTTGCAGCGCGGCCTCGACAGCTATCTGTCGCTGCCGCATCGCATGGAGCAGATCGGCAGCGTGGGGCGCGTCGTCTTCATCAATGACAGCAAGGCGACCAATGCGGATTCGACCCGCGGAGCGCTTTCGGGCGCGGAAGGCCTGTATTGGATCCTCGGCGGCAAGGCGAAGGAAGGCGGCATCGAGCCTTTGCGTTCGTTTTTCCCCGCCGTCGCCAGGGCCTATCTGATCGGCCAGGCGGCGGAGCTTTTCGCGTCGGCGCTGGAGGGGGCCGTTCCCTTCGACCGCTGCGGCACGCTGGACGTGGCCGTCAGCCGCGCCGCCGCCGATGCCGAGGCCAGCGCCTTTCCGCATCCGGCCGTGCTGTTGTCGCCAGCCTGCGCCTCTTACGACCAGTACCGCAGCTTCGAACATCGCGGGGCGCATTTCCGAGACCTCGTCGCCGGCCTGCCCGGCTTCCAGCCCGTCTAGCCTGAGGAGTTCAAGCCATGGCGTCACGCGCAGAAACCGGCCTGATCAACAACTGGCTGTGGACCGTCGACCGCCAGCTGATCACCGCCATCGGGGCGCTGATGATCTGCGGCCTTGTCTTCGGGCTCGCCGCCAGCCCGGCAGTCGCCGAGCGCCTGGGGCTTTCCACCTTCCATTTCGTGCACCGGCAGGCGCTCTATCTGATCCCCGCCATCGCCGTCATGTTGATGGTCAGCTTTCTCAGCCCCCGCTACATCCGGCGTCTCGCGCTGCTGATCCTCGTGGCCGGCATGGCGATGGTGGCGGCCACGATCTTCACCGGAGCCGAGATCAAGGGCGCGCGCCGCTGGATCAACCTGCCGTCGCCTTTGGGCGCCATCCAGCCATCGGAATTCGTGAAGCCGGCTTTCGTCATCGTGGCGGCCTGGGCCTTCTCGGAGGGCGCCAAACGGACCGACATGCCAGGTACGCTGCTTGCCATCCTGCTGCTGCCAGCCACCATCGTTCCACTCATCCTGCAGCCCGATATTGGCCAGACGATGCTGATCGCCATCGTCTGGTGCGGCCTGTTCTTCCTGGCCGGTCTGCACATCCTCTGGGTTTTCGGCCTGCTCGGCCTGGGGGCAGGCGGCATTCTGCTCGCCTACAAGCTGGTTCCCCATGTCACCAAGCGCGTGAACCGCTTCTTCGATGACAAGGGCACACAGGACAGCTTTCAGGTCGATGCGGCGCTCGAGAGCTTCGTCTCGGGCGGCTTCTTCGGCAAGGGTCCAGGTGAGGGCACGGTCAAGCGCTACCTCCCCGATGCGCATACGGATTTCATTTTTGCCGTCACCGGCGAGGAGTTCGGCCTGATCGTCTGCGTCGGGCTCGTCGCCCTCTTCGCCTTCATCGTGCTCCGTTCGCTCTGGCTGGCGGGACGCACGCCCGATCCCTTCTGCCGCTTCGCGGCGGTGGGCCTCGCCATGCTCTTCGGCGTGCAGAGCGCCATCAATATGGCCGTGAACCTCCATCTCATGCCGCCGAAGGGCATGACGCTGCCCTTCATCTCCTATGGCGGCTCATCGCTCCTGAGCCTCGCGATCGGCATGGGCTTCCTGATCGCCGTCACGCGCAAGCGCCCGCGCGCCGAGACGCAACTCCCCGAAAGCCCTGCCTACGGGCAAACCTCGGCGGGCGCTGCCTGATGGGGCCCATCGTCCTTGCGGCGGGCGGCACCGGCGGGCATCTCTTCCCGGCTGAATCGCTGGCGCGCGAATTGAAGGCGCGCGGCTTGCCGGCCGTGCTCATATCCGATGATCGTGTGACCGAGTTTGCTGCCACCTTTCCGGCCGATGCCATCCATCAGGTGACGTCCGGAACCGTGACGGGCCAGGGACTCCCCGGCAAGATCAAGGGGGTGATCGCGCTCGGGCAGGGGATCCTCGAATGCCGCCGCCTTCTGGCGACGCTGAAGCCGGCCGTCGTGGTCGGCTTCGGCGGTTATCCTACCGTGCCGCCGATGCTCGCCGCCACCTTTGCCGGCATCCCCACCGTGCTCCACGAGCAGAATGCGGTGATGGGCCGCGCCAACCGCTTCCTGTCGAAGCGCGTCAGCCGCGTGGCGACGGGCTTCCCGATCGGCGGGGGCGGCATTCATGTGGGCAATCCCGTCCGCCAGAGCGTGATCAATGCGGCCCTTTTGCCGATGCCGTTGATCGAAAGCGGCGGAATCCTCAACCTGCTGGTCTTCGGCGGCAGTCAGGGTGCGCGGATCATGGGCGAGATCGTCCCTCCCGCGCTGGCGCTTCTGCCGCTGGAGAAGCGGGCGCGCCTCAAGGTGACCCAACAGGTGCGGCAGGAGGACCTGGACTCCGTGCGCGCCGAATACGCAAGGCTTGGCGTCGCTGCGGAATGCAGCCCGTTCTTCCGAGATCTCCCGGAGCGCATGGCGGGAAGCCATCTCGTGATTGCCCGAGCAGGCGCCTCGACCGTGGCGGAGCTCTGCGTTATCGGCCGTGCGTCGATCCTCGTGCCGCTGCCCGGCGCGCTCGATCAGGATCAGGCGGCGAATGCCGCCATCGTCGCCGCTGCGGGCGGGGCGGAGGTCATGCGGCAGGGCAGCCAGTTCACGCCGCCGCTGCTGGCGGAGCGCCTGTCGGCCTTCCTCGACGGGCCGGAAACGCTGGCCGCGATGGGCGCGAAGGCCCATGCCATCGGGATCCACGATGCGGCCTCAAGGCTCGCCGATGTCGTTCTCGATGTTGCAGGCGCGGCCAAATCCGGTCATGCCACAACCTGAATCCCGGAGACGACCCCCATGAAACTCCCGCGCGAGCTTGGCGCCATCCACTTCGTCGGCATCGGCGGCATCGGCATGTCGGGCATCGCCGAGGTGCTGCACAACCTCGGCCACAAGGTGCAGGGCTCGGATGCGTCGGATGGCGCCAACGTGAGGCGCCTGCGCGAAAAGGGCATCGTCTGTTTCGTTGGCCATGCCGCTGAAAACCTCGGCGAGGCGGAGGTTCTGGTGGTCTCGACAGCGATCAGGAAGGACAATCCCGAGCTGATCGCCGCCCGCGAGAAGCGCATCCCGGTGGTCCGGCGCGCGGAGATGCTGGCGGAATTGATGCGGCTGAAAAGCTGCGTGGCCATCGCCGGCACGCATGGCAAGACGACGACGACCTCGCTCGTCGCCACGCTGCTCGATGCGGGCAAGTTCGACCCCACGGTCATCAACGGCGGCATCATCAACGCCTATGGCACCAATGCGCGCCTTGGCGCCGGCGACTGGATGGTCGTCGAGGCCGACGAGAGCGACGGCACCTTCCTGAAGCTGCCGGCGGATGTCGCCATCATCACCAACATCGATCCCGAGCATCTCGATCACTTCAAGACCTTTGACGCCATCAAGGACGCCTTCCGCACCTTTGTCGATAACCTGCCGTTCTACGGCTTCGCGGTGATGTGCCTCGATCACCCGACGGTGCAGGAGCTTGTGGGCCAGATCCAGGACCGCCGGGTCATCACCTATGGCGAAAATCCGCAGGCCGATTACCGGCTGCTCGATATCTCCGCCAAGGGCAGCGAAATGCGCTTCACATTGCTGGTGCGCGACCGCAAGACCGGCACGGACCGGGTGATCCGCGATCTGGTCATGCCGATGCCGGGCCGGCATAATGCGCTGAACGCGACCGCCGCGATTGCGGTGGCCGAACACCTCGGCATGCCGATGGAGGCGATCCGCAAGGCGCTGGCCGGCTTCGGCGGCGTCAAGCGCCGCTTCACCAAAACCGGCGAGTGGAACGGCGTTATGATCTTCGACGATTACGGCCATCACCCGGTGGAGATCGCAGCTGTGCTGAAGGCAGCCCGCGCCGCGACGGCAGGGCAGGTGATCGCGGGACAGGTGATCGCGGTCATGCAGCCGCATCGCTACACCCGCCTGTCGTCGCTGTTCGGCGATTTCGCGGCCTGTTTCAACGACGCCGACCATGTGATTATCGCCCCGGTCTATGCGGCGGGCGAACAGCCGATCGAGGGCGCTTCGGCGGAAGATCTCGTGCAGGGCATCAAGGCGCGGGGGCATCGCTCGGTGGCGTTGATGGAGGGGCCGGAGAAACTGGCCGAACTCGTCAAGGCGAGGGCCAAGCCGGGCGATTATGTCATTTGCCTCGGCGCAGGCACCATCACCAACTGGGCCTATGCCCTGCCGGGCGAACTGGCGGGAAAAGGTTAGGGCGTCACGCCCTGTCCCGCATCTTCTCGGCCATCACGCCGATCGTCCGCATGTAGACCCCGGCCTTGTTCCATTCCCGCAGGGCCTGCTGGTTGGGCGTGCCTTCGCCCCAATCCTCGCCGCGCTTCCAGCCCTTGCGCCGCAGGAAGTTGGCAGTCGAGGCAAGCACGTCGGGCACGGAGGAGACAAGGTTCGGATGACCATCACCATCGAAGTCGATGGCGTAATTCACATAGGACGACGGCATGAACTGCGTCTGGCCGATCTCACCGGCCCAGGCGCCGTTCATCGATTGAATGGGCAGATCGCCCCGCTGGACGATCTTGAGGGCGGCCATCAGTTCGTTTTCGAAAAACGCCTGCCGCCGGCAATCCGATGCCAGTGTCGCCACTGAGCGGATGATCGGCAGATTGCCGCTCTGCGCCCCGAAATTGGTCTCCAGGGCCCAGATGGACACGATGATTTCGGCTGGAACGCCGAATTGCTTCTCCAGGCGGGTCACCAGCGCGCGGTTCTCCGCGATCCATTTCCGCCCACGGTTGATCATCGCATCCGAAACGCGGCGGCGGTAGAACTCCTCGAATGACATCTTGAAGGATTTCTGGTTGCGATCGAGCTTAATGACGCCGGGGCTGTAGCTCACTCCGGCGAGGCCCTGATCGATGGCCGCCTGGCTGATGCCTGCCGCCCGCGCCCTTTGCTTGAAGCCTTCGAGCCAGGGGCCGAACGAAGCCGCCGTGCTGCCGCAGGCCTGCGCGTTGGCGTGGCTCACCGAAGCAAGCAGGCCGAAAGAAAGGGCGAGGGCGATGTTTCGGACGCAGTCAAGGCGCTTCATGGGAACACTCCTGTGGCGGGCGAGATGAGTCGTTGGCGATCAAGCTAGCATAAACCCGCCAAGGGCGGGAAACCGGCGCCCGCATGGCCGCGCGCCGGTATTGAGGGTTGCCTGCCCTCGCCAGAACCCGCTAAACGCCCCGCCATGATGGAAAACCCGATATTCCCCGACCTTTCACCGCGCCTGTTGGAATTGATGCCCAAACTGAAGGGCAGGCTGCTCCCCAACCAGCCGTTGGCGCCCCTGACCTGGTTTCGCGCGGGCGGAGCCGCACAGATCGTGTTCACGCCGGCGGACGAGGAGGACCTCGCCTATTTCCTGTCACGCCTGCCGGACGAGATCGCGGTCACGACGGTCGGCGTCGGCTCCAACCTGATCGTCCGGGACGGCGGCGTCGAAGGCGTCGTGATTCGCCTGTCGCCCAAAGGCTTTGGACAGCTCGATCACGTCGGCAAGGGACAGCTCAATGTTGGCGCAGCAGTGCTCGACAAGAAGCTGGCGGAGACGGCACTGCATCACCAGGTCGGCGGGTTCGAGTTCTTTTTCGGCATTCCCGGCTCGCTTGGCGGAGCACTCCGGATGAACGCCGGCGCCAATGGCGGGGAAACCAAGGACGTGCTGGTCTATGCGACCGGCGTCAACCGGGATGGCGACCTCGTCACCTTTTCGAATGAGGAGATGCTTTTCGGCTATCGCGCCTGCGGCGTGCCGGCCGACGTCATCTTCACCTCGGCGCTTCTTGCAGGCAGGTGCGACGGCGAAGCGGCCATTCGCGCCCGGATGGATGACGTTCAGCGCCATCGCGAGGAGGCCCAGCCGATCCGAGAGAAGACAGGCGGCTCCACGTTCCGCAATCCGCCTGGCCATTCCGCCTGGAAGCTGATCGACGAGGCCGGCTGCCGCGGCCTGCGGCTGGGAGGCGCGCAGGTTTCGGAGCTTCACTGCAATTTTCTGATCAATACCGGCGATGCAACCGCAGCGGATATCGAAAACCTCGGCGAAGAAGTCCGCCGCCGCGTCTGGCAGTCGAGCGGCATCGAACTGCAGTGGGAGATCAAGCGGATCGGCCGACAGGCTGCATGAAAAGGAAATTCCGCGCCTTTTGAATAAATATTGTATAAATTTTTTTATTTTGTAAATTAACAGAAATTAACAATATTTATATTGCTGTTTTTGATTGCGTTTAGGGAGAGTTGCTGCAAGAATGTTGCTATTCTCTCTGTTTTGGCATGAGGGTGCAAAAATCGGACACGGGCAACCTGAAATTGGGCCGCCCCCGTTCTTCCCGCCTAGGAGTCCTCATGCGGAAGGTGCAAAAGTCTCTCTTGCAGCAGGTCGACCGTGCCGGCGGCATTCTCGCGCTCAACCGGCAGTTGAAAGCCCTGTCCGCTATTCTCGGGACAGACTCCGCCTGTCTGATCCTGACCGAGGGGCCGCTTGCGCGCATGCTCGGGCGCCACGGCATTCCCTACGACTTTCTCGCCGTGAAGCCAGCCGTCGTTCCGGCGCCCTACAAGATCGACGATCTGGTGATTGTCCGTGATGCCACCCGGCGAACGGACCTGCATGCTTTTCTGGGCGCCTTTCTCGGCGTGCTTGCGCCGATCCAGGCAGGGTTCTTCTATCGCTGTCCGCTGATCGTCACCAGAGGCCGCATCGTGGCGCTTCTGGCGTTCGGCCAGGCTCCCCGGCCGGAACTCGGCGACAGGGAGCTTGGGATCGCACTCGAGATCAGAAATGCGATCCTGCACGATTTGGAGCAACTCTATCCTTCCGGGATGAAGGGTGTCGCCCGTTCCCTGGCCTTGACCATGGCCGATGTGGAAAGCTGGCTCGCCCAAACCGATCTGCCATCGTTCATCTTCGACTCGAAGATGATCCTGCGGGCCGTCAATGACAGAATGCAAAGCCTGCTTCAGATCCCTTGGGAGGGACTGATTGGAAAGGCGGTCGCTGACATGAGTTTCATGGGCCGGGGAGGCCTGGAACTGCTGTTCAGGCATGCCCTCGAAAGCGGCGTTTCCACGCCCCGCGTGGATCTTTCTTTTGAGGAGGCCTTCTCGCCGGATATGTCGCCGAGCTTCCGGCTCGTGGCGTCGCCGGTCAGCCTCGTCGATGGCGAACAGGTATTGGTTACGACGGTCGATCCATCCCGGCTGTATGGTCCGCTAGGGCCTGCTGCGCTGCCACAAAACCGGTCCGAGCAGAAGGCGATGACCGAGTTCCTGCTCGAGACGCTCGTCGACCGGCTGGCGCTCAGAACGCGAAAGCTGGTCAGCTACGTGACGCTGCGGTCATGGCGGAATTCCATCCGCGAGCATCAGATCGTCGCGCTGCGCGCCATCAAGAAGGATGATCCGCGCGGGCTTGCGGCGGAAATCGCCGCAGAGATGCGGGCCAGGATCAAGCTTCTTTTCGGCGTCGCGCATTTTCAGGCGGTGGTGCCAATGCCCTGCGCCCATTCCAGTCCCGGCAATTGTCTTTCCGAGGAGATAGCGAAAGCGCTGGCGCGGGATATCCGCGTGCCTGTCGCCCACGCGCTGGCCCTTCCGCTGGACAAGGGTTCATCCCATCCGATCCGGAACGTCAGCCGGGAGGCGATGACGCTGACGACGCCGATCAAGGGGCTCGTTTTGCTGATCGACGACGTCACCACCTCGGGCCGTCACATCGAGGAAGCGACGCTTCTCCTGCGGGAAGGCGGCGCCAGCGTGCTGGCTGTCGCCTGGATCGGCGGCGATGCGGTGGAGGAGCCGGCGCCCGCCACGCGGCAGCCGAAGCGGAGAAAGGGTTCATCGCCCGAAGCTCGGTGAGGGTTCGGGCCTGGATTCCGCCACGCCGGTCAAGCATCGCGCTGGATTGGCCATCCTTTACCCGTTGCTAACCATCCCGGGTTCAGTGTCGGCGCTGTCTGCGCAGGAGCCTTGACAATGCCTAAACACGTGGCGGTCCTGATGGGCGGCTGGGCCGCCGAGCGGCCAGTGAGCCTGAAGACGGGCGCCGGTTGCGCGGCGGCTCTGGAAAGCGTCGGCTACCGCGTGACCGAAGTCGATGTGACGCCCAACATCGTCACGGATCTGCAGGCGCTTCGACCGGATGTCGCCTTCAACGCCTTGCACGGGCCGTTCGGTGAGGACGGCTGCATGCAGGGCATTCTCGAGATGCTGCGCATCCCCTACACCCATTCCGGCGTGCTGGCCTCCGCGCTCGCCATGCGCAAGGACAGGGCGAAGGTCGTGGCGTCCGCGGCCGGCGTCCTCATCGCGAAGGGCCTGACGGCCTCGCGCTTCGAGATTGCAAAGAAGCACCCCATGCCGCCTCCCTATGTGGCGAAACCTGTGGCCAACGGGTCGTCCTTCGGTGTCTTCATCGTCAAGGCGGGACGCTCTCACCCGCCGCAGGAATTGACCGATCCCGATTGGCCGCTGGGCGACGAGATGCTCGTCGAGGAATTCGTGCCCGGCCGCGAGCTCACCTGCGCCGTCATCGGCGAAAGCAATGGGTCCAGGGCGCTCGGCGTGATCGAGATCATCGCCAATGCCGGCGCCTTCTACGATTACGAGTCGAAATATGCGCCTGGAGGATCAACCCACGTTCTTCCGGCAAAAATTAAACCAAATGTTTACCAAATGGTTCAACAACAGTCGGTGATGGCGCATGAGGCGCTTGGCTGCCGAGGCGTCAGCCGTTCGGACTTCCGCTACGACGATGAGAACGACAAACTCATCTGGATGGAAGTCAACACCCAGCCCGGCATGACCGAGACGTCTCTTGTACCTGAACTTGCGGCCCATGCGGGCCTGACTTTTGGTGAGCTGGTGCAATGGATGGTGGAAGACGCCTCCCTGGATCGTTGAGAGAGTGGCTGGCGCCGCGTCTCGACGCGCCGGCGCATTCTCCCGCTGAGGACCGTCTGTCCTGTCGCAAGGCGTTCATCGGCTTCCGCCGCGGCGGCTTCCGCATCGGTTCCGCCAGCCTGTCCGTCCGCCGGGGCGTGGGTTCGGCCGCTGCTCTGTCCTTCATCGGCCTGACGGGCGTGAGCGGCTGGGTGATCGGCGGCCATCAGGAGGCGATGCGGCGGGTGCATGGCGGGCTTCCCGATATCGTGGCGCGTGCGGCTGGCTTCCCGATCCGCAGCGTCGATGTTTCGGGGGTGAAGGAGCTCGGCAAGGATGAAATCGTGGCGGCTTCCGGCATGACGCCTGCCGGTTCGCTCCTCTTCCTTGATGTCGGCGCGGTCCGCGCTTCGCTCAAGACCTTGCCGCTGGTGGCGGAAGCGACGGTCCGCAAGCTCTATCCCGACCGGATCGAGATCAAGATCGTCGAGCGCGAGCCCTTCGCGCTCTGGCAGCAGGAAGGAGTCGTCAGCGTGGTCTCCGCGGATGGGACCGTGATCGACACCTTGAGCGACCGCCGCTACCTCAAGCTGCCTCATGTCGTGGGGCCGGGCGCCCGGCTGCGCGTGCGGGAATATGCCGCGATTCTCGATGGCGTGCCGGAGTTGCGCAGCCAGATCCGCGCCGGGGTGCTTGTGTCGGAGCGCCGCTGGACGCTCAAGATGGCCAATGGCGTCGACATCAAGCTTCCCGAAGAAAATGCTGTCGAGGCGCTCCGTCAACTCGAGCGGCTTGACCGGGAGGCCCAGGTTCTCGCGAAGGATATCATCGCAGTCGACCTGCGCATCCCCGGCCGCATCGCCTTCCGGTTGAGCGAAGAGGCCGCCGCAGCCCGCCGCGACTACTTCGACAAGACCCTGCCCAAAGTGAAGGGGCGGGCATGAACGCGTTCTCGCATGGCATGGCCCCGAAGATGCGCCCGCTCTCCGCCCGCAAGAGCGCGGTGATGACGGTCCTCGATATCGGCACCACCAAGGTCTCCTGCGTCATCGCCCGCCTGGAGCCTGGCGATGCTTCGGAGGCGATGCGGGGGCAAACCCACCGCTGCCGCGTGCTCGGCATCGGGCACCAGCGCTCGCGCGGCCTCAAGGGCGGCGTCATCATCGACATGGACGAGGCCGAGCGCACCGTTCGGGCCGCGATCGACGCGGCGGAGCGCATGGCTGGCACGACGGTCGAAAGCGCTGTCGTCGCGATGACCGGCGGCCGCATCGGATCGCAGCATTTCATGGCCGAGGTCGCGACCTCCGGCCGCGCCATCCAGGACCGCGACGTCGAGCGGGCCATGAATGCCGCCACGCTCCATTCGGTGGGGCAGGGGCGCGCGGTGATTCATTCGCTGCCGACAGCCTATCGGCTCGATGGCAATGCCGCCGTCAAGGAGCCCCGCGGCATGATCGCGGACCGGCTGAGTGTGGATATGCATGTGGCCAGCGCGGACACGGCTGCCGCCCGCAACCTGATGCTGGCCGTCGAGCGCGGGCATCTGGAGGTCGAAGCGGTGGTCGCGACGCCCTATGCGTCCGGACTCGCCGTGCTCGAAGCGGATGAAGCGGAGCAAGGCGTTGTGGTGTTCGATTGCGGCGGCGGCACCACCAGCGCTGCGGTTTTCCGCGGCGGCTGCCTGCAGCATGTCGATGCTATCGCAGTGGGCGGCCACCACGTGACCATGGACATTGCCCGCGGGCTGACGATGCGGCTCGAGGATGCGGAACGGCTGAAATCGCTTGCCGTCTCCTGCTATGATGACACCACGGCGGACCGGGAAATGATCACGGTTCCGCAATTCGGCGACGATGAGCGCTCCACGGCGGCCTATGTGCCCCGCTCGCATGTGACGCGGATCGTGCGCCCCCGCGTCGAGGAAATCCTCGAACTCATGCGCGACCGCCTCCGCAACGCCGGGTTCGGCTCGATCCTCAACCGGGGGGTTGTCCTCACCGGCGGCGCCTCGCAGCTCTCCGGCCTGCAGCCGCTGGCGCAGGGCATCCTCGCCAAACACGTGCGGCTTGGCCGCCCGTTGGCGATCAAGGGCATGCCCGAATCCGCCAAGAGCCCGGCTTTCGCCGCGACGGTCGGCCTTCTGATCTATCCGCAGGTGGCGGGCCTGGAGCACCTCGGCGCCGGCCGCGGCGGCGCAGCGCAATCCACCGGCACCGACGGCTATCTGTCCCGCATGGGGCGTTGGCTCAAAGACAGCTTCTAACCCCGTTTCCGAAGAGAGGCGACGATCATGACACTCAATCTCAAGGTCCCTGACATTCGGGAGCTGAAGCCGCGCATCACCGTCTTCGGTGTCGGCGGCGCCGGCGGCAACGCGGTCAACAACATGATCGAATGCGGCCTGCAGGGGGTCGAATTCGTCGTGTCCAACACCGATGCCCAGGCGCTTGGCCATGCCAAGGCGGAGCGCATCATCCAGATGGGCCTGGCCGTCACCGAGGGTCTCGGCGCCGGCGCCCAGCCGGAGGTCGGGCGTGCGGCCGCCGAAGAGGTGATCGACGAGATCCGCGACCAGCTGATGGGCGCCCATATGGTCTTCATCACCGCCGGCATGGGCGGCGGCACCGGCACGGGCGCGGCGCCTGTGATCGCCCGCGTGGCGCGCGAAATGGGCATCCTGACCGTGGGCGTGGTCACCAAGCCCTTCCAGTTCGAGGGCCTGCGCCGCATGCGGATCTGCGACTCGGGCATCACCGAGCTGCAGAAGCACGTGGACACGCTGATCGTGATCCCCAACCAGAACCTCTTCCGTGTCGCCAATGAGAAGACGACCTTCGCCGAAGCCTTCGCCATGGCGGATCAGGTCCTCTATTCCGGCGTCGCCTCGATCACCGATCTCATGGTCAAGCCTGGCCTGATCAACCTCGATTTCGCCGATGTCCGCGCCGTGATGCGCGAGATGGGCAAGGCGATGATGGGCACCGGCGAAGCCTCCGGCGAGAAGCGCGCCCTGGCGGCCGCCGAAGCGGCGATCGCCAATCCGCTCCTGGATGAAGTGTCGATGAAGGGAGCCAAGGGTCTCCTGATATCGATCACCGGCGGCAAGGACATGATGCTCTACGAACTCGACGAGGCCGCGACCCGCATCCGCGAGGAGGTCGATCCCGAGGCCAACATCATCCTCGGCGCGACGCAGGACGACAGCCTCGAGGGCATCATCCGCGTCTCCGTTGTGGCGACCGGCATCGACCGGGCGTCGATCGATGCCATCGAGCCCGTCAAGGCTCCCGACCAGCGGTTGATGGAGATGGCGCAGCGCCTCCGCTCGCAGATCGCCTCCAAGACGGTCGCCGAGCCGGTGCTGCCCTTGATCCGGGCGACAATTCCCGAACCGGCGGCGCCGGCCTTGCCGGAGCCCGCTGCGGTTGCCGCAGAGCCGGTGGCGCATCCTGTGATCGAAGCGCCTGCATTCGAGGCCTTGCCCGAGCCGTCGCCGGCGCCCGTCGCACCGATCGAGGCTGCGGCCCCGGCACCGATGCCTGCGGCCATGGCCGAACCGGCGCTGGCCCCTGCGCCGCCGATCTACGACCCTCACGCCATCGTGCGGCCGGCGCGCATGCCGCAGATCGAGGACTTCCCGGTCGTGGCCCAGCAGCAATTGCGCGCGACCCAGGCTGCGGCGCCGCAGCCGATGTCGGCCGAATCCAAGCGCATGACCTTGCTTCAGCGGCTTGCTGCGGTCGGTCTCGGCCGCCGGGAGGAGCAGGAGGCTGCTATCCCGCATGTGACTCAGCCCGTTCCCGCCGAACCTTTGGTTCCGGCCATACGGGCTGAAACCGCCCGCCGGCCCGTTGTGCAGGCGCCCCAGCGCTCGGCGCAAGGTCAGCTTGATTCGCAAGGGCGAGTGCAGCACCGTTCAATCGAAGATGACCAACTGGAGATCCCGGCTTTCCTGCGGCGGCAGGTCAGCTGAGCCTGACAGGAGATGGCAAAAACAGAGCGCGATCTCGTTGCGGATCAAGCTAAACTCTTGAAAAGATGAATTTTTCCTCTTATGAAGTGTCCGATAAAATGTGACTTTTTCGTGTAACAAGGCGTAAAAAACCGTGATTTGGCCTTGTGGGACCTGACGCGTATTTTCCGGCTCACCGCCTTCGGGGCGGTCCGGGAACTGGCGGGGCTCTATCAAGGCCGGTGTCGCGGAATCCAAAGTCAACGCGGTGAATTCTGATTGGCGGTCAACGCCAGCGCAATTCCGCCAACGAGGATAACGTCTTGAACCAGACGACTCTTGGTGACCTGATCTCGCTGGAGGGCATTGGCGTCCACAGCGGAGCGCCGGTCAAAATCACGCTTCACCCTGCTGAAGCTCACACGGGTATCATCTTTCGCAGGACGGGTCTGCCCGGCGGCGTCGAGCGCGACATTCCCGCGCGGCGGGAAGCGGTTGGCGCGACCGAACTCTGCACCGTGATCGGCGAGCCGAGCGGCGCATCCGTTTCAACGATCGAGCATCTGATGGCCGCGCTGGCCGGCATGGGCGTCGACAACGTCATCGCCGAGATCGACGGTCCTGAAGTGCCGATCATGGATGGCAGCTCCTGTCTTTTCGTCGATGCGATCGATCAGGCCGGCGTCGAACAACAGCGTGCGCCCCGCAAGGTGATCGTGGTGCTCAAGCCGGTGCGCATCGAGCACGGCAGATCCTGGGCAGAGCTGACCCCCCGTGCGCGTGGTTTCGACGTCGATGTCGAGATTGATTTTCCGACGCAGCTGATCGGCCGCCAGCGCCGGACCGTGGATGTCACGCCGGCGAATTTCCGCAAGGATATCGCGCGCGCGCGCACTTTCGGCTTCATGAAGGATGTCGAGTATCTCTGGAAGAAGAACCTCGCCCTCGGCGCTTCGCTCGAAAATACGGTGGCGCTGGGCGACGACCGTATCATCAATCCGGAAGGCTTGCGCTATCCCGACGAGTTCGTCCGCCACAAGATCCTTGATGCGATCGGCGATCTGGCGCTGGCCGGTGCGCGGTTGCAGGCGAGCTACAAGGCCTATATTCCCGGCCACAAGATCAATGCGATGATGCTCGAGGCGCTGTTTGCGGACCGCAGCGCCTACAAGATCGTCGAGGCGCCACTCGTCAGGCGCGAGCTTGGCCGGGGCGAAGGCGTCATGGCGGCCGCAGCTTACGCTGCGGACAAGAACTGATTTTTTGCAGACCGGTGTCGAGGCCATGGGCAGCCTCGCCTTGAGGCCGCCACATTGCCTGCTCCAAAAGACGGCGATCAGTTAACGATCTCGCCTCGAACTGCCGGAATTCCGGTGCAATTGCTTGCCTTCATCGCGAGGCCATGGCACTTTCCCGCCGCTTTCCGGTCGGCATATGTAAGGAACTCGGGCTTGCAGCTCACTTTGTCTCCAGCACTTGTCCTGCGTGCATGCATGGCGCTTGCGCTTGCTCTATCGCTGTCGGCCTGCGAGACGTTTTCCTCGGCCGTCTCCTCGTTCAATCCGTTCGGCGATAAGAAAGCTTCCAGCGACCTGCAGAACGACGAGCCGGCGGACGTGCTCTTCAACGACGGCCTGGCCCGCCTGCAGAACAAGAACTTCGACGGCGCCGCCCGCAAGTTCGCGGAGCTCGACAAGCAATATCCCTATACGACCTGGTCGAAGCGCAGCCTGCTCTTGCAGACCTACGCCCAATACGAGAGCCGCAATTACGAGGATGCGATCGCCAGCGGGCGCCGTTACGTGCAGCTTTATCCTGCCGATAAGGATGCGGCCTATGCGCAGTATCTCGTCGGCATGTCGTATTTCAACCGGATTCCGGATGTGACCCGCGATCAGGAGCGCTCCGAGCGCGCCTTGCTGGCGATGGACGAATTGATCAACAAATGGCCGCAATCGGAATATGTGCCCGATGCGCGCCTGCGCGTCGCGACGGCGCGCGACCAGCTCGCCGCCAAGGAAATGGAGGTCGGCCGCTTCTATCTCGATCGCCGCAACTATACCGGCGCGGTGAACCGCTTCCGCGTGGTGCTGGTCAATTACCAGACGACCCGGCACACCGAGGAGGCCCTGCACCGCACGGCGGAAGCCTATATGGCGCTTGGCATCGTGCCAGAAGCGCAGACGGCGGCGGCGGTTCTGGGCCACAACTTCCCCGACAGCCCCTGGTACAAGGACAGTTACGCCCTTCTGGCAGGCGGCGGTGTTACGCCGAGCGAGAACCAGGAATCGTGGATCAGCCGGGCCTTCCGCGGTTTCCGCCGGGGTATCGGCATCTGAGCGCAGGAAGCGCTGACTGAGGCCTTTTCCCGCTGGCGCAGGCATGCCAAAAGCCGCTCATGCTGGTGCGACTGTCCATCCGCGACATTGTCCTGATCGATCGCCTCGACCTTGCGGTGGAGCCCGGCCTCATGGTGCTGACCGGTGAGACAGGCGCCGGCAAGTCGATCCTCCTCGACGCCTTCGCGCTGGCTCTGGGCGGCCGCGGCGACGGCGGCCTCGTCCGCCACGGCCAGCCGCAGGGGCAGGTGACTGCTGTCTTCGATCTTCCCGCTCAGCATCCCGCCCGCCGCATCGCTGCGGATGCCGATCTCGATGGCGAGGGCGACCTTATCCTCAGGCGTGTGCAGTTGAGCGACGGCCGCACGCGGGCTTTCGTCAACGACCAGCAGGTGAGTATCCAGATCCTGCGCGCCATCGGTCAGGAAGTGGTCGAAATCCACGGTCAGCACGATGACCGCGCGCTGACCGATGCCGGCGCTCACCGGTCGCTGCTCGATGCCTTCGGCCTGTTGCAAGGCGCCGCCGCCGAAGTGGCCGAGCTTCACCGGCTCTGGCGGACCGCGGAGACATCGCTTGCAGCGCAGAAGGCCCGCATCGAAAAGGCGAGGGCGGATGCCGATTATCTCCGCCATGCCGCCGATGAACTGACGAAGCTTGCGCCGGAAGAGGGCGAAGAGACGCGCCTTGCCGAGCGCCGTCAGCAGATGATGCAGGCCGAAAAGGTCGTCGGCGAATTGCAGGAAGTGCATGACCTGCTTGCGGGCGGCAACTCGCCGGTGCCCGCCCTTTCCTCCGCACAGCGGCGGCTTGACCGGCGCGCCGAGCAGGCGCCCCATCTTGCCGGCGGCGCAGCGCGGGCGCTGGATCAGGCCCTTATCGCCATTGAGGAGGCCCGCGACGCGCTGGAAAAGGCCCTGCGCGACGCGGAATTCGACCCGCGCGAGCAGGAGCGGATCGAGGAGCGGCTCTTCGCGCTGCGGGCCGCCAGCCGCAAGCACAATGTGCCGGTGGATGGGCTTGCAGCCCTGGCCGGGCGTTTCGCCGCCGATCTCGCCGCGCTCGATGCCGGCGAAGGACATCTGGCCGCTCTCGAGAATGCCGCCGCCGAAGCACGGTCCGCCTATGAGGCGAAGGCGCGGGCGCTGTCCAAGTCGCGCCACGCAACTGCAGCGGAGCTGGACAAGGCGGTGAACGCCGAGCTTCCGCCGCTGAAGCTTGAGCGGGCCCGCTTCATCACCATGGTCGAGACCGATCCGGCGCGGATGAGCGCCGAGGGCATCGATACCGTTTCCTTCCATGTCCAGACCAACCCGGGGACAAAGCCCGGCCCCATGATGAAGGTGGCGTCGGGCGGCGAACTCTCGCGCTTCATGCTGGCGCTCAAGGTGGTGCTGGCCGACAAGGGCTCGGCGCCGACCCTCGTGTTCGACGAAATCGACACGGGCGTGGGCGGCGCGGTGGCGGATGCCATCGGCCAGCGTCTGGCTCGGCTCGCTGGCAAGGTCCAGGTGCTCTCCGTCACGCATGCGCCGCAGGTGGCGGCACGGGCCGCGCGCCACTTCCTGATCGCCAAGGAGGATGTCGCCGATGGCAAGAGCGTCGCCACGCGCATCGCCGTGCTCGAAACCAGGGCGCGCCGCGAGGAGATCGCGCGGATGCTGTCGGGCGCCGAGATCAGCGAGGAGGCCCGCGCCGCCGCCGATCGATTGCTGGCGGGCGCCGCCTGATGACCGGCGTGCCCGAAGCGCTTGAGAAACTGACGCCCGCTCAGGCGCGCGCGGCCCATGAGGCGCTGGCGCGCGAGCTGGCCGAGCATGACCGTCGCTACCATCAGGAGGATGCGCCGACGATCACGGATGCGGAATACGATGCTCTCCGCCGCCGTTATCTCGCTCTGGAAGATGCCTTTCCCGAACTCGCCCGGCGGGAAGCGCAGTCGCAGGCGGTCGGCGCAGCGCCTGCCTCCCGCTTCGCGAAGGTGCGGCATGCGGTGCCGATGCTCTCGCTCGACAATTGCTTCTCGGATGACGACGTCGGCGATTTCGTTGCCCGCGTCATGCGCTTTCTCAACCTCTCGGAGGCGCCGGCGTTCACGGCCGAGCCCAAGATCGACGGCCTTTCCTGCACTCTGCGCTATGAGCGCGGCGTGCTGGTGACGGCCGCCACGCGCGGCGACGGGGCCGAGGGCGAGGATGTCACGGCCAATGTCATGACCATCGGCGAGGTGCCCCACACGCTCGCCGGCAAGGATTGGCCCGATGTCTGCGAGGTGCGCGGCGAGATCTACCTCGGCCATGCCGATTTCGCCGCCATCAATGCCGAGCAGGAGCGGCTGGGCGAAAGGCTCTTCGCCAATCCCCGCAATGCCGCCGCGGGCAGTTTGCGCCAGCTCGATGCTTCGATCACGGCGCGCCGCCCGCTGCGCTTCTTCGCCTATGCCTGGGGCGAGATGAGCGCTCTGCCGGCCGCCAGCCAATGGGACATGGTGCAGGCCTTTGCTCGCTACGGTTTTCGCGTCAACCCGCGCATGGCGCTCTGCCATTCGCTCGAAGAGATGCTGGCCATCTATCGCTCCATCGAGGCGGAGCGCGCCAGCCTCGGCTACGATATCGACGGCGTCGTCTACAAGGTGAACGATCTTGGCTTGCAGGGCAGGCTCGGCTTCGTCTCGCGCGCGCCGCGCTGGGCGACGGCCCACAAGTTCCCGGCCGAGAAGGCGACGACCGAGCTTCTCGGGATCGAGATCCAGGTCGGCCGCACCGGCGCGCATACGCCCGTAGCGCGACTGCAGCCGGTGACCGTCGGCGGCGTCGTCGTCACCAACGCCACTTTGCACAACGCCGAGTTCATCGCCGAGAAGGATATCCGCGTCGGCGATATTGTCAGCGTCCACCGTGCGGGCGACGTGATCCCCCGCGTCGATGCGGCGATCCTTGAGCGGCGGCCGGCCGATGCCGTGCCTTTCGTCTTTCCGCATGAATGTCTTTGCGAATTGAAAACCCCGCTCGTGAAGGAGGAAACGGCTGCCGGCGAGGAGGGCAAGGTGCGCCGCTGTTCGGGCGAGTTCGCCTGCCCCTACCAGCAGGTTGAGCACCTCAAGCATTTCGTCTCGCGGCGCGCCTTTGATATCGAGGGGCTCGGCGAAAAGCAGATCGAGTTCTTCTTCCACGATCCCGATCTGCCCGTCCGCACGCCTGCCGACATCTTCACGCTGGCCGAGCGCGATGCGGCGGAGCCCGTGAAGAAGCTCAGGAACAAGGAGGGTTTCGGCGATCTCTCGGTGCGCAATCTCTTCGCCTCCATCGAAAGCCGGCGCGTGATCCCAATTGATCGCTTCATCTTCGCGCTTGGCATCCGCCATGTCGGCGAGACGACGGCCAAGGTTCTGGCGCGCGCCTATGGGAGTTGGAAGTCCTTCGAGGATGCGGCGCTGCGGATAGCCAGGGGCGATCAGGAGGCGATGGAGGAGATGGACGCGATCGATCAGGTCGGCGATACGGTGATCGAGGCGGTCGGGCGCTACTTCTCCGAGACACACAACCTGGCGGCGGTGGAGAAGCTCGTTAGCAAGCTCACCATCGTCGATGCGGAGAAGCCGAAGGCCGATACGGCGGTCGCGGGGA
Source organism: Methylocystis sp. (assembly GCA_020252485.1). Taxonomy (GTDB): domain Bacteria; phylum Pseudomonadota; class Alphaproteobacteria; order Rhizobiales; family Beijerinckiaceae; genus JADCCX01. The sequence continues at coordinate 59,512 of JADCCX010000013.1, forward strand.
AGACCGTGGTCTTCACCGGCAGCCTCGAAAGGATGACCCGCGACGAGGCGAAGGCGATGGCCGAGCGGCTTGGCGCCAAGGTCTCGGGCTCGGTGTCGAAGAAGACGGATATGGTTGTCGCTGGACCAGGCGCTGGCTCCAAGCTGGCGACGGCGACGGCGCTCGGCATCCAGGTGCTGACCGAGGACGAGTGGCTGGCGCTCGTCAGTTGAGCTTCAACGCGCCCGCGTTCCACGCTCCAGCGTGAACCAGGCGGCGAGCGAAAACACCGTCATCATCAGCGCCATCGGCAGCGGGGAGGTGGTGGTGATCTGCCCTGCGACGAAGCTTGCGACCGCGCCGAAGCCCATCTGCATCGCTCCGACGACGCCGGAGGCTGCGCCCGCCGCTTTCGGATCGACGCTGACGGCGCCCGAGATGGCATTGGGCAGAAGAAAGCCGTTGCCCATCGCCATCAGCATATTGGGCAGGAAGATCGCGGCCGGATGCATCACGGGCACCAAAGCCAGACCCAGCAGGATGAGCACGCCGGTGCAGCCGATGATGTTGCCGGCGCGGATCATCCGGTCGCTGCCGTAGCGCTCGGAGAAGCGGCCGGCGCAGAAGTTGCCGATCATATAGCCGCCGGAAATGGCGATGAACCAGAGCCCGTAGGTGGTCTTGGGCAGCGCCATGGATTCGACGATCAGATAGGGCGCTCCGCCGAGGAAGGTGAAGAAGACGGCCGAGGTGAAGGCCGAGCCGATGCAATAGGCGCGAAACTGAGGGTTACGGATCACCTCACCCGAGCGCCTGAGCACAGCCATCATGCCCTGGCCGGTAATCGATGCTGGCCGGGTTTCGGGCAATTGCAGGAAGGTGATCAGCCCGCCGATGACGCCAAGGACAGCGCAGGCGATGAAGATCGCGCGCCAGCCGAAGGTGTCATCCAGGAAGCCGCCGATGGCCGGGGCGGTCAGCGGCGCGATCACCATGCCCATCGTGACATAGCCGATCATGCTGGCCGCCGTGGCCTGCGGCGCCAGATCCCGCACGATCGTGCGCGACAGAGTCAGCCCCGCGGTCGATCCCGCCGCCTGGACGATGCGGGCGAGGATCAGGAGCAGAATGCTGCCGGCAAGGCTCGCGGCGAGGCTCGCCATCACATAAAGGCCGAGCGAGAGCAGCAGCACCGGCCGCCGGCCGAAACGGTCCGCCAAGCCGCCGATGAAAAGCTGCGAGATGGCCTGCGCTGCGAGAAAGAGAGAAAGCGTCAGCTGCACCTCGCTGCGCGAGGCGCCGAGCGATGCGGCAAGGCCGGGCATCGACGGCATGAGGATGTTGAGCGCGAGCGGCCCGATCATCGAGACGATGATCAGGACAGGCAAAAGCCTGCGCAGGAGCGCCGGATTTTCCGGGTTGCTCACAGGCTTGCGCAGGCCTTTTTCAGCCAGGTCTTGACGGGTTTGTCGACGAGCGGACCGATCACCTTGAGCACGCGCGCGTGATAGGCATTGAGCCAGCGGCGCTCCGCTTCGGTCAGCAGGGCCGGCTTGATCAGGCGGCGGTCGATGGGACAGAGGGTGAGGGTTTCGAAGCCATAGATTTCGCGCTCTGCGCCCGGAATGCTCCGCCTCTCGACCAGCACGAGGTTCTCGATGCGGATGCCGTAATGGCCGGGCTTGTAGTAGCCTGGCTCGTTCGACAGGATCATGCCCGGCTCCAGCGGTGCGCTGCCCGTTTTTGCGATGCGCTGGGGTCCTTCATGCACGCTGAGATAGCTGCCGACGCCGTGGCCGGTTCCGTGGTCGAAATCGAGCCCGGCGGCCCACAGATGCTGGCGCGCGAAGCTGTCGATCTGCGCTCCGCTGGCGCCCTTGGGAAAGACGGCCAGTGATACCGCGATCATGCCCTTGAGGACGCGCGTGTTGCGGTCGATCATTTCGGCAGTCGGCTTGCCGATGGCGATGGTCCGCGTGATGTCGGTCGTCCCGTCGATGTATTGCCCGCCGGAATCGATCAGATAGATGCCCTTGGTGATGCGCCGGTTGGAAACCTCGTTGACCCGGTAATGCGGCAAGGCGGCATTGGGTCCGGCTGCCGAGATGGTGTCGAAGGAGATGTCCTTGAGCTTGCCCGTGGCCATCCGGAAGCCTTCAAGCGCGATCGCCGCGCTGATCTCCGTTTCGCCGCCCCTGGCGGCGGCTGCGTCCAGCCAGCACAGGAATTGCACCATTGCGGCACCGTCGCGGATCTGCGCCTGACGCGCGCCTTCGCATTCCGCCTTGTTCTTGACGGCCTTGCGCAGCGCGATCGGGTTGAGGCCGACATCAGCGGCGCCGCCGGATGCGCGGAAGTCCTCGACCAGGCCGATGCTGGCGCTCTCCCTGTCGAAGCGGAGTTTGGCGGCTTTCTGGCCCAGCGCCTTCAGCGTGGCGGCGAAGGCGGCAGGCTCATCGACATCAAGGCGATCCTCCAGGCTGGCGCGCACGCTGTTCGATAGCTTGCGGCCATCGATGAACAGCTTCGGCCGTCCTTCCCGCGGCAGGAGCGCATTGCCGATTGGCAATGGCATATGGGGAACATCGCCGCCGCGGATGTTGAAGAGCCAGGCGATCCCGGTTGGGTCAGTGATCGCCAGTCCGTCCAGCTTCTCGGCTGCGAGCCATTGCTGCAGGTCCCTGACCTTATCGTCCAGGGCAACTCCGGCAAGCCGGGCAGGGTGGATGCCGACTGGTGCCAAGGGTGGCGCGGGCCGCTCCGTCCAGACAGCATCGACGGCGTTGGGCTCGGACGCCACGAGATGCAGACCCGCTCTCTCCGCCGCCTGCTGGAAGCGCTGCAACTGATCGGGCGTGTGACGCCGGGGATCGTAGCCGATCCGCGCGCCGGTCTTCGCCTGGCCTGCGAGCCATTCCGACGGCGGATGATCGATGATCGAAACCGGTTCGTAGACGCTGCGGTCGATTTGTTCCGCCAGCTGCTCAGTGTAGCGCCCGTCGGTGAAAACGGCCGCCCGGTCCATCAGCACCACGCCGAACCCGGCCGAACCCGTGAAGCCGGTCAGCCAGGCAAGCCGCTCCTCGCTCGGCGGCAGATATTCGTTCTGATGCTCATCGGCGCGGGCGACGAGGTAACCGTCAAGGCCACGCTCGGGAAGCAGGGCGCGGAGCCTTTTCAGGCGTTCCGGGCCGGCCTGGCCCTCGGACTTGATCTCGAATGACTGGAAACGGGCTGCCGGCATGGCTCTGGATTAAGAGAGCGCGAAACGACTGTCGAGCGTTTCATAAGCCTGCTGCCAAGATGACAGGCATGTGATGAATTAACATGCAAAAAATGCATATTTTTACAGAATTATTTGCAAAGCCATGCATAAAACGAATGGCAGGGAGTCGAAGTCGGCTCTACCGCTGCAGTGCAGCATGACCCATCTTCTCATGACAAGAAAAGGGAAACGCAGGGCTCCTTTCGTTTTTTCAACCACAGGAGATACCCATGGCCACACTCACCTATACCCCGCACGCGGTCGCCCCGATCAAGGCCCCCGCTCGGCGCAGTTTCTTCTCCCGTCTGCTCAACGCGATGATCGAATCGCGCATGCGCCGGGCACAGGTCGAGATCCGGCGCGCGCAAGCGATGGTGGCCGATCCGAAAAGCAAACTCGATTACGCTTTGCTCCCCTTCGCCGGTGAATGACGCTCTCCAGCGAACGTTCCCCGACGACGGCCCATTGAAGATTCGAAAAGGAGATCATCTATGTTCTACCATCTCATTGCATTCTACAAAGCGGTTGTGTCCGTCTTCACCGATGCGCGCGCGCTGCAGGCCAAAATGGCCCGCGAGCACGGCAGGGTAGCGGAGTGACATTCGCCGCCTGAAAGAGCGCGAAACCTCTACCGGAGCGGCCTCTTTGCCGCTCTGTTGCGTTTGAGGAGCAGCGCCGCCCATCCGTCGAGATCGATGCGCTCTGCAAGGTAAAATCCCTGACCGCGATAGGCCGAGAGAACGCCAGGCACGTCGCGCGCCAGCAGTCCGGAGAGGATCAGCCGGCCGTCTGGGGCAGTGACGCGGGCGAGAGACGGCGCCAGCAGCCGGAGCGGCCTGGCGAGGATATTCGCCAGGACGAGATCGTAGGGCCCGCCCGCTGTGATCGCGCCATGCTGCACGCCGATAGCGGTGACGGGTCGCACGAAGGCCCCGGCGCGGTTGGCGATGGCGTTCTGCCGTGCGGTGAGTGTCGATTCCGGGTCGATATCGCCGGCGGCGACCTTTCGCTTCAGGGCGCGGGCTGCCGCAATCGCCAGCACGCCCGTCCCGGTCCCGACGTCCAGCACCTTGCGGGGGAGCTTGCGCTTCAGTTCCCGGTCGAGAAACAGCAGGCACCCGCGCGTCGTGCCGTGGTGGCCGGTGCCGAAGGCGAGCGCCGCCTCGATCTCGATCCCGATATCGTTGACGCGCACAGCGTCACGGTCGTGCTGGCCATGCACCAGGAAGCGGCCGGCCCGAACCGGCTTGAGCCCGTCGAGCGAGGCGGCGATCCAGTCCCTGGGCTCGATCCGCGAGAAGGCCGCGAGCCCGGCGGCAGCATCGCCCGCCTTGCCGGGAAGCGTCGAGCGGATGAGATCGCGGATGATTGCCTGATCCGGCTCCGAGGTGAAGAAAACCTCGATCAGCCAGTGGCTCCCGTCAGCCGATTCGAAAGCGGCCACGGCGTTCTCGTCCGCGTCGAGCAATTCTCCGAGCTGGCCCGCGAGACGCAGCGCTGTGGCCATATCGGCCGGCAGGCGCATGACATGGGTGGTATTGGAGGGGACGAGGCCTTCACGCATGGCGGCATGTCCTAACAGCACGCCCTGCCTGACGTCACCGTCGATTCGCGCTCCGGGAAGAAAATCTGCCCGGTGATCAGGGTGTTGCGGCTGCAATCTGGCGGGTTGGCGCCGTCACTTCGGCTTCCCCCGAGATCATGAAGCCGCTGAAGCCAAAGTAGCGGCCGACAACCAGCTGCACCGTCGCATCGTAGCTCACGACAGCCGTATTGCCCCGCCTTCCGGGCGTGACGTTCACGTCGATCTCGTCCATCGTCACTTCGCTGTCGGTCCAGACCGTCTTGGCGAAGCGTTTCAGGCAGAGAGTCTCTCTGTCGGCAGGCCGCGTCGCGGCGGCCGCGTCGAAGGCTGCGAGATAAGCCACCTTGTCGAGTGAATCCCGTACGGAATTGATGCGGTTGACGTCGAGAAGCACGCCTCCAGCGAGGAGGAGGCCGACCATCGCCGCCAGAGGTCCCTTGATGTCGGCCGGCCTGTCTGGCGCCGGAGGCGCCGTCATCGCATTCACCACGTCACAACCTCACAACCCCTCTTTTCTCGGAGGTTTGTGGGGCGCCAGGCATGAATTAGGCCTGAATGAGCAACCGGAGGATGCAATGGATCGGGCGAATCTCCGCGGATCAGTTAACGCCGCCGGAGCGCCGCACCATGGTCACGCCTTCACCCAGCATGTCGGGTCGCGCCAGATCGGCATGGGACGCCTTCAACATCGCCAGATTGACCAGAATATCGGCAGGAAACGGCGCTGCGCGTCGCGTCGCCATATCGACATTGATCGAGAGATTTTCGCAGGCCGCCGCCAGCCAGCCATCCTCGGCATGGCGGATCTCCATCACGTAATGCAGCCGCTTGTCATCGAAATCGATCAGCTGCAGCGTCACTCTCACCCTGTCGGCGAGCGTGAGTTCGCGGCGGTAGCGGATCCGGCTCTCGACCAGGAAGAAGGAATGCCCGCGCTCCTGCGCATAGGCCGGTCCCAGACCGCAGAGGCCGAAAGCTTCATCCACAGCCTGATCGAAGAGCACATGGTAATAGGCCATGTTCAGATGGCCGTTGTAATCGATCCAGTCGCTGCGCAGGCCCATCCGGGACGAAACGAAGGGAGCGAAGAACAGCGCCGGCGGCTGCTCGGGCCGTTCATCCTCAAGGGTGGATTCGTTGATGAGCATGACCGCGCCCCGATCAGACGCGCATGTCTACTGCGCGCTTGTTGATTTCCTGTGACAGACCCTCGCGATCTTCGTAAAAGAGACGCGCCATCTTCTTCCCGGCTCTTTACGCGATCGATCTGGAGATGGATCGATCATCAAAGGCCAAAAAATGAGGGATCGTCCGTCATGAATGTTTACGCGCGCATGGAGCTGGTCCGTCCGGCGCCGGAGGTTATCGCCAAGGTTGTCGCGGAGCTCACCCGTGATTTCGGCAACCGCTGCGTTACATCGAAGGCAGTGCGCGAGCAGCATGCCAACACGCTCACCTGGACCGAAAACCAGCCGCCTGATGCGGTTGTCTATCCCATGACGACCGAAGAGGTGGTGCAGATCGTGAAGCTCTGCGCGCTTCACAAGGTGCCGATCATCGCTTTCGGGATCGGCTCGTCCTTCGAGGGCCATGTCAATGCGCCGATCGGAGGCGTGTCGGTCGATACGTCGATGATGAAAGCGATCAAGGAGGTCCATGCGGAGGATCTCGATTGCGTCATCGAGCCGGGCGTCACCCGCAAGCAGCTTAACGAATATCTGCGCGATCAGGGGCTGTTTTTTCCGATCGACCCGGGCGCCGACGCATCGCTCGGCGGCATGACGGCGACGCGGGCATCCGGCACCAATGCGGTGCGCTATGGCACGATGAAGGACAATGTCATCGCGCTTAAGGCCGTGCTTGCCAATGGCGACGTGATCACCACGGCGCGGCGCGCCAAGAAGACCTCCGCCGGCTACGATCTGACCCGCCTCTTCGTGGGGTCCGAGGGAACGCTCGGCATCATCACCGAGATCACCCTCAAGCTGCAGGGCATTCCCGAGGCGATTTCGGCCGCCGTTTGCTCCTTCCCCAGCGTCAAGGACGCCTGCGACACCGCGATCATGACGATCCAGAGCGGCATCCCCATTGCGCGCGTGGAGCTGCTCGACGCCGTCGCGATCCGGGCCACCAACCTCTACTCGAAACTCGATCTCCCCGAGAAGCCGATGCTGCTGGTGGAGTTCCACGGCAGCGACTCGTCCGTCAAGGAACAGGCCGAGCGTTTCGGCGAGATCGCTGCAGGTTTCGGGAGCAGCAATTTCCAATGGACGACGAAGCCGGAGGAGCGGACCCGGCTCTGGCAGGCGCGCCACGATTCCTATTGGGCTTCGATGGCGCTCCGCCCCGGAGCAAAAGGCATCTCAACTGATGTCTGCGTGCCGATCTCGCGGCTGGCGGAATGCGTGGACGAATCGATCCGCGATCTTGAAACGACCGGGCTGATCGGGCCGATCGTCGGCCATGTCGGCGATGGCAACTTTCACGTCCTGCCGCTGATCGACATGGATGATCCCGGCGAGATCGAGAAGGGCAAGGCCTATGTCGGAAGGCTGGTGGAGCGGGCGCTCGCCATGGGCGGCACCTGCACGGGCGAGCATGGTGTGGGGCAGGGGAAGATGAAGTATCTTGAGAAGGAGCTTGGCCCGGAAAATCTCGCGGCCATGCGGCTCATCAAGCGCGCCTTCGATCCCGAGAACATCATGAACCCGGGCAAGATCGTGGCGCTGTGAACGGTGCGGTTCTGGCCGTGATTTCAACGCAATGCGGCATTATCGCGGGCCCAATGGCGACAGGTCACGAATTTCTGCTCCCCAGCAGGGGCTGCGCTGATGCGTGACCTTTTGACTGGCCTCGCCATCCTCGTTCTGCTCGCGCTGACGGCTGCGCTGATCGGTCCGCATGTGATCGACTGGGACAGCCGGCGCGATCTTGTCGCCCAGTACGTGTCGCAGGCCTTGGGCGCGCCGGTCAGCATCGACGGTCCGATCAGCTTGGAGCTGCTGCCCACCCCCACGCTGAAGCTCGGCCATGTGCGGATTGAGGGCGACGGAATCCTGACCGGTTCGGTCGGCCGCTTCCGCGCCCGCTTGTCCGTGCCGCCGTTGATGCGCGGCAACATCCGAATGACCGAGGCCGTTCTGACCGGAGCCGATCTCACGCTTGCGCCCAAGGCGCAGCCGGGCGCAGCTGCGGAGGTTCCGGGCTATCTTGCCGCCTCCGCGATCGACCAGCTCATCATCCGCCAGTCACGCCTGCGCCTCGTCTCCGGCAATGGCAGCACGCATGTTGATCTGAGCGGCATCGAGGGACAATTCGAGGTTCAGTCGCTGCTCGGGCCCTATCGCGGCGGCGCCGCCTTCGACAGGGACGGGAAGCGCCTGACGTTGCGGCTCTCCACCGGCAAGATCGCCGATGGTGCGATCCGCCTGAAGGCTCAGCTGGAGAATGATTCTGCGGCGATGCGCATCGATTACGACGGCTCCTTGCAGCTTGGCGCCAACGGCATCGTGGCCGATGGCACGCTCTCCGCCAGCGGCAATGCCTCTCTGCCGCTGGGCGAACGGGACGAACACCTCATCTGGCGGGCGTCTTCGCGCCTCGCCAGCGCGAATGGATTGGCGGCGCTGGACAAGATTGAATTGTCCTTTGGCAACGCCGAGCGCCAGGCCGTGTTGAATGGAGTCGGCGATATCGACTGGAAACGGGAGCGGGCGGCCAGTTTCATCCTCTCCGGACGTCAGTTCGATCTCGATCGCCTGCTCGCCGGCGAAGACCGGAAGACCCCGCCGACACCGGAGGCGCTCCTGCGGGCGGCGCTCGGCGGGGTGACTGGCGGCGCCTCATCACCGCTGACAGGCACGCTCGAGGTCAGCTTGGGCTCGATGATGGTTGGCGGCGAAGCCATCCTTGCGCCGCGCCTGCTGATTGACGCCTCCGCCGCAGGCCTGCGTCTCCGGCAAGCCTCCGGCGAGCTGCCCGGCCGGACGAGCCTGAACCTTGATGCCGGCGCCGCCGACGAAAGCGACCGGCTGATTGGCCAGATCGCCTTCGAGAGCCGCGATCTCGGCCGGCTGAGCGGTTGGTTCCACGGCATTGCGCCTCGGCCGCTTGGATTGAAGGCGCTCAAGCTCGAAGGCGAATTGCGCCAGGAACTGTCCGGTTTCGGCATCAGCGGCGCGAGGCTCGTCGCCGACGACATGCGGCTCACCGGCGATGTCGCCTTTCGGCAGGATGGCCTGCGGCCCGGTCTGCGGCTCGCCCTGAAGGCGGACCAGCTCGATGTCGCCAAACTGCCGGATTGGCAATGGGCCGATTCACCGGCCGATCGGGCGGGTCTATGGGATCTGGATCTCGACGTTCAGGCGACGCGCGTGCGCTATCGCGGCGCCGGGGCCGGGGATATCGCGCTGCGGCTGCGCCGCAGTGATGGTCCGATCTATCTCGAAACGCTCAAGGTCTCCGATCTCGGCGGGGCCAATCTGCTGGCCTCCGGCGTGCTGAGCGGCGAGCGGCCTGCACTGACGGGGAAGCTCACAGCCACACGCCTGGAGGCCCTTCTCGAACTCGCCGAGCGGGTTTTGCCATCGCAGGCATTGCCCTATCTCGCGCCGCGCGCCGGAAGCCTCGTGCCGGCCGATATGACGCTCGATTGGTCGAGCACGCCCGGTCAGGCAGGCCGGAGCACGCTGCGTCTCGCCGGCCGTCTCGGCACGACTCTGGTCGACGGCAGCTTCCGGCTTGGCGGTGATGGCGCGTTGGACGGGGCGAATGCCCTGACGCTCAGCCTGAAGGCCCCAGAGCCCTCCCGCCTGCTGCGGCAGATCGGGCTGGACGCGATCGCGATCGGCGGCGCTGGCCCCGTCGATCTGGCGATCATCGGTTCGGGACCGCCGTCCCCCGGCGGAGCCGAGACGCCCTGGTCGGTCGACGGCCTCTTCGGCGGCATGTCGATGTCGCTGAAGGCCGGCTGGACATCAAGCGCCGATGAGCCGCTGCGGGGCGTATTGGCGCTGTCGACGCCGGATTTCTTCCCGCTGGCCCAGACGATGCTGCTGGCGGTGCCGGCCGTTTCGCCGGGACAGAGCCTGGCGGTGAAGGCGGGCTTCGACCTTCGCGGCTATCGCATCACGCTCCGCGGCCTCGACATGCAGTCGGGGCCGACGGCGCTCCGTGGCGAGATCGCCTTCAATCTCGCCGAGTTCGGCCGGGTTTCGGGTCAGCTTCGCACCGGTCCGCTTGATGCGAGCGCCTTCGCTCCGTTGATCTTCGGCGAAAGCGGTGAGCAGGCGCCTGCCCCCGCCCGATGGAGCCGCACCCCCTTTGGGCCTGCCGCTGGGGTCACGCTTCCGGGTGATCTGTGGATCGAGGCGGAGGCGTTGCGGCTTGGCGATGGAATTGGGCTGCAGCAGCCGCGCTTCGTGCTCCGCTTCGATCAGGGCCTGATTTTCCTGGAGCATCTCGCGGGCCGCTGGCTTGACGGCGCGCTGACGGGGCAGGCGGTGCTGCGGCGTGGCGCGCAAGGCGTCAGCCTGTCGGCGCGCATGGCGGTCGATGGATTGACGATCGAGCACCCGGGCTTCGCGACGGCGTCCGGCCGCTTGCGCGGCAAGGCGGCGGTCTCCCTTGACGTCAGCGCGACGGGCGAGAGCCCGCTGGCCCTCGTCAGCGGGTTGGCCGGCGCCGGGCGGGTCTCGCTGGAGCGCGGCGTGGTGGAAGGCCTCGCCCCGAGCGCGCTCGATCATGTGCTTGGCATGAACCTTGACCTTGCCGTCCTCTCCCGCGAGGGGTTGGCGTCCACCCTGCGGCAGAAACTCAACGGGACGCTGCCGCTCCCGGCCGTCGAGATTCCGATGTCGATCGCGGCCGGCGTCTGGCGTGCGGGTCCGATGCGGCTTGAAACCCCGAGAGAAGAATTCAGCGGCAGTGTCGCGGTGGATCTTCGCGACATGACGATGCAGGGACGCACCTCCGTGGTGGCGCGGGTGCATCCGCCCGGTTGGTCCGGCCCGCCGGCGATGGCGGAACTCACGTTGCGCGGTCCCGTTGCAGCGCCAATGCGCGACCTTGATGTCTCCAGCCTGGCGAACGGGTTGACAGCCATCGCGATCCAGCGGGAGACCGAACGGATCGAAGCGCTGGAGCAGGATCAGCGCGAGCGAAGCTTCCACAACCGCCGCCTGCGCGCGGCCGAAGAACAGCGCAAGGCCGAGGAGGAAGAGCGTCGCCGCAGGGAAGCCGCCGCGCGCGCCGCCGAGGAGCAGCGGCGCCGCGACGAGCAGGCGCAACGGCTCGACCTGCAGCAGCGGATCGAAGAGATCATCCGCGCCACGCCGGACCGGGCCTCGACGGGCGGCCCGCCGCCGCCTGGCGCTCCGCTCCCGATCACGCCACCACTGATCCGCTGACCTTCAGCCAGGCGGGCGCGATCAACGCGCGGCGACCTGTTCGAGCACGTACAGCCGGATCGCCGACGAGAGATTTTGGCGTTTGCGCCCCTGATCGATCTCGGCGATGAGCGCACCGGTGCTCAGGCCCCTGGCCTCGGCCAGCCGCTTCAGATGATCCCAGAAGGCCTGCTCCACCGAGACGCTGGTGCGGTGGCCCGCGATCATGACCGAGCGCTTGATGATTCCGTCCGGGCTTTCAGGCATTCGGCTTGCGCGGTTTCAGCGGCGTGACGGCAGGCGGCGGATCGATGCGATGCCCCTCGATCCGGCGTTCCGCCAGCGCCTTTTTAGCCTTCGCCAATTGCTTTTCCGCCTTCGTTCGCCCGTGCAGCAGGCGGTTCTGCTCCGCCTGCGCCTCCTTGCCGGAGCGGGCCTTCGCCTTGCGGGCCTTCGAGAGGGAGAGGATATCGGACATGGAGGCTACCCGGTGATGAGGCGATCCAGCGCGCTGACGAAATCAACGTGCTGACCGGACAGATTGGCGACTGTCGGACCCAGTTGCCTTGCCGGAACCGAAAACAGTTCCGGCATCGAGAGCGTCAGCTTTTCGCCGTCGATCTCGACCGGAACCATCACCCTCGTCACGACTTCGAGGGGGTCGATGCGCAAGATCGGCGCAACAATGCGCGTCGGCAGGCCATCCACGTGATCCCTCTGCACAACGAGGAAATACGGCGCGCGGGACGCATTGCGGCCCCGATTCACGCAGACATCATACTGCATCAGCCGTAAGCCCGATGCTCTTCGCCAGCAACGCCTTCCGCCTCGATGCGCTGCGCCATGGCGGCGAGAGATTGGGCGTTTTCGCGCTTCCAGCGCTCGGCTTCAAGCTTGGCGACCTTGGCGCGGACACCTTGATCGAGTTCGGCAGAGAGGTTGATGCCCTCTGCCTTCGCCCTGGCGAGCAGATCTGCATCCATCGTCACGTTCACGGCCTTCTTGGCATTCATGGGTATACTCCATGCGCATCAACCCTGCGCAAAGTACCTCACTTCCGCTTGCGGCTCAACCCGGCCCCACCATGTTCTCCGGCCGCACGATCGCATCGTAATCAGCCGCCGGGACGCCGGCGAGCAGCGCTTCCTCGCGCAAGGTGGTGCCGTTCTTGTGGGCCGTCTTGGCGATCTTGGCGGCGAGATCATAGCCGTATTTGGGCGCCAGCGCCGTCACCAGCATCAGCGAGTTATCAAGGCCCTTCTTGATATTGTCGCGGCGCGGCTCGATGCCGGCCACGCAATTGTCGGTGAAGCTGATCGCCGCATCGGCGAGCAGGCGGACCGACTGCAGGAAATTGTAGGCCATCACCGGGTTGAACACGTTGAGCTCGAAATGCCCGGACGCGCCGGCGAAGGTGAGCGCCGCATGGTTGCCGAACACCTGCACGCAGACCATAGTCAGCGCCTCGCATTGCGTCGGGTTCACCTTGCCCGGCATGATGGATGAGCCGGGCTCGTTTTCCGGCAGCGAGAGTTCGCCCAGTCCCGAACGGGGGCCCGAGCCCAGGAAGCGGATGTCGTTGGCGATCTTGAACAGGGACGCCGCAACCGTGTTGATCGCGCCATGGCTCATCACCATCGCGTCATGGGCCGCGAGCGCCTCGAATTTGTTGGGCGCGCTGGTGAAGGGCAGTTTCGTGATTTTCGCGATGCGCCTCGCCACCTCCTCCGCGAAACCGACCGGTGCGTTTAGGCCCGTGCCGACGGCCGTTCCGCCCTGCGCCAATTGCATCAGCATCGGCAGCGTCTGCTCGATCCGCGCGATGCCGTTTTCGACCTGCTGCGCATAGCCGGAGAATTCCTGGCCCAAAGTCACCGGCGTTGCGTCCTGCGTATGGGTGCGGCCGATCTTGATGATCTTGCCCCAGGCTTTCGCCTTTTTGTCGAGCGCCTTGTGCAAATGCCTGAGCGCCGGCAGCAGCTCCTGCACGATCTGCTCGGCGCAGGCGATATGCATGGCCGTCGGATAGGTGTCGTTGGACGACTGGCTCATGTTGACATGGTCGTTGGGATGGACCGGCTTCTTCGAGCCCATCACTCCGCCCAGCATCTCGATGGCGCGGTTCGAGATCACCTCATTGGCGTTCATGTTGGACTGGGTGCCCGATCCCGTCTGCCAGACGACGAGGGGAAAGTGATCGTTGAGCTTGCCGTCGATCACCTCCTGCGCCGCGGCGATAATCGTTTCGGCGAGTTTCGGGTCGAGGCGCTTCAGCTTGACATTGGTCTCCGCCGCCGCCCGCTTGACGATGCCCAGCGCGCGCACGACCGAGGCGGGCTGCTTCTCCCAGCCGATCTTGAAATTGCCGAGCGAGCGCTGCGCCTGCGCACCCCAGTAGACATCCGAAGCCACCTCGATGGGGCCGAATGTATCGGTTTCCGTGCGTGTCGCGGCCTTGGCCATGCTGCTGCCCCGTTTGAATCCCTTGGATGGTCAGCGCTTTAGCAGGCGGCGCGGCTGCGGCAAGAGGATCGTTGGTCGAACCTGGCCGGGATGATAGCCTCGCCATTGATTGCACAGGAGGCACGATGACGCTCGCGATTGATGCCGGCACGCCGGGCCTGCGCCCACGCGGCTATCGGCCGCCCGCGCCGATTCCGCATACGGAGAGGCTTGGCGCCTTCGCCCTGCTGCGGCAGCTCCGCGACAATCCTGCCGCGGCCTGGGGCGTCTGGCATTTCGAGGAGCCTTTCGTATCGGCCAGAACGGTGCTGGGCGATACCATCGTCATCAGCGATCCGGCGGCTATCCGCCGCGTTCTGGTCGAAAACGTCGGCAATTACCCCAAGGACGATCTGCAGCGCCGCGTCCTGAAGCCCGGCCTGGGCGAAGGCCTGCTGACGGCGGAAGGCGAAACCTGGAAGCGCGTGCGGCGTACGCTGGCGCCGCTCTTCACGCCCCGGATGGTTGATGGATTCGCGGGCATCATGCTGGAACGGGCGCGCAAATCCGCCGATCGCCTCGCAGCGGCGCCAAGGGGCGATTTGGTTAATGTCTCTGCGGAGATGACGCGCGTCACCTTCGACATTCTTGCCGGCACGCTTTTCTCCGACGGCATCGTCAGCGGCGCGGATCGGTTTGGCGAGGCCGTCACAGGCTATTTCGATACGGTCGGCCGGCTCGATCCGCTGGATGCCCTTGGCCTGCCGGACTGGATCCCGCGGCTTTCCTGGTTCACGGGCCGCAAATCGATTTCCTTCTTCGAAGCCGAGGTGAATCGGATCATTCAGCGCCGCAAGGGCGAGATGGCCGAGGGTATCGCGCCCGCCGATCTGCTGACGGCGCTGATCGGCGCGGCCGATCCCGAAACCGGCATCGGCCTCACCGACGAGGAAGTGGCCGCGAACATCATCACCTTCATCACCGCCGGTCACGAAACGACCGCCAATGCGCTTGGCTGGGCGTTGTTCCTGCTGGCGAAGCATCCAGATCAGCGCGAGCGGGCGGAACGGGAGGCCGCCGGCGCCCTTAACCTTCCGCTTGCCGAATGGCCGGATCGCCTGCCCTTCCTGCGCGCCGTCATCGAGGAAGCGATGCGCCTTTATCCGCCGGCAGCCACGTTGACCCGCAAGGCCCTTGCAGCCGAGTCCTTCGGTGATATCCGCATCGCAAAGGGCGCGCTTGTGGTGATCTCGCCCTATGTCGTGCACCGCCATCGCAAACTCTGGAGCGACCCGGATTTCTTTCGTCCCGAGCGGTTCATGCCCGGCGCAAGGGAGGCGATCGACCGGTACCAGTACCTGCCCTTCGGCGCGGGCCCGCGCATCTGCATCGGCCAGCGTTTCGCCATGCTGGAGGCCGTCATCATTCTGGCCACGATCTTTGGACGGGTTCGGCTGGACTGGCCGCCGCGGCAGGTGGTCAATCCGGTTCAGCGGGTGACGCTGAGGCCCATGCCGGAATTGCGGATGGTGCGGGCGTGAAGGCGCGGCCCGCGCCGGTGATCGCTACTTCTTCTTGCGGAAGGCGTCGAGGCTGACAACGGCGGCCGTTGGCTGCGTCTCGTCCGCCTTCGCATCATCCGCAGCGGCCTTCTTGCCGCGGCCCTTGGTCGTGATGGTCGCGCCGTCCTTCTTCGCCTTGCCCTTGTCCTGCGTCGAGGAAAGGATGCCGCCATCCGGCTTGGGTGGCAGCATGGGGGCGACGGTCGCAAGAGCAGGCAGGTTCGCACCCTTGGTGTCATCATTCTCGGCCACTGTTTCGGGCTGCTGGACCTCGAACTTGAGCCCGAATTGCACCGAGGGATCGAAGAAGCCGACAATCGCATCGAATGGCACGAGCAGCCGCTCCGGCACGCCGCCGAACGAGAGGCCAACCTCGAAGGTGTGGTCGGTAATGCCGAGATCCCAGAACTGGTGCTGCAGCACGATCGTCATCTCGTCAGGGTATTGCTCGCGCAGCCGGTTGGAGATGCGCACGCCGGGCGCGCCCGTCTTGAACGACACGTAGAAATGATGTTCGCCGGGCAGGCCATTCTTCCCCGCATCCGAGAGCACATTGCGCACCACGCTGCGCAAGGCGTCTTGAACGAGGAGATCGTAACGGATGTGATCGGTCGACATTTCCTGAGACTAGCCGATTCCTTTGCGAAGGCGAGGGGGAAGATGCGGCAATCTGCAATCGGCAACCGGCTTTCGGCATTCGGCAATAGGGGAAAAACTCAGCAAGGGGGCAGGATGTGTCTTCCGACTGCCCACTGCCCATGCCCGACTGCCCATGAAAGAAGTACAGGCTTCTGTTGCCAGGTGCCTGCGAACCCCGCCTCTAACGGCTAAGCCAGAGGACTTGATTTCGGTATTTCAAACCGCTTACGCAGCCTGAGCAACCGGAGCATAGTTGTCGTTTGCAACTATAAAGCGACCCGATAACGGCGGTATCATGCCGGGCAAAAGAAGACCCTTTACACCCTCGTCGATCCTGTTTCGCCCCCGCCGAAACGGGCGAAAAACCCGCTTTGGTGGAGGCGCCGGGTACTGCCCCCGGGTCCGAAAGGCTTATTACGATGTCCGTTTATCGCCATAGCCGTCCGAAGACGGCAACAGGAATATAGGAGGAATGCCCGGAGAATGAAAGGGCTGGCGCCCGCGTGGAAGGGCTGGGAATCCGGATTAACGTGCGGGTTCCATCCCTCCCCTTGACGGGGAGGGTCGGTGGCGAAAGCCGCCGGGGAGGAGTGATCATGAGGGTGAAAAAGAAAAATGCCCCTACCCGGCCTCGCTGCGCTCGGCCACCCGCTCCGCAAGGGGGCAGGATGGGTGCTCGCGGAAGCAGTCGTTAACCAGAGTCCAGGGCTGGCGCCCGCGTTGAGCCGATCAGGCGGCGGGCAGCTGGGCCGGCGCCTTGTCCGCATCGCTGCCGCGCAGGCCGGCGGCCACGTTGCGGTTGATCTCGATCAGCACGGTGATCAACTGCGGCTGCGGATCGACGGAGAGCTGGATCGTCCGGTTGAAGATGAACATGCCGAGGCTGATGATGTTCGAGCGGAGCATGGCCGGCATCGGGCAATCCTCCGCCGACATGGCGCTGACGAAGACCGTCCAGAGTTTGCGGTTCTTGAGCAGCGCATCGGGGAGTTCGTCCTGGCGAAGGTCCCAGTTGTCGCGAATTCCCTGGAGTGTTGCTGCGGTCTTCAGGAGGACATGCGCCTCGAGATCACGACCCTGGAGTGTCTGCTGTGCCGTCCGGGCGTACGCCTGTGCCGGATTGTTCATTTTCCATCCCGTTGCCCGCAACGTGGTCCATGAGCTTTTGCTCATACGCTACAAGCTCTTTCGCTGCCTTAAGGGCCTTATAGAAGTCACCGCTTAAGATGCGGTTATTGATCTCTGCGATCAGCGGGGTGGCGCTGGGCGCTGCGCGGACAAAATCCTTTACGATTTCGAAATAAATTTGATGGTGCTTTTCAATCGTTCCTTCGACATACATCAACTGCACGGCGAAATAGATGTGTTTCGCCGGAGTATTCGCAGTGTGGGCGTTGAGAATATCACGTTCGCGCAGGATCGGCGCCTGGCCTTCGATGAAGAAGCGCGCGCGCTGTTCGCCATTGCGGAGCGCGACCGTGCCAATGATGATCTTCTCGCCGGGTTTGAGCTCGACTTTCAGCGCCATGTCACAACCCCCGTTTTGATCGCTCTCAGTTGAAGAGGCGAAGGACAGCCTGATCGGACTGGTTGGCGAGGCTGAGCGCCTGGGTGGAAAGCTGCTGGCGGGTCTGCAAGGCGAGGAGCTTGGCGCCTTCCTCGTTCTGGTCGGCGAGCACCAGCCCATCGGCGCCCACGTTGAGGGTCAGCACCGCATCCTTGGTGAATTGCTGGCGATTCTGGAGGATCGTGAGGTTGATGCCAAAGTTCGTAGCCGCGCCGCGTATCGTGGAAATGTAGCTTTGCAGGTAGCCCAGATCGCGCTGCATATTCGCGTCGCCCACCGCGCCCGAATCATAGTCGGTTGCAGCCGCGCGGGGCGGAAACCCGGTTGGCGCGAGCGGATCGGGCGCAATCGGCGTGACAACTTGCGGCGCCGTCGAGCCGGCTGCAATCGGCGGCGTGCCCGCGAGCGTTGCGCGCAGGTTGATGGCCTTGACATCAAGCTGCGTCGTCAATGTTTCGTTGAAGGAGATCCGCAGGTCGAAACGGCTGTCGTAAGCGCCGGCGACGCCGCCGTTCAACAGGTTTCGTCCGTTGAATCTGGCGTCTGCGGCCAGCTGATTCATCTGGTTCTTGATTTCCTCGAAGGAGATCCGCGCCTGGTTCCGGATCGTGTTATCCGCGGTTGCAGCGGCATTCCGAATGATGGCGGCGGCCGATTCGGCGAGCTTCTGCAGGCCCTCGATGGCCTTACCGGTGGTCTTCAGCGTTTCGACGGCAATGCCCATCTGGTCGAGGAGGCTTGAGAGCTCCTTGCCCCTCTGGCGAAGCCCATCGGACTGGAAGTAATTGAGCGGGTTGTCGAGCGCGGAGTTGACCCGCTTGCCGGTCGCCAGTCGCGCCTGGCCGATTTCGAGGTTGGCGGCATGGTCCTGCAAAGAAAGCAGATTGGTTCTTATACCGCGCGAAAGGACGATTTCTCCAGCCATCCGTTTAGCTTTCGTTCCTATCCCAATTCAGGGTGCTGACGGTCTTCTCCCGGCACGCTGTTAGCAGTGATGAACAAAGATGGTTAACAGAGGCTTAAGTGCTATGATCGCTCAGGGGCGTGATTTGGCCTTCGCTCCCATTGTGAGCTTACGCTCTTGGTCCTTCGTGAGTTTACGCCCTGGATATGGCATCGAATATCGCCCTTCGCTCCGCCCGCCCCGAGGATATCGGCGCATTGCTCGAATTCATGATGATTTCGAGCTGGGGCGGCATTCGCGAAGCCTGGGAGCGGGTCAGGAGTCCGGCGGAGACCTGGCGGGAGAGGGGGCTCGCGGAACTCGCCGATCCCGAATGCGAGATCGGCTACAGCCGCTTCGTGGTGGCTGAAATCGATGGACGGATGGCGGGCATGGTCCTGCTCAATTTCGTCGGGGATACGACGCCGCTCGATCCCCGCCGCGAGCCGCCCGAGCAGGCGGGCGCCGTCGCCCTCATCAAGCTCGCTGATCGCTCGGTCTTCATCCGGGAGATCGCCGTCGATGGCTGGGCGCGAGGCCGCGGCATCGCGCGAATGCTTCTCGGGCTGGCGGAGCGGCTCGCAATCTCGCACCATCTCGGCCGGGTCACGCTGATCGTGAACGATGCGAATGGGCCTGCCCACAGGCTGTATCTGGCGGAGGGTTTCAAAGCTGTCGCCAGCCGCCCCAGCTTCGGGCATCCGGTGTTCGACGATGGTTCGATGCTTGTGCTGATGCAGAAAACCGTTCCCGAGCCTGAACCAGCGGCGTCCAGAAAAGATGGCGGCCGTTGCCGGCCGCCATAAGGTTCCCGATCTCCGGCTTCCGGTCGCCCTGCGACGGGCCGGAGATCGTGGAAGGGACGAGCGGTTGCCGGCCATTGCGGCCGGAAGGGGCTGCCCGCGCCGTATGCGAAACGAGGTTCGGCGCGGGGAGAGAGCCGGGCGGCGGCCTGGTTCAACGTATCGGCGATTTGCCTGCCGAGCGTTTTGCGAACCCCGCTGACCGCGTCTTCCGATCTTTGGCTCGCCTGTCGCGCCAGCGCCTGGACAGATTCCATGAGCTTCGACATGCTTTGGATCGTCTTGATCGTTTACTGCAAAGTGCTTTGCGAGATATTCTGTCCACTAGAGCGGCCGATCTGACTGAAACAGATCGGCCGCTCTAAGCTCTTGATTTACCGCATTTTCTTTCGAAGAACCGGTATCCACTTCTTCGGAAAATGCTCTAGCAGATTGGACAGATCGCTTCTGTTTTTGGCGAATCTGCGCGCCATGAAGTAATTGATCGCACCATCAAGAACGTCATTGAATTTCTTGCCGGTGGAAAGGAGCTTGTTGGATACAGATTGTTGGGTGGTGATGTCGGCCATCAAGTAAAGCGTATTGCGCATGCCAACGGATAGGGCGACTGAAGCAGACATGGTTTTCGAACCTTCTGGCTCTTGGTTCATTCTTGCTCCCGTCCGTTTTGGCCGGGGATACCGAAGGCTTTCTGCCGATCAGTGTTTGCAAAAGGTCCTGTTAAGGTTGCCAGAAGGTTAAGCGGCTTCATAAGGCGGTAAGGTTAACTGCAAAGCGAATATTATGGTTAACCAAACCTCTGCAGCCGTTCCGCCGCCGCATCATCGCCTCGGCTTCTCACCAAAGCAAAAGCCCCACCGGAAGGCGGGGCTTTGCTCAAGTCGATCTGTTCAGTCTGGCATCAATCGTCGCGGTAGATCTTCTCGCGCCGCTCGTGGCGCTCCTGCGCCTCGATCGTCAGCGTCGCGATCGGGCGGGCGTCCAGGCGCCGCAGAGAGATGGGCTCGCCGGTTTCCTCGCAATAGCCATAGGAGCCGTCATTGATGCGGCCGAGGGCGGAATCGATCTTCGAGATAAGCTTGCGCTGGCGATCGCGGGCGCGCAGTTCGATCGACCGATCCGTCTCGGAGGAGGCCCTGTCTGCGATATCTGGATGATTGTCGTTCTCGCTTTGCAGCGTGAGGATCGTTTCGGACGCTTCCCGCAGGATCTCGTCCTTCCAGGCAATCAGCTTGCGGCGGAAGTAGTCGCGCTGCCGTTCATTCATGAACGGCTCCTCTTCAGATGGCCGGTAACCTTCGCCTAAAACGATCTGACCCCCTGCCGTAGCCATTGTTCCTCCGATTCCCCAGCAATTCCCGCGACGCCTATATCCTGATTGGAAAAGCGTCTCAACGGCCAAGTCTTGATTTCCCGCCGCCGGGATTGCTCAATCATCTGATTGTGAAGGAAATGCAAAACGCAGGCTACGCGGTCATCGCCCTGGTTGCTTGCCTCAGGCGTGAACCCTCAGAACTGGAAGTAGATGAACTCGTAATTTGCATCGTCGCCGATCTTGAGGAGAATTGCGACGAAAAGCAGCGCAAACAGCCAGGCCGCCCAGCGAGAGAGCGGGATTTTATGGGCGAGATTCCAGCTGGTCGGGCCGATCATGGCGAAGGCGGCGGCAACCGCAAGCGCGCGCCATTTGAAGCCGGTCCCCAGGGGTGCGAATCCGAGCATGGCCTTGTAGATCGCAAGGGCTGCCGTGAAACTCGTCGCCCGGAAGAGCACCCAGCACAGGATCACGAAAAGGAAGGTCAGCAGCCAGCCGAGCAGGGGAGGAAAAGGCAGGTTGCCCCTCCGCCAGAGCACGCCGGCGCAAAGCCCCAGGCCATGCGCCACTCCCCAGGCGACGAAGGTCCAGTCGGCCCCGTGCCAGAGGCCTCCCAAAGCCATGGTCGCCAGCAGGGCCAGAAGCTGGATTGCAAGGCCTTTGCGGCTGCCTCCCAGCGGAATGTAGAGGTAATCCCGCAGGAAGCGTGAGAGCGTCATATGCCAGCGCCGCCAGAAATCCTGCAGCGATGTTGCGCGGTAGGGCGAATCGAAATTCTGCGGCAGCATGATGCCGAAGAGGAGCGCGATGCCCAGCGCCATGTCCGTGTATCCCGAAAAGTCGAAGTAGATCTGGAAGGCGAAGCCCAGCACCGCCTGCCAGGCCTCAAAGACAGTGATCGGGTTTCCGGCGGCCGCCGCGGCGAAGACCGGATTGACGTATTCCGCCAGCGGATCACCGATCAGGACTTTCTTGGCCAGCCCGAGCGTCAGCAGCATGATGCCGCGCGCCGCCCGCTCCTCCCAGCCGCCGCGGAAGGGGCGCTGGTCGAACTGGTCCATGATCTCGGACCATCTGACGAGCGGACCCGCCAGCACCTGAGGGAAGAAGCCGATATAGAGCGCGTAGCGGTTGAGGTCATACTCCGGCGCTCGGCCGGCCTTGAGGTCCGTGAGATACATCACATGATGGAAAGTAAAGAACGAGATGCCGAGCGGCAGGGCGATCTCGGGACGGATGAGGCTCGCGGCGCCCAGATTGTTCAGCGCGTCGACCAGAAAGCCGGTGTACTTGAAGAAGCCGAGCGCAAGGAGATTAAGCGCGGTCGCCGTGATGATGATCCAGCCTTTTTCGGTGCCCTGCCGCCGGCTCTTCTGGAAAGCCCGCGCCACGAGCCAGTTGAGCAGGATCGAGAGGGCGAGCATCGGGACGAAGCGCCATTCCCAATAGCCGTAGAAGGCGATCGAGATCAGCGTCAGGAACAACAGCCTGTAGGCTGGCTGATAGCGCTCCACCGCCGCATGCGCGGCGAGGGTCAGCGGCAGGAACACCAGAAGAAAGGCGAAGGAATTGAAGAGCATGCGAAGCGCGCCTGACGATCAGGAGAGGCCCGCTTAACCGAACATGGCGATGGGCGCTACCGCCGTGACAGTTTGGCGATCTCGACTTCGGCCCGAAGCTCGATATGGGCGAGGATATCGGCGAGGCCGGGATCGTCCACCGAATCTCCCCGTTGGCGCGCCTGGGCTTTCAGCAGCTCAAGCTGTTCGGCCGATACCCGCCCCGATAGCAGGGCGATCTTGAGTTGATCGAGCGTATCGAGCAGGTTGCCGCCGCGCTTGATCGCGCGCTTGCGCCGCTCAAGGGAATCGCCGGCGGCCTGCACCGCGAGCAGGCCGTTCAGCAGGCTGGCGGGCGCCGCCGACTGCGCCTGCGATGCGCGATCCGTGCTGCCTGCGCCAGCGAGGCTGAAGCGCGTCGACGCCGCCCCGGCCCGCTGGGCGGAGCCCGCGCTGTTCAGCGCATTGGTTGGGGCGCGGTCGGAGACACGCATGGTTCCTTGCCCGCTCCTTATCGAAAGCCCGGACCCTTGATGATATGGCGCCGGACGGTCTTCCGTTCCGGCGCAGGGCAAGATCCGCCAATCATGGTTAAGCGCCGGTTAACGGCAGGGTCGATTTTGCCGGGTCGCGCCGTCCGCAACCGGCGGGGATCACGGCCTTGGCGGAAATAACCTATATCTTTCAGTGGTCTGGAGATCAGTGGCAGTCTGGCATGAGGCTCGCACAGGCAGGGGCGAGTTGGAGTGAAGTTTATGCTGGTGACGTCGCAATTGGTTCGGTCGGTCTTCATCGCTTTCCTCGTCGTCATCAGCTGGGTGTATCTGCAGCCGGCGAAGGCCATGTCGCGGATCAAGGATCTTGCGGCGGTGGAGGGCGTCCGCGAGAACCAGCTCGTCGGTTACGGCCTCGTGGTCGGCCTGAACGGAACCGGCGATACGCTGGCGAACTCGCCCTTCACCCGTCAATCGGCCCAGGCGATGCTGGAGCGCCTTGGCGTCAATGTGCGCGGGATCAACATGCGCACGGCCAATATGGCGGCCGTCATCGTGACAGCCAATCTCGCATCCTTCTCCACGCAGGGCACGAGGCTCGACGTCACGGTCTCTTCGCTTGGCGATTCGAAGTCGCTGCAGGGGGGAACCTTGCTGGTGACGCCGCTGCTCGGCGCCGACGGGGAGGTCTATGCCGTGGCCCAGGGCGCTGTGGCGATCTCGGGCTTCGCCGCGCAGGGCGATGCCGCCTCCATCACGCGCGGCGTGCCGACTGTCGGCCGCATCGCCAACGGCGCCTTGATCGAACGCGAGATCGACTTTCAGTTGAACCGTCAGCGGGCTCTGCGGCTCTCCTTGCGCAATCCTGATTTCACGACCGCGCGCCGCATGGCCGCCGCAATCAATGATTTCATCGGAGAGGCGACCGCCGAGCCCACCGATCCCTCGACGGTGACGGTCCAGATCCCGAAAAATTACCGCGGCAATATGATCCAGCTCTTGACGGAGATCGAGCAATTGCGGGTCGATCCCGACCAGCGGGCGCGGATCATCATCGACGAGCGGTCCGGCGTCATCGTGATGGGGCGGGATGTGCGCGTCTCGAATGTGGCCATTGCGCAAGGCAACCTGACGGTCACGATTTCCGAGCAACCCGCCGTATCCCAGCCCGGTCCCTTCTCGGATGGGCGGACGGTGGTCGTTCCCCGCACGGGCGTCAGGGTCGATACCGGCGACAACGCCCGGCTCGCCATCGTCAAGGAGGGGGTGACTCTCCGCGAGGTGGTGGACGGGCTGAACGCGCTTGGCATCGGACCGCGCGACCTGATAACCATTCTGCAGGCGATCAAGGCATCCGGCGCTCTGCAAGCAGACATCGAGGTGATGTGATGACGAGCACACTCAGCATTCCGGCCCAGCAGGCGCTCGACGCCTACCGCGCCGCCGCGAAAGCGAAGCCCGGCAGCCGCGAGGCCAAGGCCTTCGGCACCGCTCAGGGTTTCGAGGCGACGTTCCTGCAGAACATGCTTGAGAGCATGACCTCGGGGCTGGGCGCTGAAGGTCCTCTCGGCTCCGGCCAGAACGGCGGCGGCGCCTGGCGCGGCTTCCTGTTCGATGAAATGTCGCGCAGCATGAGCAAGGCAGGTTCGATCGGCATCGCGCCGCAGGTTTACCGCGAGATGCTGCAGGCTCAGGAGAGAACCGGGAAAGCGGCCATGGGCGTTGGCGCCGCTGGCGCCGCAGGAAAGCGCTCATGAGTGACCAGCACAGGCCCGATCCCCGCCCGCGCGTGGCCAGCGCCCAGGATGCGGAAGCGGTTGTCAATGCGGCGATCGATGCGCTTGACGTCATCGAGCCCGTGATCGCCGAGGAGACGGCTTTGCTGCGGGACGGCAAGATGAAGGCTGCCCTCGATGTCGCCGAAAGGAAGCATCCGGCCGCGCAGGCCTATCAGCGCGCCCTTGAGGATCTCAAAGCCAACGCGATCGCGCTCGGCCGCTATAACCCCCCCTCTCTGGCGCTGCTTCGCAAGCGGCACGAGAGCTTCTCGGAACTCATGAGCCTGAACATGGCGGTTCTCGGCACGGCAAAGACGGTGTCGGAGAGCATCATCAGGGAACTGGCCAACGAGGTCGGCCAGGCGCGCTCGCCGCAGGGCTATGGGGCCTATGGCCAGCCGGGCGGCGGCTACCGTATTCCGGCGGCGCCCCTCGCCGTCTCGAAGACGCTCTGATTTCCGTGTTCGATCCGATGCCTGGCCGCATACAACTGATGCACGCTATAGTTGTATAAAATTTGAACGATTCCGCTAACAGCGCTTCAAATCTCCTCCTGTAAAAGGTGCGATGCGGTCAAATTGGATCGCGCATGAGGAGAGAACCATGGAAACCGGATTGAGTGTCCGGCCGGTTCAGGCGACCTCGGCCGCTCCTGTCAGGGTCGAGCCGCCGCCGCAGCGCCAGGTGGCGCGGACCGAATTGCCGGAAGCGCAGGCGGCGCAGGCGGCGGACGAAACGCGCCCCTTACGATTCGAGCAGCCCAATGCCGAGAAGCAGAGGATCAGTGCTCTGAACCGTGCAATCGATGCGGCCGCGAGCCAGCCGACAACCCGCGTGGACCGCGACGAGGCGACGCAGGAACTGGTCTTTCGCAAATACAGCCCATCGACGGGCCGTGTCGTGCAGCAGTTTCCGGAAGAAGCCATCCTTCGCCAGCGGGCCTATGCCGTCCAGCAGCGCCGTGAAGAACTGGCGCTCGCGTCGAGGCTTCAGCCGCCGAACGAAGAACTGGTCGGGAAGCAGGCCTAGACGTCGATCTTCTGGTCAGCCCGTCCCTGCTCGCCGAAGACCCGGATGTACCGCTCGACGGCGTCCTGAGGGCCTGTGGCCTTCGCCAGATTGTCCGACAGTTTCACGGCCGGCCGGCCATTGGCGCCCGTGATCTTGCAGACGAGGCTGATCGGATCGAGCAACGGCTCAAGATGCGTCGCGCAGCCGCGAAAATCGTTGGTCAGATTGGTGCCCCAGCCATAGCCGATGCGAATGCGGCCGCTGAAGCGCGCATGCGCAACCTCGATGCTGTCGATATCGAGCCCATCGGAAAAAATGACGATCTTCTGAGCGGGATCGCGGCCCCGTTTCTTGTACCAGGCGATGATCTCCTCGCCGGCCTCGACGATCGGTTTTGAATCAGGCCGGAAGCCCGTCCAGTCCGCCACCCAATCGGGCGCCTCGGAGAGAAAGGCGGCCGTGCCGTAGGTGTCGGGCAGGCAGATCAGCAGATTGCCGTCATAGAAATCCTTCCACATCTCCAGCACCCGATAAGGCGAATGCCGAAGGCAGGCATCGTCATCGCAAAGCGCCGCATAGACCATCGGCAGCTCATGGGCGTTGGTGCCGATCGACTCGAGGTCGTTCTCCATGGCGAGGAAGACGTTGGAGGTGCCGGTGAAGGCATTGCCGATGCCTTCCTTCATCGCTTCGATGCACCATTTCTGCCACAGGAACGAGTGCCGCCGCCGCGTGCCGAAATCCGAGATTCGCAAACCTTCGAGCAGCTTGAGGCGCTCGATTTTCGACCAGAGCTTCGCTTTGGCGCGGGCATACATCACATCGAGCTCGAAGCGGCCCATGCCCTTCATGACGGCGCGTGATTTCAGTTCGTTGATGATGGAGAGCGCCGGGATCTCCCAGAGGGTGGTCTCCTGCCAGGGGCCGGCGAATGTCAGCTGGTACTCGCCGTCGACCGTGCGCAGATCGTATTCCGGCAGCCGGAATCCTTCGAGCCAGGCAAGGAACTCGGGACTGAAGATCTGCTTCTTGCCGTAGAAGGTGTTGCCCGCGAGCCAGATGAGCTCCTTCTTGGCCAGCCGGAGCGTGCGCGCATAATCGAGCTGCTCGCGCAACTCGTACTCGTCGATCAGGCCCCTGAGCGAGAAGGTCTTCGTGCGGTTGATGATCGTGAAGGTCGTCTGCACATCGGCATGGCGGGCGTGGATCGCCTGCAGCATCAGGAGCTTGTAGAAATCCGTATCAAGCAGCGACCGCACGATGGGATCGAGCTTCCAGGTGTGATCATAGACGCGCTTGGCGATATCGATATTCATGCAGGAAAGCGGTCTCTCCGTTGTGAAGGCCCTCACCATGCGGACTTAGGTTCGGGCTTGCAAGCGCGTCATCCCGCCTTTCCCTGCGGCCTCCGCCAAAAAAGTTTTGCCTTGGAGCCTCCCGGGTGGTCCGCTTGGCGCATGCTTGAAGCGATCTTCCTGATCTTCCTGTGCCAGCTTGCGGGCGAGGCCGCGGCGCGCATTCCCGGGTTGCCGGTTCCCGGTCCCGTCATCGGCATGGTGCTGCTGTTCATCGGCCTGCAGGCGGCTATGATCGTGCCGCCGCTCGTGCGCTGGTTCTGGTAGCCCGGCGTGATATGCTGCGGACAGTTCCTGTCGAAGGCTTCAACCTCGAACATCGGGATGCGCTCCGCCTTCGCCTTGTAATCGGAAGGATCACGCGCGCCTTCGGCAGACGCGCAAAGCCCCGGCGGAGAGCGCCGGGGCTTGACGGGATGGCGGCCTGCAACCGGCCGGCATCGCTCCGGAACCCGCGCGACAGGGGGGAGCTTCGCGCGGTTCCGGTTGTGGCGATCATCAGAATGGCAGGAGGATATCCATTACTTGCTGGCCGTAGCGCGGCTGCTGGACGTCCGTGATCTGGCCGCGGCCGCCATAGGCGATGCGGGCCTGCGCGATCTTGGCCGAGGCGATCGTATTGTCCGCCTCGATGTCTTCCGGACGGATGATGCCGGCCACGATCAATTCCCGGATCTCGAAGTTGACGCGCACCTCCTGCTTGCCTTCAATCACGAAATTCCCGTTCGGCAGGAGTTGGGTCACCACCGCCGCAATGTTTGTGACGACCTGTTCGTTGCGCTTGACCGAGCCGGCGCCCGTCGTCTGGGAATTGGAGTCGAAGGTCAGCAGCGCAGAGTTGCTTGAGCCTGCAGTCTGGGTGTTCTCAGGCAGAAAACGGCCGAGCACCGATCCGACGGCGCCGGTGATCGAACCGCCAACCTCACCGCCGACTGCGCCGCCTTCGTTGGCCTTCCGGCTGCGGACGGTGGTGTTGTCCATGGCCGCGCGGTCTGTGATCACCACCTTGACGGTGAGGATGTCGCCGATCTGCTGGGCGCGCTGGTCCTTGAAGAAGGATCTGGAGCCGGAGCGCCAGAGCGAGTTGCCGTGATAGCTGACCGGCTGGGGCGTCGGCATCGGCATCTGCACCGGCTTGTAGCCAGCCTGGGCCGTCGGGTTCTCGATGGCCGAAAGCGCGGGCGCCTGTCCGACCTGGCTGAGCCGGTCGATGTTCGAACAGGCCCCGATGCTGGCGAGCAGCGGGAGAGCTGCAAGGCTAAGGGGCGGGGATCGTGTCATGATGGGCGCTCGTTCATGTTACGGGATGGCGGTGCCCGCACGGGCCGGTTTCTGCTGCAGAACGGCGCCGGTGACGGCGACGCGATTGGGGCCAGTGATGGTTGCTTCGACGGTCCGCTTCGAGTTGAGGTTCATGACCTGGATGGTGTCGCCCATGGCGCCGCCGCTGAGCGCCTTGCCGCGCATCGACAGCTGGATGCCCGGCTGCTCATGGAACATCGTGACCGTGGCGTTCTTTTCGACGACCTCCGGCCGCTGGATGTCGCCTTCGCGCAGCAGCGTTCCGCGCGGCAAGGCCCTGCGGGCGGCGTTGCCGACAATCTTGGCCGGATCGAGGAAGAAGTCTCCCGCGATATCCGACCGGCGCCGCCGCTCCATGCTGATGTCATTGGCGCTGACCACATCCCCTTTCAGGATAGGCCGTGAGAGGACCGGGACGCGCACGACATCCGAGACGCTGCCGATGACGCGGCCCGGGTTGAGCTCCATCGCGCGGCTGCCTGGAACGACGAAGGTCGCCTCGAAGCGCCCGCTCGCGCCGTTGTAGCTGAGGTTGCGAATGACAACCGGTTCCGTGGCGCTGCTCTCGACAGTCAGTTCCATGAGTCCGGAGTTGAGCTCGAGCTCGGTGTCGGCCGGCACCTGATGTTCGCTGACGAGAGCTGCCGACAGCGCGCGGGTGATGTCCTCGGGACTGATCCGGCGTCCGAGCCGCCGGACGGTGACGGAAGTCAATCCGCCGGGATCGACGCCGTAGATGCTGTGTTCGCGGGCTGCGGCCATGATGCGCTTCGCCGAGATCATGCCGGAGGCGCCCGGCTGCGGCGCTGCGAATACGGCGGGTTCGCCATTGTCTCCCAGGCCGTCGATCAGATCGCCGAGACGGACGATATCCGCCTCCACCGTCACGATGGGCCGAAGACGCGCCGCCGCGGTCTGGGCGAAGGCCGCCTGCAGGCTCAGGAAGAAGAGCACGATCACCGCGCCGACGGCGAACAGGACGACGTGGCGGTCGCTGATTTCGATCACCGCTGTCTTCGCCCGATAACCCGAGGCGAGGTCGTTGCGCCGGCGGCCTGGTTCGGAAGCTTTGCGCTGGAGTGTCATGTCCGTTCCTCGTTAGCCGCGGAAGATCTGGGCGGCGGCATTCAGCATCTGGTCGGATGCGGAAATGACGCGGGCGTTGAGTTCATAGGCGCGCTGGGCGGCGATGAGCGACGAGATCTCCGTCACCGCGTTGACGTTCGAATCCTCGAGATAACCTTGCTGGAGCGTGCCGAAACCTTCCGCGCCCGGCGTCCCGTCGATGGGCGGCCCGGAGCCGGCGGTCTCGAGATAGAGGTTGTCGCCGATCGACTCGAGGCCGGTTCTGTTGATGAAGCGGCTGAGCGTGATCACGCCGAGCTGCTGCGGCTGCGCGTTTCCCGGCACGAGGGCGCTCACCACGCCGAGATTGCTGATCGCGACGCTGGTGGCATTGTTGGGAACCGTAATTCCGGGATCGACGGGATTGCCTTCGGCTGTCACCAGGCGGCCCTGGCTGTCGAGATCGAGCGCTCCGTCGCGCGTGTAGCCGGTGCGCCCATCGGGCAAAGTTATACGGAAGAACCCATCGCCGCGGACCGCAATATCGTAGGTCTTCTCCGTCGGCGAGATGTTGCCCTGGTTCATAATGCGGGGCGTGGAGACCGTCTTGACGCCCGCGCCGACGAAGACGCCGGCGGGAACCTGGGTGTTTTGGTCGGAAGTCGGAGCACCGGCCCTGCGATACTGCTCGTAAAGCAGATCCTGGAAATTGACGCGCTGTCGCTTGAAGCCCGTGGTGCGCATGTTGGCGACGTTGTTGGAAATGACCTGAACGTTCATTTCCTGGGCCATCATACCGGTGGCGGCGGTTTGCAGGGCGCGCATGGGGCGTTGCTCCTCGGTTCCGGTGCCGGATCAGCTGCCGGGGTTCACATCGGCCAGCCGGCTGATGGCGCTGCGGCGGATTTCATCCGTGCGCTGCATCAGCGAGCTGACGTTCTGGTAGGCGCGTGAAAGCTCCATGAGGCGGCTGATTTCCTGCACGGCCTTGACGTTGGATTTCTCGATCTCGCCGATCGCCAGCCGGTAATCGCGGGGCAGGGCGGGCGGCAGCGGAGAGGGTGACGCAAAGAGGTTCTGACCCTCGTTCTGCAGCAGTTGCGGGTCGGGAACCTTGACGAGCCTGAGCCTTCCGCGCGGGCCGTTGCTGGTGGAGATCGCACCGTCCTGCGAGATCTGGATGTCCGTTTCTGTGGCTGTGATCCGCAGCGGGCCGCGGTCGGTGATCACGACATGGCCGTCGCTGGTGACGAGTTCACCTCGCCCATTGATCCCAAGCGAGCCGTTGCGGGTGTAGCGCTCGGCGCCCGCTCCGGTGCGGACCACCAGCATGGCATCGCCCTGGATCGCCACGTCGAGCGGATTGCCCGTGCGCTCCATGGTTCCCTGGCTGAAGTTCAGTGCAGTGCCCTTGTCCCACACATAGGACAGCCGCTTGTCGGCGCCGCGGAAGTGTTCGTGGCGCGCCGTCGGCATCAGATATTCCTCGAACACCGTCGAGCGGCGCTTGAAGCCGTTTGTATCGATGTTGGCGACGTTGTTCGCCACCACGTCGAGTTCGCGGGCCAGGGCGACCTGGCGCGACAAACCGATCAGAAAGGCATTTTCCATGACCTGCTCCTCGTTGCTCTCCAACGATTCTGCTGCGGGCCCGGCTGCTCCCCAGCCGCCGGTTCCACGCCCCGGTCTTTGCAGAGGCCGTGCCAAACGGCGGGTTTCTTAAAAAAATGATTAAATACAGTGTTTTAGATTCAGCGCCGGTGTTTCGGCCTGGACGACGCTACGCCCCCCATGGCCGTTTCAGCCCGGCAAAATTTGCCGTCCGGAAGCGAAACCTAAAGGCTTCGTTAACCAAGCGGAGGCATTGTTCGGCCAAGGCAAAGGTGGAGAGGGTCCAACGGCATCCTGCACCGCCGCCGACCGACAGACGACAGGCAGACCATGGCCAAGAAACCCGCCAAGTCCGACGACGCGCCCGAGGGCGAGGGCGCCCAATCCCGTATCAAGCAGAAGGTCGGCGGCCTTCTCGGCAACAAGAAGATTCTGATCGGCGCAGCGGCCGCTGTCCTCGTCCTTGGCGGCGGCGGCGGATACTTCCTGTTCTTCAAAGGCAAGAAGGCCGACGATCATCAGGTGGCCGGAGCGCCGGGCGCCAGCGGCGATTCCCGAGCCGGTCCGGCCGGCGCGAAGAAGCCTTCGGCGTTCCTCGACCTCCCCGAAATGACGGTCAACCTCGCCCAGGGCAGCGGGCAGTCCGACCGTCAGCAGTTCCTGCGCATGAAGATCGCGCTTGAAGTCGGCGAGCAGAAGGTCGTGACCGAGATCCAGCCCATGCTGCCGCGCGTGCTGGACGCCTTCCAGGTCTTCATGCGCGAGCTGCGCCCGCAGGACCTCGAGGGTTCGGCAAGCCTCTATCGGCTGAAGGAGGAAATGACCCGCCGCGTGAATGTCGCGGTCTATCCCGCCAAGGTCGATGCGATCCTCTTCAAGGAATTGATGGTGCAATAGGATCCATGGCGGGGCAGAAGGATCAGGAAGCGCTATCGACAGCCTGGGAGGAAAGCCTCCTCGCCGAGCAATATGCGGTCGCCGCGAACACCGAAACGGAGGACGGCGGCTGGACGCAGGCCGCCGTCGCCTCGTTGGATCTCGCCTCGGACCGTCTCCTCAATCAGGAGGAGATCGACAGCTATCTCGGCTTCTCCCTTGATGAGAGCTCGCTCGATGGCGCCGGGGGCATCCGCGCCATCGCCGACAGCTCGATCGTCAGCTACGAACGGCTGCCGATGCTCGAGATCGTCTTCGACCGGCTGGTCCGGCTGCTGACGGTAAGCCTGCGGAACTTTTTTTCCGACAACGTCGAAGTCTCGCTGGATGGCATCACTTCGATACGCTTCGGAGATTATGTGTCATCGATTCCGCTGCCGGCCATCCTCTCCGTGTTCAAAGCGGAGGAATGGGACAATAACGGTCTGGTCTTCGTCGATTCGAACCTGATCTATCTGATCATCGACGTTCTGCTGGGCGGCAGGCGCGGCCATACTCCGATGCACATGGACGGGAGGCCATACACGACCATCGAGATCAATCTCGTCCGGCGCATGCTGGATGTGGTTCTGAACGACGCGGCGGAGGCCTTCGCGCCGCTGTCTCCGGTGACGTTCACCATGGACCGGATCGAGACCAACCCCCGATTCGCCTCCATCACCCGTCCGGCGAACGCCGCCATTCTCGTCGAGCTCAGGCTCGCCATGGAGGGTCGGGGCGGCATCATCGAAATCCTGCTTCCCTATGCGACGATCGAGCCGATCCGCGATCTGCTGCTGCAGAGCTTCATGGGCGAGAAGCTTGGCCGCGATCCCACCTGGGAAGGCCATCTGGCCACGGAAGTCTATTCCGCCATGCTCGATCTCGAGGCAGTCCTGCACCAGGAGCAGCTGCCGCTGCGCCAGATCGTCAACATGAAGGTGGGCGACACAATCATCTTCGATGTCAAATCCGATCCGATCGTGCAGATCCGCTGCGGGGAGGAAAGGCTGACCGAAGGCCGGATGGGGCGCATAGGCGATTCCATGGCGGTGCAGCTGCTCGCGCCGCTGATCCGATCGACAACAACGCTGGCGATCTTCGATCAGGGCGCAACCGGGAAGAGAGACTGAGGGCGGCATGGGAAGCGTGATCAGTTTTATCATCGAACTTGTGGTCGTAGTCCTGCTCGGATTCACGGTGGCCTATTGCATCATCCTTGACCGCAAGTTGCAGCGCTTGCGGGCGGATGAGAAATCCATGCGCCAGATCGTCGTCGATCTCGGCCTCGCCACCGAGCGCGCGGAACGGGCGATCGAGGGGCTGAGGGGCGCGCTGAAGGCATGTGACAAGACTCTCGGCGAACAGCTG
This sequence comes from Methylocystis sp., assembly GCA_020252485.1. Taxonomy (GTDB): domain Bacteria; phylum Pseudomonadota; class Alphaproteobacteria; order Rhizobiales; family Beijerinckiaceae; genus JADCCX01. The sequence continues at coordinate 92,459 of JADCCX010000013.1, forward strand.
CGGGCCGCCGAAAGCGCCAGCGCGGGGCTCAGCGAGTGCATTCGCTCCGGCGACGATGTGCTGGAGCGCATCGGCCGAATCGTCTCCACCGCCAAGAAGGCGGTCACCGATGCAGAGACGCGCTTCGTCAAGGAGCCCGAACCCGTCGCTGCCGCCCGGGCTCAGGAACCTGTTCCTGTTCCCGCATCCGCACCGGCGACGATGGCGGAAACCCTGGCTGCCGCGGAAGCCTTCGCGCTGCGCGCCCGCCGGAGATTGACCAAAGCCGCATGAACAGGGTCCGTCTGCTTCCGATCGTGATCGCGGCTGCGTCCGGTCTTTTGGTCCTTAAGGCGGCGGAGCTTGTTTCGTCCGGCGAACGCATGTTCGTGGAATCGCCGCCGCCGAAGCGGGCCATGACCGAGGAGGATCTGCCGAAATTCGCACGGGCGCTGGCGCGCCATCGCTTCATTCCGCCTGAAGAGGACATCACCGGCGCCGTTCCGGCCAAGAAGGATGCGGCCAAGAAGGATGCCGAGAAGAAGGATGCCGAGAAGAAGGACGAGCCGAAGCCGGATCAAGTGGCGCAGAAGGCCGAACCTCGGCCCGCCCAACCGCCGTCGCCGAACCCCACGCCGTCTTCGGAGCGGGCGGTGCTGGAGCGGCTGCAGGAGCGGCGCGGCGCGATTGACGACCGGGCCCGCGAAATCGAATTGCGCGAGAGCCTGCTGCAGGCGGCCGAGCGCAAGCTCGACGGACGCATCAATGACCTCAAGGAGATCGAGTCGCGTATGGAATCGGGAGCCAAGGCCGATCAGGCGGAGGCCGACCGGCAATTGAAGACCGTGGTCATCATGTACGAAAGCATGAAGGCCAAAGATGCGGCGCGCGTCTTCGACAGACTGAAGCTCGACGTTCTGGTGCCCATCGCCACCAGCATGAAGCCCGCGCGCATGTCCGAAATCCTTGCCGCCATGAGCCCTGAGGCCGCCGAGAAACTCACCGTCGCGCTTGCCATGCGGGGGCGGGATATGGGCGGCAGCGCCGGGGGTTCGGCGCCTGCCTCCGCGCCTGCGGGCGAACTGCCCCGGCTTGACCCGGCGACACAGCGTCCACGGCGTCAGCCCTGACATCGCCTTAACGGTCGATTAGGCACGCTCGGTTAGTCTGATGCTTCGCCGGGGCATCCCCGGCGCGTTGCGTTGTGTCGAGTGCGTGCATCCCGTGTTGCGTCATCGTTTCCGAACGGCCGCCAGTATCGTCGCTCTTGCCGCAGCGCTCGCCTTCGCACATCCGGCCCGCGCCGCGGAGGCGACCGTTTTCGCCGTTGAAATGAACGGCTACGGCCGCGTCACTTTCTCGATGGACAAGAGCGTCAAGGCCCAGGTGCGCTCGACCAGCGGCGTCATCGTTCTTTCGTTCGACGAGCCCGTGAATGTCGATCTCGAAAAAATCGTGACCCAGGTGCCGTCCTATCTTTCGGTCGTGCGTCGCGATCCTGATGGCAGGACCGTTCGTCTGGCCACCCGGAGAAACTTGCGGACCAACCTCCTCGAAGCGGGAGAAAAGGTGTTTCTCGATCTTCTGCCGGAGAACTGGCAGGGATTGCCGCCGTCCTTGCCGCAGGATGTCGTGGAGAACCTCGCCCGCCGCGCCCGCGAAGCCGAGGAGCAACTGCGCAAGTCGCAGCGCGAACGCGAGAAGCGGGAAGTCAGGGACATGACGGCCCGCGTCGGCGCCGGACCGACTTTCACCCGCCTGATCTTCGATATCGGCCAGACGGTGCCGGTGGAGATCAATCGGGCAGGGGATCAGCTCACGCTGATTTTCGACGCGGCCTTGCGCTTCGATCCCGCCAGCATCCGCACGCTCTTGCCGGACACGGTGCGGAGCTTTCAGGCCGAAGCGCGCGCCGGCACGTTGGCCTTGACCGTCACGATCGCGCCGCAGACTGACATGAGGGCCTTTCGCGAGGACGATACGGTCATTGTCGATTTTCCCAAACCCGTGGACGCCGGCCGCGAAACCGAGGTTGTCCTGCCGTCGCTTTCGAAGCCTGCGAACGCTGCGGACGGCGCCGCCAAGGCCCCGGCGGCCGTTCTTGCCGCTCCATCGCAACCCAAGGCCCTGCTGGCGCCGCTGCGCGCCGTTTCGGATAGCATGCAGAACCTCCGGCCCCGCCTGAGCAAGAACGGCGAAGGGTTTCAAATCGAAGTCCCGTTCCCCACTCCCGTCCCTGCGGCCGCTTTTCTGCGCAACGGCGTGTTGTGGATGGTCTTCGACACCAAGGAGCTGATCGAACCGGTTGCAGTGCCGGACGAGTTGAAGGCGGACATCGCCCGCATCGATGTCGACCGCGCGGCAGGGGCCTCGATCGTGCGGCTCACGCTCCAGGCTCCTCAAGCGATCTCGTTCAATCCGGCCGATGGCGGCCAGGGCTGGATAGCCAGCGTCGGCAAGACGGCGGCGCGCCCGACCGAATCGCTTCTGTTGCGCCGGGGGGTTGCCGACAACGGCCGGACGATCCTCGCCGCCCGCATGCCGTCGCTCGGCCAGATTTTCTGGATCGATGATCCTGACACGGGCGATCGCCTGGCCATCGTCACGGCGAACGGTCCGGCCTATGGCCTCTCCAAGCCGCAATCCTTCGTCGAGTTGACAGCCTGGCCGACGGCTCATGGCCTTGCGCTGTCGCCCCGTTCCGACGATGTGGTCGTGCAAGTCGGTCTAGATGAAGTCAGGATCAGCCGTGACAATGGGCTCACAGTCTCGCTCGGCGTGCCGGAGGGGAGCGTTTCAACCGGCGAGGGCGCCAAGGATCTGCTGCTCGACGTCGATTTCTGGCGGGCGGCGAGCAAGGGCAACGTGCGGGATCGCGGCAACGAGCTCTTTCGCAACGCCGCCAATGCCGCGAAGCGGGACAAGACCGAAGCGCGGCTGAAGCTCGCCCAGTTCCGCCTCGCCAACGGCGATGGCCCGGAAGCGGCCGGCATTCTGACCGTGGTCGAACAGGATGATCCAACGGCCGCAGCGACCAAACCGATCATTCTGTTGCGGGCGATCGCCGCCATTGAGACAAAGCAATACAAGGAGGCCGCCCGCCTTCTCGGCGAGCCGGCGATCGCGCTGGAAACCGAATCCGCACTTTGGCGCGCCGTGCTGGAGGCGCGCAATCTCCGCTGGACACCGGCCCTGATAGGATTCCGTCAATCGCTGGAGGCGCTAGACCGTTACCCCGACGAGCTGCAGTCACGTCTGCGCCGCCTTATTGTTGACGCCGCGATCAAGAACCAGGATGCCGCCTTCGCCACCCAGCAGTTTGACATCTACGAGCGCTTGCGGGCCCTTGACCGCGATCCCACCGAGATGGCCCTTCTGCGTGGGCGGATCGCCGAGCTCCAAGGCCGCATGGGCGAAGCCGCCAGCAGCTATGCGCTGGCCGCGCGCTCGCGCGATCGGGGGATCGAGGCCGAGGCCAGGCTGGACCTCGTTCTGATCCAGCTCAACGAAAACAAGATCGACCGCGATGCGGCGATGGCGGAGCTCGAGACTATCAAGATGATCTGGCGCCGGGGCGAGACGGAGGTTCACGCCCTGCACACGCTCGGCGAAATGTATGCCGCCGACAATCGCTGGCGCGATGCCTTCGGCACGGCGCGGCGCGCCGCTGAGATCATGCCGGATCACCCGTTGTCGCGCCAGTTGCACGATGCCATGTCGCAGCGATTCGAAGGCCTCTTCCTCGAAGGCAAGGCCGACCAGCTGAGCAAGATCGAAGCCGTCGGCCTCTTCTATGATTTCCGCAACCTCATGCCGATCTCCCGCCGGGGCGACGAGATTGTGCGCCGGCTGGCCGACCGGCTGGCTGAACTTGATCTGCTGGATCAGGCCTCGGAGCTTCTGCAGCATCAGGTCGATAACCGGCTTGGGGGGGCGGTGCGGGCGCGGGTCGCGGCAAGGCTCGCCGTCCTGCATCTGCTCAACCGGAAGCCGGCCGAAGCCGTCCAGGCGCTCAAAGCCACCCGGAGCAATGATCTTCCGGAGGATATCCGCCGCGGCCGGTCGATCCTCGAGGCGCGCGGTCTATCGGAATTGTCGCGGACTGATCTGGCGCTGGAGGTTCTCAGCACGCAGAAGGGCGAGGATGTGGATCATCTGCGGGCGGATGTGCTGTGGCGCGGCAAGCGCTGGCGCGAAGCGGGGGAAGCCTTCGAGAAGCTGCTTGGCGACCGCTGGCAAGGGCCGGGCGGCCTGTCCGACCGCGAGCGCTCCGATGTGATGCGGGCCGGCGTCGCCTATGTGCTGGCCGATGACCGACTGGCGCTTGACCGGCTGCGCCAGAAGTTCAGCCCCAAGATGGCCGACACGGTCGATGCCAGGCCGTTCCTGCTGGTGACCAGCGACAGCCGCGCTCGCCAGCGCGAGTTCCGCGACATCGCGCGGACGATCGTGGCCGAGGACACGCTCACCGATTTCCTGAACGTCTACCGGCAGCGCTACCCGGACGCCGCAGGTGCTCCGCGCAATCCGAATGCCGCGCGCGACGCCATCCGCGAGCAGGATGAACCGCAGCCGCGTCCGCCGCAGCAGCAGGGGCAGCGCGCACCAGGCGCCGCGCCCGGCTGACCCGGGTTCCCGTCAGCGGCGCTGGCGTCTTAGCCCCATCACGTAGCCGATCACTTCCGCGACAGCCTTGTACTGGTCTTCCGGGATTGTTTCGTCGATGTCGACGGCGGCGTGCAATGCCCGCGCGAGCGGCGGGTTCTCGACCACCGGAACATCGTTCTCCATGGCGACCGATTTGATCCTGAGGGCCAGTTCATCGAGGCCCTTGGCGACGCAGACCGGCGCCTCCATCCCCATTTCGTACTGCAGCGCGACGGCATAATGGGTCGGGTTCATGATGACGACGGACGCCTTCGGCACGGCGCTCATCATCCGCCGCTGCGCCATCTGCCGCCGGATTTGGGCGAGCTTCTGCTTGATTTCCGGGCTGCCTTCCGTCTCCTTGTACTCTTCCTTGATTTCCTGGCGCGTCATCATCTGCCGCTCCATCCAGCTGTGGCGCTGATAAAGGTAATCGAGGCCGGCCAGCAGGAAGAAGATGGCCAGAACGCCCCCCATCAACTTGACAGTCATGCTGGCGATGCGCGGCAGCGTTGAGGCGATATCCGCCGATGGCATGCTCTCAAGGATGCCGCGGTATGGCCAAATGACCAGACAGATCGCTGCTCCCACGACCACGATCTTCACCAGGCCCTTCAGGAAATTGACGAGCGCCTCCTTGCCCAGCATGCGCTTCAGTCCCTGGAGCAGAGACAGGCGCGACAGTTTCGGCGCCATGGCCTGGGCCGACCAGACGGGCAGGTGCTGGATCATGTTGCCGGCGACCGAGGCTGTCATGCCGAACAGAAAGGGCAGGGCGACGGCGGCAAGGATGGCGAGCACGCTGTAGCGGGCGAGATGCATCAGGCCGGCGCCGTCCATCGAGACCTGATGCGTGTTGGCCAGCATGCCGCGCAGCTTGCCGGCAAGATCGGCGCTAATGCCCGAGGCGCCGATCATGAAGGCGAGCGTTGCTGCCCCCAGGATGAAAAGGCTCGTGACCTCCTGGCTCTTGGCGACGTCGCCCTGCTCCCGCGCCTTTTCCAGTTTTCGCTGGGTCGGGAGTTCTGTTTTCTGGTCCTTGTCGTCAGTATCGGCCATGCGCCGTCACCGGATCACGAATTGGCCGAGCACGCCCGCGAAATGCGCCAGGAAGACGTTCATCATCACGCCGATTGCGGCCAGCAGGATCACCGTCCCGAGCAGGATCGTGGCCGGCATCGCGAGGAAGAAGATCTGCAGCTGCGGCATCAACCGGGACAGGATGCCGAGGCCCAGATTGAAGATGATCGCAAAGACCAGAAACGGCGCGGAGATCTGGATCCCGATCCGGAAGGCCGCCGCGAAAGTGGTGACGATCAGCTGCGATGCGTCCCCCACCGAGGGCGCTTCCCCCGGCATCATCAGCGCGTAGCTGTCGTGAATGCCGCGGATCGAGAGGTGGTGCAGGTCGAGCGCAAAGATCATTGCTGTGGCGACCAGCACGAGGAAAGTGGCGATCGTCGGGTTCTGCACGCCGGCGGTGGGATCGACCGCCGACGAGAAGGAAAGGCTCATCTGCTGGGCGATGACGGTGCCCGCAAGCTGCATGGCGGAAAGCGTGATGCGCACTGCAGTCCCGATCATCAGACCGATCAGCACTTCGAGGATCAGGAGGCGCACCAGCGGTTCGAGCGCGCCGTTGAAGGCCGGAAGCGAGGGGCGCAGCATGGGCAGGAACAGCAGCGACATCAGCAGGGCGAAGGTCAGCCGCATGCGCACGGGAATGACCCTGTCGCCGATGCCGGGCATCAGCATGACGAGCGTGCCGACGCGCGCCATGACAATGGCGAAAGCGGCGGCGAACTCGGGCAGGATCGTCAAATTCATGCGCGGCGCCCCTTGAACGGCCGGCGGATACCACCCTGATTCGCAGCGCGCGAACAGCGTGGAGCCGCCGAGTCAGCCACCGGTGATGATCCGGGTGGCGATCCGCGACATATAGCTTTGCATGGCGTCGCTCATGAACGGCATGAGGAACAACAGGCCCATGAAGGTGGAAACGATCTTGGGAACGTAAACCAGCGTCTGTTCCTGGATTTGGGTCAGCGCCTGGAACAGTGAAATGACGAAGCCGATGGCGAGGCCGATCAGCATGATCGGCATGCCGACCTTGAAGAAGGTATAGATGCCGTCGCGGGCGACATCGAGGACTTCAGCTCCGGACATCAGATCGGCATCCTCATGATTTCTTCGTAGGCGGCGATCACGCGGTCGCGAACCGCCACGAGCGTTTCGAGCGCCGCTTCGCTTTCCGTGACGGCGGTGACCACGTCGACGAGATCGCCCTTGCCGGCGGTCGCCTGCATCATCTGGCCTTCGGCCTTTTGGGCCGTCTCGGCCGTGCCGCCCACGAATTTCTGCACAAGGCTGGCGAAGCCGCCCGAGTCCGCGCCGGAAATGGCGTCGGGTCGGCTGACCGGCATAGCCGCGCCTGTTCCCAGCCTCTGGATCGACGAATAGGCATTGGCGGCGGAAATGGGGCTTGCCATGGCTCAGGGCTCCGGGGTTCAGGCGCGCAGCAGTTCGAGCGTCCGCTGGATCATCCGGCGGGTCGAACTGACGACATTGAGGTTGGCCTCATAGGAGCGCTGCGCCTCGCGCAGGTCCATGCTTTCGATGGTGCTGCTGACGTTGGGCAGCTTGACATAGCCCTGCCTGTCGGCGGCGGGATGGCCTGGCTCGAAGCGGGTCTTGAAGGTGCTCTGGTCGCGCGAAATCTTTCCCATCCGCACGGTTTCGGCCTCCAGTTCGCGATCGAAGCGGCGCTCGAAGGTTGGCACCTTGCGCCGGTAGGGGTCGGCGTTGGGGTTCTGCGGCAGGCTGTCCGCATTGGCGATGTTTTCCGAAATAACGCGCATGCGCCCGGATTGCGCCTTCAGGCCCGAGACGGCGACCTGGATCGACTTGAGAAAATCCATCGGCTGCTACTCCTCAGACCCGTTTGCCCAGCGCCATGCGCAGGTAGGACAGGCTTTTGCCATAGAGCGAGGCGGTGAGCTGGAAATCACTGTTGTTCTGCGCCATGCGCATCATTTCGTCCTCGAGGTTGACGGCGTTGCCTGACTGGGTGGCTTCGAAGACGCTAGAGCGCTTCGAACCAAGGCTGCCGCCCGCCACGCCGGACAAATGGCCCGGCTGGGTCCTGACTGGACCGCCAGCCGCGCCGTCACTCGCCTTCTTCGCCAGCATCATGTCGAAGGGCCTGAGGTCCTTGGGCTTGTATCCCGGCGAATCGGCATTGGCGACGTTCTCGGCCAGCATTTTCTGACGGCTCTGGTGGTATTGCATGCGGCTTTTCAGAGCCGAAATCAGCGGAAGATCGCCCAGCATTGGTGCCTCGCCGCGGGCCGCGCGGGAATGGGGCCCGATCGGCAATTCTTGCCGGGCGTCTGGTTAAGGGCGGGTTAATGTCGGCGGATGCATCAGTTGATCCACAGTCGCGAGCTTGCCGTGGATGCCGATGATTGCTGTCGCATGCCGGTGCGTCTCGGCCTCATTGAAGGCCGGACCGGGCGCGCGCGCCCATGACGCATCATGCACAAAGGTCAGCTTGCGTCCGTAGAGAGGGGCATCGACGACGGTCGCGAGGCAGCACATCGTCGATCCGTATCCGATGACAAAGACGTCAGCAGAGCCGGCCGCCTCAATGACGGAAGCGAATTCAGGGTTCGTGAAAGCGCTGAGCTTATCTTTCGTCACATGCCGTTCGATGGCGAGCGGTTCGAAGCCTTCGACAAAGCCCGAGGCCGGATCGTCGCGGTTGAATACCGCACCGTCCTGCAGATGCTGCACGTGGATGATCGGCCAGCCTTCCGCTCGCGCGTGCTCAAGCAGCCGGCGGGCATTCGACAGGCTTGGTTCGATGCCGCTCAGATAGAAAGGACGGCCTGGAGTGATGTATTCTTTCTGGACGTCAATCACGATAAGGGTTGGAGAGGTGGTGTTTGTCATCGTCGACTCCTTGCAAAGGGGGTTTCAATCAAAGGGAAGAATGGGTGAACGAGGGGCCCTTAACGTCTTGGCGGTTGTTCATCACGGAAGGGTTCATGCGCGCTGCTGAAGCTTCGAGGATGCCGACCGAGCGCCAGCGTCCTTCAGGGCGGTTGAGCACATGGGGTCCATGCGGTGATGGAAAAGACAGCGTAGCATAGCTGATACGGGTTCAGGCTAACGCCTTTTGAATCGCGCGAGCCAATCCTGCCGGGTTCTCGCACGACATCGCATGTCCCGCTGAAGGAACAACATCAACGCGCACACCATGCTTTGGAAGGCGTTCCGTGTCTCGATGAGGTAAGGATGATTCTCCGAACAGGACAGTGTTTGACGACGTGAGCGCATACAGCTGTTCCCGCCATGGAGGATGGCTGCCAGCCACCAAACATGCAGCTCCGCGATGCGCAGCGAGTGGAGAACAGGCGCGAAGTGTGGACGCCCAAAGATCGTGGCCATCTGAGATAGACGATTTGACCAGTTCGGAATGACCGGTTTCGATGAAATCAGCCTCGGGGAAGGCGGCGATCTTTCGGCTGAACCTTCCGCCGCCAGCGTCGAGATTAGGCTCACTCAACACGAGACGCCGCACACGGGCACCGAGCAGTCGGGCCGCGACAATTGCTACTGTTCCCCCCATGCTGTGTCCATAAAGATCAATGCTTCCGCAAGCCAATGCATCAACGAGGTCGGCCACATTGCGGGCATGGTCGTCAATCGCGTAGCCAAAGTCAGCAGGATGATCGCTGAAACCAAATCCCAACAGGTCCACAAGCAGCATACGACGCCCGGCCAACACCGCATCCGATGCGATTTGCGGATAGTCGCAGGATGATGCGCAGCCGAGCCCGTGGATAAAGATGAGTGGCGCACCATGGCCTGGAAGGTCATGATATCTCATCTTCCAGCCGTATCTCTTGCAAATGAACGTCTTCATCAGTGATCCACGCCGGCATCGAACCGACAAAATTTAAATGCCACGACACCTGTTGGTTGGGTCAAACCATGCTGGACATCGACCGCGTTGCACGAAGGTTTCCGCAATGATTGTACAGCGCGTGGTCGCGGATCGCCACCTCGATCTCAGCCGCCACGCGGTTGGGATGCGGCCCCCTGGCGCCAGGAAGCCGGTCGATCAACCCGTCGGCTCCATAGGTCTGGAGGTTGCGCCGGATCTCGTAGAACAGCTGGCGGGAATATCCCATCATCTTGCAGTCCCGGCTCACATTCAAAAGTTCGCTCGCAAGCTCCAGCAACGACAGCTTGCGACGTACTATCTTCTTCTGTGTGATCATGTCTGTTCCGATCGCTGGTTCCAATTGACGTCTCGGCAAAGCCACAAAACCCGCTCGAACGCGGCATGACCACACCCCTCAGGGAAGGCCGAATGTCAGGTGATTGCAATCTCGGAGCAAGCTGGCCAAATTTCGCCGCGCCTGCGCTGGGGTTCTGAGCCAGAACGGCCTCGAAACCGTTTCGTTCCTTGACGGACGACAAGGCGGCGAGCCGCTTGCGGTCATTTTTCGCTCCCAACCCTATCGAATGCCTGTCCTTTTATGAGTTGACGGACTAAACACGCTGATGGAATCGTCAGGCTCTCTGTTGAAAGGCCGCTGCTCACATGCAGATGCTTGAGTCACTTCTCGGTGCGCAGGGCGCGCGCTACGCGAGCTTCCTGCTGATCGCGCTGGCGATGCTGGCGCTGATCCTGATTCTCTGGTGGCTGATCCGCAAGGCGCTCGGTGATCGGCTCAACATGAGCGACCGTCCCGACCGCCGAGGCCGCCCGCCGCGGCTCGGCATTACAGAAAGCTTCGCCGTCGACCGCCAGGGCCGCCGTCTGGTGATGGTGCGGCGCGACAATGTCGAGCATCTGGTGATGATCGGCGGACCCAACGACCTGCTGATCGAAAGCAACGTGCTGCGGGGCGAGCGCCCGCTGGTGAACCGCCCCGACGCGCGGACGGCGGAGGCCGAACTCCTGCCGCCGGTCGAGACGATCGTTGCGCCGCCGCCCGCCCCGCCCCAGGCGCAGGCCGCACCGCCTGTCAAGGCTCCTCCGCCTCCGCGGCCTCCCGAGCCTGCCAAACCGGCGGATACAATGCGGGTCGAAGAGCCGCCCAGGCCGATGCCCGCCCCGGCGCCGGTTCCTGCGGCCAACATACCTCCGCCGCCTCCGCCAAAGCCGGTCACGCCGCCCCCCGTCGATATCCCGATGCCGCTCGCGCCAAGGCCGGCCGAGCGCGCCGCGCCGCCGCCATCTCCGCCGAAGCCGGCGCAGACCCTGGCCGAGCGGCTCAAGGCCGGGCTGCCCCTTGGCAAGCCTGCAGCCGAGCCTCCTGCTGCAAAGCCCGCGCCGCCTGTCGAGCCTTCCGCTCCGGCGGCCGACCAGATGCGGGCGCAGATCGGGGATGCCGTGAAGGCAGCCGCGCCATCGGTCGCGCCGCCGATCGTTCCGCCGCCGCCTGCGGCTCCGCCGCGCCCTTCGCCGATGCCGCCTCCGGCTGCGCCGCCGCCGCCGCCGCCGGTTGCCCCGCCTTCGCCCGTAGCCGCCCCGACGCTTGAGGCGCCCCGACCGGCGCCTGTCGCTGCGCCCGTCGCTGCGCCTCCGGCTCCGCCGCCTCCCGCAAGCGTCGCGCCTGCGGCCAAACCGGCATCGAAAAACCCCTTCGACTCCCTGGAGGAAGAGATGGCGAAGCTGCTGGGCCGCGCGCCCGACGGGAAGGGTTGAACCGCCGCCTGTGTGCGGGAGCGAGGCGGTTCTGGCCGCCCCTCCCGGTCTTGTATCCGGCCTCTCTGCTCCTCTTTCTCGCCGCGCCTGCGGGCGCGCAGGACATAGGCATCACCTTCGGTCAGGGTGGCGGACTGACCGAGCGCGCCTTGCAATTGCTGGCGCTGGTGACGGTCCTTTCGCTGGCGCCCTCCATCCTGGTGATGGTCACCTCGTTCACGCGGATTGTCGTGGTGCTGTCGCTGCTGCGCACGGCATTGGGCACCGCCACTGCGCCGCCGAATGCGGTGCTCTCCGGCCTGGCTCTGTTCCTGACCGCCTTCATCATGGCGCCGACCTTCGAGCAATCCTACCGTCAGGGTATCCAGCCGCTGCTCGCCGGCCAGATCCGCGAGGCCGAGGCTTTCGAGCGCACCGCGGCGCCCTTCAGGGATTTCATGCTCAAGCATGTCCGGCCCAAGGATCTCGAGCTGTTCATGGATCTCTCGCGCCAGCCGCGGCCCGAGACGGCGCAGCAGGTGCCGCTGCAGGTGCTGATTCCAGCCTTCATGATCTCCGAATTGCGCCGCGCGTTCGAGATCGGCTTCCTCCTCTTCATTCCCTTCCTGATCATTGATCTCGTCGTGTCGTCGATCCTCATCAGCATGGGCATGATGATGGTGCCCCCGGTGACTGTGGCGTTGCCGTTCAAGCTGATTTTCTTCGTGCTCGTCGACGGCTGGAGCCTGGTCGTCGGCAGTCTGGTGCAGAGTTACGGTCCTTAGAGCATCGCGCCATGCTCTGGCGGATATTCCCGAAAGAGCTTGCGGGTTTTCTGGGAAACTGCGCTATTTTGGCGATAGATTCGCCTTTGTTTGCGACGGACAAGCGGCGCCTGGAACCCTGCAGGATGAGCGACATTTCGATCGGGAGCCCAATCGACCGGAGCGACAGGCAGGGCAACGCCTTGCTGGTGCTGCTGCTCGCTGTCCTCCTGGTGGGGGCGCTCGCGGCTTCCTTCTATCTGACTGAGGACGGGCGCACTTATTTCGTCCTCTGGTTCCTGGCGGGCCTCGCGACAATCGGCGTGATGGGCCTTTTCCTGCTGGCCATCGGCGTGCTGCAGATCGCGGGGCGCAGCGCCCGCAACGATCTCACCAAGCTGATCACGGACAGTTCCTATCAGGGCATTCTGGTGACAGACACCGAGAGCCGCGTCATCTATGCGAACAAGCAATACATGGCGCTGGCCGGCGCTGCGGAAGGCGCCGTCGTACCGCCGGTCGAGCGTCTCTTCACCGGCGCGTCCGATGTGTCCGAGGCGATCTATCGCCTGGCGCAGGCCGCGCGCGAACGCCGCTCGCATGTCGAGGAGCTGCGCATGGCGCCGGGCCTCGACGGCCACGCCGCTGCGGCATGGTACAAGATCCGCGTCCGCCCCGTCGAACGCAACGGCCGTCATGAAAGCATCTGGTCGGTCGTCGACGTGACGGCCGACCGCAAAAGCGAGGAAGGCGCGGTTCAGGAGCTGCAGCTCGCCGTCAATTTCCTCGATCACGCCCCGGCGGGTTTCTTCTCGGCGGAGCCCTCGGGCAATATCGCCTATATGAACGCCACGCTTTCCGGCTGGCTCGATTACGATATCGCCCAAAGTCTCGGCGACAGCGGGCTGACCCTCAAGCAGATCGCCGCGTCGGGCGGGGCCGCCCTGCTCGATGCCGTGACGGGCGTGGCGGGCCAGGTGAAGACGGAGGTGATCGACCTCGATCTGCGCCGCCGCGGCGGGCAGGCGCTGCCCGTGCGCCTGCTGCACCGGGTGTCCTATGGTCATGATGGCATGCCGGGGCCTTCACGAACGATCGTCCTTAACCGGAGCCAGGGCATCGACACCTCGGAGGGACGGGCGGCAGAGGTCCGCTTCGCCCGCTTCTTCCACAACACGCCGATGGCGATCGCCACCGTCCGCCGCGATGGCCAAATCAACCAGACCAACGCGTCATTCGCCCGCCTCTTCGGGGATCAGCTGAAGCTTGGCGGCGATGGCGACCGCAGCGTCGCCGGCGCGCTGATCGAAAAGGATCGGCCGCTGCTGATCGAATCGCTGAAGGCGGTGACCGGCGGGCAGACCGACGTCGCCCCGATCGACGTGACCCTCACCGGCGGGCAGCGTTCCGCCCGCATCTTCGTGACGCCGGTCGCCGATCGTCAGGGCGGCGACGAGGCGGCCATCGTCTACCTCCTCGACACGACCGAGCAACGCGCCCTGCAGGAGCAATTCACCCAGGCGCAGAAGATGCAGGCCGTCGGCCAGCTCGCCGGCGGCGTGGCCCATGACTTCAACAATGTGCTCACCGCGATCATCGGCTATTCCGATCTGCTTCTCGCCTCGCACCGGCCGACCGATCCGTCCTTCCAGGACATCATGCAGATCAAGCAGAACGCCAACCGCGCCGCCTCGCTGGTGCGGCAATTGCTTGCCTTCTCGCGCCGGCAGACGCTGCGTCCGCAGGTGATCCAGCTCAACGACGCCGTTTCCGACGTGCAGATGCTGCTGAAGCGCCTGCTCGGCGAAAAGGTGGAGCTCGACGTGCGCTATGGCCGCGATCTCTGGCCGATCAAGGCGGATGTGAACCAGTTCGAGCAGGTCGTGGTCAATCTTGCGGTCAACGCGCGGGATGCCATGCCCAATGGCGGCAAGCTGACGCTGCGCACCTCGAATGTCACCGACACGCAAAGCGCCGCCTACAACTACAAGGGTTTGGCGGAGGCGGATTACGTGCTGCTCGAAGTCGAGGACACCGGCACCGGCATGAGCGCTGAAGTGATGGAGAAGATCTTCGAGCCGTTCTTCACCACCAAGGAGATCGGCAAGGGCACCGGCCTTGGGCTCTCCATGGTCTTCGGCATCATCAAGCAATCCAACGGCTATATCTTCTGCGATTCGGCCATCGGACGGGGCACGACCTTCCGCATCTTCCTTCCGCGCCATATAATCACCGCTGAGGAGATCGCCTCCGTCAAGGCCGAGGAGAGCAAGGTTGCGACCCCGCAGGATCTGACAGGGCAGGGCACCATCCTGCTCGTCGAGGATGAGGAGGCGGTGCGCGCCTTCGGCGCCCGGGCATTGCGCTCGCGCGGCTATACCGTGCTGGAAGCTGGAACCGGCGTGGAGGCCCTGGAGCTTGTCGAGGACCACGGCGACGAAATCGTCATGGTCGTCTCGGATGTCGTGATGCCCGAAATGGACGGTCCGACGCTCTTCACCGAATTGAAGAAGCGCGGGCGCAATTATCAGTTCGTTTTCGCCTCCGGCTACGCCGAGGAAGCCTTCAAGAAAAACCTGCCCGAGGCCGAGCAGGAATCCTTCGCCTTTCTGCCCAAGCCCTACAGCCTCAAGCAGCTGATCGAGGCGGTGAAGCAGGTGAAGAGCTGAAGCGCCGGCGGGGGCCGTCAGATGGCGGCCGCCACCATGATCTCCACATCATAGCCGGGAGCGGCGAGCGCGGGGCTCTGCACAGTGGCGCGGGCCGGCGTGTTGCCGGCCGCAACCCAGCCATCCCAGACGGCGTTCATCTCTGCGAATGTCTTCATGTCGGTGAGCCAAATTTGCGCGGTCAGCAGCTTCGACTTGCTCGTGCCGGCTTCGGCGAGCAACCCGTCGATTGCCGTCAGAATGTCCTTCGTTTGATCCGTGACGGACTTGCCCTTGGCGTTATTCGCGACCTGGCCGGCGAGATAAGCTACGCCGCCGTGGATGACGGCCTGGCTCATGCGCGGGCCGACGTGAAGACGCTTGATGGACATGGCTGGAACTCCCTTGAGCGGCCGCTGGATCACTGCCCAGGGCACGGCTCCATCCTCTATCCGCAGGGCCTCCATCCGGCAAGCATCGCCCTGCCCGAAGAAAAAGGAACAAAATTTGAATGAACAAGAACAAAGCGCTTGAAATGAGAACAAAGATGATACATTCTCCACATTGAAGCGAACCAGTGACTCAGCCATAAGGGGATCAGACCAATGTCGCAGCCAGCATTGAAACTCGTGGAAGGGACCTCCGTGGACAAGACCAAGGCGCTGGACGCCGCGCTCTCGCAGATCGAGCGCGCCTTCGGCAAAGGCTCGATCATGCGGCTCGGCAAAAACGAGAAGGCCGTGGAGATCGAAACGGTTTCGACCGGTTCGCTCGGACTCGATATCGCGCTTGGCGTGGGCGGCCTGCCGCGCGGCCGCGTGATCGAGATCTATGGGCCCGAAAGCTCCGGTAAGACAACGCTGGCGCTGCATACCATCGCCGAGGCGCAGAAGAAGGGCGGCGTCTGCGCTTTCATCGACGCCGAGCATGCGCTGGACCCGATCTATGCGCGCAAGCTGGGCGTGCAGCTCGACAACCTTTTGATTTCGCAGCCCGACACGGGCGAGCAGGCTCTCGAGATCTGCGATACGCTCGTGCGCTCCGGCGCTGTGGATGTGCTCGTCATCGATTCGGTGGCGGCGCTTGTTCCCCGCTCGGAGATCGAGGGCGAGATGGGCGAGGTCCAGCCCGGCCTGCAGGCGCGGCTGATGAGCCAGGCCTTGCGAAAGCTCACCGGCTCGATCAGCCGGTCCAACACCATGGTGATCTTCATCAACCAGATCCGCATGAAGATCGGCGTCATGTATGGCTCGCCCGAGACGACGACCGGCGGCAATGCGCTGAAGTTCTATGCTTCCGTGCGCCTCGACATCCGCCGCATCGGCGCGATCAAGGAGCGCGAGGAGACCGTGGGCAACACCACCCGCGTCAAGGTGGTGAAGAACAAGGTGGCGCCGCCGTTCAAGCAGGTCGAGTTCGACATCATGTATGGCGAAGGCGTCTCGAAAATGGGCGAGCTTGTCGATCTCGGCGTCAAGGCTGGCATCGTCGAGAAATCGGGCTCCTGGTTTTCCTATGATTCCACCCGCATCGGACAGGGCCGCGAGAATGCCAAGACCTTCCTGCGGCAGAACCCGGACATGGCGGCGAAGATCGAGCAGATGATCCGCCAGAACTCCGGCCTGATCGCCGAGAAGATCCTCGAGACCGGTTCGGCCGAGGAGGATGCCGAGGGTTCTGATCCTTTGGCCTGAGGCCGCAGCATTGCGGATGAGCCCCGCTTCTGGACAGGAAGAGATTCTGGACAGGAGGGAACGGGGTCACTAGGTAAGGCGGGCCGGATTTCCGGCCCGTTTTCGTTTGCGCCCGGCTGTGCAACGATGCGGCTTCGGCAATCCCGGATTGTCAGGCAATCTTCAGGTCAGCGTTTCAGGTCATCGGTTCATGAGCGGCGTCAACGACATCAGGTCCACATTTCTGAATTATTTCGGCAGGGAGGGTCACGAGATCGTCGCCTCCTCTTCGCTTGTGCCGAAGAACGACCCGACGCTGATGTTCGCCAATTCCGGCATGGTGCAGTTCAAGAACGTCTTCACCGGCCAGGAGAAGCGCCCCTATGTGCGGGCGACGACAGCGCAGAAGAGCGTCCGGGCCGGCGGCAAGCACAACGATCTCGATAATGTCGGCTATACGGCCCGCCATCACACTTTCTTCGAGATGCTCGGCAACTTCTCCTTCGGCGATTATTTCAAGGAGCGGGCCATCGAGCTGGCCTGGAACCTTGTCACGAAGGAATATGGGCTCCCCAAGGACAAGCTCACCGTCACCGTCTACCACGAGGACGAGGAGGCCTTCGGCTTCTGGAAGAGGATCGCGGGCCTCCCCGATGAGCGCATCATCCGCATCGCCACCTCGGACAATTTCTGGCGCATGGGCGATACCGGCCCCTGCGGCCCCTGCTCGGAAATCTTCTTCGATCATGGACCCGCGATCTGGGGCGGGCCGCCCGGATCGCCGGAGCAGGACGGCGACCGTTTCATCGAGATCTGGAATCTCGTCTTCATGCAATACGAGGAGCAGCCGGGCGGCCTGCGCGTGCCGCTGCCGCGCCCCTCGATCGACACCGGCATGGGGCTGGAGCGCATCGCGGCCGTGCTGCAGGGAACGCATGACAATTACGGGATCGACCTGTTCCGGGCGCTGATCGGCGCGGTTCGGAATATCGTCGGCGGCGATCCCGCCGGACCGCAGAAGGCGAGCTACCGGGTCATCGCCGATCACCTGCGCTGCGCCTCCTTCCTCGTCGCCGATGGCGTTTTGCCGTCCAACGAGGGGCGCGGTTATGTGCTCAGGCGCATCATGCGGCGCGGCATGCGTCACGGGCAGCTCCTGGGCGCGCGGGAGCCGCTGCTCTACAAGCTCGTGCCGGTGCTGATCCGCGAGATGGGTCAGGCTTATCCCGAACTGATCCGCGCCGACGCGCTTATCACCGAGACGCTGCTGCTCGAGGAAACCCGGTTCCGCAAGACGCTGGAGCGCGGGCTCGCCCTGCTGGACGACGAAACGCGCTCGCTCCCGGAAGGCGGCGTGCTCGCCGGCGAAACGGCCTTCAAGCTCTACGACACCTATGGTTTTCCGCTCGATTTGACGCAGGATGCGCTGCGCGGCCGCGGCATGGAGGTGGATACAGCGGCCTTCGATACAGCAATGGCGCGCCAGAAGGCCGAGGCCCGCAAGGCCTGGTCGGGCTCAGGCGATTCCGCGACCGAGACGATCTGGTTCGCGGTCAAGGAGAAGGCAGGCGCGACCGAGTTCCTCGGCTACGACAGCGAGGAGGCGGAAGGCGTCGTCACGGCCATCGTGGCTGACGGCCGCGAGGTTGACCGGCTGAAGGCCGGCGAAAAGGGTTCCGTCGTGCTGAACCAGACGCCGTTTTATGGCGAATCGGGCGGGCAGGTCGGCGATATCGGGCTCATGCTGGGCGAAGGCTGCCGTTTCCGCGTCACCGAAACGCAGAAGAAATTGGGCGATCTTTTCGTCCATAACGGTGTGGTGGAAGAAGGCGAGCTCGCCGTCGGCGCGCCGCTTGTGCTGATTGTCGATCACGCGCGGCGGCTGGCGATCCGCGCCAACCATTCGGCCACGCATCTCCTGCACGAAGCCTTGCGCCAGGTTTTGGGCGATCACGTCGCGCAGAAGGGCTCGCTGGTGAACGATGAACGGCTGCGCTTCGATATCAGCCACAACAAGCCGATTTCGCCGGCCGAAATGCAGGCGGTCGAGGATATGGCCAATGCGATCGTGCTGCAGAATGCGGCTGTCTCCACGCGGCTGATGGCGGTGGATGACGCGGTGGCGTCGGGCGCCCGCGCGCTCTTCGGCGAGAAATATGGCGACGAGGTCCGCGTCGTCTCGATGGGCGCTTTCGCGGAAGGGCCGCTTGCCGGCAAGACCTATTCGATCGAGCTTTGCGGCGGCACGCATGTGGCGCGCACCGGCGATATCGGGCTGGTCGCCATTGCCGGCGAAAGCGCGGTGGCGGCGGGCGTGCGGCGCATCGAGGCGCTCACGGGGGATGCCGCGCGGCATGCGCTGGGGCAGGATTCGCGCCGCCTGCGCGAGGTGGCGAGCCTGCTGAAAACCTCCGTCGGCGATGCGGTGGAGCGCGTCGGCGTCCTGGCGGAGGAGCGCCGCAAGCTCGAGCGCGAGGTGGCGGATCTGCGCCGCAAGCTCGCGATGGCGGGCGAGGGCGGGCCGAGCGCTGCTGCGGATGACATCCGCGACGTGGGCGGCGTCCGCTATCTCGGCCGCGTGCTGAACGGCATCGAGATGAAGGATCTGAAGGGCATCGCGGATGACGGCAAGGCGAAAGTCGGCTCCGGCATCGTCGCCATCATCGGCGTGGGCGCGGATGGCAAGGCCGGCGTCGTCGTCGGCGTCACGCCGGATTTGACGGCGCGCTTCAGCGCGGTGGATCTGGTGCGCATCGGCTCCGAGGCTTTGGGCGGCAAGGGCGGCGGCGGCCGGCCGGATATGGCGCAGGCCGGCGGACCGGATGGCGGGGCTGCGGCCTCGGCGCTGCAGTCGATCGCGGCCGCCATCGCTGCGGCATGATCGTTCAACCTTGAGCCGAATGCCGCCCTTCGCCTGAAACAGCGGGCAAGATTCCGCTTCCCATCGGCGGGCTTCCGTCATGATATTGCCGGGGCTGGCAAAGGAGGCTGCGGCAATGGTTTCACTGGACAAAGGCATCACACCGGCGGGCGAAGGCTTCGGCGGCATCAGCTGGAACATCCTCGGCCAGCTTTACTTCCCCAAGGCGCTCTGCGACTCGGCCTTTGCCTTCGAGACGAACAGCCTGCCCGGCCAGTTCGTGCCGGTGCATGCGCATCCAACGCAGGATGAATTCATCCTCGTGCAGGAAGGCGTGCTGGACCTGAAGCTCGATGGCATCTGGACGCAGGCGAAGGCCGGCGATCTCGTGCGCATGCCGCGCGGCATTCCGCACGGCTATTTCAACAAATCGGACAAGCCCGCCCGCGCCCTCTTCTGGGTCTCGCCTAGCCGCAAACTGGAGGCGCTCTTCCACGCGCTGCATAATGTCGCCGATCCGGCAGAGGCCGTGCGGCTCTCGGCGCTGCACGAGGTGGATTTCCTGCCGCCCGAGGCGAATGGGTGAGGGGGGACTGACAATCTTCGAATAATTCATATATTCTGAATATTGTGCAATGGGGGAAGGCTGCCATGCGGTCATTCACGTCGGTCGAATTGGTTTCCGCCATTGATACGGTTAAGACAGCGGCGGCGCGCGAGCCGGTGGCCATCACCGAGCACCGCAAGCCCAAGTTCGTGCTCATGAGCTATGACGATTATGAGCGGATGCAGGGCGCGGGCGACCCCAACCGGGCTTACCGCCTTGAGGAAACGCCAGACGCCATTCTGGATATCCTGAAGGACGAATTCCAGGCGCTGGATTCAAGGCGCGATGGCCGGACGCCGCCAGAGCATGCGTGAGCCGGGCCAGGTCTTTCACTATCCCTACCGCTGGCGCGACAGGCATCCCGATGCCGAGGGCCCTGCTGCCGGCTGCATCGACCTTCGAGACGGAAGCGGGCGGCAGCTTCGCCTTCGATATCGATATCGCCGTGCCGCTCATCGGACGGATCGTGACGTATAGGGGAACCCTTCGGCCGGTTTAAAGCGGGAGCTCAGTGGGGAAAAAGACACCGTCTTTCACCATCGGAACCGAATGGGGGAGGGGTCCAAGCCGCTGTCACGCAGAAAAACGGGGATTGCTTCCGATTTCCGGGAGCGAACCGGAGGAAACCTGGAGGCTCCCCCGGTTTGCGGGCAGGATGGAGTGCGAGAGGGTATGAAGCAGAATTACCGCAATTGGGACCCGTCACTCGCAATCCTCTGGCACGACGGACCCCAGCAGCGGATTGCCGGTCTTGAGATCGAAAAGGCAGTCGTTGGGCACAGTGCCCTTGGGCAGCGGCGCCCCTTCGGCGAGGTCGAATCTGATTCGGCGGCTATCACCCGGGCCAGTGAGATGTGGCGGTAGTATTACTGGGCCGGTAATGACGAAGCGTTCGTGGCTCTGCACCTCGATCATGCGCAGCCCTTCGCCAAGCTGAATTCCCTTGAGATCGCCGATCACTTCGAGCATCCCTTCAGCACCGGCTATGCCGGACCGACGTCTTGTTGCTGAGGGGATAATCAGCCCTTCGTCGACAAGTGGCACCAACCCAATGAAGAAAGGCATTTGGGCATGAACCGTATAGCCCTCGGATAGTGAGAGCTCGGACAACGCCATACGTACTGCGGCCGTCGTGTACAACGCCGAAAAATCTGCGACCATGGAGCGCGCTTCGGCAGTTTTGGGACGATAGCCAGCCATGTCAGCCTCGCGTCCGGCTGCGCCAGATGGGAGGAGCAGATTCTGATATTCGCTTGGCGCGAAGTGCCAGTCAGGTTGGCGCCCGAATAACTTTCCAACGTGGTGGGCCTGATCCGACAGGCTTTGCGGCGACAGTAAAGGAAGGCAGTCCAGATCGTCAGATACGGTGATCTTCGCCGCTGGGATTCCAGAGACCGCCGGCCGAAGTGGTTTCGCCATCGCCCGGCCGCCATCAGAGAACAGCGCGAGTTGGGAGACACGCCACACCGCGCCATTCAGCCGAAGCGCAGTGCCCACCGTCAATCTGACCGCAACGTGGAGCGGTCGGTCGCCATCTTCAATCGTTAAGTCTTGCAGACGTATCATCACTTGCGGCTTGTCGACAAGCGCAAGGTTCGTGAAGGCGCCTGAAGGGTTGGCGTTGACCACCACGAGTTCCGCAGCTTCTGACAACGCCGCATGCGCCATCCGACATTCAGGAATTTTGCGTCCAATCTCCACCAAACGTATGCGACGATAGCGGGTCGCGTTAGCTTCCCGTTCTGCCTGACCGATGCGTCGCCGTAGCCGATCAAACTCGTCTCGTCCGATCGTATCGTCCATATTCGTGTCAACGCCCGAAAAGAACCCTGTAAATGCCGCGTGAATGTCCTCCAGCGACAAGCGGCCGCCATGTTCGAATGCTGCGTCAGCGAAATTCAACCTTCGTTCAGCGACCTTTTCACTAAATGACTCTTCATTAAGGCCAGTGAAGTCGAGCAGAGGCGCTGAGCCAGCGTCGTCGCGGAACGCTCTCTCAATCCGATCCAAAATTTCGGCACGTGAGCTCCCGACACGTATTTGTCGCGCAAGAGCGAGCTCCATCTGACTAATCGGTCCACTTGGGTCAGAGGGAGTTTGGGCATTGATGGGACTTGCAAACGCCACGAAGGCCGTGACCGCTGCACAGACAAATGCTTTTTTCATCGCAGCCTCCCAATGCTACAAAGCATTAGGGGCAGCCTCTTAATGTTAGATTATGAATTTTGGGCACATTCTTGGACTGCACCCCTCTGGGGAGACACGGTTAACTCGGTGACAGGGCTTCCATGGCTGGTTTGGGGTTGAACTCGGATGGCGCAATATGCTGCTCGAACTCGATGGGTGTGCGGTAGCCAAGCGCGGAGTGCAAGCGGTCGGCGTTTTCGATCATGGCGATGAAGGCCTAAACTCTCCCCCTTAAAACCAAAATTCTGTCGCATCTGCTCACGCCATCGCCTTGGTCAAATTCTCGCTGATCTTGTCCAGAAACCCGGTGGTGCTCAGCCATTTCTGGTCGGCGCCCACCAGCAGCGCCAGGTCCTTGGTCAATTAGCCCCTCGGCCCCACCTCACTCCGCCGCGACCAACCCGCTCCTCGGCATCCGCTTCGGCTTCACCGGCCTGACGCCGAGCGCGCGGATCACGGTCGCCGGGTCGAAATCCAGCACGCGCAGCAGCGTGGCGGCCGCACCGGAGGGCGCGCGCTCGCCCAACTCCCACTTGCGGATCGTGCCCAGCGACGCGCCGAGCAGATTTGCGAATTCGCTCTGGGTCAGACCGGTTTTCAGGCGGACGGCGGCGATGTCGTTGCGTTCGATCTTGCGCGCCTGGGTCTTGAGCCCCGCCACGGTTTCGCCGCGCGCATGGCGGGCCGCCTCATCGATCGAAGCGAGAAGCCCGTCGAAATGCTCCTTCTTCATCTCATCCTCCAAAGTTCTTGGCCAGACCCGCTACGGCACTGCCGAGCGTCCGGGCCTGATCGGGCGTAAGGTCCGAGGCCTCATTCTTGGCGAAGACGAAAAGCAGCACGACCGGCAAGCGCTCGCTGTGGAACCAATAGATCACCCGTCCGCCGCCGCGCTTTCCCCGCCCGACCAGTGGAATGCGCATCTTGCGCAATCCGCCGCTTCCGGGAACGAGATCGCCAGCCGTCGGATCGGCGGCCACCTGATCAATGACGGCCTCGCGTTCGTCCTCCGACATCAGCCGCATGGCGCGGGACAGATACGTTGCTGTCTCGACAACGCTGACCAATGTCATGGCGTTAAGTAACCCTTTGGGGTATTTTTGTCAATGACGTTTCGTCGTTCGGATCGGGGTGAACCCCCTACCCCCCCATCGCCTTCGTCAAATTCTCGCTGATCTTGTCGAGGAATCCGGTGGTGCTGAGCCACTTCTGGTCGGCGCCCACCAGCAGCGCCAGGTCCTTGGTCATGAAGCCCTGCTCCACAGTATCGACGCAGACCTTCTCCAGCGTGCTGGCAAACTTGGCGAGCTCGGCATTGCCGTCGAGCTTGGCGCGGTGGGCCAGCCCGCGCGTCCAGGCGAAGATCGAGGCGATGGAGTTGGTCGAGGTCTCCTTGCCCTTCTGGTGCTCGCGGTAATGGCGCGTCACCGTGCCATGGGCGGCTTCGGATTCGACGATCTTGCCATCCGGCGTCAGCAGCACGGAGGTCATCAGCCCCAGCGAGCCGAAGCCCTGCGCCACGATATCGGATTGCACGTCGCCATCGTAGTTCTTGCAGGCCCAGACATAGCCGCCGGACCATTTGAGCGCCGAGGCCACCATGTCGTCGATCAGCCGGTGCTCGTAGGTGAGGTGGTGCTTGTCGAAATCCGCCTTGAATTCGGTGTCGAACACCTCCTGGAAGATGTCCTTGAAGCGTCCGTCATAGTGCTTGAGGATCGTGTTCTTGGTGGAGAGATAGACGGGAAATTTGCGGGCCAAACCGTAATTGAACGAGGCGCGGGCGAAATCGCGGATCGAATCGTCGAGGTTGTACATCGCCATGGCGACGCCGGAGCCGGGCGATCTGAACACTTCCTTCTCGATCACCGCGCCATCCTCGCCGACGAACTTGATGGTCAGCGTGCCCTTGCCGGGGAACTTGAAATCCGTGGCGCGGTACTGGTCGCCGAAGGCATGGCGGCCGACGACGATCGGCTGCGTCCAGCCGGGCACCAGGCGCGGCACGTTCTTGCAGATGATCGGCTCGCGGAAGATGACGCCGCCGAGGATGTTGCGGATGGTGCCGTTCGGGCTTTTCCACATTTCCTTGAGCTTGAATTCCTCGACGCGCGCCTCATCGGGCGTGATGGTCGCGCATTTCACGGCGACGCCGTGCTTCTTCGTCGCCTCCGCGGCGGCCACCGTCACCTTGTCGTTGGTGGCGTCGCGGTTCTCGACCGAGAGGTCGTAGTAATCGAGCTCAAGGTCGAGATAGGGGAAGATCAGCTTGTCCTTGATGTATTGCCAAATGATGCGGGTCATCTCATCGCCGTCCATGTCGACGACCGGGTTGGCGACCTTGATCTTGTTCATGTGGATTGCTGTCCCCCCTGGACTGGTTCTTGTGGATGGAAGGCCGCACCGCTGCGGCAAGGTGACAGCGCTATAGCAAAGGCTTTCGGACAGGCAAAGCGCAGGCTTGCGGGCGGCATGACAGCGCGGGCGTTTTGTCATGAGGGTGTCAGAGGTGAAGCACCGCAATTTCTCCCCATCCTCATTTCGAGGCGCTGGCCGAAGGCCAGCCTCGAGAAACCATCCGGTTCAAGCGCCACATCCTGACCGTGTCTCGAGGCTCGCCGGAGGCGAGCGCCTCGACATGAGGGTGAAAGGGAGGGGCACATCGCCGCTTCTCCCCATCCTCATTTCGAGGTGCTGGCCGAGGGCCAGCCTCGAGAAACCGTCAGGACTGCGCCTTGTCCTGAGCGTGTCTCGAGGCTCGCCAGAGGCGAGCGCCTCGACATGAGGACTACAGAACCGTCATCAACTCAGATGGGATGAGGGATGTCCCTGAGCTTTGCGTTGGCGATGACGACGAGTTTTCGCATGATGGCTGTGAGTGCGACGAGCGGCCTTTTTCCGGCGTTGATCATGCGTTCGTATGTTTGGCGGAGC
>JADCCX010000130.1 GCA_020252485.1 Methylocystis sp.
GCGCTGCTGGGCGCCCATAGCGGACAGACCAGATTTGCGCGCCGGTCTTGATGTCATAAGCGGTCAGAAAGCCTGATTCGGTGGCGACAATCACCCTGTCTTCCGCCAGGCCAGCGCGGCCACGCACAAGCCCTGCCGTGGCGGCGCGCCATAGCAGGCTTCCGGTGGCCGCATCGGCGGCGATAAGCGTGCGGTCATTGCAGGGGGCGATCACGGTTTGGGAAGCCGCATGGTAGGAAGGTGTAGCGGGCGGCCAATAGCGCTGGCGCAAGGACCACAGCGCCCGGCCCGTCCGCCAATCCAGCGCCTGAAGATGGCCAAAGGGCTGGTGTTCTCGCCATTGTTCCGTATTGATGAAAAGCCGTTGGTTCGGCAGGTCCAATTCCGGGGTGGCGTGCACGCTGGAATCCTGGCGCCAGCGCCAGATGATATCGCCGGTGCAGCCATCCAGGCGCGTGATGGTACCGTCATAATCGCCATAAACCAGGCTGCCTTCGGCATAGGTCAGTCTTTGCACAATGGCCTTGGGCGTGCGGACAAGGCTGTCGCGGCGCCATTCGATGTTGCCGTCGGCCGCGGCATGGCGCCAGACGCGGCTTTGATCATCGGCGGCGAAAACGGCGTCATCGGCAATGACGGGGGTTGAGCGCCAGGGGTAGCCCGTGGCGTCGGTCGGGCGATTGAGGCCCAAGCGCCACCAAAGGGGTTCAGAGACGAAATCGGGAAAGCTGCCCTTCATGAGGGGGGGCTTGGCGTCGAAACAATCGCGGGAGGCGCCGATGTCGTGGCGGGAAAACAGGCTGATCACGGGCAATTTTGAGAGGGAGAGCTGCCGCGATCCAAGGGGTTCCCACATGTCGAAAAACAAGAAGAAAGCGCGAAGCTGTAGCTTGATGCGCTCTGCCCGGAGCGCGCGTTCCACAAGGTCGTGCGCGGTACCGGCACTCATGAAATCATCAATGATGACGGCGTCGGCGCCAGGGGGGACGGCGCCGCCTTCGATCCAGCGCTTTTGGTTGTGCTCTTTACGCTTGTCGCGCACCATGAGCACGTGGAGCTTGTGGCCTTCATCGGCGGCGCGGAGGGAGATTGCGAATAGCAGCGGCGTGGCACCGAAACCGGGGCCGATGAGGACCTGAGGCGCAAGGGGCCGGATGAGGGACCACATGAGGTCGGCGGCGGATTTGAGCGCGGCAGGGTCTGTCAGCAGGCGGCGGAAATCAAAATTGAGGCCGTCCTTGCCCATGGTCGCGGCGGTACCGACGATGGAAGCGCGCAGCGTTTCCCAGGCGGGGGTAGCGCGTGCCATATGAAGGGCAGCAATGGCGCCCCTGGGCGATTCCGATAGCATTTCGGCACCCTGGGGATGAACGGCTTCTGCGGTGATGGCGGTGATCAAGGGACCAGCCGCGTCACATGATCGGATTGGCCGGGGCTAGGTGGGTGAAATGCTTGACCTCACCACTGCGGGTGATGGGGTTGAAGGCCAGGTAGCGGAGAGAGGTCTGGGTCGGGAAGGATTCCCGTAGCGTGACGGCCAAAATATCATCAATGCCGCCGAAGGGCGCGATGATGTCGATGATCCAGAGATGCGGGCCGCCGGTCCATTCATGGGGGGCAAGGCGGCTGATGCCGCTGTTCAGGCGTTGATGGACTTCATCCGACACCCAGGCCCAGTTGACGAAGGCAAGCGGCATGGGGCCTTGGGTGAAAATCCGGCATTGGTCGAGCATGACAGAGGGGAAGATGGTCGTCTCTATATCGGAGACGAGCATGTATTTGCGGTCTTCAGTGCGCGCCATCAACCAGACCACAGGGCCCAGGATTGGCAAGCGGCTGAGCGCCTTTTCGGCGGCTTCAAGAGCGGAGACTGTATCATTATCACTCATGAGCGGCCCTTCCATGCGAACGGGTTGACGCCCAAACCATCGGGGCTTCAGCTACATGTGTCAAATGCCTGTGTCTGGGCGAGAGGCTCCACCTTGGGGCGTTTTTCGCCGTCAGCACTCAACGAGACAAGCCGCTTATTCGAGGCCGAGAAGCCCTTTCGTTTATCTTCCCTACAGGAAATCTATACAGCTTCAGCGCCTACCCATCAGGAAAGCTCACGACACGGTGTCTAGCGCGTAACGAATTGTCGCGCCAGCCGGGCCGGCGGAACGGACGGACTGCCACCGGTGAACGCGGGCTTGATAAACTGCGCCCAATCATTAGTCCATTTCTGTAGCTCGCTGAGATAGTCAATCCGTCGCGCGTCACGCGCGAGATAGCTTTTATGCCAATCGCTCTCCGCCCACGACGCCGTCCGCGCAGATGCGATACCTTTGACCTCGGGATTGAAGTAATAGAAAACGCGAAGAAGCTCGTCTTTATCGGCGAAATGGAACGTGCTTTGAAGCAACGCGCCTGGGAGCTGTGAATCGCGCGCCTTCAATGCTGTGGCCACTGAGCGTAACAAAGCAGACGATTCCGAACCATCCCAAGGGTTCGGCCAAATATGATTGATGTAACGGCATTCCTGCCGGCCAAAATCTTCGTTCGCCGCCACTTCGATGAAATGGATATCGCGACGGGCACAAGGGGTATAGCTCCGAAGGCCGGTGCCAATTTTTTCAGCGCGCGGCGTTAGGTTCACGACGACAATCGCCACCAACATCTTGCCGTTGAACTGCGCGAAGGCGGCTGAATATTGCCGCGTCCCGCCGAGAGTCTCTTGGCCGACGGCGAGCCGCTCGAATGGGCCTGTCGGCAGCGGAATGCTCCGCCCGGCAGCCTTCAACTCACCTGCAGCACCGTTCATCCCATTTGTTATCAAGTAGAGACGATCTGCTTCCACCCCGCCAACGGGCGGGGTGGAAGACGGAATGCTGGGATTGGGAGCGACAAGGCCCATGCCGGTGTTCGCCGGCGACGCGGGCGAAGCGAGTGAGGCGGCCGCGGGTGTGGGTGTGGGTGTGGGCGGGGGCGACCGGGATTGGCTTTGTGCGAGTTCGGCGCGCGCCTGTCTCGCCTGCTCGAGGGCCGTCGCCGCCTCCGCTTTCGCACGTTCGGCGGCTTCCTGCGCCACCGCTGCTTCTGCAATGCGTTCCGCCAACATGCTGCGCACGGGTGCAGATATCGGCGAGACGTAGGTCGCGTCTATTTGCGTCGACGCCGCCGGAGCGGTTGTTACTTGCGAACGGAAGTTGGGCACGGGCGACAGCGCAATGAAGGCGATTGCCGAAAGAATTCCGGCCACCAGGATCCTCCGCCAGACCGGCGCGCGCCGCCATAGGGCTTGCGTGGCGGAACTTGCGCTCATTTTTCAGGTTCGTCTGCGGATTCGACGCGCGGTTCACCATCGTCGAAGAACAGGCGAACCCGCTTGACGCGCTTCAGCTTCGCCGCGATCAGCGATTCAGAAAGTCGCTCTTCGATACCGCGCGCCAGATCGCGCGCTGACCCAACGCCTTCGAGCTTGTTCATCCGCTCGATCGTTTCGAAAAGAATTTCCGGATCTATACCGCCCCCGGCGATTTCGAGATCGTAGTTCTTCACGATCGCTTCAATTTCGAGCGCCGCAACACGTGCGACGTCAAGGCCTCCAAGCGTGCGGAACACGAAAATCCGGTCTATTCGGCTCAGCACTTCCGGAGCGAAGCGGGCGTCGCGCAGCGCTCCAATTGATTCGCGCCGGATCGTTTCGTCGTCGCCGCCGCGGCGCACGATTTCGTTCAGCTGATCCGTCGCAGCGTTCGTCGTCAGGACGAAAACGGCTCGGTTCGTGGAGACGGCCTTAGCGTCGGACGCCTCGGTGAGAAAACCGTCGTTCCAAGCGGTGAGAAAATTCTTGTGCAGGTCGGCGTGGGCCTTTTCGAACTCGTCGAGTAGCACGATCGCGTCTGGTGTGTCGCGCAATGCGCCGGTCAGCGAGCCATAGCTATCGGAACCGATATAGCCTTTCGACGATCCGAACAGCATCGTGCCTGCTGACGAGCCCCGGCTGAACTGCGACATATCGATATGGATAAGCTTTCGACCGATACTTTCGGCGAGGCATTTTGCGAGATACGTCTTGCCGGTTCCCGGCGCGCCGGCGAACAGGAAAACCCCAAGCGGGCGGGACCGGCGCGCCATCGCCGAGCGCCTTCGGATCTGAGCCGCGACGTCGTCGCACACCGAATCTTGGCCGATCACTTTGGCCTTCATCGCCGCAGCGAGCGCCTCGGCGTCCACGATCAGCGGTTCGGCGGCGTCGGCGAGGCGAGCCTCCAAAGCCTTCCGGTTCGTCAATCGATCCAGAATATCCACGAGGAAGCCTCCTTTGCCGGCACGATTTCGCCCCGAGCGCCGTTCGTGGAGCAATCCGGCAAGCACGATGGCCCAGGCGAAGCCCGAAAACCATAAGAATACGAAGGCATGGTTCGACGCAAGACCATGCACCGCACCGGCCGCCCGCTCGACCGATCGCCAGTCAAAATTCATAGCATTGAGGAGCTGAACGAGGCCGATCAGAACGGCGACGGCAATCAACAGCGCGATGTTCCGGTTTAGCCAGGCGAGCATCATCCAGCCCCTACCGCACGACGATGGGCACACCCACGGCCTGCCCAACGCTCAACACCGGAAGCAGCACCGGCGTGACGCCCGATCTAATGCCGACTGTGATACCTCCGGTGCCGTCGTGGATGCCGATGATGTTGACGACGCCCGAGGCGGGCGCCGGAACGGCCAATGTGACCGGCGCGTTCAGGATCGGCACCGTCCGCATGTAGCCCTCGCTGACCACGCGGACGATATCGCCGTCTTCGTCGCGATGGTCCCACAGCGTCAGCCACGCGAGCGGCAATTCAACCTCGTCGTCCGCGACCGGCTGGGCGGCGGCGCGCGGTTCGGGTGTCGATTGCGCTGCGGGCTGCGGCCTTGCCGCTCGTGGCGGCGCGGCCCCGTTGGCGACGACCGCGGCGGGGGCCGGCGCTACGGCGGCTGCGGGACCCGCCTCGATGAATGCAGCCACGCGTTGGGACGCCGAGTTTCCTTTCGCGCGCAACAAAAGCGCTATGTCGGCGCGCAGGGCCGATTCTTGCGCGGCGGTGAGGCCCATGCCGCCGATCGCCGCGTCCAGTTCGCTGAGGCGAATGCGCCGCACTGCCACAGGACCGTGTGCAAGGAATTCCGCCGTGATTGTCGAGCGCTCCTGGGAAGTGAAATTATCGGCGCTTTGGGCGGGATAGCCAAAAAAAAGACCGCCGATTGCCGCGCCGGTACTTGGCGGCGCCAAGCGAATACAGGCGAGTGCCGCGAGGGATAGAAACACCGCCCCTAGCGCGAGCCCGGGAAGCTTGGCGCGCAACCCCGGCGCCCGCGCATCGCGAACGATAGGGCGTTCCGCCAATGTTCTTTCTTGATCCACAGTTCCGTCGTCCGCGGCCCTGACATTTCCATTACCATTCTTCGCGCGAGTACATAAGGGGGGGGCGGCGCACCAGTCCCAAATGTCCGGCGTCAGCACCAATGTGACCGAAGTGGTGATTTGAGGCGCTGGAAGCGCCTGGCTCTCGGTAACCCCCAAACAGAGTAAAGATACGCTAGAAATTTTTCGTCGCATCGACGCGGGTCCCAGCCGAGATTCTAGTCTGCCATATTCGCCGCGCCACGTGCGAACACCATTTCGCCGAGAACAAAATCTCTATCGTCCTGTGAGGGGAGCATGAAAAGAAAATATTGAAATTATTGGGAAATCATGTCCAGAGACGGTTGCCTTTTCGGTTCCCTTTCCTACGCCACCTCCCCTTACGCAAACATGCTCTCAGCCCTGGGTGGGCTTTGAAATTCCCGAGTATTTGCGGGCTTTTCGCCAGAAACCTTGATGGTGCA
>JADCCX010000131.1 GCA_020252485.1 Methylocystis sp.
CATCCAGTCGCGCGCGGGGGAAGCCGAAACCCAAATCGCTCTCCATCACCTTCTCGGTCACAAATGCGACGCTGTAGACGCCCGGCTCGAAGGTCAGGATCTGGACTCCCGCCTGAAGAGGTGAGGCTTGCGGTGTATCATTCTGCATTGTGACCATCCTTGGTTTCGAGCCTAGAACGCAAACGGCGTACTCTTAGTGGGAATTGTCGGCTTGCGAAAGACACTCTCTAAAGATTTGAGCGCACACCCAGCCACGCAAGCAGGTCGTCGTTAACGGCCGGCGCCTTCGAATCCGTTGAAAGAAGCAGGCTGCCAGGCACTGCAACAAGACGCTCTGCTTGCGCTCCGAGCTGAAGTGCTGCAACTGGCAAGCCCGCGTTCAGCAGTTCGGACAAGGCATAGCACCAGGTCTCAGGCACGACCGAGGGCACAAAGCCAGCCGTTGGTGCGTGCCGCCGCAGCAGCCCCCCCGCCTCGCTTTCCTCGAATTCACCGGTGATGAAGACGCGCTGCGTGCTCAGCAGCCGCGCATCGTCTTGGGTCCGACCAACCACCACGAAACGCAGCGGCAGGTTCCGGCCCGCAGCATCCCGCGCGCAGGCAAGAAGCAGGTCGTAGCCCTTCTCTTGCCCAATGGCGCCAAGGACGGCAATCACAGCTTCCCTACCGCCTGCCATTTGCCCGGTTGGCTGGACGGTCCTGCCACTGGGCCCTTCCCAGGCCGAGACCCTGAGCCGGGGCTGCGGACCGAAATGACGGACCAGGCGCTCCGCAACATCGCGCGTTGGGGCGGTGATGAGCGCAGCCTGACTGAAGAGCTCCGCGGAGCCAGCCCGAAGGCGATCCACGCTCTGTTCCGCCATCTCCGAACCGAGGTCGGCCACGCAGGCGGCACATTCGGCCGTGTCCGGCTCACCGCAATAGCGGCCCTGCCGGCCAAGCAGGGCGATCCGAGGACAGATCCAGGAATAGTCATGCACGACCACATGCACCGGCGCGCCGAGATGCCGCGCAAGACCTTGCATCTCTGCCCCATGGCCGAGCAGGTGGTGAATCTCGACGCGGCGCACGCGGTCGTCGCGCAGCGTGGCGAGTAGCATGTCCATTTCGTCCGGGAGTTCGAAGCGAAGATTGGGATAACCGTCCTCCAGCCCCTCCGAGAGACGGCAGCCGGCCCCCTCATCCCAAGGGCGGAGGATGATCGGACGCAGGCCGGTCGCACGCAGCATGGCGCAGCGCTCGGCCAAGTGACGATCGACGCCGCCGCCGCGGCCATGTGACACCATCACGACAGCGCCCATGGTGCCGCGCGCCACGCGCCAGCGGGCAAGATCGGCGGCGCGGCGTGGGGCCGCCAGGCTGTCCTCCTCATGGAAGCGCTTGACGAGTGTTTCATAGCCAGGGTGCAGCGCCTCGAGAATCACGCCGTTGCGCCGCATCAGAACCGCCTTCGCGGAACCGAAGGACCGACCGCCGACATGCGCGACGAAGACGCCCGCTGCAAGCACATGCCGCCAGCCGAGCCGGCGGGCGCGCATGCACCAATCATTCTCCTCGCCATAGCCCTGGGCAAAGACGTCGTCGCGGAATGGCCCGGTCTCGGCGAGGCAGTCGTGGCGCAGGAACATGCAGAAACCGACGCCGGTTGGGATATCCACCGCAGCATCGCCATTGCCGGCACGGATGGCGGCGTCGATCGCCTGCAGGCCAGCCGAATCGGCCGGCGGCTTGGAGCCTGCCGGATCAGGGTAGGAGGCGATCGAGCCGTCATTGGTAAAGGGGGTGACGCTGCCGATGTCGTGGGAGCTATAGGCGACGCCGTGTAGGCGACCAAGCCAGCCGGCGGGCAGGACCGTATCGCTGTTGAGGATCACCACGTCGTCATTCTTAGCAGCCCGCAGCCCAGTATTGATGGCCGAAGGAAAACCGAGATTAACGGGGTGCCGGATCACTTCAACCCGGTCAAGGCCTTCGACCCCGGTAACCTCTGCGCGCAATGCTGCATCGGGTGACCCATCCTCGACAATGATAATCCGGGCATAGGCCGGCAGATCCAATCGAAGGGAGGCGAAACATGCCCGGAAGTCAGCAGCCCCGCGATAGACCGGGATGATGATGGCAATGCCCGGGGCGCGCCTGGGCTTCCGCTTCTCTCTCGGTGGCACGAAATTGAGAGCCGGCAGAGGGCGGATCGGATCGGCGTCAGGCGTCATCCGCTTGCCCTGCTTCCGGGCCAGGGCGGCCCCCATGCGCTCTGCGGCCTTGGCCGCCAGGCGTTCTTCGAGCGTCGGGTCGATTGGGCTCCCGAGGAGGTCGCGCCCACCCCAATCGGTCACGCGCAGGTTTCCCCGCCAGGGAATCGCGCTGCGTGGGATGACGAAAGCCCAGCGCGGACCGTCCAGCGCGACCTCTGCGCTTTCGGTGACGTCGAGTCCGAAGGGCTCGAAGCTCAAAGCGCTCCGGCTCGGATCGCTGGCGGGGGCGACATGCACGCTGGGTTTCTTCGCAAAGTCGGCCGGGTATCGAACCCAACCCCGCATGCCGCCATCGCAGGCAATGACCACACCTTCGACACGGCGCAGGGCGCCAAGGTTCAGCGGACTGCCGAGCAGCGGAACGCCAGCCGCCGTGATGATCACCTGTCCCTCGCGGAGATCAGCCTGCGCGGAGCCCTCCCAGACCATGGGAAGGCCCGCCTCAACTTGCTGAAACCGCATTTCGCATGAACCCACCATACCCGCCGGCGGGCCCGCCCAGCCCGGGAGCAGTTGGACGCGCACGCGGCCCTCCGAATCGGCTGACGCCCAGCCTGGCAGACCGAGCGCCGCGGCGATCTGCCCCGCCAGTTGAGCGATATCCGCATCGCGCGTCGCAAAGCGGCCCAGCATAGCGCCGAGGGCCGTGCCGGCCTCCTTCGGTCGGCCCTGCCGCAGATGGATCATGCCGAGTCCGAGAGAAGCTTCCTTGATTGGAGCGAATCGGGCCAAATCCTCGAACAGATTGCGCGCCCGGTCGTCATCCTGGCCCACCAGGGCGATCGCGAGCGAGAGCCGCACGAAGGGATCGTCAGGCGCCAAGCGCGCGGCCCGATCCAACCATTCGACGGCGCTGGGGTGATTACCGGCATCCAGATAGCCACGCCCTTTTCGGGCGGCGATAGCTGCTGGATGCTCGCCCTTGCGATCAGGGCCGCTTTGCATGCCAACCACCCAACATCAGGCAAAAAAACGGGCGGGGAAATGGTCTTCCCCGCCCGCAGCACGATTGTTTTGGCTTGTCGAAATCAGCCAAAGATACCGTTTGTCGAAGTAATCCCAGAGAGGGTCACACGGGTGCCATCGGCCAGGGTAAGGCTGGTGTTGCCGCCTGATGTAACAGCAGTAGCCAAAACGCTGCTCACATCAGTGCCAAAGCCGATGAGTGCCACGCGGTCTGTTCCGACCGTGAAGTCGCCAATCGTGACATTGGCGGTTGCACCACCGCGCCCATTGGAGAAGGCGAAAACGTCGTTACCGCCGCCGCCGCGTACCGTCGCGTTGCCAGAGCCGCCGAAGATCGTGTCGTTCCCAACGCCGCCGCCGATGACATTATTGCCGGAGCCAGCAACGAAGGTGTTGTTTCCGGTGCTGGTTCCGCCGCTGAGGGTTTGGTTCCCCGTACCAGCGACCAGCACGTCCGCGCCGGACCCGGCAGCGAAAAGCTGACTGCCGGTGCCGCCACCAACTATCGTCGATGCGCCGTCTGCGGCAACGATGATGTTATTCCCGCGATCGCCGCCGGCGAATACACCACCGCCCGTGCCACCGAACACCGTCGCGCTGCCGGAGCCGCCGACGACCGTCTGAGTACCGCTACCACCAATAAAGGTCATGTTGCCCGAGCCGCCGCCGACCAAAACATTGCCCGACTGCACGCCAATCGTGTCAGACCCGGACCCAGCCTGGACGGTGTCCGTGCCCTGCGAAAAGACAACATTGTTCCCGCTGCCTAAGCCGATCAGATTGTTGCCCGTTCCGGCAGTGATCGTGCTGTTGCCGCTCGCCGCAACGACCGTGTCATTGCCGCCGCCGGCCGCGATGCGGGCGCCCCCCGAACCGGTGGCAGCCGTCCCGATAAGATTATTACCAATACCGCCTGTCACAGTGGCTGTACCAGTGCCGGTGTTAACCGTACCCGCGCCGCCGAGGATAATCGTCTGACCGTTGGCGCTACCAC
>JADCCX010000132.1 GCA_020252485.1 Methylocystis sp.
TGGTGCGGCGCGCGCGACCAGGGGAATGTCTGGCATTTCGATAAGCCGGCCAGAAACGATCTGCACCCGACGATGAAGCCGGTGGCGCTGGTCGAGCGCGCCATCCGCAACAGCAGCAAGCCGCGCGATACGGTGCTGGATTGCTTTGGCGGATCGGGGACGACGATGATCGCGGCAGAACGCACCGGGCGGCGTGCCGTGCTCCTGGAGATCGACCCGGCCTACGCCGATGTGATCGTGCGGCGGTGGCAGGAAGCGACCGGCGAGGCTGCGGTACTGGAGGGCGACGAGCGGGTCCTTGCGGACATCGCTTCGTGCCGGGCTGCCGCCGCGACCTAGTGGATCGCGTCTGACGGAAGACTTCCGGGCAGGTTTCCCCTGGCCCACCCCACGTGCGAGTGTGGACGATGCGCACCTGGATCGTCGTCGAGGTGAGCACTGCCGACCGGGCTCGGCTGGAAGCGGTAGTCCCGGATTGGAACAGTCCGCAGAGGCACGTCTGGCGGGCCGAGATCGTCCTGCTGACGGCGGACGGCCACGGCACGAATGAGATTATGCGCCGCAAGGCGCTATGCCCTCGCCCGTTCCCCGGCGG
Organism: Methylocystis sp.; assembly: GCA_020252485.1. Classification (GTDB taxonomy): domain Bacteria; phylum Pseudomonadota; class Alphaproteobacteria; order Rhizobiales; family Beijerinckiaceae; genus JADCCX01. The sequence continues at coordinate 596 of JADCCX010000132.1, forward strand.
CGATCCTGAACTCGACCTCGATCGTCACCGGTCCGCCGGTGTCGCCGAGCGCGCGGCGCATCTCCTCCCGCACGGCCCGCCTGGTGTCCTCCGGCAGCGAGGCCAGGACCTGGCCCGTGGACCCGCCACCCTGCTCGAACGGCCCGTAGTAGGCGTCGAAGGAGGGAAGGACGAAGGCGTGCGCGACAGTATCGACCTCCACGCCGACGAAGCCGGCCCGGGCGAAAAGCGAGCGCAGCAGGTCGGGGTCGCCGAGGGCGAAGGTGCGCGCGGCGGCCTCCGCGACGGCGGGTGCGTGCCGCGCCAGGAGGACGTTGATGCGGCCGTTGTAGGATCGCTCGGGCGTGGTCAGGACCGAGACGGCGGCGCGTCCCCCCGGGCGCAGCACGCGGTGGAACTCGCCGACCCCGCGCGCGGGGTCGGGGAAGAACATGAGCCCGAGGCTGCACAGCAGGGCGTCGAAGCCGCCGTCTGGTAGGGACATCCTCTGGGCGTCCTCGACCGCCACCGCGGCGTTGGCGGCTGAAGCGAGGCGGCGTCTCGCCCGCTCGACCATCTCCGGGGAGGCGTCCGTGGCCAGCACGGAGCCGTTGCTCCCGAGGACCGCGAGCGCCGCCTCCGCCGCGATCCCGGTGCCGGTGGCCGCATCGAGCACGCGCTGGCCCGGCGCGAGGCGGGCGGCGCGCAGCAAGGCGGGGAGGAAGCGTGCGGAGACGTGGGAGAATGCGCGGTCGTACTCGGCGGCCGCCTCGGTCCTATAAGCGAGTTGTGTCATGCTGGAGCCCCCCGATGCGCGGGCGTTATGCAGCAATCTCAGGTCCATTTGCAACGCAATTTTCGTCGAGCGCGCCATCCGCAACAGCAGCAAGCCGCGCGCTACGGTGCTGGATTGCTTTGGCGGATCGGGCACCACCATGATCGCGGCGGAACGCACCGGGCGGCGCGCGGTGCTGCTGGAGATTGATCCCGCCTATTGCGATGTGATCCTACAACGCTGGCAGGAAGAAACGGGGCAAGCGGCGGTGCTGGATGGTGAGGACCGCACCTTTGCTGATGTCTCGGCACTACGCAAAGCTGCGTGATTATTCCGAAGACTGCATCCAGGACGGGATGTCGCGCTGGCCATGCAACACGCGCCACACATCAAGTGCATTGGGCTGTTCAATATAGAAAATCAGATAAGGAAAGCGCCGAAGAGGCCAAACCCTTAGCCCCTCCAGGCTAAGCTCGTAGGCATACCGCGGTGAGCCGATCACGGGATTGCGGCCGATGCGGCGAAAAGCCTGCTCAGCCTCCTCGATGAAATCCAGGGCCAGCGCTTCGCCACCCTCAGACTGGTAATGAAGGCTTGCCTGCTGAAGATCCTGCTCAGCAAGGATACGCAGGATGACCGGCTTGATGGTCACGCTTTTTTGCGTTGCTTCAGCTTCTGACGGAGCCCGTCAAAATAGGCGGCGTCTGCCACAGCGCCTTGCTTTGATTTGGCCCCCTGCAGCAACAGCCCTTTGAGTTGCTGGCGGTCCTGATCCCGGCGGATCAACTCGCGGACATATTCGCTGCTCGTGCTGTAGCCGCCCTCAGTGACCTGATCGTCAACGAAGGCCTTGAGCGTTTCGGGGAGGGAAATGTTCATGGTGCTCATCCGGCAAGTATGGCTGATATGGCAAATTTTGGCAAGTTTTTATTGGCGACCTCGGCACCCGTTTGATTACAGCCAATCAGACCGATCATAGCAACGAAACTACGCTCGATCCCGCTTGGCTCGCCCCCCGCTACAGCGCGAATGGTCCCTCAAGCGCAGGGAATTACCCCGGCGCCACAGCAAGGAGACCAAGATGAACGACACCACCGACACCGCCCAGCTTTTCCTGGAAATCGCCAAGCGGCACATGCCCTCGGTTGAAACGCTGGAGACCAGAAACCGCGACGCGCTCGATTTCCACGATGTCGCGGTCTGGTCGATCCGAAACTCTCTCGCGGAAGCCTACGCCGCAGGGATGGCGGCCGCCAAGCGCAGCAGAAAGCGCCGCTAAGCACGCCGATGAAGGGCCAGATAGCAGCAGCTTCTGGCCCTCACATCATGATCAAAACGCATGAATCATAGCAATGAAATGACGCTCTATTTCGCTTGGCTCAGCCCCCATCACAGCGCGAATGGTCTGTCACGCGCAGGGGATTTCCCCCGCCGATGACGGAGACAAA
>JADCCX010000133.1 GCA_020252485.1 Methylocystis sp.
AGCAGAATAAGTGCTGACCCAGCTGTCATCGTTATCCGAAAGCCCGGTCTGCTTCGCCAACACGCCGCTGGCGGTGTATTCATTGCGCTGCCATTTCCACAAATTCGCATTGGTCTCGTCGTAATCATGGAGCCAGCTCCGTCCATCATCGTAGATACCTGTCTGATGCGTGACCACGCCGCTGATATCATAGAAGTCGGTATATTCCTTCCAGCTGGACGTGGTGTTGCCGGTATCCCGCTCCGTTGCCTGGGTCAGGATGCCGTTGGCGTAACGGTGATCCCAGCGGTTGCCGTTGTCGCGCAGGCCTTCGTTGATGACAATTTGACCGGTAGTGTTGTAGGTGTGGGTGTACGTCTGCGAGTACGGATTGTTCGCGCTGACATCATTTTCCGTGTAGACGAAGCCGCCCAGCACGTCATGGACAGTATACCAGGAACTTCCAGTATCGATCATACCTCCGCTTGTCAACAATACTCCATCAGCGTTAGAAAGATACCAAGATTGACTCCATCCATATATGTTGTTTGGATCATAGTAATTCGTCGCCAATCCACCATTATCGTATGTTCCTATATGACTTTTAAGACGAGATTGCTGGTCATAATAGCTCGTGAATTCCAGCCACGCGATTGAATTATCGCCATCCACATTCCTTATTTGAAATGAACCGTCCGAATTATTCGATTGCGTGGATGAAAATGTGTTAAACTCAACACCTCCATAATAGAAATAAAATACTCTACTGTGTGTTGCATATGCAACAGTATCAATATGCTGATCAAATCCATTATATCTATCTATAGATTTATATACCTTAGGTGTTGGCCAATCAGTTGTGATGGAATAACTACCGTTATCGCTCTTTACGACCGTATTTTCTAATGACCAGTCCGAGCGATAGTTGTATGTGATTGTTGAATGAAGCTGCGTATTGTCTGCGTCATAATAAATGTCTACTTTTTTACCATCATCCCGATCAAAAAGTCGTCGTGTAACCTGATTGCTGCTATTTGCATTAACAAGAACGTAACGATTATCGTTCAGGTTTTGAGGATCCCATGTCTCCTGCTGATAGCCTCCTGCATCGTAAATCACAATCTGTCGTGTTATTGCGCCACCCGAAGCATAGGTTCTATTGATGGTGCTCCATCCACTCCCATTCGCAGCGTCATAAGAGTTCCACCAGGTTCCGCCGGCGTCATAACCTCCGCTCTGGTCGGTCAGGCGGCCCGCCGTGTCATAAGCGTTAACAAACCATGACCAATTGTAGCTTCCAGCGACGTCATGGACGGTTTCCCGCTTGATTCCGTCATCATAGTTTGCGACCCTGCTCAGAATATTGCCTCTGGCATCGAGCAGATCGGTATAGCTCGACCAATCCTGAGTGTTCGACGGATCGAAGGCCTCAGATTTCGCCTTTCCATTATCGTACGTCGTCTTTCGGCTCGTTACGCGGCCCAGCTGATCAGCGAACGTCTCCTTCGTGCCCCAGTTGGCGAGATTCGATGGATCGTACTCATAGGTCCAGCTCGATCCGTCGTCGTTCTTTCCGATCTGCTTGGTTTTCCGGCCTTCTGCATCGTAGTAATCCGTAAGGAACGACCAGCCGTTAACATTATCGATGTCGTAGGACTTTTTCCAACTGGAGCCGTCGTCATTGATGGACTGCTCCCAGGCCAAGCGTCCCGCAGCATCATAACTCTTCCGATACTCCATCCACGGCTGAGCAGCCGACCGGTCGTAGCTTGTTTCGATGCGCCCTCCCGCGTCAAGGTAGTCAATGCGGCTCAGCAGTTGGGCCGAAGCGTCGTAGGTGTCGATGCGCCTGGTCCAGACCTGCGTGCCTGCGGCGTCCCACATCTGGGTCGTTCGCGAGTTGTCCATGCGGAACACAACTTCGCTGGTCGTGCGGCCCTGACTGTCGATCTGGCAGACCTTTGTGTTGTACGAGCCGTTGGCCTCCTCCCAGCTGAACACTGTCCTGGAGCCATCGGCATTGTCTGTATTGATCACGCCCAGCTTGCTGTTGTCGATGATCGCGTCGATCGTCGCCATCGTGAAGTCGCCATTGGCGAACCGGAAGGCTTCGATTTGAGCGAAGTCAGTGCCATCCGGCGATCCCACCCGCTTGTCGACGATCGAGTAGCGCTCGATCACAGTCCTGAGCACCACTTCGTAGTCGCTCCTTGCGCCCGAAAGAATGACAATGTCATTGCCGTCGCCGCCCACGATGTAGTCGTTGCCTCCGCCGCCAATGATGGTGTCGTCGCCATCGTTGCCGTAGATCGTGTCGTGCCCTGCTCCGCCTTCAAGAAGGTCGGCGCCAGTCCCGCCAGCGAGATTGTCGTCGCCATCGCCACCCTGGAGCGTGTCATTTCCGGCGCCGCCATCGAGAAGGTCAGCGCCAGCGCCGCCGGCAAGCAGGTCAGCGCCCTCACCGCCATACAGCGTGTCATTGCCAAGGCCGCCGGTCAGATCGTCACTGGCGTCCTCACCGTCAAGCCAGTCGTTTCCGTCGTCGCCAATCAGGCGATCGGCGCCTGCACCACCGAGCAGACGATCGGCGCCGACCCCTCCCTCCAGCGTGTCATTACCCAACTCGCCGCGCAGGCTGTCGTCGCCGGCTCCTCCCTTCAGGAGATCATTGCCATCGCCGCCCGAAAGGGTGTCGTTCTCCGATCCGCCGTCAAGCGTGTCGTTTCCGCCGTAGCCGATCAGGATGTCGGCCCCGGCGCCGCCGGAAAGGAGGTCAATGCCATCACCGGCTTCCAGCAAATCGTTGCCGTCGCCGCCGTCGATCGTGCTCGGGCCCGCGCCGCCATAGATGGAGTCGTTCCCATCATTGCCGAAAAGCTCGTCGTCACCGTCCTGACCGTAGAGAATGTCGGCCCCTGCGCCGCCCGACAGGTTATCTGCGCCTGAACCGCCATGGATCAGATCGTTGCCTTCACCCCCATCAACAGTGTCGTCGCCGTCCCCGGCATAGATCGTATCATCGCCGGCCTCTCCCGTCACAAAATCTGAACCTGCGCCGGCATCGATGCTGTCTTTGCCTTCACCCCCAACGATCCAATCATCGCCGAGCTCACCGGTGACGATATCGTCGCCAGCCCCGGCGGCAAGGTAATCATCGCCTTCCCCGCCCTCGATCGTGTCGTCGCCCTCGCCGCCATCGAGCAGGTCATTGCCGCTGCCGCCGGACAGCCGATCCTTGCCTGCGCCCCCCCAGATGCTGTCATCGCCAGCCTCACCTTCGGCGAGATCGTCACCCAATCCGCTGTTGAGCGTATCGTTTCCTTCCCCGCCATAGAGGCTGTCGTCGCCGGCCATGCCGTTGAGGACATCATCGCCGGCCAGCCCCCGCATGATATCGGAGATCGCAACGCCTGTGATGGTTTCGCCAAGCGCTGTGCCATTGTGCTCAAACTTAACCTTGTCGAGACCAAGTTCGATCGCGCGTTGCAGCATAATGAGGAGCGCCAGGCCATAGGGGCCCGTCGAGTCCTGGCGCGCAAGCGCATGAAATGCTTCGGGATCATTGATGTAGCGTCGGTACTCCTGGGCAATCTCCAGGTCGAAGCTCAGACTTGACAGAGAGCCGCTTATTCTTGAAGCCTCGAAAGCTTCCCGCATGACCGGATCGCCGCCCCGAAGCGATAGCCCGGCCAGCAGTGAATTGACGCCGTACGAGACCCCTTTCGGGAAGATTGTATCGTCAGCGCCGTCCGCCGGCCGGTTGAGATTCTGATGGAACCATTGCTGGCCGTTCACCCACAGATAATTCCAGTTCCGGGAACTGTTGTAATAGGTGACATTAATCGAGGGCTGACCGGGGTCGGCCGTTGCGCCTGCCGTCGCGAGCAAGCCGTTCATGGATTCAACGATCGTTCCAGCGACCGCCTTGACAGCCCCGCTGTTGCCGCCGTCCTTGACCCAGGGCTCGGACGTCTTGAAAAGCCCGGTCGTTGAATCGACGCTGACGACGACCGTGGCGATCGGATCCTTGTCGAACCACTGGTTGCCGAAAAGGGTCCCAAGGTACTGGCCGCCGAAGGCGCCGATCAAGGCGCCGACTCCAGGCAGAAGCACATTGAGCAGGGCGCCCACCGCCGCAACAGTCGCAACGCCGGAAACCGCCGCCACAGCCAGGAACGAACCGACCGACGACGCCACCGAGCCGAAGAGCGCAGCCTCGGAATTTGTGGGCGTGATGATATTTCTGGCGAGTTGCGAGCCGACGAGGCTGCCGATCGCCGCAACGCCGGCGCCAAGCAAAACCTCGGGGTTTAGGGCGGTCGCAAACGCCTTGTCTATGGTTTCATATCCCTTGAGCGGAACGCCGGTAATCGTGCCGGTGCTATAGTTCAAAAGCGCCGTAATGGTGCGCGAAACCGGGACGTTGGCGATCGTCGTCACCAATTGTCCCTCAAAGCCGTCGAGCCCAAGCGAGTCGGCAAGCTCGCCCAGCAGGAGCCCCGAGAGGTAGCCGCCGACCTGCGACCCGAAATTGCTCAACGTTTGGCTGGCAAGCGCTGACATACCAACTTCGGCGCCAACTGCGTTCCAGAGAGTCAATAGCTCACCGGTTCTTATGCTGTCGCCGGCAATCGCCTGATTCAACGTATTGCCCAGCACACCAAGCGCCGTGCTCAGCACGGTGCCCGCCAGAATCTGCACAACCGGCCCGCCGTCCGTTTCCCGCGCAATCAGCGAACCCAGCTGCGCGCCGATGAGATTGCCAAAGCTCCCGAGTGTCGAGTTCTGACCGGAAATGCGGAGTTCGCCAGCTTCGCGATCCGTCTCGCGGAAGATCGCCTGGCCGAAGATATTGGTCGTCCGCTCGTAGCTGACCTCTTCCGTGCGCTGATAACCGACCTCGTTCCCGTCAGCATCCAGGATGGTGTCTTCGGTCGTGAGGGTGAACTTGGTCGTTGTGCCATCCGTGCTCTCGCGCGTGACGGTAATCACGCGCCCGTCCAGCGTTACCGCTTCCGCTTCAATCGGGACGCCGTTCTCATCCCGCCTCAAGGTGTTGTAGCCATTGTCGCCGAAGCTGGTATCGAGACCCTCGCCGTTCGGGAAATAATCGTCGAGCACGTCGAGCACGGAATCATTGTGCACCCGCACGCCCTCGGCGATGTAGGTATGCGTGCCGCTGACCTCGAAGTTATAGGTCCGCCATCCCATTACCTCTTTGGGCTTCAGCGCCAGATTGCCGTCGCTGCCGCCCTCCGCCAGCATCATCGCCTGCTCGAACATATCCGCCGTGGCGGCGCTGTAGCTGATTCGGCTGACCTGGCCGCTGCTCAGGCTAGCATCGTGGTTGACGATGGTGACGGTTCCGGTCTGCCGGTCCGCGCCGGCCCAGGCGACCATCTGGTCCAGCCGCACGAAGCCGCCGGCCGGGCAAAGCATCTCATGGCCGGGCGTGGCGATGAGGGGGCGGCGGGTGGTTCCATCCGCCGAGCGTGGGAAATCGACCCGCAGCCATTCCTGCGTGACGTTCCGGAAGGTGCGCGTGACAGTGCCTTCCAGCAGCGCGCCGCGCCCGCCATTGGCCAGAGGATCGAAAGTGAGAACGCGGTCCCCCACATCGATGGCATCAATGCGCCTGACCCCGCCGCCCGGCAGCGCGATCAGCGTGTCGCCGGGGAAGCAGCGGGGAAGGTTAGGATAAGATCGATAAATTTGCTCGGTTATTGCGCCTTTTACATCATTGACAAGTTTTGAAGCACCTTCCGACATAGCCGTAACGGGCTTTGACAGTTCAATGCCCATTTTTTCTAACAAATCGTTATTATTTCTGCCCCCGACTGGAAAATCGTTCACTAAAATAAATGCTGGTATGACCAATTCACCGTACAGTTTATCAGATGTCGGCAATGATTTATATTCATTAGTCTCAGAAAAGAATACAAAATCGCGATATAATTGGCTATCTGCAGCGCGCCTTCCAGCGTAATCGGTCGCCGCTCCATAGGCCATATCGTGCTTGCGAAAAAGCGCATCCAGCCCATTTTTTGGAGCTACCGAATAATCCGCAGCGGCTCCATCGGCTACGAATTTTCCGCCAGACCAACCAGCGCCTCCGTAATTGCCATAGGTTGGCAATTTTATAAAACCCATGATCCTAAATTTAATGTCATAATTAATCTCGGTCATAACAATTCCTCCAATTCATGATCAATGAGGAAACAAATCCGACCGGAATGGCAAAAACTATCGCCCAAAATATCAGTCCGAAAAAAATATTTTCATCATACTTTGTACCAAAAAACGCACCAAAAAACGCACAAAATACAACATAAACGGAAGCAATTATGAAAGCAAAAAAGACAAAATTCGCTGATCGTTTACCCCATCCGTTCAAGAGCCGAAAGCGATCATCATTCATCGCCGCCTCCTCCCCATCGCCAAGAGACCAAGATTGCTCCCAGAGTATCCGGCATGCGGCATCGCCCATTGTCCGCCGCCGGCTGGGCCTCTCGAGGAACGGCCGCCCTGTCTGGCGAGCCTGCGCCAGACACCGGACCCCGCTCCCAGAGCGGCCAGCGCCTGCGGCAAAGCCGAAGCCTTTCGCCTGACCGATGAGCTCCCCGCTCCTGCTGCTCCCGCGATGCTCATGAAGAATCTGATCAATTCCTAAACCGCATTTTGACGATGTTTAAAATCTGGGATTCCTGAAGGCAATAGTTTTCCTCAAAACATGTGTACAATCAGAGCGGTTCCCGCCCTCCCAAGCATCCCCCTTATTTTTCAGAGGCTAAACGCGGGAAACAGATCGATATACAACTATAAATTGTATTCTAGAGGCTATCAGGGCATGAGATGATTGCATCGCAGCTGTTGCAAAAAAGGGACAGGGCGGATTGACGGAGCAATGACAAGGGCCGTGTCTCGGGCCGCATTAGCGGATACCGATGGATCTCTCCCGGGCCGCATCTTGAGCATCCGATAGCTCTGAGAGGGTTGGAGTTGACGTGGGGATGATCGGAGAGCATGCGGGAGCGCCCAATCCGGGAATCCGCGCTGGATTACAGCCTTGGAGAGGGGCAGCAGCATTTCGAGCATGTAATTTGCCGGGGCCGCACAATGCCGACCCGGCCTGGGCGAAACAGGTGGTGCCGGCGGCCGCCGGAATCGCCCTTATAGCCGCACGTCCCCGCCGAATGGCGCAATCGTTGTCATCACCCGCACAATGGCGCCGGAGCGCCAGTCGTCCAGCGTCGCCAGCCGCCCGCCCGCGTCAAGCCGCGCCGCCACAGCGTCGCTCACCCTGGCGAACAGGACGACGCCCACGGGGATGTTGCGCTCGGCATCGTAGAAAAGCTTGAACTGCCGGAGCAGCAGCGCGGGCATCACCATCCATTCCAGATCGGCGATGGCGAGCTGCTTGTGCTGCGGCGATTGCGTCAGCAGCCAGGTGATTTCGCCCAGCACGGTGGACACCGTCTTGTCCGCTGCGGGCATCGTGCCCAAGTTCGAAGAACCTGCGGCGGAAGAATTCGGATGCTGTTCCCCATGAAGAGGCGCACCCGGCCGGGGTTGCCAGCTGGTGGCGGTGGGGATGGCCGTCCCAGCCATGGCGTGGCTCGCCTCATTGCCCTTTGACTGGCCGGGTTTGCCGTCTCCCGTCTTCCGCGGGCCGGGATCGGAAGCCGCAGAACCTTTGCCTGATGCCTTTTTCACAACTGATCTCACACGTGACTTCGCGTTGTTTGCCATAAGACCCCTCAGGTCCTGGCCAGAGTTAGCTGCCAGAGCCTTTAAACACAATGATTGCGCGAAAAAAAACTCATGCAGGTTTAACCTGTAGAATGTCCTGGACCCCCCTCATGGTTTTCGCAGGCGGCACTGTCAGAGGAAAACGGGCTTGCGCCTTGAGCGCGAGCCGCTAGCCTTCCAGCCATGAGCAGTCCGCGCATCTTTCGCTACTTCAGGACGTCGCCCGAGATCATTCGCCTCGCGGTGATGATGCCGAACTGGTCATATGGACCACCTACTCCGCCGGCACAGCACAATCCGTCAACGTGACAACGCCAGTCAGCATTTGGAGCTTTTCGGGGGTCAACTGCCTCGCCTATTCACAGCCTATCCACTACAAAATCCCCCACGCTCGGTAGCGTTTCCGGCCCGTGAGTTCGCGCGGCAGGGAAGGCCCGAGCTCCTTGAGCATGGCCTCGACCGCCTGTGGCGTGACCTTGAGCGTCTCGGTTGCCATTTGCACGGTGACCATGGGCGAGGCCATGAACAGGGCGACGAGCTGCGGCAGCTTCGAGTTCCCCCTTCGTCCTTCGCAGCGCCGCCCCATCACCTCGCGCGCCAGCGTCAACCGCTTGAGATCGCCATCGGCCAGCCGCGCGCTGTCGTGGATGGCTTCGATCAATCCGGCCAAGCGGACCGCCAGCGTCTGGTGTGGGCTCCAGCGGAAACGGCCCTTGCGGTAACCCAGCCCCAGCGTCGGCAGGTGATGCGCGGCGACCCCGCGTTGGCGCAAAAGGGTGGCCGCCAGTGCGAAGCCCACCTCCCCTCCCCGCTCGGCAGGTTCGAGCGCGAGCCAGGCGTCGAGCGCAATGGCCGCGGCGAGAACAGCGGGGGCGTCCTCCGCTGCCTTCAGCGCACCCAGCCAGGTGTCGAGGCGGGCGGATGCGCCATAGTCCAGGTCGCGCAGCCGGAGCGGGGTTGCTTCAGGCAGCGGCCTTTCGAAGGCCCCGAGCATGCGGTCTGTGCGCGCCAGCAACGCATCGACGGCGGCGAGCTCACCGCCGCCCTCCTCCCCGCCCGGCCCGTCATCACCCGGATCGAGCGGTTCGATATCGTCCGGCTCGTCGTCCTCTGGCCAGAGCGCGTCGTCATTGCCGCCGGCCAGCCGCGGCATTTCCCATGGCGGCGGATCGCGAGGCCGGGGCCTGGTGCGGCTTGTCGTCGTGGCGACATCCGCATCGCGCGGCTCCTCCTTCCCTTCCCCTGCCGCCTGATCCTCGGCCACGCCGATCAGCCGGCGCAGCGCCTCCGCTGCCAGCACGGTTTCGGGCGCACGCCGCGCCAGACTGCGGCGTTGGTTGAGGATCCGCGCCGCGCGCACCACGCCGGTGGAAGGTGCGCGGACGTCCATGCCTGCGTCGTGCAGCACAAGATCCTCGCGTGAGGCCAGCTCGCCCGACAGATGCACGAGCGCCTGCGCCTCGAACAGTTGGCTCCGAGCCTGCACTCCGTCAGCAAGAACGGGCTCGCTGCGCGCCAGCCGCTCATCGAGCCGCACCAGCGCCAGCGTTGCAGCCTCGATCGGGCGAGCGAGATCGGAAATCAGCCAGCGCAGGGCCATTTCAGAGAGAGTGTAAGAGGCTGTTTTCACAACGGAGAGAGTATCAAAATCAATGCAAATAGCTATTAAATTGTTTCACGCATGCATATCTGAAAGACTGCCTGTCATTCACGATAAGTATGCCTTATCGCAAGTTAACAGGTCATTGCCTTGACCATGTCCTGTGCTCCGCATAGGATGGCTGAATTCAGACGATTTTAACCCACAGGAGCCGTTCATGCCCGCCGTGAAGATCGCCGAGATGAAAGCGCACCTCTCAGAACTTGTCACCCGGGCTGAGGCTGGCGAGGAGATCGTCATCCATCGCGGCAATCGGCCGGTGGCGCGTCTCGTGCCATTGGCCGAGACCGCTGATCGCCGATCCGCGTTCGATGACATGATCGCTGCCCGGGACGGCGGACGGATCAAACGCGTGTCGATCGATGAACTGATCGCCTGGAAGCATGAAGGCCACCAGTACTGATGGCCATGATCATCGATGCGTCGGTGGCCGGTGCCTGGGTGATGCCGGATGAGCGCAGCGCCATTGCAACGGAGATCGGGCGGCGCGTGCTCGCAGAGGGCGCGTGCGTGCCGGATCTGTTTGCGCACGAGCTGCGCAACCTGCTCGTGATGGGCGTCCAGCGCCGGCGACTTCCCGAGGACCTGTTCTGGGACCAGCTCGCCCGCATCGAGCAGATGCCGATCCGCGTTGTCCCGTCCGGCCCTTCGAAGCGCATCGCACAGCTGGCCTTCAAACATCGGCTCACCGCTTACGACGCCGCCTATCTCGATCTGGCGCTTGATCAGGCCTTACCACTGGCGAGCCTCGACAAGGACTTGAGGCGTGCGGCCTTGGCGGAAGGTGTCGCCTTGCTGCCACCTGCGATGCCCGAATGACCGTGATCCATGTCGCATGATGCGTCGTGCAGGCTGCCAAGCCTGCCAGCGTCAGCGCTGCTCATCGAGTTCAGTGTTGAGATGCGTAGATTCCGGCGCCATTTGCGCTGCTTCCACCGCATCGATCTCCGCATTCGGCAGATCGGCGGTCAGCTCGACTCGGCGTTCGGTCAGCATCGCAGCGATTGCGGTCCGCAACGCCGGCAGTTCGTTGCCAATCACGCGCCAGACGATTTTGGCGTCAACCCGCCAGTACTCGTGCCGCTCGAAATTGCCGAAGGCGCGGATGTCCGATCAATTGATCTCGACGCGGGGCGCCATCAGAAGATGCGCACGGCTTCGCGCTCGATCTCCGCACGCAGCTTGGGATGCAGGCTCTCGCGGGTGGTCAGGTCCACCTTGCGGCCAAGTTCGGCATTGAGAAGGCCGTGGAGGCCAGCCAGATCGAAGAGCGAAAACTTTGCGTCCGGTGCGATGTCGAGGAAAACGTCGAGGTCACTGTCGGCGCGCGCCTCGCCGCGGGCTGTCGAGCCGAACAGATATGCCGCGACGACGCCGCGCGACTTCAGCGCAGCGGCATGGGCGGCAAGCTCAGTGATGGCGTCATCGCGGTTCATGGTGCAATCTTACACTAATTTGCAGGGTCGCCCAAGATGACAATCTGGACGGACGACCCCGAGCAAGCGCTTTGCCGAGTTCAATCTGCAAAGTCTCCGGTCAACGAAACAGACCGGCACATTGCGGGTTCTCAGGGCACCCATTAAATGATATCTTGAAGGAAATAGGATTTGACGTCGCCATGCCTGCTTTGTCTCTCGATCTGACCCCTCGCGAAGTTGCGGAACTCGCAGGTGCCCCCGCACGCATGGTCGAAAAGGCCATCGCCGAAAAGGCACTCTCCGTCCGGTCCGGCCGCCTGCCAGCCTTGCGTTTCGGCAACGCCGCCGATGCGCGAAGGCTGCTCGGACCCGAAAGCGTTGCCTATGTCGCTTTGATCCGGCGCCTCACTGGCGTGGTGATGCTCAGCAAGACAACCAAGCGCGATCTCGTACGGGCCTTGAAAGGACGCGACTGGGCCGCGCTGAAGATGGCAAAGATCGAGCTTGCGCCCGCGCTTGTTGCCGATGTCGGTCAACTTGCCGGCGTCGAACTCGACCGCGCCGACCACTATCTGACAGCACGTGATCGTTGGATCGATAGCGTTGCGGGGATCAAGGGAGGATTGCCGATCATCAATGGGACGCGCATCACGGCCCACTCGGTCGAAGCCCGCCTAAAGGCAGGTGATAGCCTCGACGACATCGCTGCTGAAAACCCTGATCTTCCGCGAGAGGCATTCGAGGCCGCAGCTATCTTCGCCAAGGCCCATCCTCTTGCGGGACGACCGACCGCCACGCCGCGCCGTGCCGCGTGAAACTCTTCATCGACGAATGCTTGTCGCCGGATTATGCGACGTGGCTGAGCGAGCGCGGGCATGATGCCGTTCATCCGCTTCATATCGGTCGGCGCGGCCAGCTCGACCATACTGTAGTCGCGAATTGCATCGCAGAGGATCGAACAATCGTGACCGAGAATATCGGCGACTTTACAATCTTCCTTGGCGCACAAGACATTCATCCGGGCCTGATCGCCCTGCCGCAGGGAGGCAAGGACCAAGTCTGGCGATTGCTGGAAACCGCGATCGCTTTTCTGGAAGGTCTTGGCGGTGATCCGATGGACCATTTGGTCAACGCCTGCCTGTCCATCAGTGATGGACAGCCTGTTCTGACTCCCCTGTCATCCGCATACCCAGCAAAACCTCGCAAGCCATGAGCACCTTCACAACCGTTGTCTCTGCCGAGCCCGAAACCCGCCTGATCGGCATGACATGGCTGAGACGCAACATCGACACAGTTCTCGATCGCGTCGCGCTGGGAGAGAGCTTCATCGTGACCCGCAGAGGGCTGCCCGTCGCCATGCTCAAGCCGCCAGTCCAAGAGCCGGTCTCGCGGCAGAGAAAAAGTGATTGATGGTGACCGCCGACGATCCCGAGGACGCGCGCCTCACAGAGCTCAACGTGCTCGCAGGCGTGCTGCCATATAACCGCCGCGACGAGTTGTCGGCGCTGCTCTCCGATGCGGATGTCGCCACCTTGCGGCATCTGGTCGAGAGCGGCATGGGTGCCAACACGCTGCGCGCCATTGCCTCGGACCTGGCCTATCTCGAGCGCTGGGCGCTGGCGGCGACGGGCGCGCCCCTGCCCTGGCCGGCGCCGGCGTCGTTGGTGGTGAAGTTCATCGCCCATCACCTTTGGGATGCTATGAAGAAGGAGGCCGATCCGGCGCATGGCATGCCGGACGAGGTCGCGAGCGCGCTGCGGACGATCGGTGCCCTGAAATCCACCGCACCGCACGCACCGGGCACTGTGAAGCGGCGGCTGTCGCTCTGGGGCTTGATGCACAAATGGCGTGGTCAGAGCGGGCCTTTTGGCGACGGCCAAATCACGACGGCGCTCAGGCTTTCGGTGCGGGCAGCCGCCCGGCCCCGCAGCCGCAAGAGCGAGAAGGCCGTCACCGGCGACATCGTGGCAAAGCTCATCGCCACCTGCTGGCTGAACCGCCCGCAAGATCTGCGTGACAAGGCGCTGCTGCTTATCGCGTTCGCGAGCGGAGGGCGAAGGCGCTCGGAAGTGGCAGGCCTGCGCCTTGAAGACATTGTGTTGGAGCCGGATGTGCCCTCTATCCCGGGAGACCCTACATCCCCGCCCCTGCCCTGCCGCTGCATCAAGCTCGGCCGCACCAAGACGACCGACGCTGACCAGGATGCCAGCGTCTTCGTCATCGGCGCGCCAGTGGTGGCGCTGGAAGCCTGGCTCGCGGTTGCGAAGATCAGCAGCGGCCCGGTCTTCCGCCGTATCGACCAATGGGACAATATCCGCCCTGAAGGCCTCACCGGCCAGGGCGTCAACCTGATCCTCAAGCGCCGCATCGCCATGGCGGGGCTCGATCCCGTCAGCTTCTCAGCCCACGGGTTGCGCTCAGGCTTCCTCACCGAAGCAGCCAGGCAAGGCGTGCCCCTGCCCGAAGCCATGGCGCAGAGCCAGCACACATCCGTGCAACAGGCCGCGCGCTACTACAACGATGCCGAACGCAGGATGGGACGGGCGGCCCGGCTCCTCGGATGAGTGCCGGCCGGCATTGTTCTCTGGGGGCCCAGGTTTTGCGAACCTGAATTCAAAAGACGTCATCCTGTGCCCGATCAGCGCCGTCAGCATCTGCCCTCGCCTGCTCGAGCAGCCTGCGGGGATCGGCACTGGCGGATCGGATCATGGACGGGCAGTTGAGGAGCGCCATGGTCAACAAGGGCGCAGGCCCCGGTACAGCTTCAAGCGATGATTGTGTTTGCGCCTTCAAAAAGCATCTGTCGTCTTCGTCCCGCTTGACGGCATCGAGCCGTCGCGCAGGATTTAGGCTGCGGCACGATTGAGCCAAAACACTCTCTCTGACTTCCCAAGATACGACCGGCTCGACCGGCCTCAAGGATCGGCGGTACCCCCAGTTTTAAGGCGGGAGGCTAATGCATCCCCCCAGAAAACCGGCTCCCCCGCCGCCCGCCGCTGACGGCGCTTCGCGTCCTTGACCCCGTCCTCCCCGATTCGTCGAGGCGCTTCGTCATCAAGACGAAGGAGATCGACGATGAGCAAGATCACAACCCACACCATGCCTGCCGAGGATATCGTCTGCTGGATCGCGGAAATCGAGCGCGAATTTCCGACCCTCCCGCGGAGCGAGCAGCGCATCGCCCGCCAGCAACTACGCCAGCTCCGCGACGAGCTCGGCATCCGGGACGAGTTCGACCGGATCGAGACCGAGCAGCGCTACTTCGCAGAGGTGGAGATCTACGCCGCAACGATCGAGCCGGACGGGTTCGAATTGCCGTTCTGAGGCCGAGCGAGAGGGAGTTCTCGAAACTCCCTCTCGCTAGAGTCACGCCCAATACCAGTTAGCTCCACGAGACCCGATAGCCTGTCTGCTGCAACCGTGACACCGAGGCATCCATGATCGCCCGCGAGGTGAAAGTTGCCAACTGGCAACTTTGGTTCCCATTCGTTGCCACAGCGTTTAAAAGTCGTTAACCCAATAATGCTTGCCAAGCTCCGAGAATCGGGCGCATAAAATCTGCGGTTTAACAGCGCAGCTTTGATAAAAAGCGTAGCTAGGACATTTCGCAGAGCGGCTTGGAGAGATGACACTGTTAAAAGCTCGGATGACGGACGTTATTGCCGGAGATGGGGCTGCCCTCTCCGAGGAGCTCCACGCGCTTCGGCAAACGCTTTTCCCTCCCGCGTCACAGAAGACCCTGAGGTCATTTTCATCTGGAGAGGCTGCGAAGCTAATAGGAATCGCTGATGGCTATCTGCGGCAATTGTCACTTGAGGGAAAGGGCCCCCAACCGGAAACAACGGCGAGCGGTCGACGCTCGTTCACGCTGAGCCAGATCAACGAGCTACGAGCATTGCTGCACGACACGGGCAAGGGCAAGGAATACCGATTTCGCCGGACAGCGGCTGAACCATGCCAGGTAATAGCAGCCGTAAACTTCAAGGGTGGATCGGGCAAGACAACCACAGCTGCGCATCTCGCGCAGTACTTTGCACTCCGCGGGTATCGTGTCCTTGCCGTTGATCTCGATCCACAGGCCTCTTTGACAGCGCTACACGGTTATCAGCCAGAGTTTGATGTCAGCCCCAATGAAACGCTCTACGGAGCGATCCGATACGACGCAGAGCGCCGGCCTTTGAAGGGCATCGTTCGGAAAACGTACTTTCCAGGCCTCGACATCGTGCCCGGAAATTTAGAGCTGATGGAGTTCGAACACGATACGCCAAAGGCGCTCCTTGACCGCGAAAGCGAGGCGTTTTTCGGTCGGATTGCATCTGCTCTCGGCGAAGTCGCCGAGGACTACGATGTGATGGTGTTGGATTGCCCACCTCAACTTGGGTTTCTCACGTTGGGTGCATTGTGTGCCGCGACAAGCATTCTCGTCACGGTCCATCCGCAGATGTTGGACGTGATGTCGATGTGCCAGTTCCTGCTGATGGCTGCTGATTTACTGTCCGTTGTCCAGGAGGCTGGTGCCGATCTCGACTATGATTTCATTCGCTATGTTATCACACGCTACGAACCATCAGACGCGCCGCAGACGCAAATGGTCGCCTTTATGCGATCGCTTTTCCGGGATCGCGTGCTGACCAACACCATGCTGAAGTCGACTGCGATTTCTGATGCGGGTCTATCGAAGCAAACGCTTTACGAGGTCGGCAGGGAGAATTTTACCCGCGCAACCTATGACCGTGCTGTCGAGGCGCTTGACGCGGTGAATGGCGAAATTGAAGGCCTCATGCGTCAGGCCTGGGGCCGACCCGTGAAGGGGAGGCCTGAATGAGCCGCAAAGACACTCTTCGCGCCATGTTAACGGCTCGGGATCGTCAGTTGCCAGTTGGCAACTCTGACGTCACGCCAACGAGCCTGCCGACACCGAAGCAGCATGTGCGATCGGGCGCGGTTGGCGCTATGGGCAGATCGCTCGGGAAAATCGCCTCGGAGGTTGAAGAGGCTCGTGCACTTGTCAGCTCTGGGACATCTATCGTCGAGCTCGATCCGTTATTGATTGATGTCTCCTTTGTTTCCGACCGCTTGAACGGGTCATCAGAAGATCATCGCGCCTTGGTCGAATCCATCCGTGAGCACGGCCAACAGATTCCGATCTTGGTCCGACCTCATCCATCAGAGGTTGGGCGATACCAGGTTGCCTACGGTCACCGGCGCCTCCGCGCTGTTACAGAAATTGGTCGAAAAGTCCGCGCGATCATAAAGGCCCTGAGTGATCCCGAACTTGTCGTCGCTCAGGGACAGGAAAACTCGGCACGGCTTGATCTGTCCTACATCGAGAAGGCGATGTTTGCCCTCGTCCTCGAGGATCGCGGATTTGACCGAACTGTCATCATGGCCGCGTTGAGCCTCGAGAAAACGCAATTGTCGCGGATCATCTCGATTGGGCGCGCCATTCCTAGACCGATTGTTGAATCGATTGGTTCTGCGCCAAAAACTGGGAGGCCGCGATGGGCGGCGCTTGCTGAGTTTCTCAAAGGCCGCGATTGGCAAGCGACGCTGACGCGGCTGACAGGCGACCCGAGTTTCTTAAAGGCCGACAGCGACACGCGATTTGCAATCTTCGATGGCGCGATCAGATCCAAGCCGGTTACCGGCAATCAACCCGAGCATTGGAGCGATCCGGAAGGCCGGCAAGCAGCCGCAATCAAGCGCGCCGCTTCCAATCTTACGATCGTGGTCAATCAAAAGATTGCGCCCGATTTCGGTGAGTTCATCGTGGCCGAATTGCCCGATCTCTATCGTCGCTATGCCGCGGCGAAAGGGACTGGATAGGCTACGGGAAATGCCGAGCAAGACTCGCTCGGTACAAGAAGATCGCTGGGACGAGTCGCACCCAGTGATCGGCCTAACGTGCAGACAACCATGAGGTAGAACCGCAAAAGGAAAAGGCCCCCAAACGTCACCGTCCGGAAGCCTTCTCGCTCTGTTTCGCAGCTGAGAGAGAACCACTTCCCCGAATCATTGTCAAGAATCGGCGTCGTTTGGCGCAGCTAATTTCTTTTGCCTGATGAAAGGCAAAGAACGTGCAACCCATCCTTCCAACGACGCCCTTTGGGCGGCGGCCTCTATCGGCTGGCCTTTTGGCCACGCAGACGCTGGCTGCATCGACACCGGACGACGCCGTCGTCCACAAATGGCGCATCCTGCGCGCCTTGACGCTTGCCAAGGGCCGGCTCGGCCTATCGGACCGGGCGCTCAATGTGCTCGACGCACTGCTGACCTTCCATCCAGAGACCGCGCTCACGCCCGGCGCGGGGCTGACGGTGTTTCCGTCGAACCGCGAGCTGGCTTTGCGTGCGCGGGGTCCAGCGCTGAAGACGCTGCAGCGCGCCCTGGCGCAGCTGATGGAGGCGGGGTTCATAATCCGGCGCGACAGCCCCAACGGCAAACGCTACGCCCGGCGAGGGCAGGGCGGTGAGATCGCCCAGGCCTTCGGCTTCGACCTGACGCCGCTGATCGCCCGCGCCGCCGAGATCGAGGCTGTGGCGGCTGAGGTCGAGGGCGAGATGCGGCACATCGCGCTCTTGCGCGAGCGCATCACGCTGCACCGCCGCGACATCGCCAAAACGATCGCCATGGCTGTCGAGGCCGGCGCGCCCGGCAACTGGCATGGCTTCATGGTGCGGCATCAGGCTCTCTCCGGCCGCCTCAGGCGCACAGAACCCATGGCTGATCTGGAGCCACTGGCGGCCGATCTGAACGCGCTCCATGTCGAAGTAGCCAAGTACCTGGAAGAGTTCCTCAAAACACATAATGTGACATGCAGTGATCGTCAGGACGGCTCCGACATTCAGAATTCAAATATAGAACTTTCAGAATCTGAACCATGCTTTCGAAAAAGCTGGGGGCAAAGTTCGAACGAGCCTTCAGAGGCCGATCATTCGCCGTCCAGCAAGGCAGGGCAGGGGAGCGCTTCTCCCTCGAAGCCACAGGCCTATCCACTGGGCATGGTGATCGACGCCTGCCCAGATCTGAACGACTGGGCCAAGTCCGGAAGCATCGGCGGCTGGTCCGAGTTCGTTTCGGCGGCCGGTACGGCCCGCTCGGCGCTGGGGATCAGTCCCTCGGCCTATGAGGATGCGCGTGAGGTCATGGGGGAGATTCCGGCCGCGATCGTCGTGGCGGCGATCCTGCAGAAGGGTGAAAGCGTGCGCAGCCCCGGCAGTTATCTGCGTGGATTGACGGAGAAGGCGAGGGCAGGGGACTTCTCGCTCGGCCCGATGCTGATAGCGCTGCTCAGGGCGAAGGTGCGCAGCGGTGAGCGGAAGCGGGCATGAACATGACGGATCCGGCATGGGGCTTGAGGCGTTGGCAGCCGTCCCTGCTGATTGTTCAGCGATCCGGTCTTGCCGTGTGCCCTTTCCCGGTTCCGTTGCTGGCTAGCGGCGACGGGCGGGCCAGGTCTTGCGCTTTCGCGTCGCGGCTGTGGTGAGATGCTGCGGGAGGGCAGTTCCGCAGCTCGAGTTGCAGGACCGTGCAAGCCGCATCACCTGGCATGGAGCGGTATGGGGTTTCTGGTGCATCTTGTGTGCGGTCGACAGCCAGACGATACAGCCCCGCATCCTGAAGTGAGCGCGATGCCTGTGGCGACGTTGGAGCCGAACACATGTCCTGAGGCTGCCAGGCGGTCGCGTCCGTCCTCAAACCCCATCCCCGCGTTGATCGATGGCGGCCTATGACGGACGCCGTCGCCGGGGCGGCAAGGTCTAACGACGACATCGAGGGTGTCCCCGCCCTTCCTGCGCTGGCTTTGCCCGTCATTTCTTGGCGCCATCGCGGGGATGGGCCCTGCGAAAGGAGAGACATCATGGCTACCATCGGCAACGTGACCAAGACCAACGACGGCTTCACCGGCGAACTCGCCACGATCAGGGTCCAGTGCCCGATCCGCTTCGTCGCCAACCAGCGCAAGCGCAACGACGCCAGCCCCGACTACCGCATCGTGTCCGGCGCCGCCGACATCGGCTGTTAACAACGTGAATGTCTGGAGATGACCCATTCAAGAATTCCGACCGTGATTGAGTCACTCCGAAAGCGGACATCTCGCTTCAGATATAAAAGCCTGATCGGCGACGATTAACCGCCGGCCTGGTTCATCGCATTGGCCTGCAAGCGAATGGCGCAAAAGTGCTCGCTGCTCCGGCAATCATCGACTGAATGGTCATCGCATTGGCAAGGGCAAACTCGCGTTCGGATCGTGGGCAGACGTCGCGCGGTCCTCGGCATCCGGAGGCCAGGAAGGCCTCGTGACGCGATATGAAATCGGTCGACAAGCCGTCCCGTCCGAAACGGGCAAGCGCCTGTGACCATGCATGGTGGTAGCGATCGCACTTTATCTCGCGCCATGGCTTGTCGGTGGTCTGTTCTTTCTGCGCTTGGCTAATGCCCATGGGCAACGATACGGCGAGCACCAGCAGAGCTTCCTGTCAGTCTTTGGGGGTGTTTCCTTCAAAGTTGGAATTTCTTCGCGACATTAAGCATGTATGGGCAGGCGGAGCCTGGACTGGACGTTTTCCTCTCACCGCGCCCTGCCTGTTGCCGCGCGCAGGAACAGCTTGGAATCGCCCATCTGTCCGCCCTTGAGCGCGATTTCGAGACCATCGAATGCGGCGTCGGGCGAGCGGACGCGAAGCAGCGGTACGCCGTCCGCGAGCGACGCCAAGAACTCCAGTGCTTCCGCGCCGACTGCGAGCATCGCATGGCCCGACGTGTCGCCGCCGGAGAAGACGATGCGCTGCACACCGAGGCGCAATCGCGCTGCGCGGGCGATGCAGCCGAGGCCATCGCCGATCCGGGCGTGGACGGCCCCGGCGTCCACGCGGCATTTCACGAACGCCGCGGAGAAAGCGGCGATCGCCGGATCCTCTGGCCCGCGGGCCGTACAAGCCAGAACGTTCCTGCCTTCCGCCAGGCCAGCCTCGACGGCCGCGCTCGCCTGCGCGATCTCTCCAGCCCAGCCGGAAGCTGCGATGGCCTTGCTTGCATCAACGCGAACGATCAGGAAGCCGCCGGCTTGCGCCGCCGCGATCTGCCGCGCCGTGATCTCGGAACACGAGCCGGATACCACCAGAACCGGTTCGGCCGGCTTGAGGACCGGCGGCGGTGGAGTCTCGGGCAGCAGCCCGCACTGACGCCACCAGGCGGTCAGAGCATACTCGACGCCCTGGCTGCCGACAGCGAAGGCGGGTTCGGCGGCGGCGGCCTGCCAGACAAGACGGCCAGCGGCGGAAAGCGTGGCGTCATCGAAAGCGTCGATCGCGATGATGCAGGCGCCGCGCCCGCGCGCCGCCGCAAGTTCAACATCACCGAGACCAGACACCAGCGCACGCCCGTCAAGCACGGCTTTAGGCAGAGGGGTCTGCGCATCGAGATGGCGGCAGAGATCGGCCTCATTCATCGGAGTCGCGGGATGGCGCGCCATGACGGGATGGCGGTCGAGCCGGTGGATCACGCCGTCCAGCGCCGCGAAGAGCGTACCGAAGACCTGATAGCGGCCGATCGCCGGCGCGCCGACGATCAGCGGGGCGAAGTCCGCGCCTGTCACCGCCAGACCGATCTCCGTGGCGCGGCCGATGGAGCCCAGATGCGGGGCGGAATCGAAGGTCGAGCAGGTCTTGTAATGCAGGATCGGCGCGCCGAGCGCCTTCAGCGCCGCAAAGCAGCGCGGCAGCTCGGCATCCATCCACGCCGGGCTCTTTGAACGCGCGACGCCGGCGATGCCAACGGCCCGGATGTCGCCGAGCTTTGCAAGCAGCGCAGGGTCGGGCGCGTCGAGGAAGAGCACGGTGCGCAAACCCGCCAGCGCCAGGATCTCCAGCACGGCGGAGGAGCCGGTGAAATCATCGCCGTAGAAGGTGAGAAGAGGAGGCACGGCCGTCATGCGCCAGCCATGGCGGCGGCCCAGGCCTCGCGGAAAGCGCGGACGCCCGCCGCGACACCCTTCGGATGCGCCATGATGCCGCCCCCCGCGGCATGGATGAGATCGGCTGAGCCAAGCGCCGCGAAGGTTGGGGTAACTTGCTGAACTGTCTGTCCCGAGGAAAAGACGGGCATCGCTTTCATCGGAACACCGTCGAACATCGGTTCGGCAAGCGAGCGGGCCGAGGCGATGACGCTGTCGTCCTCCTCGCAGAACTTGTTGGCGATGCCGTTGACGTGGAGGTGGTCAGCGCCCGCCAGCCGCCAGAGCTTCGACCAAGCCGGGAAGCTCCATCCCAAGGCCGGACTGCGGGAGAGCGCACCCCAACCGTTGCGGTGGGCGTGGATCGGCAGCTGCGTGTGGCGCGCCAGTTCGATGAAGCCGGTGAAGCCGACAGAGTTCAGGCTCGCCATGACGCAGGTGCCGCCGCGCTTTAGGACATGGTCATGCCGTCGGCGCATCTCGTCGATCTCGCCCGTTAGGTTGAAGGCGACCATCACCTTGCGTCCAAGCCTGTCAGCATGGCGGTCGACCACGGCCATCACAGCGTCCACGCGCTCCTCGAAGGGGCAGGCCGGGCCGTCGGATTGCAGCTCGTCGTCCTTGATAAAATCGATGCCGCCGCCGGCCAGCTCATCGACCAGATCAGCTGTCGCCGCCGGGTCGAGCCCAACGCTCGGCTTGATAATGGTGCCGACGTGCGGCCCGTCTGGAACGCCAGAAAGGCGCCGCGTGCCGGCGACACCGAAGCGGGGGCCTGCGTAGCGCGCCGCGAAAGCGGGCGGCAGTTGGATGTCGAGGAGCTTCAGGCCGGAGAAAGCCTTGAGCTCGAAGAGATTACCGGCAACGGTTGCGACAAGGTTGGGCAGCGAGGGGCCGATGGTCTCCAGCGGCCAGGAGAGGCGCACGCGCGCCTGCCGCCAGAACCGTCTTGCGCCGGGCCTTGGCGTCATCGCCCCGGGCAGCGAGGGCGCGGCGACCTCGCCGACGTCCTGCAACTGGTCGACTCGCGCCGCAAACCGCGCCTTCAGCGCCTCCGTTTCGCCCGGCACGTTGACGAATGTTCCCGACGACTGCTCGCCCGCCATCATGGCGGCGGCATCGGCGGGATCGATGGCCGTCTCGATCAGGTAGTCTGCGCTAAAACGTTCCATCATTCCTACAGGGTGTGTTGACCTGGTAAGCTGCACTCTGACAGGGTGGCAGCAACAAGAATAGGCCGTCGCTGACGGTTGGGGGAGATCGAGCGATGACGACGATCGCGCTGTTCGGAGCCGGCGGAAAGATGGGCATGCGGCTTGGCCGCAACCTGAGGGGCACGCATTTCGCCGTTCGTTACGTCGAAGTCAGTCCGGCTGGGCGGGAGCGCGTGCGCGAGGGGCTCGGCGTGGCCTGCGTCGAGGCCGACCATGCGGTGCACGACGCGGACGCCGTCATCCTCGCCGTGCCTGACACTGCGGTTGGCGCGGTGGCGACGGCGCTGCTGCCGAAGCTCGCGCCAGGCACCATCGTCGTCATCCTCGACGCCGCCGCACCCCATGCCGGGCATCTGCCGGAGCGGGCGGACATCACCTATTTCATCACGCATCCCTGCCATCCGCCAATCTTCAACGACGAGACGGAACCTGCTGCCAAGGCCGACTATTTCGGCGGGATCGCCGCAAAGCAGCATATCATCAATGCGCTGATGCAGGGGCCTGAAGAGCATTACGCGCTTGGCGAGGAAGTTGCGCGCGCGATCTGGGCGCCGGTGATGCGTTCGCATCGCGTGACTGTGGAGCAAATGGCGATTCTGGAGCCAGGCCTCTCCGAGACTGTCTGCGCCACACTGCTCGACGCCATGCGCGAAGCCATGGAGGAAGCAATCGCCAGGGGGGTTCCACGAGAGGCGGCGCGGGATTTCCTGATCGGACACATGAACATCCTCGCAGCCGTCACCTTCAAGGAGATCGACGGTGTGTTCTCCGATGCCTGCAACAAGGCCATCGTCTTCGGCAAGGAGACGATCCTCAGACCGGACTGGAAACGGTTGTTCGAGCCGGACGAGATCAGGGCGAGCGTGAGGCGCATCACCTGATCGCCGATCACTTGATGGCAACAGCGGCCAACCAGAGGCCGAAGCCGAAGACGACATGGCCCGCGATGTTAAGCAGGCGGATGCGGGTTGCGTCCGGCTTGCGCGATGCGGCGATGCCCGCTCCGAGGCAGGGCTGCAGGATGAACCAGCCGCAGCCTACCGTGACGAGGCCGACGACGAGCGGCAGCAGCAGAGCCGGGTTCTTCGCCCAGGGCGCGCCGCCGATGAGGAGCGTGGCCAGCGCGAAGGCGATTCCTACCGCGTAATGGAACACCCAGCCGATCGCGAGCTCGCCGCTGACGGGCGATGACTGGCCGATGTCGTCGTGAGCAAAAGTTCCGCCCGGCAGGTGTCCGACCCAGCGACCGACCAAGGCCCAGTTCGGCAGTCCGAAGCCGAAGAGGCGGTTGAGTGCGATCTGCCATAGGTCCAGCAGCGCAGTAGCGGCTGCGCCGATAATGAGTGAACGGTAGAGGAGGTCGGCGAGGGTCATGCCTAAGCGCACCGCGCCGTGAGGCCGCCGTCCACCGGCAGGCACACGCCGGTAATGTACTGGGCTTCGTCGCTGGCCAGGAAAACCGCCGCGTTGGCGATATCCCAGCCTGTGCCCATACGCCCCATCGGCGTCGCCTCGTGGCGGGCTTTCACCATGTCGTCCGGCGTCGCATATTGGCCGGAGATCTGCTGGTAGATCAGCGGCGTGTCCATCATGCCGGGGAGGATGGCGTTGGCGCGGATTCCGTCCCGCGCGTACTGGATGGCGAGACCGACCGTGAACTGGTTCACCGCGCCCTTTGCCGCGTAGTAGCTGGCGTAGGGGTAGCCGGTGTAGCGGATCGACGCCACGGACGAGATGTTGGTGATGACGCCTCGCTTGCGCGCCACCATGCCGGGGATGACGTACTTGCAGGTGAGGAACGCGCCAGTGACGTTGGTGTCGAGAGCGCGCTGCCACTGCTCTTCAGTGAGATCAGGCGGGCCGCCCATCGTCGTGGTGCCGACGTTGTTGTGGAGGATGTCGATGCGGCCGTGTCGGGAGAGAATGCCTGCGATGAGCGCCTCGACCTCCGCGCCGCTGGTGACATCACAGGCATGGGCCTCGGCGCGCCCGCCTTCCCCCGCGATGATGCCGACGGTCTCCTCGGCGGCCGCCAGCTTGACGTCGACGCAGATCGCGACCGCGCCCTCGCGGGCATAGGCGACGGCGGAAGCCTTGCCGTTGCCCCAACCTGGGCCAACGGAGCCCGCGCCCAGAACCAGCGCCACACGCTCCTTCAATCGTTCCATGCGCAGCCCCTCACCTGAACAACCCGGGCAGCCAAAGCACCGTCGATGGAAAGATCGTGATGATGACAAGCACGGCGATGCTGGCGATCAGGAAAGGCGTCAGCTCGCGCGACTCTTCCTCCAGCGTCACCCCGGCGAATTTGGCGCAGATATAAAGAAGGATCCCCACCGGCGGCGTGATGAGCCCTATGCAGAGGTTGAACACCATCACCAGGCCGAAATGCACCAGGTCGATGCCGACGGCCTTCACGACCGGCACAAGCACCGGAATGAATATGAGCAATGCCGGCAGCGGCTCCAGGAAGATGCCGATGATGAGCAGGATGACGTTGATCACCATCAGGATCACAACGGGATTCGTCGAGAACGAGGAGAGCCACATGCCGAGCTGGCGCGGCAGGCCTGAAACCGCGAGGAGCCAGCCGAAGCCAGCCGATAGCGCGATGATGAACATCACCAGCGCCGTATCGATGGCGGTCTGCACAAGGATCGGCCAGATCTGGTTGAGCTTCAGCTCTCCATAGATGAAGAACCCGACAAAGGCCGCATAGAGCACGGCGATCGTCGCGCTCTCGGTGACCGTGACGATTCCGCCGACAACGCCCGAGAGGATGATGACTGGCATCATCAAACCCCACGACGCATTCTTGATGTAGCGTGGAATTTCGCGGAACGGCACCGGTTCGCTGGTCGGATAGTTCCTCTTCACGGAAATAATGTAGGCCGCGATCATCAGGGCAACGCCGAGCAGGATGCCGGGCACGACACCGCCGAGGAAGAGGTCGATGATCGGCGCGCCAGCGCCCACCGAGAGTCCGTAGATCACCAACGGGATCGAGGGCGGGATGATCGGGCCATTGACGCAGGCCGAGGCCATCAGCGCGGCTGCGAAGCCGCCGCCATAACCTTGCTTCTTCATCGTCGGGATCAGCACCTTGCCGAGCGCGGACGCATCCGCCGCAGCTGAGCCGGAAAGGCCGGAGAAGATCATCGCGGCAAGCACGGAGGTGAGCGCAAGGCCGCCCTTGAAGCGGCCGACGAACGCCATGGCGAGCCGCACGATCTGATCGGTGAGCCCGCCGCCGTTCATCAGGTTGCCGGCGAGGATGAAGAACGGGATCGCAAGCAGCGCGTAGGATTCCGCGCCGACAAGCGTGCGCTGGGCGAGCAGCGTCATTGGCAGCGTATCATGGGCCAGGATGGCGGCGACGGTCGCCAGCCCCATCGCAAAAGCGATCGGAACCGCCAGCGCCATCAGCAGGAAGAAGACGCCAATGAGGATGGTGGCGATCATTACGTCAGAAATCTCCCGCCTCGCCCAGCGGCTCCCGCTTTGCCGGGTCGACGATCTTCTCCATGAAAAAGAGGATCATGATCAGGCAGGAGATCGGCGCGGCGGCGTAGTAGTAGGCAGGCGAAATGTCGAGCGCACCGGCCGTGTTGCCGAGAACGTCGATCGTCAGCTTCAGGCTGTAGACGAACAGGATGACGATGAAGGTGAGGTTGGCGACCTCGATAACCCACTTCCAGATGGCGCGGTTCTTCTCGCTGAGCATAAACAGGAAGGCATCGACGCCAATGTGAAGGTTCTGCCGGTAAAGCACGGCGGAGCCGAGGAAGATGACCCAGACGAAGATCATCGTCGACACTTGCTCCACCCAGGAAAGCGGATTGTTGAGCACGTAACGCCAGAACACCGCAGCGAGCGTGATAATCACGATCGCCGCGATGGAGCCGCCAAGCACAGCCCTGGCGAGCGCCGTCACGGCGTCGCTGAGACGGATGATGATTTTGGCCACCAGCTCATCCTTCGCTGTTGGGGGCGGGCAGGCCCGCCCAATCTTGCGTGAAATTCAGGCGATCTGGGCGATCCGGTCCACCCACTTCTTCACATGAGGGAACTCGGCGTCCAGGCCCCGGATCGCGGCACGGAAGGTCTCCTTGTCAACCTCGTTGACAGCGATCCCCTTGGCGCGAATGCCCTCGAAGATCCGCTTGTCGTCGGCAATAACGCGAGCGCGGATATCATCCTCCATGTCGCGGGAGGCCTGGACGACATGGGCGCGGAGTTCCGGCGAAAGCCGCTGGAACACCTGCTCCGACATCACGATCATGTTGTCTTGCATCATGTGCTCGGTCAGCGCGAGGTTCTTGTTCACATCGAAGATACCGGAGTTGAACGAGAGCGCCGCTGGGTTCTCTTGCCCGTCGATGACGTTGGCCTTGAGCGCCGCGAAGACCTCGGGCCAAGCCATGGGCGTCGGAGATGCGCCAAAGCGCTGGAAGGTTTTCAGCCACATCTGCGTTTCGGGCACGCGCACCTTGAAGCCGCGCATGTCGGCTGGAGTGCGCACGACGCGGTTGGAGGTGAGCTGGCGCGGCATGCGCGGGATGGCGGCGAGGGGGCGCAGCCTGGAGCCGGCGGCCGCATCATCACCGTATTCCTTCATGAGCGTGGTCATCACCCGGTCCTTGTGGGCGACATCCTTGAACATGAACGGGTAGGTCCAGACTTCCGCGGGCTTGTACCAGCCGCCGAGGATGGCCGCGCCGGGCGAGGCGACATGCACCGCGCCCTGCAGCAGAGCCTCCACATGCTCGCGCTCGCCACCCAGCGAGCCGGCATGGTGGGCGGTGATATCAATCTGGCCCTTGGTGAGCTCCTTCACTCGCGCCGAGAATGTGTCGAGGCTGATGGCGATGAAGTCCGTTGGCGCGGTGGCGGAAGCGCCGATCCATTTGAGTTGCTGGGCCCGCAGCACGCCGGGCATGGCGATCATGCCGGTCGATGCGGCTGCACCGGCCAGTACGGCGCGGCGGGTCAATGACGTTGACTTCATGGTTTTCTCTCCCTGTTGCGACGGCGTTCTCCCACCGTCCGCGTTGATGGCCCTTGCCTGGTCTTGCGCCAGATCCGGCCGTTTCGATT
Source organism: Methylocystis sp. (assembly GCA_020252485.1). GTDB lineage: Bacteria > Pseudomonadota > Alphaproteobacteria > Rhizobiales > Beijerinckiaceae > JADCCX01. The sequence goes on from JADCCX010000133.1 coordinate 27,073, forward strand.
CAGCTCGCGAATTCCTTCTCCATCTCGCGGCGGAACTTTACTGCCGCGTCAGTCGGATGATAATCCACATCGCTCCAGCGAAGTCGAGCGCCTGCCGCGATATTCTTGTTCAGCTTGACCTTGTGGGCGAGGCCGAGCGGAAGATAGCCCTCCTTGAGCGAGGTCTTCGCCGGCGTCTGCTTGCCCCAGACGCAGAAGCCGCCTTCGCCGTCCAGCATCTCACCAGCCTTGAGCGCGCGCTTGGCCGTCGCCACCACATCGGAGTTGAAACAGATCGGCGCGCCGGTCGGCTCCTTCCGGAGCGCCGCGGATGCGACGGAAAGGCCAAGCTCCAAACCAATCATGTGGGTGGGCCGGTAGAGCGCCGCGTACTTGCCGCTGGCGTCCTGCAGCATGGAATACTCGCGGAAGCACTCCTCGGAATAGGCGCTGTCGCTCTCGATCACGACATAGGTGCCCATGACGAGGCTGTGCGGCACGTCTTTTCCGTCGCGATAGACAGACGACGTGACCTCGGTGACGCCCTTCCTCTCCAGCACGCCGCCATCGGCCTTCGGCTTGCAGATCTCGGCATGCTCGAACCGCGTGGCGGGCGGGAACGACAGGCCCTCGGTCTGGCTTTCGAGCCCCGTCGCATTGCACACCGCCGTCATCTCGATGCCGGACTTCGTGCCGTCCACGAAGGAGTTGAACATCTTCGGGTTGATCGACTGCCGGTCGCGGATCTTGAGATACTGGTCGAGGATCTCCCAGACCGTCTCTGGCGTCGACTGATGATAGGTCGGCATGTAGCGCGTGCCCTTGCCCGCCGACACGACCTTGAAGCCTGTCGCGCGCGCCCAGTCCACGTGCTCGGCGATGAGCGCCGGCTGGTCGCCCCAGGCCAGCGAATAGACGACGCCCGCTTCCTTCGCCCGCATGTTAAGGAGCGGACCGGCGCAGGCGTCCGCCTCGACATTGACCATAACGATGTGCTTGCCGTTGGCGATGGCGCGCAGCGCGAAGCGGATGCCCGCTCCCGGGTCGCCGGTGGCCTCGATGATCACCTCGATGCCGGGATGGTCAATCACGGGATCGCCGTTGTCGGTTATCATGGTCGAGCGGTTCTTCAGCGCTTCGTCCAGCGACTTCGCGGCGTATTGCTCCGCCGGCCAGCAGGCGGTCTTCAGCTGGGCGTGAGCCCGCGCCGTGTTGATGTCCGCCACGGCGACGATGTGCATGCCGTCTGTCGAGCGGGCCTGGCTGAGGAACATCGTACCGAACTTGCCGGCGCCTATGATGCCGACGGTGACGGGCCGTCCCGCCGCCTTACGCTCCAGAAGCATGCGATGGAGATTCATGGTTACTTCGTCCTTCCCTTGCGCCCGATCTGGCGACAATATCAGGCCTCTTTACGTGAGCCTGTTTCCATTAGGCATTGGCTAACATGCGCCATTTACAGCGAAAAGCGAATTGACAGCAGGTTATCAATTAGGAAAATTCACGAATGGATCTGCAGATGCCGCCACTTCAGTGGCTACTCACCTTCAATGCGGTGATGGAAGAGGGCAGCTTCGCCGCGGCCGCACGCCGGCTCAATCTGACACCATCGGCGATCAGCCATCAGATGCGGGCGCTGGAGCATCGGCTTGGCTTGAAGCTCTTCCTGCGAGAACGACGCATCGTCACGCCCACGGAGGAGGCGACGACCTACGCGGCATCAATTGCAGAGAGCTTCTCGCGGCTCGCCACCGCCACCAACCGTCTCGTCGCCAGCGGCGCGTCGCGCCGGGTGCCGATCCACTCCTCGCCTAGCTTCGCCACCCTCTGGCTGACGCCGAGGCTCGGCGGGTTTCTGGTTGAGCATCCGGCCATCGACGTCACGCTCTTCGCCAGCCACGAGCCGGCGCGGCTTGGTCAGGATGGAATTCTGATCGACATCCAGTACGCTCGGGCTGTGCCCGAGAACTGCGAGGCGTTCGAAATTGGCGAGGAGTTGATCGTGCCGCTCGCGAGCCCTGCTTTCATGCGCGAGCAGAATCTCGCAAGCCCGGAGGACATCGCGCGGGTTCCGCTGATCCATTCGCTCCGCTCCGTCGTCTCCTGGGAGCAATGGGCGGCGCGCCATGCGCCGCGCACGCCGCTGCATCCGCGCGGCCTGCAGTTTGATCGTGGGCATCTTGCGGTGGCGACCGCGGTAGCCGGTCTTGGATTAGTGCTGGAATCCACGATCCACGCCGGGCGGCATGTTGACCGCGGCGAACTCGTCATGCCTTTCGGCAGGCTCGGCATCGCCGTCGTCGCTCACCGCGTGGTATACCGCCGCGAAGACCGCGGCAATCCCGACATCAGGGCCTTCATCGACTGGATAAGCCGGGTAACCGCCAAAGAAGCGCAAGAGCCGTTCGACAGCGCACATAAGTCTTGATCCTCAAGAACGGCTTTCCCTCGGGTGCAAAGTCGGCGCCAGGAGATCGATGCCAGATTTGCGCGGATCAGGTGATGACGTTCTCGCGGTTCGCAGGTCTGGTCCAGTGATGAGTTTGAATGGGCCGACGGCCTGTCGTGATTGGGACTACGCTTGCATACCCTGAAAGCCAAGCCATCCAAACGCTGCGACACCAGTTCTGTCCAGCGAAACGCGCCCTTGCAGTCACCCCGCGACCATCTCTTTGGCCGCAGCGACGATCATGCTCGGCCGCATGAAGCAGACCTCTTCCAGCGTCGGCGCGAAAGGCACCGGAATGCGCGGCGAGGCGAGCCTGCGCACCTTCGCGGCCGAATGTTCAGCGATCGTCGCCGCCACCTCCGCGCCGAAGCCGGAAGCGCCAACGCCCTCCTGAACGACCAGCGCCCGGCCCGTTCGGGCGGCCGAGGCGAGCACGGCCTCGCGGTCCCATGGCCAGGGCGTCCGGAGATCGAGCAGGTCGGCCTCGATCCCCTGGGACGCCAGCGCACCCGCGGCCTCGATCACAGGCCGCGTGCCGACCAGCGCCGCGCCAAGACCCGCACCCATGATGGTCGACTCAGCGATGGGCGTGTTGACAACGCGCGCCGCGCCGAACTCCTGGAAGAGGCCCTTGTATTGCGCGAAGATGCCGCCGGCCTGGACATCCTCGCCCAGCACCCAGATTGTTGGGTCCCGCCGCATCTCGTCCGCGAGCGTGCGCGCCACTACCTCACCCATGGTGATCGCATTGCTCATCGCGCGGCCTCCAATGCTGGAGAGCCGATATCCTGAACGTTGTCGAAGGCTTCCGCACGAGGAGGATAGGGCGCCTTGCGGGCGATGTCCTGCGCCCGGGCGATCTCGGCCTCCACTTCGGCGTCGATCACATCCGCCGCGGCCGCCGCATCGCCAAGCTGCCCACGCGTCACAAGCAGCGGATCGCGCTTGAGCGCCGCGTCGAGATCCTCCTGCTTGCGGTAGGCTGCGGGATCGATCGAGACATGACCGCTGAAGCGGTAGGTCCGGCACCACAGGAACCGAGGCCCGCCCCCTGCGCGCATCTCGCCAACCAAGCGCTCCGCCGTCGCCTTCACCGCGATGACATCGTTGCCGTCCACGCGCTCGCCCGCCACGCCGCAGGCCTGGGCCCGCGCCAGCGGTCCTGGCCCGGCGGTGGTGGTGCTGCTGTGCGTGAAGGCGGAAAAGGTCTTGTCCTCGCAGACGAAAAGCACGGGCAGCCCATAGACCGCCGCCCAGTTAAGCCCCTCCATGAAAGGCCCGCGATTCACCGCGCCATCGCCGAAGAAGCAAGCCACCACCGCTTGCGACCCGACCAGCCGCAACCCCTGCGCCGCGCCGACCGCGATGGGGATGCCGCCCGCCACGATGCCGTTGGCGCCCAACATGCCGACCGAGAAGTCAGCGACATGCATGGACCCGCCCTTGCCGCCGCAAAGGCCTCCGACGCGCCCGTAGAGCTCCAGCATCATCCCCTCAAGGTCTGCGCCCTTGGCGAGGCCATGGCCGTGGCCGCGATGTGTCGAGGTGATGCGGTCATCCCTCGTCAGCGCCGCGCAGACGCCGACCGGCACGGCCTCCTGGCCTGCGGAGGAATGGATGTATCCCGGAATCTCGCCCGCCTTGTGGGCCGCAACGCAAGTGTCCTCGAACATCCTGATCGTCTTCATCCGCCGATAGAGATCAAACAGGTGGTCGGCGGAAAGGTTTGCGGCGGGCATGCGGAAGGCGGTCCTGACGTGGGGGCCGCAGAAGGTCGCGCGGCGGCGGACTGCGCGTCAAACTGCAATCCGGCACTATCAGACAAAACCTGCAATTGCGGTCCACATGTGACGTGATCCCGCTGATTTAGGCCATACTGAGTTTGAGCTTTCCAGCTCCGCCTGGTGCAGAAATGGGTATCGCTCTACAAAACCGATAAATTGGGTGGCAGCCTCAGCGCCAACTGAAATATGAAGAATTGACCAAGGGAGGGTCGGGTGTCCCTCCGAGCGCGAACGAATAGAGGGAACACGCATGGGCCAGCAGCCATTTTCCAACCCGCTACGGGCGGGCCTCAAGGCCAAAAAAGAAGCCCTCGGTGCCTGGGTGACGCTTGAGAGCGCGACTGTCACCGAAGTCGCAGCCGAACTTGGCCTCGATTGGGTCTGCATCGACATGGAACACGGCAGTCTCGATTTCCGGGATGTGCTGAACCATCTTCGCGCGGCCCGCGGCAGCAATACTGCCGTTCTTGTCCGTGTTCCGACGACAAGCGTCGACAAGATCAAGCGGGCCCTGGATCTTGGCGCCCATGGCATCCTCCTGCCGCTGATCCGCAACGCCGATGAGTTGAACGAAGGTTTTGCTCATGCCCGCTATCCCCTTGTCGGCAAGCGTGGTCTCGGTCATGAGCGCGCCTTGCGCTGGGGCATGGCCATCGAGAGCTATGTGGCCGCAGCGGATTGCGAAACGATGGTCATTCCGGTGATCGAAACGAAGGATGCTTCCGACAACATCGAAGGCATTCTCGACGTGGCCGGACTGGAAGCAATCTTCTTTGGACCGTCGGATCTCTCCCAGAGTTGCGGTCACCGTGCCGTGTGGGAGGGCCCCGGTGTCGCGGCGGATATTCTCCGGATCAAAGCTTTGGCTGCGCAACGCAACATCGCTTCAGGCGTCATTGGCACCAGCGCCGAAGACATTGAGCGGCGACGCCGTGAAGGCTTCGAGATGATCTGCATCGGTTCCGACATCGGGCTGATGATTCGCCAGATGCGCAGCCTGATGGAGCCCATGCGAGCCATGCCTGCTCGCAAGGGTGGCTATTGAGGCGAGGCGGCAACCGACCGACTAGCCTCCACCGAACTGGCTGCGGTCGGCTGGTGTCACGCGCCGACTGCGGCCGTCACAATGATCTCGACGAGAACGTCAGGGGCGCCCATCTCGCATCAGGCTGTGGCCCGCGTCGGTGCTGAAACGGGAGCGGTCCAGGCGTTCCAAATTTCATTCATGGCGTTGAAATCCCGGGCGAGATCCTTGATCCAGATTTGGGCAGTCAGGACGCGGCTCTTGTCGGTGCCCGCGCGTGCGAGGTGTCCGTCGGCAGATGATTCGAGACAGTTCAGGCAGTTCCCGAAGAGAGGCTCTGGCTCATCAGGGTTAGGATTCAAGCGGCTTGCAGGTGATGCTGCAAGCGTCTGTTTTTGAGCGTTTCGCGCTTGATGCGCTAGCGCTCGGCGAGGATCATCTCGGCCCTCCCGATGTAGACATCGGCCGGGGTGAGATTGTCGAGGCTCTCTTGGTAGCGGGCATGATTGCAATGCTCGACGAAGGCACTGATCTGCCGTTCGAAATTGCCGGGCAGATAGTAGTTGTTGAGCAGGATGCGGTTCTTCAGGGTCTGGTGTCAGCGCTGGATCTTGCCTTGCGTCAGCGGGTGATACGGCGCACCGCGCACATGCTCCATGCCCTTGTTGTCGAGCCACTCGGCCAGATCGCCGGCGACGTAGGACGAGCCATGGTCGCTGAGCAGCCTTGGCCAGTGCAGGAAGGTGATGCGATCAAGCTCTGCAGCTAACAGCGCCAGATCGAGCGTGGCCATGACGTCGGATGCACACATGGTGGTGCACAGCCTCCAGGAGACGATGTAGCGCGAGAAGTCGTCAAGCACCTTCAAGAGGTAGTACCAGCCCCAGACTGTTATCTTGAGATAGGTGAAGTCGGTCTGCCACATCTGGTTGATGGCGGTGGTCTTGCCCTTGAACTCGTTCGCCGCCTTGATCACCAGATAGGCCGGACTGGTGATCAGATCATGGGCCTTGATCAGGCGATACACCGAGGGATTCTGAAACAAAATAGCGTCTCTCGTCGGTGAAGCGCACCGCCAAAGCGCGTTGCGACAGTTCTGGAACATCTAGTACCAGATCGATGATCTGCTGACGGACAGCATCGGGGATGCGGTTCCAGACGCGGTCCGGCCGTGAGCGATGGTCAGCCAGTGCCTCTGGCCCGCCTTCACGATAGAGCTCATGCCAGCGATAGAAGGTGGCGCAAGGAATGCCGAGCCTGTTCAGCATGCGCTTGGCCGGCAGATGCGATTGCTCCACCAGCTGGATGATCGCGGCCTTCTCAGATGCAGGGTATCTCATTCGCCGTCCTCCCCTTCCTCGGTCATGCTTTTTTTGAGCAAGCGGTTTTCCAGGGTCGGGTCGGCCACGACCTCTTTCGGGCCAATCGATCCACGACGCAGGTTTTTTTACCTCATCCGAGGTCGCAGCACGGGCCACGTCGCCAGCTAGAGCGGCCACCGATTTAAATGAACCGCGGGGTTCCCAAATCGGCATGAAGCCGATCCAGACCGCCTGCCGGGCGGAGTCCAGCGGACAGGTCGAAGGCCCTTTCTGTTGATCTGCGCATTCGCGTTGACGAATATGGTGCGTCGCTGCCGCACTGGCTTTGCATCGCGTGCGCGCTGGCAGACAAGGTCCTCGAGACCAAGGCCTTGCGCGTCTTGCCCTTCAGGTCGCGCCCGAGATTCTTCGCCGCCAAGCGCTTGATGTAGTTGTCGATTGATTCGCTGACCTGTTCCTCGCTGAACCTTGATCGCCCTTTAGGTGACCTGTGCAAACGCAAGCGGGTGCGGGTGTTCTCCAGCATTTACGCGCTCTATGGCTCGATGTCCGCTCGGGTGAATGCGGTCTACCGGCAGTTCGCGCCACGGGTTGAAATCTACTCGATCGACGAGAGCTTTCTGGGTCTGTCGGATGTTGATCCAAAGACACGCGGCGAACTCGCTTGCGACATGCGCGCAACCGTCCAGCAGTGGACCGGCATCCCGACCTGCGTCGGCATTGGGCCGACCAAGACGCTGGCCAAGCTGGCGAACCACATTGCCAAGAAGAATCCAGAACTGGCGGGAGTATGCGACCTGACCAACGAGGCTGCTCAGCGGTCGTGGATGAAACGGATCGAACTCGGCTAACTCTGGGTTGTCGGAGCCGCCGGACAGCGCAAGCTGATGGCACTTGGCGCGAAGACTGTCGCTGACGTTGCCCGTCTTGATCCACGCAGCGTGCGCGCTGCCATGACCGTTGTCGGCGAACGGCTGATCCACGAACTCAACAATCATGCCTGCATGGAGCTTGAGGAGATTGCACCGACCCGCAAGGGATGTGCTGTGACAAGGTCGTTTGCAAACCGCGTGACGGAACTGCCTGTTCTGCTCGAGGCGGTCGCCGCCCATGCGACGCGGCTTGGTGAGATGCTTCGGCGTGAGAACCTGGGTACCGACCATGTGACAGTGTTCTACCACACCAGTCCCCACGACGAGGGACACTACCGGTCTGTGTCGACCACGGTAACGTTGCCCGAAGCAACGAATTGTACGCTGACCCTGATCAAAGCCGCGCAGTCGGGCGCAAAGCGCATCTGGCAGACGGGTCCCCGCTACGCAAAGGCTGGACTGATCACGACCGACTTGGTGCTGCTCGACCGCGCCCCTCGCGCCCTGATTGGCGGCTTCAACGTCGGGCGGCAAAGCAAACTCATGGCCGCGCTTGACGCTTGCAACAACCGATGGGGCCGGGGCGCTGTCGTGTCCGCTGCTGCTGGCATGCCGGACAAGCGATCTTGGGCAACGAAGTTCGAGATGCGCAGCCCGCGGTACACGACAAGGATCGAAGAAATCCCGGTGATACGAGCTGCTTAAAGCTCCGATGATGGATCCCGGCGATCGCCACGCGCCACGATTTGCAATGCATCATCTGGTAGAGGTCTTTGCAACATCTTGGCCTCGGTCCATGGCGCGGTCATCCAGGCCTCGCACTCGTCAGGCTCCGTCAGGATCACTGGCATCGCCTTGGGATGCACAGCGCCCACTTCGGCGTTCGGCTCGGTCGTCAGGAATCCGAATAGATCCGCCTCGACTTCGCCTTCCTTGAGTTTTCGCACGCTACGCCAGTTCGCCGTCCAGATGCCGACGAAGAAGGCGAGCGGTCGGTCTTCGTGAAGAGCGAACCACACCGGCACCGACTTGCCGTTGGCATCTTTCGTGTTCTCACTGAATGACGTGAACGGCACCAGGCATCGGCTCGCCGGCGACAACCATCGTCGCCAATGGGGGCTTGCCGTATTGCGGACGTTGGTCACGCCGGTATCGGTCTTTTTGCCAGCGAGCGCGAAGGCAGGTGACGGCATACCCCAGCGCGACATGGCCAGCTCGCGCACCCCGTCCACCGCTGTCCGCACAATCGGTGCGGCATAATCTGGAAAGATGCCCGGCATCGGCGGCAGGTTGCCGCTGTTGTCGCGCATGGCGCGAGAAAGGGCGACATTGGCCTGCAGGCCCTTGGTGAGCGAGTAGAGATTGCACAACCCGTATCGTCGCAGCGATCAGGACGTCGGACAAGCTGAGCTGCTGATCAAATGCTGCGCGAACGACATGCGTCAGACCATGAGCTTCAGAATTCACGTCGATCCTTTTTCGGTTGATCGCAATCACCGGCACGCGCCAAGCGCTCATTGTTCCAGCCGGGGGAGGGTGACATTTCTATCGGTGACTTACAGCTACTTTTTTTATGACCGCCGTTTTGAAATCGGACTCTTTGCGCATAGTTGCCATCGGACTCAGGGTGCGCTCGGTTGCGGGCGCGGCGCAATGATCAGGGGTCGCCGCGGCGGAGCTGGTCAGGGTTGCGCAGGCGCGGCGACCCCGGGTTCAGGAAATTCTCACGGGCTCAACCGGATTTGAACATGTGGCGGTCGGACTGGCCGTTCCGGCGCGGCGCCTTCTTCGAGCGAGCCATATCGAGCTCCTTCTGCCGCTCGGCGATGTAGGCCAGCACCGGGCCCAACCGCTTGTTCTCGATAACTGCCGCCTGGTTGACCTGCTGGCGGCGGTCGAATGTCCGATAGGGCAGATCAATTCCCCCGTGCCGTAACGCGATCCTGCCATCGGGATAGTCGATCACGGTCACGCGCTGGCGGGCGAGGGGACGCGTCAACGGCGATGGCTCGATCAGAAACATGACCTGATCATATTGCACCGTCAGGTTGTTGGTCACGGTCCGCTCTTCTTTCCAGGCGAAGACATCATCCGGCATGACGCTTGTCGGAAGATGCCGGCGGGCATCGACTGGCGAGAAGGCGGGTTTGGCGAACCTCGCATTGTGTGCCTCCAGGAGGGCGGGAAGGAGCGCGTTCGCTCCTTCGATCGTGTCGATCCTTGCAAGCCTGAGCTCCTTCACCAGCCGATCCTGCAGGGTTCCAAATGACCGCTCGACCCGGCCTTTGGCCTGCGGACTGTTGGCGTAGATCAGATCGACGGGTCGGATCACCGCTGGTTCGAGGATCGCGGAGCACCCTGCACGCTTCTGGTCTTCATCGACGATGCGACGAGCCGGCTGATGGAGATGCAATTCGTGCCATCCGAGACGACGGAAGCCTACTTCGCGGCGCTCGAGCGCTACCTGGGACAACATGGCAAGCCCGTCGCGTTCTACTCGGACAAGCACACCGTCTTCCGGGTGGCGCGGCAGGATACGCATGAAGGCGACCGCATGACCCAGTTCGGCCGCGCCCTCAGCGAGCTCAACATTGAGATCATCTGCGCCAACTCCAGCCAGGCCAAGGGCCGCGTCGAGCGGGCGAACCGCACGCTGCAGGATCGGCTTGTGAAGGAGCTGCGCCTGGCCGGCATCTCCGATATGGCGGCTGGCAACGCCTTCCTGTCGGGGTTCATGGCAGACCACAACCTGCGCTTCGCGAAGGCGTCCGCAGCAGAGGGCGACGCGCACCGCCCGCTCAACCTGCCACCATGCCGCCTTGACGAGATCCTGTGCTGGCGCGACAGGCGCATCGTCAGCGCCCAGCTGACCTTTTCCTACGACAGGCGGCGCATCATTCTGGAGGAGACGGAGCTGTCGCGTGGCCTCGCTGGCAAGTACGTCGACACCTATGCCTTCCCCGACGGTCGTTTCGAGGCCCGCTGGAAGGGCATGCCTCTACCCTATCGCGTCTTCGACAAGGAGCAGCGGGTCGTCCACACCGAGATCGTGGAGAACAAGCGCCTCAGCGAGATGCTGACGCTGGTCAAGACGATGCAGGAGCAGCTGCCGCCACGCCCGGTGCGTGTTGGCAAGCGCAGCAACTACCAACCGACCGGTCGCAAGCCTACCGGACGGCCATCCTTCGTTGACAAGCACATTGCAGCACGTGAGGCCCGTTTGGCTGGGCAAGGCTGCGATGTTGAGGTCTCCGCCCTGCCCGGCCAAGCTGCATCGAGGCACGTGGACGACATTTCAACTTTGCAGAGATAGCGACTTTCCAACTCTGCAATCACAACAAGCAATTCGCAGAAGATATATTATGGAACTAAATCATTGATATTGTTTATATATTCATGTAATCAGCGTGCCGAACGCCAGCCATTTGTAACGTCCATGAAAGCTACATCGGATCACGCAGCTTCTTGCGTCGGACGTGATGGCTTTCGCGCCTTATGCCGAAACACGACATCGATCTCGTAGCCAAGCCGGTCGATGCAGCGGGCCAGACGGTCGAGCGTGAACTTCGCCGTGCGGCCGGTCACGATCGCGGACACGTCTGGCTGTTTGACGCCCATCAGATCGGCTGCTTTCGCCTGCGTCAGCCGCCGGCGCTTGATGATGGCGCGGATCTCGCGCACCAGCTTCGCCTTCAGCAGTTCCTCTTCAGGATTGTCGAACCCGAGATCGGCGAACACGTTGCCGCTGCCGACTTCGAACGTCATGTCCTTGCTCATGTCTTCGTCCTCTTCGCATGATGCTCACGGTAGTGAGCTTCGGCGGCCTTCAGCCGCGCCTTGATCAATTCGATCTCGTGCTGCGGCGTCGCGATGCCCTTCCTGGATTTCTTCTGGAACGCATGAAGCACGTAGATCACGCCTGCGAACCTGACCGTATAGACCGAGTGATACGTGTCGCCGTCATCGTCGTCGACGATCTCCAGGACGCTGCGGCCGCCAAATCCCTTCAGTGCCTTCGCGCGAGGATGCTCCTCGCCGTCTTGGGCATCATTTATGGCGACACCCATCACGCGCCGGACATCGACGGGAAATGTCCGCAGATCTTCGAGCGACGATCCCATCCAGAGGACCGGCTTCTTCAACTGCATCTGAAATCCAGTTTATAGTCCAAAGGCTATATCATCAATCCGAGCGTTGCGCAACATGCCGATAACGCGCCAAGCACGATCCTGATTTTGCGGATGCTTATCCGTGAGGTATCAGTTCATTATAGTGACCGATCTCGGAGAAAGAGCTATGTGGCAATGAACGCCACGGCCAATCACCGCCATGCATCGCTTTGTATCCCCTCTCGTTGCGGTTCTTTCGGCGAGCATAACCCTCTCGCCCTCGACCAGCCATGCCCAGGACCAATGGCTGCCCTTCCCGCCCAACGCGGTCTTCGAAACCGGCGACACCTGGGTGGCGAATGGCCAGCGCTTCCGGCTCTATGGCGTTCAGAGCTGCCTGCGGGGGACATTCTTCACCAATGTCCAAGGAGGCCGCGTCGATTGCGGCGAGTCGAGTGTCGCCCTGCTCACCGCCATGGTGAGGGACCTGAAGCCCTTCTGCAATGTCTCTGCCCGCAGCGGCGACCTCGCTTATGTCGTCTGCGTCACCAACGTCACGGTCCAAGGCCGGGTGACGCGACTTGATCTCGCCACCGCGCTGATCACGGCCGGTTGCAGCTTCGCCGCCTTCAATCCCGGCGGCCGTCCTGTTCATGAGCCGTATCTCGTGGCGCAGGTCGCGGCGCAGCAAGCCAAACGCGGCTTCCATGCCTTCACGGATGTGCCCGATCCCAACCTGATCCTGCTGAGGGCGCTTAGGTCTCAAGCGCCAGCTACACCTGCCGCTCCATCTTCGAACCCCTCTTTTCCTCCGGCTCCGGCGGCAGCACCTCCCCGTCAATGACCGGTCCCCTGCCAGCGCGCGGTTGAACCGACCCGCCCTTTCCTCGCGACAACG
>JADCCX010000134.1 GCA_020252485.1 Methylocystis sp.
AATTTCATGACCCTGAGACGCGTTGGATCGAGGTCCATGGTGCCTAACTCCTTGATCTGCCATTGATAGGGAATAGCCTATTTTATTTATTTGACCAGCGCAAGTTGGGCTGTCAATCCTATCCCTCATGACGAGCCGATACAGCGAAGAATTCATCACGGAAGTCGAAGACTTCCTGGCATCCACCCGGATGAAAGCCACTGATTTTGGCCGAGAATCTATGGGGGACCCCAACTTTATCAGGCATTTACGTAAGGGGCGCTCGCCAAGCCTTCTAACCGCAGACCGGGTCAGCGCCTTCATGGAAAAGGTGAGGCAGAGCCGCCAAGCCTCAGGAAAAAGGACGAAACTCCCATGAATAATAGTCCTACGAATCACCTCAATCAGGTCCATCTCGCCCGGCGCTGGAACCTCAGCCCGCGCACGCTGGAACGCTGGCGCTGGCTCAACCAGGGGCCGCGCTACCTCAAGATCGGCGGGCGGGTCGTCTATCGGTTGGAGGATGTGGAGGCCTTCGAAAATGAGGTCGCCCATCAGCCTGAAGCAGTGGGGGCGAAGTGATGCTGACCCGCGCACCCTCCCCGCTTCGGCCGCAGATCGGCGAGGCCGAGATGCTTGCCTGGTTCCTGGCGGCGAGCCCTGGTGACCGCATCGCCTATTGGCGCGGGCATTTGGTCATTGAGCTGGCCCCGACCGCGAGCCCGCTTAGCCAAAGTGAGCGCCGCCGTCTGCGTGGCGTGAAGGTCCTGGCGCTGAGCATGGCGGAGACCGGCTTGGTGCATCTCGTCCAGCAACGCCTCGGGCCGGATGACTACCTCTATCTGGCGATTGCGCGTCCCCGGCCGCGTCACGGCAGCGCCCGCTTGATCCTGCCAGGCCTTTCATCCCAGGCGGCGTCATCGCTGCCGCAAGCCGCGTGAGGTGCGCCATGGGTAAAGCCTCTCGCGACAAGGGCCTCCGGCGTGAACGCGCGTTGGTGGAGATCCACAAGCAAAGCGGCATCGCCGCCGAGCGTGTGCCGCTATCCGGTGCCACGCACTATCGCGGCAATGGCGCCGACATCGACATCTATGCGCGCGGCGCGGCCGAACCGCCGTTGATTGCCGAAGTCAAAGCACGCGGCGATGGCGAAGGTTTCAAGACGCTGGAGCGCTGGCTCGGCACGCATGACGCGCTGTTTCTATGGCGCGACCGTGCCGCACCGCTGGTGGTCGTGCCGCTGCATGTTTGGCTGGAACTGATTGGTCGCGGCCTGCCACCACCGCAGGTGAAGTCATGACGCGCCGTTCAATGCGTCGGCTGCGTCGCCTCGGCCACCTGCTGCGCAACCTCGCAATCGGCGCTGTCTTCGCCGGCGGTTTCATCGCGCTCTGCTGGATCGCGGAACTGCTGGTGCTGCCATGACGCCCAACCCCATGAAAATGGCGACACCCGTCCGGCCGTCGTCATGCAAGCCAAAGCCGGACATCACCCATTCCAACGAGACACACATGAGTAATCGCACCCAACTGGCGCTGCTGCTGGAAGAGGTCGGCGCGCTGCCCGCCTCCTACGCCCTCGAAGCGAAGGAGGCAGCGTGATGAACCATCAGCTTCGCATTGAAGTGATCATCCCACTTGAAGGGGATGCCATCGCCCGCGCCAAGGAAGTGGCCGCCTTTGAGCCCACCATCGAAACGTTTGCCGAGGCGGTGGTCCGTGCCGGCGGCGATCTCAAGATCGACGTCATCAAGGCCAAGGTGCGCACCGCAAAGAAGGAGGCCGCGTAATGGCGATCTCCCTCGCATCCCTCCGCCGTGGCGGGGACACGCGTCCGCCACGGTTTTTGATCTATGGCGTTGCCGGCGTCGGCAAAACCAAGCTCGCCGCCGATGCGCCGAACCCGATCTTTCTGCAAACCGAGGATGGGCTCGGGCGCATTGATGCCGCAACCTTTGGGCTGCTGCGCAACTTTGACGCTGTCATGGAGGCGCTGGGCAGCCTCTATTCCGAAGCGCATGAATTCCAGACGCTTGTCATTGATAGCCTTGATTGGCTGGAACCGCTGATCTGGCAGCACACGGCGCAGCAGCATAACCAGCGCGACATTGAAGCCTTCGGCTACGGCAAAGGCTATCAGGCCGCGCTGGATACCTGGCGGACCTTTCTGGATGCGGTGAATACACTCCGCGATGAATGCGGCATGGGCGTTCTACTGATCGCCCATGCAGAAATCCGGCGCTTTGATAGTCCGGAAACTGAGCCCTACGACCGCTATCAGCCGAAACTGCATCGCAGCGCATCGGCGCTGGTGCAGGAACATGTCGATGGCGTGCTGTTCGCGAATTATCGCGTCAGCACGCTGAAGTCGGACGTCGGCTTTAACAAGAAAATCGTGCGCGGTGTGGGTGGCGGCGATCGCCTGCTGCACACAATCGAACGCCCTGCCTTCCTGGCCAAGAACCGCTTTGGCCTTGAAGAAACCCTGCCGCTCGCCTGGGCCGATCTGGCCGCCGGCATTCCTTTCTACGCGGCAGCGTCCAACGCCCCCGTCATCCCCACCCAAGACACAGGGAACTGATCCCATGGCATCCCTCAATGGTACTTTTGATGCGACCGAGGTCGCCCCCGCCGTTCCGCTCGAGGT
>JADCCX010000135.1 GCA_020252485.1 Methylocystis sp.
CCGCCAACGCCCGATCTCGAAGATCACATGACAAAGGATGACCCATGCATGCCGGCCTCCTTCACCAGCATGCAGCTTGAATCACCCCATCACTGATTTGGGAATCCCTCCCGATTCACAGCGCAGGGAAACCGCTCTAGGACGCCAAGCTTGCCGGCGATGAACTCGGATTCGTCGAAGGTGTAATCGACCCCGACTCCGGCCGGCCAGCGCGCTCTCTGCTCGACAACCGCCGCGCGGATGGCCGCAGCGGTCCGGATCGTATCCGCGCCGCTCGACTTGGCGACCTCAATGAAGACGGCGGGCTGGCCATTATACCGCCTGATATGGGTCGGGTCCTTGAAGGTTCGCCGCACCTCACCGAGGTCGGCAAGGGTGACGATGCGATCACCGTTGCGGCGAACGATGAGCCGGCCGACATCCTCCGGGCGTTCCACGACGCCCGGCACCTTGGCCGTGAACTGCCCTCCCCCGGACCTGATGACACCGGCGGGAACCAATTGGTTGTTGCGACCGATGGCGTCTCCAATCTCCCCGGCGGTGACTCCGAGCGCCTCCAACCGCCGCGGATCCAGCGTCACCTCGAGGACCTCTTCGGTGTCATCCCAGGGCCGGACATCTAGAACGCCGGGCGTCCGTTCCAGACGCGACTTGAGCAGCGTCCGCGCCAGGTAGAGTTCCCGAGGCGGGACCGGGCCCCAGAGCACCAGTCCGAGCACGGGCGACTGGGCGGAATTTGCGCTCTCGATGACCGGCTCTTCGGCGTCGAGCGGAAACCGACCCCGGGCCAGATTCGCCTTCGCCCGCACCTCAGCCAGGGCGCGGGCCTTGTCGACGGCCGGTTCGAACTCGAGTTCGACATCCGCAAAGCCCTCGCGGCCAGTCGCGTTCATGTGTTTCAAGCCGTCCAGGTCCCGCAGCTGGACCTCCAGTGGCCGCACCAGAAGGCGGTCGGCATCCTCCGGGCTGACGCCCGGCAATGGAACCTGGATGGAGACGGTTGAATACTCGATCGCGGGATCGTCCTCGCGCGCCATGTTGAGGAAGGCGGCGAGCCCCATGACGCAGGTCGCCAGGGCGAGGCTGAGTACCAGCTTGCGCCGGCCAATTGCACCCGCCTCTATGAGCTGACGCAACATGGCCCGCGTCCGGCACTGTGCCTGGAGTGGCGGCCTCGTGAAGTATCGCGTCCTGCCAAGCCGCCGTCCAAGTTAGAGCCTCTGCACGATGGTCGCGCCCCAGTTCGAGGGTCCGAGATTTAGCATCAAGACGTGGCGAGCGTCGGCGTCAGTGTCCTCCAGGGCGGACAGATTGAGCAGGGCGTCGGCCGCGAACACGTGGCTGTTCGCCGCCAGGGTTGGATTGCGCAGCTTCGTCGCGTCCAGCCCGCTAGTCTGGAGCAAGGCCTTGACCCGACTCGGGCGCATGTTGACGCCCACCACCGCGTCCATGTCTTCGACCGCCAGGCCCGCGTCCTCGAGGCAGGTCGACACCAAATCTCGGACGCGCCGTGCAGTCTGCACGACGGTTCGTGTCAGCTCGCCCGCGTGCCAGTACACTCGGACACCGTGATCCATGCTGTGGCGCGTCGCCAACACGCGCCACCCTGAGGCCTCGCGCGCGGAGAGCAGCACGCTGGCGGCGCCGTCGCTGAGGATCGCACCGTCGAAGGGGCCCAACCGCGCCGGGTCCGTCGCAACACGGTCAGAAACAACGACCGCCACCCGCCGGAGGTCCTCCTGCGCAAGCAGGGCGCGACCAAGCCGGATTCCGTGCGACAGGTTCGAGCAGTTGCCGAATCCGACCGCCATGACTGGCACACGGTACGCCGCACGCAGACTCCCCCACAGCTCCACGAACCCAGGCTCTTCGGCCAGGGCATCGACGCTGCCGTAGATGATAAGGTCGAGGTCGTCCGGACTGAGCTGAGCGCGCTCCAGCGATTCCTCCAGCGCGGCCGTTGCGAGCTCCGCCGCCGAGATCCCGGCCTCACAGTAGCTCTGCAGTCCCTCAGCACAGAGGTCGGCTAGGACGTCGGGCGCGATGGCGGGCGCCAGCGCGGTGATCGGCCGCCGCGCGCCCAGCGCGCTGCCGATATGATCGAGATAGCAGTCGCTCATGACCCTTCCCCCAATGTTCGTCGCCCGCTCCAAACACCCACCGTGCGGCACAGGCGCCGGTGCGGACAGCTTCAGATTGTCGCCCGGCCGAGAGGCCCAAGCGCGGGTCGGGCCGGCTCAGCAGACCCGTCTTCGGTCAGGAGTTCGAGCGCGACCAGGCCATGCACATACGGCTGGGTTCTCCAGACCGGCGCATGCGCCGGCGCAGCGATCGCCAGCTGCGGAAACCGCTCGAGCATCGAACGAATCGCCACCTGTGCTTCCAGGCGCGCCAGGGCCGCGCCGATGCAGTAGTGATCGCCGCCGCCGAAGGTGAGGTGCGGCACATGCGGGCGGGTAATGTCGAACACGTGCGGATTCGCATAGGCGGCCGGATCGCGATTGGCCGCGCGAATACAGACCACCATGGCTTGGCTGCGCGCCACCGGGCAGCCGCGCAGGTCCAGATCGCGGGACGCGATCCGGGCGGTGCCGGTGCCCGGCGGCTCGAACCTCAGGACCTCTTCGATCAGCGCCGGCATCAGGCCATAGTTGGCCTTCAGCAGCGCCATCTGGTCCGGATGGGTCAACAGAAGATACAGGCTGTTCCCTATCAGGTCGGAGGTGGTCATGTTGCCCGCCACCATGAGTGACAGGCAGGTGAACCGGATCTCCGCGTCGCTGATGGCCGCACCCGATGCCTGTAGCTGGGCAAGGTCGGAGATAAGATCGTCGCGCGGTGCGAGCTTCCGCGCCTCGAGCAGCGCGCCGACGATCTGGAGGAAGCCCCGCCGGGCGCTGATCATCTCGAAGGTTTCCCGACGCGTCCGGGCGGGGTGGAAGATTTTCAGGATCGCTTCCGACCAAGCTCGGAACTGCGGGACATCCCGCAGCTCGAGTCCCATCAAGCCGGCGATCACTTCGATCGGGATCGGTGCGGCGTAGTCCTCAACGAGATCGAAGGCGTGTCGGCGCTCCAGCGCGGCGAGCTTGTCCTGTACGATCTGCTCGATCACGCCCGTTGCGGAAAGGATCCTGCTGTTGAGCGCGAGGGCGACCACATGCCGGATCCGCGAGTGTTCAGGCTCGTCCATCAACAGGATGCTGTTGTCGCGGCCTTCCATGTGATCGTCCGCGCGTGACCGACCCTTGGAGGCGTGAATGTAGACCGCCGCAGCCTCCGCCTTATCGGGGTCACGCCACAGCGTGCGGTCGGTGAGGACGCGTCGGCAATCCTCGTAGCGGGTCAAGAAGTAGAAGCCGTATTCATCGTCGCGATAGACAGGCGCATGCTCCCGCATCCAGTCCAAAAGGGAATGCGGGTCGTCCCGGAACGCCGGGTCTGCCTCGGTCAGCTGCGGCCCCGACGGACGGCCAGGCCACGCAGCGTCTTGGGAATCTTGCTCCATTTGACCTCCGACGTCCCGCTCGCCGCGGCGATTGACGCCGCCTGATAGTCGCGTGAGTTCACCCCCGAAATTCCAAGTTGTCAAACCGCTGGGACGGAGATGCTGGGTGGAGCCAAGTTCGGCACACTCAACCGTGAGGTTGCATCGGTCCGAACACAACTGCAAACTGCCCCCTTCAAGCCTCTCGCGGCGGGCGTCGCGGCGGCAATGCGGTGGCACGCCCGTCACGGTCTTGCGCTGCTGAAAGTGGGGGACACAGATGGCGGATGGCGTGGGGGCGTCCAGGCAGGCAATTGAGTACCACTACGACCTGGGCCGGGAGTTCTATGGTCTCTGGCTCGACCCGAGCCTTACCTATTCGGCCGCCATGTTTGCGCCGGACCTCGGGCTCGAGGCCGCGCAGGCGCGAAAGATCGATTTCCACCTCGACAATGTCGATATCACGCGCTGTGCGCGACTGCTTGACGTTGGATGCGGCTGGGGGGGGGGTGCTGACCCGCGCCGTCGAACGGCGGCCTGGATTGAAGGCGACCGGCCTTACGCTGAGCCCTGACCAAGCCGCCCATGTAGACGCCCGGGGCCTACCGGGCGTCAAGGTCCGGCTGGAGGACTGGCGCGGCCATGCGCCGGAGGGGCGATACGACGGCATCGTGACCATCGGTGCGTTCGAGCATTTCGCCGGGCCCGGGCTGCAGTCGCACGAGAAGATTGCGGTCTACCGCGAATTCTTCCGGACCTGCCGCACCTGGGGTTCGTCCCCGCAAAGGTCCCAAACGCGACATAGGATTTTCAACAACTCTTTAAATATTATGCCGATATTGGAATTTTCTTCCCCCCAAAATGGACCCCATTTAGGCGCTCATTTTCAGGGGGAGGATTCCGAACGAATCGGAGAGCTTTTCGTCTGAGAAGTCGTATTCGCCCAGCATGTTGATATGCGCCCAGGACTGGGGCGAGTGGGCTTTGATCGCGATCATCATTTCGGAATACGCTGCAGCGTCGACGGACCGCAGGCGCATTTCAAGATAGAGATAATTCCAGCAGATTATTGCATTCTTGATCAAGCGGTTACAGGATTCAGCCAGTTGCTGGTCTTCCTGCAGGGCGAAGATAAAATCTCGCGGGCTGCCAACCGCCACGGCCCGTGTGAATCGATTAGCGAGCTCGATCTTGTTGAGCTGGGACTCGATCGCCATCCGCAGGTCGACCTCATCGACATAGCGCAGGATGAAGAGGGTCTTGATGATCCGTCCGAATGCCTTGAGGGCGGTGTAGAGGCTGTTTTGTTTGGAATATGAATTCAGGCGCCGGAAAATGTCTGACGCCGTGGTGCGCTTGAGCTTGATGGTGGCCACCAGGCGCAAGATCTCATCCCAGTGGGCGCATACTATGTCCTCATCGATGTATTTGGTTGTGGCGACTGCCCAGGATTTGCGGCCTTCCTGGGTCATTGATTTGAACCCGTAGAGGGTTTGACGTTTCAGACTCTTGATCCGCGGGGCGTATGAAATCCCCAGGAGATGGGTGACTCCAAATATGGCTTCGGAATAGCCGTGGGTGTCTGTGGAGTGGACCGTGGATTTGACAACATCATCGTGCATTAGGCCGTCGATGACGTAGGCGCTGTCTCGCTCGGCCGCGCTGAAGACGGTGGAGTACCAAAGGAAGATCGTACCCCTCCGGCGGGGACCGCCTTGATGGCCGGAGATCGCCGGTGATGCTGTGCTCGTAAGGATTTCCTTACGCTTACGCAAAGCTGCACAGCATGAGCCATTCAAGTCTGATTACCGGTCCCGAGCGGAGACGCCGATGGCGCGACGACGAGAAGCACGCGATTCTGATGGCGGCGTTCTCGCCGGGGGCAATCGTGGTCGAGGTGGCGCGGCAATACGAGATCTCGACCAGCCTGATTTACAAATGGCGCAGCGAGGCGATGGCTATGGCGGCCCAGACGACTGGGGAGTTTGTCCCGGCCGTGATCGTCGAAGACCCGCCCGACTCTTTGACCAGATGGAGCTGACCTTCGAGGAGTTGCAGGCCAGCGCCACCGAAGACGAGATCGCCGCAGAAATGGCCGTGGCCAAGACCACGGCGGTGGCGGGCTTTACGCGCAAACGTCCCGCCGAGCGCAACACCTTCCCGGACCATCTGCCGCGCGAGCGGGTGGTGATCGATCCGCCGGCGGCGTGCGAGTGCTGCGGCGGAACCCGGCTGCGCAAGCTGGGCGAGGACGTGACCCAGACCCTGGAGTCGATCCCGCGCCAGTGGAAGGTGGTCGAGACGGTCAGGGAGAAGTTCACCTGCCGGGACTGCGAAAAGATCAGCCAGGCGCCGGCGCCGTTCCATGTGATCCCCCGGGGCTGGGCGGGTCCGAGCCTCTTGGCGATGATCCTGTTCGAGAAGTTCGGGCAGCATCAGCCGCTCAATCGGCAGATCGAACGCTATGCCCGCGAGGGCGTGCCGATCAGCCTGTCGACCGCGGCCGACGCTGTGGGCGCGGCCTGCGCAGTGTTGGATCCGCTGCTGCGCCTGGTCGAGGCCCACGTCATGGCGGCCGATCGCCTGCATGGCGACGACACGACGGTGCCGGTGCTGGCTCTGGGGAAATGCGACGGTGGGCGATGTTGGACCTATGTTCGGGACGACCGGCCCTTCGGCGGCGCCGAGGGAGTGTCCGATATTCTGTGTAAGCGGCGCTTTGGGTCATTGATCGCGCTCTCAGCGAGCTGAGAGCGCGAAGCGGTCGCCGAACAGGACGGCAAACTGGCCCATGGCGGCGGTCCAGGCAACGGGGCGTCGCCAATGGACGCCGGCGTTCTGGATGGCCAGGTAGAGCAGCTTCATGGCCGCCTCGTCGGTTGGGAAGCTGCCGCGGGTCTTGATGATCTTGCGCAAGGACCGGTTCAGGCTCTCCACGGCGTTGGGGGTGTAGATCATTTTTCGGATGTCCGGCGGGAAGGCGAACAGCGGGATCACGTGCTCCCAGGCCCGCCGCCAGGCCTGGCCGATGGCGGGATATCGGGAGCCCCAGCGGTCTTCGAACTCGGCCAGCCGGTCCAGGGCCGCCTCGGCGTTCTCGGCCCGGTAGATCGCCTTCAGATCGGGCAGGATCTGCTTGCGATCCTTCCAGGAGACGAAGGCCATCGAGGACCGGATCAGGTGCACGATGCAGGTCTGCACCAGGGTCTCGGGAAACACCGCCCCGATCGCCTCTGGAAAGCCCTTCAGGCCATCAACCACGGCGATCAGGATGTCCTGGAGGCCCCGGGTCTTGAGGTCATTCATCACCTTCAGCCAGAACTTGGCGCCTTCGGTCTGCTCAATCCACAGGCCCAGAACGGACTTGTGGCCCTCCGCGTCCAGCGCCAGGGCCACGTAGACGGCCTTGGTCTTGACCTGGCCCTCGTCCCGGATCTTCACCCGCAGGGCGTCGAAGAAGATGATCGGGTAGCAGGTCTCGAGCGGCCGGTTCTGCCAGGCCTTGACCTCCTCCAGCACCGCGTCAGTGACCCTGCTGATCAGGTCCGCAGACACCTCGGTCCCATAGATCTCCAGCAAGTGGCCCTGGATCTCGCGCACCGTCAGACCGCGCGCGTAAAGGCTGATGATCTTGTCGTCGAACCCGTCCAGCCGGGTCATCCCCTTGGGGACCAGCCGAGGCTCGAACGTGCCGGCCCGATCACGCGGGATCGCAAGCTCAAGCTCACCGTCCTCGCTCAGCACCGTCTTCGCCGAATGGCCATTGCGGCTATTACCGCTGCCACGGCCCGCCGGATCACCCTTCTCATACCCCAGGTGGTGCGTCAGCTCCCCGCCCCGCGCCCGCTCCATCAGAGCCTTCTTCAGCTGCCGGAAGAGCCCAGTGTCGCCCATCAACTCCTCGGGGCTCGACACCCCAGACAGCAAATCATCCAAAATCTAAGGCTTGATCGTCTTCGTCATCGCAGAATCCCTTCTTCAGTATGGGACCCTCCACAACGCTTACACAAACAATCTGACACCCTCTGGCGCCCCAGGCCTTGCCGCCCCGCAGGCCTCGCGCGTTGCTCTGCCGCGTGCGATCACCCGTGACGCGGTGGCCGGGCTTCTCGAAGCGACCGAGCTTCTTTATGTCGAGATGGATCAACTCGCCGGGATGCTCGCGCTCGTAGCGGACTACCGGGGCGGGTGGGTCCAGGTCCCTGGCCCGGCTCAGGCACACGGCCCGCAGGATCCGGCTCACCGTGGCCGGCGAGACCCCGGTCTACCGGGCGATCTGCCGACCGTAGAAGCGCTGGCGACGAAGGGCGACAATCTGATCAATCGTCTCCGCCAGCGTCGGCCGATGAAGCCTGTGCGGCCGGGACGAACGATCCGACAGGCCCGCAAGACCCTCCGCCACGAACCGCTTCACCCACTTGGCGACCGTCTTGACGTCGACGCCGAAGGCCGTGGCCACGGCCTTCGGTGGCTGACCCGCCTGAACCCGCCGCACGACTTCGGCTCGACTGTGCTGCGACAGCCGGGCATTCTTGTGCACGTTCATCCGACCCTCTCCTGAGACCCTGTAGCTTCACAACCAC
>JADCCX010000136.1 GCA_020252485.1 Methylocystis sp.
AAGTCTTCGGTGTCGGTATGGGTGCCCGGCCGGGTGTCGATCACAACGAGATCGACGCCGCGCGCTTCCTCAGCTTCGAGGAGCGTCAGAAGCCCTTCCACACTCTCGGGCGGTGAGAGGATCGCGAGGCTCTCTGGCCAGTCGGGTTTCTGCGCCCCTTCCCAGGCGGCCAGTTCGAAACTGTCGCGCCAGCGGCCGAGTTGAGCGTTCACGTCGCCATCGATCAGGGTGACGCGGCGCCCGAGGTTCAGTGCTGCAGACGCGAGAAGCATGGCGGTCGTGGTCTTGCCCGAACCGCCCTTGGTCTGCACGATGGTAATGACTTGCAAGAAACGACGCCTCCACAAACGGTACTCGATAACCCTTGGCACCGACGCCCGGCGCTCTTTCATGACGCTGCGGAAGGCAATGCACCGCAGGCAGGGCAAGACCACGCGAAGCCTTTGTAAAGGCGTCACTAATCCGACCGGCATCCGGTGCGCCGTTTAGGCATAAGGTTGCAGGAACGTCAAATGGAATGTGCTGGAAGTTGCAAAACTTCGCCGAGGTCTTCATGTTTCTTGAGGATTCCCGCATCCGGATGCTGCGGCGCGGCGTCGGGGAGTTGGCCGGGACAATGTAGAAACGTGACAGCCTGCCTTCCGGCCCGGATGACGGTTTGCATTTCTGCATGCCTGCCCGGGCAACCGTCCGCCTGGCTGTTCCGATGGCAAGGTGCCAGAAGGCCTCCATCGGGGAACGATCCCGAACTTGACCCGCCAACCGCCTGCATGCCGGACAATCTGCCTGCTTGCCTCTCGGCCTGCTTGCCAGTTCGCCCAGTGACGGGTTGACGCTGCGCCGATCCGGCTTGTGGCTCCATGCCCAAAGCTTTTCATAGTCTGCCATTTTCCGCCTTGGGCAGGCCTAGAAGCATCCGGAGACCCATTCCCCCGCCCCTCTTCCCCTCCCGGGCAGCCCTTCCTTCAGACTGTCTTACCCGTCCCAACAGTCCCTCGTTGAGGGACGGCAAACCTCTGCAACGCCCAAGCTTTCAACGCGCTTGACCCGTTTGGTCTCGCGTCAAACGGAGGCCTGACGGCCGGGGCGCAGGGATGCAGTCGGCGGGCCAGCCGCCGACCCCTGACGCCATATGGAGTCCTCACCGGCTGTCCGGTTTCCGCAGGCGGGCTCCTCTTCGGAGGAGCGGAAACCGGCCGGTGAGGACGGTTGGCAGGAACGGTGGTGTGTGGTACATGATGCGCGACGGCTACAAAACACATTTAATGATGCAATACCACGCTCACGCCTGACCTCTGCCGAGATTGCCGCCATCAAGGCGCGGCTCCTTGCTGGCGAGAGCGTCGCGACCGTGGCGAGGTCGATGGGCCGTTCCCGCCAGGCGCTGTCTCGGATCAAGGGCAGCCTTGACCGGAAGGAGGTGCGGCGGCTTTCGGTGAAGCTGAACATCCGCATCACGGAAGACGAGCATGCAGCCTTTCAGGCGGTTGCCGAGGCAAGTGGTCTGAAGGTCTCCGAGGCAGTCAGGCATCTGGTCAGACAGGCAAGCGATCATCTGGCCATCCAAGCAGACGAGCTTGAAGCCATTGCTGCGGCCAGGCGGGAGTTGTCCGCCGTCGGCAACAACCTCAACCAGATCGCCCGACTAGGGGCGGTCGGTCGTCTGACCTGGAATGCTCGTGATGCCGCCCTCGTGCGCAAGGTCGGCGCGCGGGTCGATGACCTCGTCGAAGAGGTGGTCCACCTCCTCTCGGCGCTCCGGGCAAAGCAGGGACTTGGTGATCAGACTGCTCCTTTTGCTCTTGCCGCGGCCACTTCTGCCGAGGCGCCAAAATGACCCGGTCCCCTTCCGTCGAGGATATCGTTCTCGGTCATGTTCTCGACGACCGGCGTCGTGGGCGCGGTGGTGGCGAGGGTGCCGCGTCCCGTCTCGGCAGTCGCAAGGAACGTCAGACCCGGGCGCTTCTGCGCAACGCGGGTGGACCACGCGGCTGGCAGTCGGTCGTCAAACGAATTGCGGGTGGCAGTGCCCGGACGCCGCAGGAGCTGAAGCGCCTTCTCGACTACGTGGCCCGGGAAGAGGGGGTGCAGAGCACTTGGTGTAATTTGGCGGGCTATGAACGCGACTTCGATCCTGCACGAACGGAGCGAACGGCGGATATCTGGTCTTCGACCTGGACAGGCGCGCCGCGCCGGGGACATGCCGATCACATCGTTCTGAGTTTTCCGAGAGGGGTGGACGCCGAGCGCGCCGAGGTCATCGCTCGGGAATGGGGGCAGGCAGTGTTCGGGTCCGGCGAGTATGGGGATGTCTGGCGCTATGTGGCTGCCCTGCACAAGGACACCGACCATCTGCATGCGCATTTCGTGGTCGACAAGCATGGCATCGAGGAAGGCCGGTTCCTATCGATCTGTCGTCATGCCGCGTTGAACTTCGATGTGATGCGCGAGCTTCACGCCGAGATCAGCCAGTCGCATGGGCTGAACATCCTCGCCTCGTCGCGCCTCTCCCGCGGCATAATCGAAAACCCGCCGCGCCAGTCCGAGTTGCGCGCATCGCGTGAGGGCGGAAAGGCTATGCCCCCTCCCCCGCCGCCGCTGTCCGACGGGGAACGGAGCCGACGGCTTGCCGCGTTGCAGGGCTTTGCCCGCGAATATGAAACCCTGGGCGACCTCGCCGGTCTTGCCGCCGCAACCGGCGCTGAGGCGGGCACCTCTTCCTACCTTTCCCGGCTAGCCCGGGCGCTTGGCGCTTCTGCCGCCGCTCTCAGACAAGGAGTTCCCCTGATGCCCGATCACTCGCTTCATGCCGAAGGCGACCCCGCTGCGCGGGTTGAGGCTGCGCGCAGCGAGATGATCGCTTCGGC
>JADCCX010000137.1 GCA_020252485.1 Methylocystis sp.
GGTTACGGGCCGTTTTGCGCTTGAGGCCCGAAGCGGTTTCAGATGTGGTTTCAGGTTTCCTGTTCTGGTCCCGTTCTGTTCCAGCGGCTTCAGTGCCGACTATGGGAGGCAGCAATGGCCCGGTCACGACCGATGCACGTAGCGTAAACACCTTTATGCAAAGCGGTCTGTAACGCTCGCGTTGCAAGAGACTTGCCGTGCTGAACGGGCATTGATCGCATGAGCACTTCCAAGTTGGGCTATGCCGGCGCCGCCCGTTGGGTAGTCGGACGCGCCGAAAACACGCAAACGGCCGGTCCGTGATTTTCAAGCAATGGCCCCCGGTGCCTTGCGCCCCTTGTGCAGACCTATGGGCTTGCCCATCGCTTCGCCTGCCCTGACGTCGCATGTACCCTTTGCCTCTGGGCACCCGCATACTTCATCACCATGGCTCGGCTCTTGTGCCCGGTAATCGCCTGGACCTCATCGTCAGTGGCACCCGCAGCCGCAAGCTGCGACGCGGCAGTATATCGCCATCCATGGATCGTGAACGGCAGTGCGCCGATTTGCGCGCGCAGGGCACGGATCGAGGTGGCGGCGGAATGATAGGTCACCGGTGCGCCTTTCGGTCCGGCAACAATGGTCAGGTTCCGGAATCGCAGCTGCTCCAGATACTCGCGGAGACGGGGCGTGAAGGGTATCCAGAGCGCAGTCTTGGTCTTGCCCTGGCGGACGGTGATCCCGTTGCCGTCGATGTGATCCCACCGCATTTTCAGCAAGTCGCCGATTCGCTGTCCGGTTCCAATCGCAAGCTCCATGACCGTCCTCGGCACGCTGCCAACGGGCGCGGCGGCTGTGAAGGCGTCAATCATCTCGTCTGGCCAAGGCTTGTGCAGATCATCGCCCTCGGATTTCAGCAGGCGGATGCCCTTTGCCGGATTGTGCGTGATCCAGCCCAGATCGATGGCCTGTTCGAACAGGACCGACAGCACCTGCACGATGTAGTTGGCGAAGCGTAGCCGCTCGCTGTTTTCCGACTGGGCCCGAATGATGTGCCGCCGCTCCATCCTGGCGGGCGGCAGCGCCCCGAACGTCGCCTCGGCCCATTCCAGCACCTTCTCGTAATCCTTGCGCGTCCGGGGCGCGAGACGCCGCCAGCGCGGCCCTGCGCGATACTCGGCGATCAGGCGTCGGAACGTCCGACCAGTCTCCTTGATCGGTGTGTGTCCCCGCTTCGCGGCGGCGTAGCGCTCGAGAAAGTCCTCGGCATCCGGCGGGGGAAGCGCGATCCGGTCCCCGGCACGCTCGAAGTACCAGTAATCCCGGGCGCGCCCCCTCTTCCGGACAAGGTAGGGAAGGTCAGTTTGCTTCACGGCGGAAACTGAGGTTATCGAAGGCCTGCGCGCCCTGCTCTGCGGGTGCGGTGTCGATAATGATCCGGCGTTCCTGGACGTCGACCACCACCCGGAAGACCTGCGCGCCACCGCGCAGGACGGACTTCACCGCGCGTTCGATCTCGCTGGCTCGGATGGATGTCGTCATGCTTGTTCGTGCCCTTCGTTCGCCGAGGTTGGGATCACCCGACGCGTCATCATTGCCGGTTTCGGATTCAGGTCCACTGCTGCAAGCCCTTCGTTTGTTGATATTTTTCTTGTGCTTGCACGGCTCACCAGCCGCCCTGCGCCCGAGCGGCCAGGACTGTCGCAGCCACCTTTGCCGGAGCCCGGACCACGACCGAAATCAGCGCCGCCGTGAGTACCAGCGCGAAGAACGTCGATACCACGACGAGCCTGCCAAGCCATCCGCTGCCAAGGTTCTGCCCGCGCCCTCATGCCTCGGCCCTCGGGGCGCGATCCAGCGCCTGCAGCAAAAGCCGCGCGATGTTGTTCGCGGGCCAGTCCCGGCTGAGGTTCAGGACCGACCGGCAGGCGGAGCGCAGCCGGTCGTCGTCGTAATCCCGCGTCCGCGCCAGCACGCCCAGCGCGCGGGCAAGCTCAAGGTCGCGGGCAGGTGGCGGATCGCCCGCGCTGGGCGGGGCCGGTTCCGGCGGCGCAAGGTTGCGGGCGACCGCCAGCCAGTTGCGCGCCGCCTCGACCAGATCGGCCCCGCGCGCGTAGGCCCCGAGCAGCATGATTTCAAAGAAGTGGGTGCCGTCGCCGGGGCGCGAGACCGTCCCGCCAAGTTCAAGGCAGGCGCGCAGGATCGCGGGTGGCCTGTCCTCGTGGCGAAGAGTTTCGATCTGATCGGCCAGGCGGCGCAAAGATGCCGGGCCGGGGTCAGTGGCAAGGGAACGATGGATGGGCATGGGACACCTCAAGCGCGGCGGCATGAGGCGACTATGGCCAATTTTCTTGGCAATGCAAGATGTGATAGCTAATTTACTTAGCGTTCACGTCGTCTGTTGACCGGATGCTTCGCATTTGTCATTCTCTCTAAAGTAGAACGGAGGGGGAACGTGCGGGACCGCATCGACATACTGCAGGCGGGTGCCGCAGCGTCCGGATTCACGATTGATTTCCTGGAGGCGCTGACTCAGGGCCTGTCGCGCCAGGAACTGCGCAAAGTCATGGGCAACGCATCGTCGATGCCCTCGTACATGAAATCCAGCGACAACCCGAACCTGCGTCGCAAGGCCAGCGCGCCGTCCAGCGAAAGCCGGTGCGTACCCGCCTCCCACAAGGAGTAGCGGGCGCGCTTCATGCCGATCTTGGTGGCATAATCTTCCTGAGTCAGACCTTCCAGCTCGCGGTGCCACTTGAGCCGCACGGCTATGTCTGCGAAGGGGCGCGGCTCGTCGATCATGGCGAAATCCTAGTGTGCTAATTTTGTTAGCGGAAGCGATTTGACTTGGCTTGACCAATGCCAACTTTATTAGCATAAGATCGGCCATGCATAAAGAATCCGTCGATCAGATTGTCTCGGCGATCGGGCTCCCGCGGCTCGCGGTCGAACTCGGCGTCAGCCGTCACTCCATCCGGGCAGCCAAGAACGCAGGCTCCTTCCCGGCAAGCTGGTATGCGACCGTGCGGCAGCTTTGCGACAGGCACAACGTTCCCTGCGCGCTGGCCGCATTCAACTGGCGGAAGCCGGTCGAAGAAATGACCGCCACGCACGAGGATCAGGGGTCTTCCATATGACGCACGACCACCTGCACAA
>JADCCX010000138.1 GCA_020252485.1 Methylocystis sp.
CAAACATACGAACGCATGATCAACGCCGGAAAAAGGCCGCTCGTCGCACTCACAGCCATCATGCGAAAACTCGTCGTCATCGCCAACGCAAAGCTCAGGGACATCCCTCATCCCATCTGAGTTGATGACGATTTGGTGAGCCTCAACTACCGCTTTCAAGGCGTTGATGTGGGGCAGCTCTTTTCCTTTCGGGCTCAAATCACCATCTATCGGTCCGTCAAAGGAGATGTACCCTTGTCCCTGATCGCTCGACCTATGGGCCGAATCCCGTTCTTCGCGACCGTTTCGATCCTCAATACCGTGATCCTGTTCGCTGTCATCACGTCGCTTGGCCTGAGGCCTGCGGGCGCCGGTCATGCGGCGGTGCTGATCATCGTCGGGACGCTTCAAGCAATCTGGTTCGTTCTTCACGCACGCCGTTTCAACGATGCTGGCAAGTCTGCATTCTGGCCAGTCGTCGTCACAGGCCTCGCGTTTGCGGGCTTCGCCCTTGGCTATCTCGTGCTGGCGGCGCTCTGGTCATCGCCCGAATATCAGCGCGAAGCTTTCCGCACAGCTGGCGGCATCGCCGACCATGTCGAGAGCAATCCAGGCCTCATCGAGGCGGGCCGCCTTATGGTTGACCTTATTGGCATCGCAGGCGCGCTCTTCCTCAGCGGCGCCATCTGGCTTGGCATGGGCCTCATCGCCCTGATCTGCGGCTTCTTCAGCCTGTTCGCGCTCGTTCTGCCGGGTGGCCGGACCCGGGTTCAGGCCGTGCCGCACCTGCCGCAAGCAATCCGGCGTCAGCCACAATAGGGAGACGCCTGTTTCAGGCGTCCATGCCTCCGGCGGCCAGGAACTTCTCCAGCCAGTGGATGTCGTAATCGCCGTTCTGGATATCGGGATTGCGGACCAGCGTCCGGAACAGCGGCAGGGTCGTCTCGATGCCGTCGACAACGAATTCGTCGAGCGCCCGGCGCAGGCGCATCAGGCATTCGTTGCGGGTCCGGCCATGGACGATCAATTTGCCGACCAGCGAGTCGTAATGGGGCGGGATCGTGTAGCCTTGGTAGACGGCTGAATCGACCCGCACCCCCAACCCGCCAGGAGGGTGATAATAGGTGATGGTGCCCGGCGAGGGGCGGAAGGTCGCGGGGTTTTCCGCATTGATGCGGCACTCGATCGCGTGTCCCTCGATCACGACATCCTTCTGCGTGAAGGAGAGGGGCGATCCGGCGGCGACCCGGATCTGCTCGTTGACGAGGTCGATGCCGGTGATCATCTCCGTCACGGGATGCTCGACCTGGATCCTGGTGTTCATCTCGATGAAATAGAATTCACCGTTCTCATAGAGGAACTCGATCGTTCCCGCGCCCAGATACTGCAATTCCTGCATGGCCTTCGCCACGATGCCGCCGATCTTCTCCCGCTCGGCCGCGTTAAGGGCAGGCGAGGGCCCTTCCTCCCAGACCTTCTGGTGCCGGCGCTGCAGCGAACAATCCCGTTCGCCGAGGTGGATGGCATGGCCCTGGCCATCGCCCAGCACCTGAATTTCGATATGGCGCGGCTTTTCGAGGTATTTCTCGAGATAGACCGCATCGTCACCGAAGGCGGCCTTCGCCTCCAGGCGCGCCGATTGCAGCGCGCTTTCCAGATCCGCTTCGCTGCGGGCGACCTTCATGCCGCGGCCGCCGCCGCCGGCCGCCGCCTTGACGAGCACGGGATAGCCGATATCGGCGGCGACCCGCTTGGCTTCGACATCGTCGGTGATGCCGCCTTCGGAGCCCGGCACGCAGGGAATGCCCAGGCGGCGCGCCGTGCGCTTCGCCTCGATCTTGTCGCCCATGGTGCGGATATGCTCGGCCTTGGGGCCAATGAAGCCGATCTTGTGGCCGGCGAGGATTTCCGCGAAACGCGCATTCTCCGACAGGAAGCCGTAGCCGGGATGAACGGCATCGGCGCCGGTGATCTCGCAGGCGGCGATCAGCGAGGGGATGTTAAGGTAGCTGTCGCGCGCCGCGGGCGGGCCGATGCAGACGCTTTCATCAGCAAGGCGCACATGCATGGCGTTGGCGTCGGCCGTCGAATGCACGGCGACGGTCGCGATCCCCAGTTCCTTGCAGGCGCGCAGAACCCTGAGCGCAATCTCTCCGCGGTTGGCGATCAGCACCTTGTCGAACATCGGCTTGCCGCCCCCGATCATTCGATCACGAACAGGGTTTGCCCGAATTCGACAGGTTGTCCGTCTTCGATCAGGATTGCCGTGACCGTGCCGGCCTTGGGGGCCACGATGTCGTTGAAGGTCTTCATGGCCTCGATCAGCATCAGTTTGTCCCCCGCCTTCACGGCGGACCCCACCTCGACGAAGTTCTTCGCGTCGGGCGACGGCTTGCGGTAGCCGGTGCCGACCATCGGAGAATTGACCGCGCCGGGATGCGCGGCCGCGGTTGCCGCAGCCGTCAGCACGGGCGGCGCCATCGGCGAGGGCACAGGCATCGCCGCAGCTGGCGGCGCCGCGGTTGCCTGGGCGGGCGCAGCGGGCGCGGCCGTCACCGCGATGGGCGCAGCGGCGGGGACATGGCGCGAAACGCGCACCTTCAGGTCGCCCTTGCGGACTTCGATCTCGCCGACATTCGTTTCGCTCAAGAGTTGTGCGATGGACCGCAGGAGATCGGTATCGATCGCGGATGGGGGCTTTTTCCCTGCGGAAGCCTTGCTGGCGGCTGCGGTCTTTGCAGCCTTGGCTGCGGGCGCTTTCGCGGGAGGGGCCTTCGCCAAAGGGGCTTTCGCCAAAGGGGCTTTCGCCAAAGGGGCTTTCGCCAAAGGGGCTTTCGCCATGTCTATCCAGTCCTTGATCGAGTTTGGCGCGGGGGCGACCGACGTTGCGCCATGCGCAGGAACGTCGGTGCATTGCCGCCGCCATGCCCGGGCCTTTTAGCGCAGGGTCCAGGCAAGGGGAACCCGCATCGGTGGATAAGTTGTGGGAGGCTGGATCGGTGGGGCCGTCAGCAGACGTTCTCGCTCAGCAGACGTTCTTGCCGCATTTCCGGACGTTGTCGATCCGGGCCTTCAGGTCGGCGAAGCCGACGGCGCCCACCACGATATCGTCGCCCACCACATAGGAGGGCGTGCCGGTCAGCCCGAGGGAATCGGCGAGCTGCACATTCTCCTCGATGGCGAGGCGAATGGCGGGCGAATCCATATCCTTGGTAAGGCGGGCCATGTCGGCGCCGGCTTCCTTGGCGGCCTCAAGCGCCTGCTGTTTGCCAATCTGGCCGCGCACCGAAAGCAGCTTCTGGTGGAAACCCCACATCTTTTCGGAGGAGAGCTGCTGCTTGGCCGCCAGCGCGACCGTGGCCGCTTCCACCGAACCAGGGCCCAGCACCGGAAAATCCTTGGTGATGACGCGGACGTTCTTGTCCTCCGCCAGGATCCGTTGGAGGTCGCCAAGGGCGCGCTTGCAGAACCCGCAATTGTAATCGAAGAACTCGACGATGGTCACATTCCCCGCCGGATTGCCGAAGACGCCATCAAGCCGCGCGGTATAGAGTGGCCCGGTTTTGTCCTGCGTGATCTTCAGGCGCGACTGCTGTTCGGCCTCCTTCTGGCGCTTGTCGAGTTCGACCAGCGCCTCCTGGACGATCTCGGGGTTCTTCAGGATGAAATCCTTGATGATGGCGCGGACGGCATCACGCTGCGCATCGGTGAATGGCGCGGTCTGGGCGGCAGCTGGAAGGACGGTCAGGGCGGTCGAAACAACCACACCTGCAATCAGGGCGCGCAAGGTCATGCTTTCGTAACTCCGTTGGCGCGCAGCTTCAGCTTTGCGAGGGTTGATTGACGATCTCGTCGGCCTTCTGCCAGGCCGGCGTGCCTTCCTTCAGTCCTTGCCGCGCCCGCCGTGCGAGCCGTTTCGCTTCTTCCTGCTGGCCGGTCAAGGCGTATCCTTGCGCCGCAGCCAACGCCGCCATTGCATCATTTCCCGCCGCGGAATAGGCCCTCGCGAGATATTGAAAGGCATCGGTCGCGTCGGGATCGCGCTGGGTCGTGGTCGTCAATTCCTTGATCGCCGCTTCCGCATCCTTCGGATCGCCGGTCGAAACCAGCGCATGGCCGAGCATCCCGCGAATGAGAGGTTGGTTGGGCGCCAGAGCCACCGCCTTGCGCAAGGGAGCGACGGCATCGCGCGCGCGCCCCGATTCCAGCAGCGCCTGTCCCTTCAGCTCCCAGAAATAGGGATTGTTGGGCTGGGCCGCGATCAAAGCGTCGATCTGCGCCTGCGCCTGGGCCGGCTGCCCGAATCGATAGGCGGAAATGGCGCGGGCATAGCGGGCCGCAAGCGACGTATCGCCCGGGCCGTACCGCCGCGCCAGCTCCTCGGGACGCGTCATGAAGCCGAAAAGTTTGCCGCGGGCCAATTCGTGGCGGGCCTTGAGCTGCGGGCTGTCCTGCTTGTTGAAGAACGGGCTCTTTTCGGCTTCATCCTTCAGCGCATTGATGCGCTCCGGAGCCATCGGATGGCTCTGCAGGTAGGGGTCGCTGCCGACGCGGCGGAACAGCGATTCGTCGGCGAAGCGCTGGAAGACTTCCAGCATGCCGCGGGCCGATTGGCCGGTGTCGTAGAGATAGCGCAAAGCCGCCTTGTCCGCCGCCTGCTCTTCGCTGCGCTGATAGGCCAGCAGGGAGCGGCGCACCATCTCCATCGGAGCCAGCACCGCGCCCATCGGCGCGCCGCCGCTCATTCCGACCAGGCCGCTGCGGCTGCCGGCCGCGACGGCGCCGGCGCCCAGCAGCATACCGGCGACGGCAAGGATTTGCGCCCGCTCCAGTTGCTCGCGCAGCCTGAAAAGGTGGCCGCCCGCGATATGCCCGGATTCATGGGCCAGAACCCCGATCACCTGATTGGGCGTCGTCGAATCCATGATGACGCCCGCATTCACGAAAACCTTGCGGCCGGAGGCGACGAAAGCATTGAAGTCGCGGCTGCCGATCAGGACGATCTTCGTCGCGCCCTCGTTGATGCCAGAGGCCTTGAAGATCGGATTGGCGTAATCGCGCAGCAACTGTTCGATCTCCGCATCGCGGATGATCGTCAGGTTGCGCTGCTGAGCCTGAGACGCCACTGGGGAAACAGCCAGCGTCACCGCCAGCGCAAGAGCCGCCCAACCCCGGAATCTCCCTGGTTTGGGCTCCATCATTACCAAATCCTTTGCACGATCCACAGGACACCGTATGGAGCCTAGCCGTAACCGGGTCAATCAAACCCGGGCTTCCGGCCCGCTCGCAGCCTCTTTCCCGACGCTGCGACTGCGGCAAGATCATGACAAGGACCACGCCACGCCATGCGGCCAGAGCTTTTGCGATCACCCGGTATATCTCGACGATCCGATGTTTCGCCCTTTATCGTCATGGATGTGATGAGTGAGGCCGCCGCCATCGAGCGGGGCGGCGGCGCAGTTGTGCATATGGAGGTCGGCCAGCCCGGTCATCCGGCGCCAAGAACGGCGCTGGCGGCCGCTGAGGCCGCAATCCGCGCCGGCCGGGTGCCGTATACCGAGGCGCTCGGCATCCGCTCGCTGCGTGAACGCATCGCGCGCCATTACGCCGAGAAGTACGATATCGCGCTTTCTGCCGATCGCGTGGTTGTGACGACCGGATCGTCCGGCGCCTTCACGCTGGCCTTCCTCGCAATGTTCGAGCCGGGCGCACGGATCGCCATCTCCGCGCCGGGATATCCCGCTTATCGCAATATCCTGAAAGCGCTGTCGTTGGAGCCGGTCGAGATTCCCACCGGCCCCGAGACGCGCTATGCCTTGACCGGCGACCTGATCCGCAGGGCCCATGCGGATAAGCCGCTCCAGGGCGTTCTCGTGATGAGTCCGGCCAACCCGACCGGCGTCGTGATGTCGCCCGAGGCTCTGCAGCACCTGTGCGAGACATGCCGGGCGCTCGGCCTCTGGTTCATCTCCGACGAGATCTACCATGGCCTCACCTATGGGGACGCCCGCGAAGAGACCGCTCTGCGCTTCAACGATGACGCCGTCATCGTCAATTCCTTCTCGAAGTACTTTTGCATGACCGGCTGGCGCGTCGGCTGGATGGTGGTTCCCGAGCGGCTGGTGCGGCCGATCGAGCGGCTGCAGCAGAATTTCTCGATCTCGGTGCCCTATCTCAGCCAAGTCGCCGCAGAGGCCGCTTTCGACGGCGCCGCCGAGATGGAAGGCGTGAAAGTCGGCTATGCCCGCAACCGCGCGATCCTGATGGAGGGCTTACCGAAGATCGGCCTTGGCGCCTTCCTGCCGGTCGATGGCGCCTTCTATGTCTATATCGACGTGTCGTCGCTGACCAACGACAGCATGGACTTCTGCAAGCGGGCCATCCGCGAGGCGGGAGTCGCCATCACGCCGGGGCTCGATTTCGACCCGCAGGAGGGCCATCGCTTCGTGCGCCTGTCCTTCGCAGGCGCCGAACAGGACATGCGCGACGCTGTTGATCAGCTCGGCGCATGGCTGGCCCGGCAGCGTTCTGGCGCTGATGCGTCCAAATGAAAAAGGCGGCTGACCAAGCCGCCTTGTTTCGTCATTCGCCGCCCATGGCCTTTTTGGCCTTGGCCCACCAGCCGGTCCGCTTCGGCCGGTTCGGGTCCTCGACCTCCGGCTCAATGACGGGTTCGGGTTTAGGCGGCGGCGGGGACGCGGTCACGGCCACGGGCGCCGGAGCCGGCGTGAGAGCTGCGACTGCGACGGGCTCGGCAGGCGTCATGATCACCGCTTCGGCCACAGGCTTCTTGCCGCGGCCGCGCTTCGGCTTTTCTTCCGCCGCAGCGGTTTCAACCGCCGTTTCAGCGGAAGGTTCCGCTGCAACGGCATCGGTCTTCCGGGTGCGGCCGCGTTTGCGGGGCTGAGGCTCCGCCTCGGCCATGACCGGCTCCACCGCCGGAGAGGGCGCCGGCTCAGCGGCGGGCGCATCGGTCACTTCCGCCGCAGCATCATCCGCCAATGTGGCAGCCGGGCTGTCGTTCGCGCCGAAGCCGTCATCGTCGCGACGGTTGCGGCGGCCGCCCCGGCGGCCGCGACGACGCCTGCGGCGGCCTTCGCCGTCGCCGTCGCCTTCCGCATCGTCGTCCTGCGCGTCGTCGGCGGCAATTGTTTCGGTGCCGTCGGCATTCAGGGCCGGACGATCGTCGCGGTCACGGCCGCGCCCGCGCCGCCGCCGGCGCTTGCCGCGGCGGCCGCCATCGCGGTCGTCGGAGCGCGCTTCGCTCCCGGTTTCGTCGACCGCGGATTCGACGGTCTCTTCGGCATCGTCCGCGAATTCGTCGGCGTAATCCTCGTCCGGCTCGTCCACGATAGCTGGGGCGGGATCGGCGCGAAGGCCGCCTTCCGGCGCCGGCTCGCCCCGCTCCAGCGTGAAGTAATTGACGCCGTGGAGGCTATCGTCAGCTGAAATGGTGACCGTGACGCCGAAGCGCTCCTCGATGGCCCGCAGCGTCAACCGCTTCTGGTTGAGGATGTAGAGCGCCACTTCCGTGCGGGTCTTGACCGTTAGATGGAATTGCGCGCTCTTCAGAAGCGCATCCTCGATGCCCCGCAGGATCAGCAGGGCGACGGAGGAGGTGGCGCGGACGAAGCCCGAGCCGCCGCAATGCGCGCAGACGATGGTCGAGCTTTCCAGCACGCCGGTGCGCATGCGCTGGCGCGACATCTCCATGAGGCCGAAGGGTGAAATCCGGCCAACCTGGATGCGGGCGCGGTCGTTCTTGAGGCAATCCTTGAGCCGCTTTTCGACCGTCCGGTTGTTGCGGTGCTCCTCCATATCGATGAAGTCGATCACGATCAGGCCGGCGAGGTCGCGCAGGCGAAGCTGGCGGGAGACTTCCTCGGCCGCTTCGAGGTTGGTCTTGAGCGCGGTATCCTCGATGTTGTGCTCGCGTGTCGACCGGCCGGAGTTGACGTCGATGGAGACGAGCGCTTCGGTCGGATTGATGACGATGTAGCCGCCGGATTTCAGCGTCACATTGTTGGAGAACATGGCGTCGAGCTGGCTTTCCACGCTGTAGCGCGCGAAGAGCGGCTGCGCCTCACGATGCGCCTTGATCGCCTTCAGCTGCGAAGGCATCAGCATCTTCATGAAGTCGCGCGCTTCCTTGTAGCCGCCCTCACCGGATACGACGACTTCATCGACCTCCTTGCCGAAGAGATCGCGCAGCGAACGCTTGATCAGCGAGCCTTCCTCGTAAACCAGCGTCGGCGCCACCGATTGCAGCGTCGTCTCGCGCACCTGCTCCCAGACGCGGATCAGGTATTCGAAATCCCGCTTGATTTCCGGCTTGGTGCGGCTGGCGCCGGCGGTGCGCAGGATGACCCCCATGCCGTCCGGCACCTCCAGATCGCTGGCGAGGTCCTTAAGGCGCTTGCGATCAGCCGAGTTGGTGATCTTACGGCTGATGCCGCCGCCGCGCGCCGTGTTCGGCATCAGCACGCAATAGCGGCCGGCGAGCGAGAGATAGGTCGTCAGCGCCGCGCCCTTGTTGCCGCGCTCTTCCTTCACGACCTGCACGAGCAGGATCTGACGGCGCTTGATGACTTCCTGAATCTTGTACTGCTTGCGCGGACGGAACGAGCGGCGCTGCTCGCGCATGTCCTCGAGCGTATCGGAACTGCCGCCGCCGCCGACCTGATCGACCTGCACGGTTTCCTCGTCGCGCTCGATCACCTCGATGCCGCTGTTGTCGTCGCTGTCCGCGGAGGCTTCATCAGCCTCGGCGCTTGCGGTTTCGGACGCCGTTTCGGCGGGTTCGGCATCCGTCTGGCCGTCCTCGGGCGCCGCTTCCGCGACGCTGTCGCCGTTCTCGGCGCGCCGCGGGCGGTTGTTGCCGCGCCGGCGCCGGCCGCGCCGGCCATCGCCGCGCGGCTCGGCCTGGCTTTCCTCTTCCTCCTCGCGCTCGGCGAAGCGGGCCTCCTCTTCGAGAAGCGCCTGCCGGTCGGCGACCGGAATCTGATAATAATCGGGATGGATTTCGCTGAAAGCGAGGAAGCCGTGGCGATTGCCGCCGTATTCCACGAAGGCCGCCTGGAGCGAAGGCTCCACCCGGGTTACTTTGGCGAGATAGATGTTGCCGCGCAATTGCTTGCGGGAGGCGCTTTCGAAATCGAATTCGTCAATCCGGTTTCCGCGTTGCACCACCACCCGTGTCTCTTCGGGGTGAGATGCGTCGATCAGCATTCTGTTGGCAGCCATGAATGTCACTCATTGGCGCCGGAAACTTGCCGGACTTTGCGGAAGCGGTGGCTTCAGAAAGTCGCGGGCGAAAGCTCCGGCGACTTGTTGGATGGAAAGGAAAAGAAGCGAACCGGTTGCGCGAGGCATGGTCAGCTGTGTTGGCAGGAAGGGAAACAAGGGTGATGATGCCCGCCGGTGAGCCGGAGTCTATTGCTCTCGATGCAACACGCGTCATCGTTTATCCTGTTCAAAGGCTGCTTGGGAAAGCTGCCAGGGATCGGGACATCGGGGTAATAGCCTCGGCTTCTTCCCCGTCTGAACGTCCAGGCTCTGCGCAGCTGGCAGAATCGACCCGGACCTCTCGAACCGTGAAATCTCTCTAGAACCGTCTTGGGCGCCTTGGCAAGCGGCGAGTTCCGCGGGCAGGGCAATCGGGTGAATGAGAGCGTGACAAAGGGTTGAAGTGCTGAATCTGTGCATATCCGCTGATTCGAAGAGCGGAGCACGCGATGGACACGGATGGGGCGCTTGCGCCGGTTTTGTATGAGATGACCTCTTTCGTGGATTATTTCAGCGATATGCCAGATCACCGGCAGGCCGGGAAGGTGGCCTATCGGCTCGACGAGATCCTTTTGCTGGCGCTTCTTGCGACGCTGGCGGGCGCCGAGGGGTTCACGGACATCGCCCGGTTCGGGCACAAAAAGCTCGATCTGCTGCGGCGCTTTCTGCCCTTCGCCAACGGCACGCCGAGCCACGATCATTTGGGCGACATCTTCGCCGCATTGGACCCTGCCGCCTTC
>JADCCX010000139.1 GCA_020252485.1 Methylocystis sp.
ACAGGAAACCGACGCTGGTAAGCGTCTGCAGTCCAAGAGGCAGTCACCGATTCCGTTTTGTTCCCGGTTTTTTGATCGAGCGAGTCTTGCGCAGCCAAGTCGTTCTATAGGCGGAATCTATATGCGATAGCCCTGCCCCCGGGGGGGTGACCCCTTGCCATCTCCAGACGGCCGGCACCGCTGTGGTCACGCCCATGATCGCCCCAGATCACCGCGTCTAGCTGTGAGCTCTCAATGGGTTGTCCGTCCGACCCGGACCGGGGAAGCTTTGGTTGTGAATCTGCAGGGTCTCAGGAGAAGGTCGGATGGACGTGCACAACAATGCCCGGCTATCCCAGCACAGTAGAGCCGAAGTGGTACGGTGGATAAGGCGCGTCAGCCACCGAAGGCCGTGGCCACGGCATTCGGTGTCGACGTCAAGTTGGTAGCCAAGCGGGTGCGGCGGTCAGCCGCCGAATATGCGGGCCCTGGCCCGGCACGAAGAAGAGCGGCCCATCCTTGACGACCTTCAGTCACAGATGCGCGACCAGCTGAACCGCATCCCCGGCAAGACCCCGCTGGCCGGGGCCATCCGCTATGGCCTGAACCGCCTGCCGCATCATCTGCCCTACCTCGACCACGGCATACTTGAGATAGACAACAACACCGCCGAGCGCTCCATCCGGCGCATCGCCCTTGGCCGGAAGAGCTACCTCTTTACGGGCCCCGAACGCGGCGGCAAGGCCGCAGCCGTCGCCTATACCCTGATCGAGACCGCCAAGGTGAACAAGGTCGACCCCCAGGCTTGGCTCACCCATGTCCTGGCACCAATCGCAGACCACAAGATGACTCGCCTCGACGAGCTCATGCCCTGGGGTTACGCTTAGAAATGCTAAGCGTAACCAAGGCCCCGCCGTCGGCTCAAGAGGGGGTTGGCTGGACGGTCACGGTTCTCCAGTGCCTCCGCGGCGTTAACTTTCCAGTTCCCTGAGGGCAGCTTCCGCTTCCCGACCCTGGTTCAGTGCCGACTTCCATGCACCCCGCGGCTCCCGCTCTGGTGGAACGACCGCATGGGAAGAGGGCTCAACTTGGCCAGAGCGACCTAAGCCTGGCGTAGTCGGTACCCGGCCCACAGGCTCTGGCAAGCTGGCTGTCAGAGGACGCTCCAGACGCTACAGCGCTGGCGCATTGTTCGGCCAAAGCGGCGTCTGCGCCGGTGAGGGCGCGCCTCGGGACATTCGAGACGTAGGTGCGCGCAGGCTGGTCGCCAAACGCTGGGATGTATTGGAGCACTTGGGTCTCGCCGCGAGAGGCCGTGGCCAGAGCCTGGAAGCGGTCAGCCGCCGCGGGATCGACTGGGACCCCATGTAGGCCGCGGTCGAGCACTAGCGACCAGGCCAGCTGGGAGAGCGCGTCGCCGGCCTCGGCGCGCTGTAGCAGGGCGGCAGGCGGGCCGCTGGCAGCCAACTCCACGGCCAGAAATGCGGGTGTGACGCCCGGCGGTGCTATCGCGCAGGCGGCGACAGCGGATAGGCCCACGAGAGCCGCGACGGCAGCGGCGAAGCGCCGGTCAGGACGCGGGGGCATCGCTGGGTGCGTTCTCATAGCTCTGAACCCTTCGCTGGCCATCGGAACCGACGGCGTGGAACTTGAATGGGCGACCGCCGAAAAGATTGACCGACAGATCCTTGAGTATCTCGTCATGACCACCAAAAGGTGCCACGAGCTCCATGAGCCAGAGGCTGTCCCCACCTTGCCATTCGTCGGTCCTGAGTTTGCCGCCGCCGGCAGCGAGGCGAGCGTCGGTCTCGTCGGAGACAGACGCCCAGAATGCGACGGCCGCAGGCGAGTTAGGACCGTAGAAGATCCGATACTGCTCAAGCAGGATCGCCGGCATGCAGAACCATTCTAGGTCGCCTATGAACATCTGCTTGTGGGGCGGCGACTGGGTCATCAGCCAGACGATCTCACCCAGCATCTGAGAGACCGTCTTTGCCGCAACCGACGGGCCACTATCGAAGGCATCGACATCCATAGGCATACTCCAACTGTCCTCCCGGGGCCTTTGTGGCAGCCCGCAGTTTAGCGCATCAGGCGGCGTAGCGGGGGCTGGTAATTCGACCGCGGCCCTCGTGGGCGAGTTGAAGTGCGCCGCGATCATCCAGATCCCGTGCCCAGATCGCTGTGCCGCCACCAGCATCCGCACCGAACCCCGCCATCGCCTGACGCAGTAACAGCGTCTGGCGTATGGGATCGATGGACTGGCCGACACCACTCTTATCCGCGCCCTCGGCGGCCACGACGCCGTCGTAATCCACCCCAGCAGCCATGTTGGTCCAAGCGTCTCTTGTCGCCTCGAGGCTCTGAGGGGCGGCTCGCCACCACCCGCCTTCGCCAGCAGCGGCCTGAGTTAGTGCCCTGGCCGCAATAGCCGACTGCGGCGCCTGATACCCCAGTGCCCAAGCCTCGACAGATTCCAAGGTCAGCGGCGGGGCCTCGGCTGTTCCGGAGAACCCGCCCGATGTCGGCTCAAGCATAGCGGGAACGACCGGCTCAAAGGCCGGCTCAAGCTCCTCCGGCGCCGCACCAAGCCAAACAGGCATCTCAGGTCGTCCGCCCCCAGCGGCACGGTTGGCTAAGGCGACGGCGGCCAGTTTCTCGGCACCTTCGGACCCCACCTGGCCAGGCTTCCTGTCCGGCTTGCGCGACCATTTTGTCACGCCGTTGTCGTTTGCTTTGCCAGAAAAGTCGACGTCAGCTGCCTTCCTGACATCCTCGTAGGTGATGGGCCTGTCGCTCGCTGAACTGGTCCCTGCCCTGAGCGTGCCCGTCGTTGCCTTGACTGCGTCCTTCGCTGCCTTGACCGGGTCATTCTTCAGGACGCCGAATTGACCGTCGCCCTTGATCGCCTTGAAGTCCCAGGCGGTGGAGCCCAAACGCAGGCTACCCAGGGCCACATCGTACCCATTCACGGTAGAGCCGTCGGTCCGCCTCGCTGTCAGCGTGTTGTACACAAAGCTTTCGAAGGTTGTATCGGAGCGGTATCCTGTGGCCTGACCCTTGAGATCGATAGAAGCAATTCCGACCTCCTTGAGTGTGCGCAGTTCCTTGGGCTTGGACTGGCCATTCTGGTCCTCGTCGACCCAGATCAGGAGCTTCCCGAAGCTGGCGTCCTTTTGGTCGAGCACCCCGTCCTTGTTGGTGTCCCAAGTACGCAAGCCCTCAAGGTCGGAAATGGCGCCAGGCTTGTCTTGAGTGAAGGTGATCTCAGACATCCGGTCGATCTTGCCGTCGCCATTGCGATCGACCGCTAGGAAACCTTCTGTGGGGCCCGCCCAGGAGACAGCGTTGAGTTCGCCGTCCTCGCCGCGCACCACGATGCTGGTGTCGGTCACACTGGTCAGGTTGAGGCCGTCACCATCGAGGTCGAAAATGATCGGAGGGATCACCCCACCGCCGGTGCCGCTCTCATAGACCACCCGCCAGTTAAGGCTCAGCTTGCGAACATCAACCCATGAGCCGCCAGCGTTGATGAACTCCACCGTATTGAGCCGTCTAGCGCCGGTGTTCACGTTCTCGTAAATGGTGCCCCCACCGACGACCGAGATTTGATTGGCGACCTGGCTCGCGGTCAGTTGCAACTGGGCCTTGTCGCGAACGCCAATGATCAGGTCGCCCGCGCCATTGATTTCATAGATGAGGTCCTCGAGGGCTATCGTAGGACCGAAGACGAGCGTGTCCTCACCGCCGGTATCTGTTATCCGGTCGACACCATGGCCAAGTTCATAGACGAACTGATCGTCTCCCACGGAGGTATAGATCAGATCGGCACCTAGCCCGCCGATGACAACATTGCCCTTGTCTTCCCAGACATTGGCAGAGCCGTTCCAGGCGCCGCGCAGGATATCGGCGCCCTGATAACCCATCAGCCAGTCGTAGCGGGCCGACGTCCCGTTCAGCGTGTCCGCACCCACACCGCCGCCGAGGCCATAGTCGATCAATCCAATTTCGATCTGGCCTACGCCGTCGATGTTGAGCGACTTGATGACATTCCGCGCGGCATCGAAGCGGAAGTTACCAAGCACCTCCATCTGCGCGCCCGTGCTGACAATGCGAACCTGGAAGTTGGGATTGCTCGGCGAGCCCCCTCCCGTGCCAAAGAAGATATCGCCGTAATTGACACCGGTTAGCGAGATGACATTGGCGCCGGAATTGTCGTCCTGCACGGTGTCGTTGCCGTCGAACTTGCTGAACACATAGGTATCCGAGCCCAGACCCCCGGCGAGATAATCGTTGCCACCTCCACCCGTGAAGTTCTGGTCACCTGCCTGCCCATAAAGGGAGTCGGCGTAGGCCGAACCGTACACCCCCTCGATACTGATGAAGGTCTGACCTGCAGCCATGCCCCCAGAGCCGGTTCCATTCACAGGCGCGGTGGCCAGGGTCGAGCCTAGGTTGAGGGTCACGCCAGCCGTGGCGTGCTTGTAGTCAACAAGGTCGAAGCCTTCTCCGCCGTCGAAGATGTCGGCGCCGGCGGAGGCGAACAGCCAGTCGTCGCCCCGCAAGCCTTGCAGGCGGTTCGCGTTGCCGTCGCCCCTCAGTGCGTCCCCGTAGCGTGTGCCGACCACGTTCTCAAACGAACTGAAGGTATCGCCGATGGCCTCGCCACCAATCGCCTCCCCGGTGGTCAGGTCGATGTAGACGCCCCTGATCGCGTTCCGGTAACTGAGAGTATCGGAGCCGGCGCCGCCGGCCATCCTGTCCGCGCCACCCCCGCCTTCAATGGTATCGTTCCCGCTCCAACCTGAGAGGGTGTCGTCACCCAAGCCGCCCTGAAGGATCCCTCCTG
The DNA here is from genome assembly GCA_020252485.1 of Methylocystis sp. Classification (GTDB taxonomy): domain Bacteria; phylum Pseudomonadota; class Alphaproteobacteria; order Rhizobiales; family Beijerinckiaceae; genus JADCCX01. Next base: position 4,829 of record JADCCX010000139.1, read on the forward strand.
AGGTTCCTGCTGTCAGCACGTCATTGAAGGCGCTGCCAATTAGACCTTCGATCCCTACAAACGTATCGCCGTAGAACACGGAACCGCTGCGCAGATCGGCGGAGACGGCGCTGGTGTAACGCTCAAAGGACACCTGGTCCTGCCCGGTTCCGCCATCGAGCCTATCTGCGGCTGCGTCATTAAAGTCGGAGACCAGGACGTCGTCATTATCGCCACCGGTCAACACGTCGGCGCCAGCCCCACCCACCAAGGTATCGTTACCGGCTGCGCCGCGGACATCGTCCGTGCCGCTACCACCCGCAACATAATCGTCGCCCAGATCGCCGGTCAGATAATCATTGCCGTCGCGCCCAAGGAGGATGTCCTTACCGCCTCCACCCAGGAGCGTGTCGTTGGCGTTATTGCCGTCAAGGAAGTCGTCGCCAGCATTGCCATGTAGCCAGTCGGCGCCATAGCCGCCCTGGACAATATCATCGCCGGTATTGAACGAGATCGACAGCGGCGTGGACGAGATGCCTTGCAGATAGAGATCTGCACCGGTCGTGACGGTTCCAACCTGGTAGCCCATGGTTGCACCGAACTGTGTGACCGTGACGGACATGCCGTCCGCACTGGCGCCGGGTAGGACCGCGAACACATTCTCCGGGAACCGCGAGTCCGCAGTCAGGGTAAGACCCGCCGACGCCGCGTTCCATGAAAGACTGACGCTTTCATAGTTTCCGGCGTGCCAGAAGCTGTCGAGGAACCCGCGCAGACCCCCGTAGAAGTCGGAGGCCGTCCATTTGTCGAGCCCGAGTTCATTGGCGCGCGCCAAAGTAATAATCCACGGGTTCGCCAACTCTTGATTCTGAAGTGCTTGAATGATTTTGTCTATCGTCGCTTTGTTGGCGTTGTAGATGGCAAGTTCACCGCTGGTAAGTGCCTCCACGTTCTTAAGATGGATCTTGTCGATCAACGCCTTGTTTGCAGCATAATAGCTCGTTTCTGACGGCAGAAGGCTCGCGTAAGCCCCTGCAATCATGGCGTTAACCAGCTGACGGTTCTCGCCGAAGCTGGCGTAATCTGCTGCGATCTGCAGGTCACCCGCCAGTGCGGAGAGATCCACCGCGGTGGAGCGGACAACAGCGCGTTTCTCGAAGATGCCTCCGCCGACGATCCTTGTATTTCGCAGGGCGCTTAGGACGCCAAAGTCGACCGCTTGATCTGCTGAGGTGAAGTTCGTCTGAACGCCATTGATCTTGGTGTAGATCGTCTCACCAGTGTGGCCGTACCGCTGGTCGGTCGCAACGCCATTCAGGTTCGAAACCGGCGTGGTCTCGTTGAAGGCGATCCGCCCGATAATCCCGTTCAGCGTATCGCGCGCGTTCAGCGCCATGGACGTTGCAAGTTCCACATTGCCGCCGTTTGCGGAACTGAAGTTGCCAACCTCGTAGCGCGCAAAAGGCACTTGCAGGAGAGTCTCGGCGCTAGCGGTGGGAACCTTCGGCTTCTTCTTTCCGAAAAGGTTGCCAATCAGCGCGCCCAGCACAAAGCCCACGAAGGCACCTACGCCCGGGGCGATGAGGTTCAGGGAGAGGAAGCTGTTCGCGAAAAGGGTGCCCCCGAGCGGCGCGCTGGTCAGGGCTGTTGCGATGGCGCTGCTCGAGCTGGTCATGGCCCAGGTGCCGACCGCCGAGCCGACCGATGACAGCACCACCGAGGCTTGGGTTTGCGGCTGAACGACCATCGAGCCCAGCTTGGCACCGAGAAAAGCGCCGATCGCCGCTGCGGCCAGGGAGCCGGCGCCGCCGGCCTCGAAGATCTGGCCTGTCTTGAACCCGTCGAATGCCCGGGTAGGTCCAATCAGAGGATTGGTGACGTTGGAGATCACCTTGTTGAGAACGCTTGAGCCCGCGGTGTTGAAGAGTTCCGCCCCGAAGCCGTCCAGCCCGAGCGCCTCTCCGAGCTCCAAAGACAGAGCCGAACTGATCGTGCCCACTGCCGACTGCTGCATGCGCAGCGCGAAATCAATACCGAAACTCGCAAGGCCGCCAGTCGTAGCTGCCGACATGGCTGTGTTTACATCTTGTCCGGCGACCACCGCAGCACCGAGACGCGCGCCGATCGCCCCCAACAAAGACGAATAGACGATGGCTTTGGCGCGGTTACCGTTCGCAAAGTAATTGCCCAGGCTCGAACCGATCAGGCCACCGACCTCTGGCCCGGCCTGCAACTGGCGCATACGGGCGAAGGTACGTTGTGCCAGGAGTTCGTTCGCAGCAGTACCATCGTCCAGAAAGTAAGAGTCACTTCCTGTATCGTAGCTAGCTTTAATTAACTGACTGCGCCAGTCCAACCCTTTGTTCACGGCGTCATTGAAGCTCTGGCCGGTTCTAATCGAATTGGCTTGACCCTCTAACACGGTGATGTGCGACGAAAACAATGCTATGGCCAACGTGCGCATGCCACCTTCGTAGATGCGCATGGCCAGCGAACCGGTTGGCTCAATTGGATTTGCCTTCAAGTAGGCGATGAAAGCCCGATTGGCTTCCGCCTGTTTTGTATAATAAGTGAGTTTATCGCCAGTAGCCCAGTAATCCTTTTCCAGCTGGGTAAAGACCATGTCGTGTCGAACGGCGGCTTTGTCGAAAGCTCTCAGAGATTCGTACGGCGGCGAGTAGTTCGGTTTCGTAGGATCGGTTGTCTGTATTGGCACTGACGGAAGGGCGTTACCGTTTGCGTCTTTTCGGTCGGCCATGAAGACACCGCGCTTGTCTCCAAACTCAATATACCTAGCGTAAGACTCCGGAGTAAACCGGCTATTCGCCGTTTCCGTTTGTCCAAACGCCCAGCCGCCACCGGCGAAGTAGCCAAATACGGGTTGATTTGTATCCAAGGCACCGGCCCGGCCCCTGGGGAAGAACCGCGGGTCGCTTCGAATGGCTGCAAGGCCGGCCGCTGCATTGGCCACTCCGACGGGACTACCCGTCGCAGCCCCGGCAAACGTAGCCACGAATCGAATGGCGTCGCCGTTCGTCAAGATGTTGTAGCGGTCGTACGGGCTCTTGAGTGGCATATCAAACAAGCCTCAGATCATGGTTTGTGGCGTGAAGGTCGGAAGAGAGGACTTGGGAGAGGACCTTCCCGCTCTCGCCCGATCCGGTCTCAAAGACGCTGATTTCGTATCTGTCGAGGAAGTTCCCGGCGTCGTCCTTCTGTATGCGTACAGTCAGGACGCGCTTGGCGTCGGCGGATACCGCCCACCCGTCCGGCAACTCGCTGCCGCGAGGCGAGCGCCAGAGCAGGCGGGCTTCACCCTGGCGGTTCACGAGCGCGGCGCGGCTGCCTGTCTCCAGTGCGAGGGCGCCGAGGACCACCTGATCATTGGCGACTCCGTCCAGGGCCCAGCGTCCGCCAAGGTTCACCGCAAAGGGCCGCGCCGGCTCATCCTCGCGCAGGATGCGGAAGATGCGTGGCGAACCATTCTTGGTGTCATAGTCGAGAGTGGCCCAGCCGGTGGCCTCCTCAAGGGATGCCGCCGGCCCCATCCCGCCGACCCAGTAGCCTGCGCCCGTAGGGTCGTAGACCGCTTTATGACCACCCTCAAAAGCGCCGGACCAGACGACTCTCTCCGCACCGGACGCGAGGTCGATCTCCACAAGCTGGACTGACCCCAAGACCCCCTTGTCTCCGGCGAATACAAGGATACGGCCGCCATCGGGGGAGAAACTGGGCGCTTCGTAATGGGCGCGGGTACCAATCCGGCGGGCGTCGCCGCCGCGGGTGGGCGCAAGATATAGCAAATCCAGCCCAGCGAGCTTTGGATCCCACGCTTGGGTTATGAAGGCCATCGTCTCGCCATCCGGCGAAAGCGCCGGCATCCCAATCCCGACCTTCGGGCCCGCATTCAGCACCTCCACGCTTCCGGCCTGCAGGTCGCAGACCCCGATTGCGCTGGAGTCGCGACCCCAATACGTCAAGGCGATACGCCGGAGGTCAGGCGTTGCGCCAAAATTCCCGGGGACAACAAAGACCTCCACCGCGGCCGCTTCTTCGCTCATTACCCGCTTCCCGCATCCGCTGACCGCAACGGCCGCCGCCATGCCGACCAGAACCCGCCGGCGACTTCGCCTTACGTCCTCAACGGTCATGACTGCGCCCTTTCGAAAACACGACGGTACTCGACAAGCCTTGGCACACTGTCGTCGGCAACCTCAAAGCGTTGCCGGTCCCGTCAGGCCGCAGCCCGGGGCGAAGGTAGGCATCTTCGGGTGGAGGGCGAACTTGACCCTCTGACCCCGATGACCCTATGTTAACCACCCTGACTGCCAACAATGCGTGTGTCAACTCGATCACTCCGTCTGGGTTGCATTACGAACTAGCGTTCCCGCCCAGCTTCGGCGGCGGCCTTGGACAAGGGCGACAAGACAAACTGCAGGACGCGGCGTTGGCCTGTGATGACCTCGGCGACCACTGCCATTCCGGGGGCCAGCCGCATGGACTGTGAGCTGGGACGGGCGAGTGCGACGGTGGCCGGAAAGACCAGGCCGCGCCGCTCGTCGACCACAGCGTCGGGGGAAATCCGCAGAATGCGGCCGCTAAGGGTTCCGTGCTCGGTGAAGGGGTAGGCCTCGAGCTTGACGGCGACGGCGTCGCCCGCTGCGACCGACCCGATGTCTCGGTTCAGGATCAAAACCTCGGCGACCAAAGACTCCCCGGCCGGTACGATGGTCACGAGCGGCTTCCCCGCCTCGGCGATCTGGCCCAGGGTGGTGACCGCCACCTCCTGGACCACCCCTGCAACGGGCGCGCGCAGGCGCTGAAGTGCCTGGCGTTGCTCGGCCTTGCGAACCTGCTCGCCGCGCGTGGCGATGATGCCCCCGGCATCGGTCGCTTCCCGTGCGGCCTGGCCGCGGAACGCCTCGCGCGTTTGCTCCAATTCGCGGGTGAGAGACGCAACTTGCGCAGCGGCTTCTTCGCGGCGGGCTTGTTCAGCGCCGCGTTCTTGCGTCAGGGCGACAAGCCGCTCCTGCTCCTGAGCCAGGCGCAGACGGCTGCCGTAGCCCTTGGCCGCCAAGGTCTCGTAGGCTGCGACCTGCTGGCGCACCAGTGGCAGGCTTTCCTCTATCTTGCGGAGATTGGCGTCGACCACCCGGACGGCCGCCTGAGCTGCGATGCGGCGCGCCTCCAGCGCGCCTCGCTGGGAGACGAACTCACGGACACGCGCATCCACCAGGGCCTGCTCGGCTGCAACGGCCGCAGGGTCGACCCCCGGGGGCGGCCGAAGTTGGGCGGCCCCGCCATCAACCGCGGCGAGCAAGGCTGCGGCTCGCGCCTGAACGAGGCCGGCGCTCCGGAACTCGCTCTGGGCGGTCGCGGCGTCCGCTTCAGCAACCGTCGGGTCGAGGGCTATCAGCAACTGCCCAGCCGAGACACGATCGCCTTCCCGCACTGCGATCTCACGCACGATGCCGGTGTCCGCCGCTTCCACTGTCCGCAGTTGACCGCTGGGAACGATGCGCCCTTCGGCCACGGCGACCGTGTCCACCTTCGCCCAGACCGACCAGCCAAGCGCGACGATTGCGGCCGCTACGATCACCCAGAGAATGATGCGGCCCAGCGGTGGCGGTGGCGTTTCGGTCACCTCCAGCGCGGCCGGCAGAAACTCGCTTTCGATCCAGGTTTGCTGGCGCGAACCTCGCCGCTCGGACTCCCGCGCCCAGGCCTCGCGCAAAACACGGAGGTGCGCCGCCAGGCTCATGCCCAAGTCCCTTCGGTTTGGGCACGCCACATCCGACTGTACCGGCCGCCGGCCGCCATCAGGCTCTCATGCGAGCCCTGTTCTGTGATCTGCCCGGCCTCGAGAGTTACAATGCGTTGCGCAATGCGGATCGCCGAGAGCCGGTGGGCGATGATCAGCACCGTCCGGCCCTGAATGATCTGTCGCATGTTGGTTTGAATAATGGCTTCGGATTCGGCGTCGAGGGCAGAGGTGGCCTCATCGAGAATCAGGATGCGGGGATCCGTTATCAGCGCCCGTGCGATGGCGATCCGCTGACGTTGCCCACCGGACAGGTTGGCGCCCCGCTCCTCGATCGGCGTGTCGTAGCCTTGCGACAGTTCCAGGATGAAGTCGTGCGCTCCGGCGAGCCGGGCCGCCTGGATCACGGCCTCCATCGACGCCCCGGGGTCAGCTAGCGCGATGTTCTCGCGAACGGTTCGGTTGAAGAGCAGGTTCTCCTGCAGCACGACCCCGATCTGACGGCGCAACCAGGCGGGGTCCACCAGGGCCAGATCGACCCCATCCACGAGCACTCGGCCCGACTCCGGAACGTAGAGACGTTGAACGAGTTTCGTGAGGGTCGATTTGCCGGAGCCGGAAGGCCCGACGATGCCTATCACCTCTCCGGGGTCTGCGCTGATAGACACACCTCGCAACACTTCGCGCCCACCTACGGCGTAGCGGAAAGTGACATCATCAAAGGTCACAGCGCCGCGGATGGTCGGCAGGGCCGAACGCGAGGGCTGGAAGGTCGATTCCGTCGGGCTGTTCAGGATGTCGCCCAATCGCTGCACGCCCACGCGCGCCTCCTGGAATTGTGTCCAGAGGCCGGCAAGGCGCAGAACTGGCTCGGCGACCCGAGCCGCCAACATGTTGAACGCGACCAATTCGCCGACTGATAGTTGCCCGCTGATGGCCAAGCGCGCACCGATGAACAGCACGAGTACCGTAGACAGCTTGCTGACCAGCTGGATCGCTTGGCCGCCCCAGATTTGGAGCTTGGCCGCATCAAACCCCGCGCGCACGTAGGCGCTCAGCAGGCGCTCCCAACGCGTCTGCATCTGCGGCTCTACTGCGGCCGCCTTGAGCGTCATGACTCCGGTCACGCTCTCGACAAGGAAGGCCTGGCTTTCGGCGCCCCGCCGGAATCGCTCATCGATCAGCCGCCGCAGCGGCGGGGTGACGATTACGCAAATCAGGACGTAGAGGGCGATGGCAGCCAGCACGACGAGCAGCAGCCAAGGCGAATAGAACCACATGACGACGAGGAAAACGACGGTGAAGAAAACGTCGATGATCAGGGTGACGGCGGATGAGGTGAGAAACTCCCGGATCGTCTCCAGTTCGCGCACCCGCGCCACCGTGTCACCCACCCGACGCGATTCGAAATAGGCCAGCGGGAGGCTGAGGAGGTGTCGATAGAGTTTCGCGCCGAGCTCAACGTCGACCCGGTTCGTGGTGTGGGTGAAGATGTAAGCGCGAAGGCCGCCTAGCAGGCACTCAAAGACGACGATCGCCGCCAAAGCGATGCCCAGGACGTTAAGAGTTGTAAGACCTTGGTGCACGAGCACCTTGTCGATCACCACCTGAAAGATCAGTGGAGTGGCCAAGGCAAACAGCTGCAGCACAAAGGATGCCGCGAGGACATCACCGATGAGCCCTCGGTAGCGGACGAGAGCCGGGATGAACCAGGAGACATCGAACCGTCCCTCGCCGATCGCACCCTCGCGCGTGGTGATGAGCACCACCTCCTCCTGCCACGAGGCTTGCAGAGCCGCGAGCCCAACGGTCTCGGGTGCGGCCCAAGGTCGTTGCACAAGAGCCTCGCCGTCACGGATGGCGGCCAGAACGAAGAAGGCGCCTTCAGGGTCGCGAGCGATTAGGGGAAGTGGGGCTCGCGACATTTCGCTCGCCCGCACGCGCGCGAGGCGCGCGCGCGCGCGGAGCCGACGCGCCAGCGAAACCAAGTCTCGCGCTTCGGCGCCGTCCGCCTTGCCCAAGGCGTGTTGGAGCTGGGCCAAGTCCGCCGATATCTGGTGGAAGCCAAGCACGAGCATCAACGCGCCCAAACCAGTGTCGGCGGGCGCATCGTGCCCGGGCGTCATCGGCATTCTGGGAACTCCGCGCCTCCAGCGGCGCATACCATTCGCTGGTTTCATTAATGGGGCAAGATCGCCGAGATTCGTCAGGAAATTTTCGTGATAACTTCGTCCGAAACGCGTGAAAATGCGTGAATCCTTCCATCCGGATGGGCGGACGGGCGGACCCAGTCCGTCGGCCACCGGTCTCCACTCTGACTTCCGAAAATGCGCCTTACGCCAAGGTGATCGGCGTCACGGTTGCCGGATCGTGGCGCACTGCTGGCACAGCTGCCTCACCCCTGACCGCAAGAGGAATCTGCAACGGTTTCGCTGACCCTCCTAAGTTCCTTCTCGGCCGCAAAGGGCATTGTTGCCTATCCACAGCACCAGTGCGTCTGTCAGCGGGACACGCCGGCGCTCGCCATTCACGGTGGCCGTCACCTTCCGGTACAGCACCTTCTCCGGGGACGAGCGAACGCCCGGGCCATCTCGCTACCCGGTCAGGCACCTTCGAAACGGGTCCGCTGCCGCGGGTCCTGTAGCCCACCGTGCTGCCCTCGGGATCCTGTTCCATCACAGGCCGCCTGTGCAGCGTCAGCAGCCTCGGCAAGATCGTCGGCTGGGCGATGCCCGACCGCTACCCCCCCAATCAACGGACGTACCAGCAAGGTGCCTCACTTCGAATGAGGCGCGCACCTCACTCCCCCGGCAATGTCACTCCCCTCCGCCCATAATCCACCGGCTCCGAGATCTCCCGCCGCTTCTCGTCCGGCTTTAGGGTCGAGTTGCTGATCAGCACGCGATCAGCTTCTGACAGCCGCGGCTTTCGGGCCATGGCCGCCTCCACCGCCCAGGGCGCGACCCTGTACCTCCCATCGACCGGTACGACGATCCCGAGGAGGTCAAGGGCGGGGCTACAGTCCTTGGGATCGATGATCCGCCGCTCGATCACCAGTCTCTTGCCCTCAGGTCTGACCGGCGAGGCCGCCGCCACCTGGTCTGCGATCTTGAGCACCTCCTGGATGGACCGGACATCCCCGGCCAGAGCCTTCTGGGCCAACTGCAGGACCAGGGCCTCGGTGAGCGGCACCTTCCGGCGCTCGCCGTCCACCGTGGCGGTGACCTTACGGTCTAGTACCTTCTCCAGGGCCGAGCGTATCTCCGAGCCCTTGTGAAGCTCAGCCAGTTCGGTCAATCATTCGAGCGGGAGCGGGCGTTCTGCTTCAGCCGAAGGGAGAATTCGAAACATGTCCGCACCGCGTCCGGCTGGCCCCTATCCTATTCCACGAGTCGACATGGAGACTTGGCTCGTGCGATTCGACAAGCGAGGCGCCTGCGTCTCGTCGGATACCCAGGGTGCCCTGCTCGAGCGGCTGGAGAACGATCCCGATCATGACGTCATCTACTACTCACATGGGTGGAAGACCGACTTCGGGGGCGCGGTGGATCAGTACGGCAAATTCTTGAAGGCCTTTGAAGATGTGCAGCGTCAGCACCCGGCCACAAACCGTAGGCCCCTATTTGTGGGGATCACCTGGCCGAGCCGCTGGCTGGCCACCAACCCGGGGCCCCAGATGGCATCGGGCGATCCCACGGCCGCTGCGGCTGCGGTCGCCGACGTGGACGACATTCTGCAAGACATGGCCAGTACCCTTCCGCCCGGCGATGCTGACCGGCTCTACGTCCTGGCCGGAGCGCGCGTTCTCGATGCAAGCGGGGCGCAGGAACTTGCCGTCCTAGGCGTGAAGTCGCTGGTGGCGCAGACCTCGGGCGAGGACCCGGAAACCCGTGGCGCGTTGCCGGATGCGGAGGCCATCCTTGACGGCTGGGCCCGCCTTTCCGCCGGTTCCGCGCTTGCTGTGGAGCCCGACCTGACCCACGTCGGAGCGGTGAACATTAGCCCGGCGGCCGTCGCGGCGGCGGGTGGGGGCTTCGATCCCCTCGATTTCATCCGGCTTTTCTCGATCTTCCAGATGAAGGACCGGGCTGCGGTGGTCGGTGCAAATGGCGTTGCCAAACTGCTTTCAGAACTGACGGCGCGGACCACTCGTGGGGTGCATGTAGTCGGCCACTCCTTTGGGGCGAAAGTCATGCTCTCGGCGGTGCTCGGCGACGCGGACCGCACCATCAAGCCCAAATCCTTGCTCCTGTTGCAGCCCGCGCTGTCCCATCTGGCGTTCGCCGGCACCCTGCCGAATTCGACGGTCAAGGGCGGTTATTATGATGTCCCGAGTCGCGTCGAGAAACCTGTGCTCTCGACCTGCAGCCGATGGGATGCGCCGTTGCATAATTTCTTCCACTTGGCGGTGACGCGGAAATCCGACGTCGGCGATGTGCAGGTGGGTGGAGACCCCGCCGGGGGTCCCGCCGACGAAACTGTCGGTGCTCCGCCCAACCGGTATGCGGCCCTGGGCGGCTATGGCCCCAGGGACCATCCGGAGCCGACGGAGAGCCTGCGCACCATCCAACTTCCTTCCGCTGGAGACCCGATCGACATGCATGACGGAGACCGGGTGGTGGGGCTGGATGGCAGTAAGGACAAGCGCATCGACGGACATATGGGCGTAGCGAACCCGTTTACTGCCTGGGCGCTGTTGCAGCAGATGGGCTGATCGCATGGCCTACTTTCTCAAGGAACGCCACCACCTGCTCGCCCTGCGTATCACACGGCCCTCCCTCGATCAGAGCGGGAAGGTGGTGCTGGAACTGCAGCGGATCGAGCACGGAGTGAACACCTTGGGCAACCGGTGGGAGGTGTCCGCCTCGGAACTGGGTGCCGCAGGGGTGATCGGTCCGAGTAACCTGGGATTTGTCAACCTGCCGCCCGGGGTACTGACCCCGCTGACCGAGATCGTCGAGCAGACGGCCGAGGACGACGAGCCGCTGTGGTTGCATCTCGTCAAACCCTACGGCGTGCTGGGGGCCCTGGATTGGGAGGGCGCGCTGACGCCCCACCTGAACCGGGCGGTCCTGCGGGTGCCGGATTTCCTGGAACGGCCGCGGGAGAACCGCAACACCCTGACCGTCGCACTTATCTGCGACCTGCCCTCGGACGAGCCACGGTTCGACCTCGCTCGTGAGGCCCAGTACGTCGCGTCCGAGATCCTGCAAGCCTCGCCGCGCCCCGATACTACCGTCCATATCTTCGCCAGCCGCGTCTGGGCTGATCGGATCGCCGCGAGCTTGCCCGCTTCGTCCCCCGTTTTGGTGCATACACCGCAGGCGGATCCGGATGGCCGACCCCTCACCTGGATGCGCTGGATCGAGGCCGCCCTGGGCGGTCAAAGCGTCGATCTCATCCATTTCCTGGCCCACGGCTACATGGTCGAACAGTCCCCGGCCTTGGCCTTGACCAAGAGCCCGGACACCGCTGAAAAGGAACGTGCGGCGCTTTTCGTCGGCTCAGACGACATTGCCCTAACGCTCACGCGAACAGGGGCCTGGGCCTGCGGGTTTTCGATCCCACCGGACGCCTCCAGCGGTGCGGCGGTGCGCTATCTCGCCGACAATGTCGCTCAGGCCCGTCCGGGGCCGGTCTTCTGTCACACCCTCACCGGCGGCAGTTCCCCCGCCCTTGAGGAATGGACGCGGTTCCTGTTCTCGCCGTGGCCTGGGCGGGCACCCCAGGGGGTTGACGGCTTTGCCTACTGCCAGCCCGATCTGGTCTTTGGGACGGTCCTTGCCGCTTCAGTTGCGGTGCAAGCAGCGACCGTGTCGTCGGAACCCGACCCCATCGCCGTCGCGGAGACCGCAGATCCATCCCCGGGCGGTGGCCACGACCCCGCCTGGGTGTCCGCCGCGAAGCGCTTCTCGGAAGGCATCGCCCAGCAGGGGCAAAGCTGGACCGCCGCGGCTGCGTCCGGTCAAAGCCCGGAACCGCCTTGGAGTGAACAGCGCCTGGGAGCCGCAGGCGCCTACGTGGCGACACTTGCCAGTCCGGGCCAGGCCGTCAGCGCGGACGGTGAGCCCAACTATCTGCAGAATCTGGCGTCGGATCCGACGCTGAAAGGGAAGGTCCAAGGCGCGTTGGAGGCTCTAGCGGAAACGGACAACGCCAACGCGCCCAGCCTCAAGGATGCAGTGAGCAAGGCCATGGGCATCATTAGCGAAAGCCCCTCTCCAGGCCCTGTGGCTGGAGCGCTGGACCTGTTCATGATCAACCCGGAGCCGGGTGCCGGGCCGTCGTCGGAGGCCTCGTCGGTGGCATTCGGCGTCTTCGAGGCGGCCGCTGTCGATGACACCCTGCGCGATCTTCAACAGATCGTCGCCCTACATATGGGCCGAGGGGGAGAGCGCTAAGTGAGGCCGCCCGCCGTCGTCACCATTCAGCAGACCCTCGCGATTCCTCCCGCCTTACCGCAAATCCTGGTTTCGCTCTCGGAGCCAGCCTCGGCCAATGGAAAGATGCCGGTGATCGTGCCGCTTGATCGGAGCACGCTCCCGCCCTTGCTGAACGCCAACTCCCTTCGAGACTACGGCGGCAAGCTTCGGGCGGCCCTCAACTCCCACCCGGCGGTTCAGGCGATGCTCATGGGGTTGGATGGCAACATCCCGCACAATTCCAACCTGGTCTTCCAGCTGCTCGCCCCCGACCTGGAAGATATCCGTTGGGAGACCACGGCGGGAGGCGGCGGCTACCTAGCCGTCGACACACCCGCCGCGACTTGCCGCATTGCGGGTCCACTCCGGACAGGCGGCGATGTCCGCATCTTCGCCTGGCCCTTGACGATCCTCGCCTTTATCTCCGCCGCGGGTATCAGCGGGTCCGGGGAACTGAACGAGCTCATCGTCCAGGTAAGTGCCGCGCAGGCGGCGGGATTCGATGTGGAGCTCGACGTCTGCCTGGGCGATCAGACCCTGTTGGTGGCGACCCAGGCCGCGATCGCCGGCGGGCTCCAGGGTGTGAGGGCAAGTCCCATGCCGACCAGCCCGGAGGCGCTGCTGGACGTCGTCAACGACCGGCAAGCCGAGATCGTCCATTTCTTCTGTCATGGGAAAAGCCAGGGCTCCCAGCAGTTCCTGGAGCTGTCCACGATCGTCGATACCCTGACTGCTGCGCCGCGGGGTTCGGTCCAGCTTCCGGTGTTTCGTCTTTGGACGCAGCCCGGGGCGCAGGCGGCGTGGATGATTGTGCTCAATTGCTGTGACAGTGCGGCTAATCCGGCGGCCGCTGGGGCCGTGGCTGTTGCGCAGGGTCCGGCGATTGGATCCATGGCCTATCGCATCGTCAAGGAAGGCGGTGTTCCGGCCTGCGTGGGTATGAGTGAGCCGATTGAATACACCGACGCGAACCTAATCGCCCGCAACCTCTATCATCAGCTCTTCCAGGACCTCGCGCCGCTTGCCACCGCAATCAGCGACACAGTGGTAGATTTCTCCGCCGCCCTAATCGCGCCGCGCCAGGCCCTGCGCGCCAGGCACCATGCCAATGTCGGCGGACGCGAGGCCGGGCGGTGGACCCTGCCGACCCTCTACACCACGGGTGCGGCCCTGCGCGTGCAGCCCTTGCCCAATGTCGCGATCCAGCAGCGCATCCAGCTTCGGACGGTCGCAAAGTTCCTGGCCGCCCTTCCGCAGGACACGCCACCCGGCGTGCGCGCCGAGGCTCTCGGGCTCCCGCAGCTGGCTGGTATTCCGGAATCCCTGCGTCCGGACTGGCTGGGTCGTTTCGAACGCGCTCCGCTCAGCGCCACACAAGAGGACTTGGTCAAGCGCGCCGCCGACACCCTCAAGACAATGTTCGACGCGGGGATCGACGGAAACGTTCGCATCGCTACCCGGGAAACTATGCTCGCCGCGGTCCCGATGACCGCCTGGCCTGACCCTGAAGGCCACCCAACCCTGACGCACAAGGATCGAGTCCGTATCGGCGTGGTTGCGGACTATCTTCGCAAGCTCTCGGCCGATGCCAACCCCGCCCTGAGGGCCCAGGCCCTGGGCTACCTCGACGATATCCCCCCGTACCAGCGGCCAGACGCTGCTGGCCAGCTCCCGGTGATTTTGTGACGCCCCAGCTGCTTCCTCCTATTGCCGAAACAGAAATCCGGCTGAACGCCTGGACGGGTGCGGAGTCGCCGGTCGGGAATCCAACCTTGAATGGGCCAGCCTGGGGGCTCGTACAGCGGTCAGGCGGTTCGAGCAGTTTCCTGCGCTCGACGAGGCCCGCCGACCCTAAGAATTGGCGCGATCCCGAGGTCGGGTGGGGCCTGGTGCTACCTGACAATGACCTCCTCGACCCAAAGGCCAAGGCCGCGGGGGAGGACGCGCCGGAGCCGCTCAGGAAGTTGTTGGCGGACCGGGGCGACGCGCCGGTTCTCCGCTGGCGCCCCGAATTCCATGATGACCTGCTACGCCGGTACTACAGTGATGGCCAATACGCCGACCTTTCCGTAGCTGCATCGGCGCGGGGCGTCGCCCGACACCAGATCCCGCGTTATCTCCTGATCTACGCCGAGCCCACCGTCATCCCGTGGACAACGCAGTACATCCTCAACCGTATGGCCTTCACCGGCCGCCTCACCCTCCAGGGTGCGGCACTCGAGCGCTACGTTGAGCACCTGATTTCGAACTGGGCCGGCTCCGCGGCCGACGCCCGAAAGCCAGTCGTTTGGAGCGTGGACCACGGCTTTCCTGACATCAGCTGGCTGATGCGCGGGGCCTTGGCCGAGCCAGTGTGGCGCAAGATGCACCAGGACGATGACCTTAGGGTCGGCGCGGTGCGGCTCGACGCCGCCGACGCGAACGGCGCTAAGCTGGTCGATGCTCTGGGCGTGACGAAGACCGGCTTTGTCATCACCACCAGCCACGGCGCGACCCCTTACCTGTCTCCGCTCACGATCAAGGACGATCTTGGCCTGCTGGTAGATGTGGGCCACGGCCTGCTGCGCGCTGTCGACCTGTTGGCCGCGTGGGCGCCCGACGGGGCGGTCTGGTATTCGCACGCCTGCTGTTCGGCGGGGTCCGATTCCGCCAGTCGATTCCAGGACCTGTTCGCGGAGGGCGACGCCGTTGGTGATCTGCTGCGCGGGGTCGCTACGGGCGCTGGTGCCATGGTCGCGCCCTTTCCGATGGCCCTTCTTTCGGCCGAGAAGCCGTTGGGTGCCTGGGTGGGGCATGTGGAGCCGACGTTTGACTGGACGCTTCGTGATCCATCGAATGGCCAGGTCCTCACCAGCGCCTTGGTACAGGCCCTCTATCAGGAACTGTACCTGGCCGCCGGGGTGCCGATCGGCTACGCGATCCGCGCGTTCTACGAAGAGGCGGCTGACTTCATGGTCCTTTGGAAACGCGCGAAAGACAGTGTGAATGCCGGTGACAGCTCGGCGATTGCCCGGGCTCGTTATCTCCAGCTTGTGGCGATGGATCGTCAGGCCCTGGTTATTCTCGGCGACCCGACCGTCTCCTTGCGGCCTTTCTAAGAGAAGACTAACGGAGATCATTGGATCGTTCACCTGAAGGTCGATGCGATCGGTTGTCGGTCACCAAATGAATCGAAGCAGATCTTGGCAAGGTCTGCTTCGAGGACCGTCCTCCTTTATGGTGGCGGTCAGATATGCGCCGAACCGGTGCTGTCAGGCGAAGCGACCGCGAACCCTTGTATAGACAATCCCGGCGACCGCTGTGACCCCCGCCGCAATGCGGGTCCTGAGTTGATCTGAGCCCGTGTTGATGGCTGTGAAAAGTGGCGTCCGTATGGAGTTTCCAACCTACGCAGCTCAGTGGTCGTTTGCCTGGGGTTAGGGCGATCAACGCTCTCGCGGCCTGTGGAAAACCTGGCCTCGCCCCCCTCCGGATGCGTCCAGAACCGCGCCGATCTGGGCGGTTCCGGTTCCCACAGGTTCCCACACTGAAAAGAGTGGGTGGGAACGCTAGAGAGAGGCTAACTCCCTGTAATTAGCTCTATTTCTATACTACTTTCCCACTTTCCCACATTTCCCACCCCAGTTTGTCTCGGTCTGCCAATCCGGCCCATTCGAAAGAAACTCGCCCCGCCACCGCCAGAAGTGAAACCTGGGCAAAGGCCATGGAGCCCCCGGCAAGCTGATCGCCATACCCAATTGGGCGAAGCCCTGAAAACCCTAGTCCCACTGAAAAAAACCTACGCATGGGGGGAGAGCCGGTCGCCGGGCCGACGGTCGCCAGAGTTTCGCCACCCCCCCGGGGGGCTCCCTGCCATCCTCCACCGGACTCCACCGCCTGGGCTGCCGCCCTGGTCGCGCGCTCAATCGATTCAGATCGCGGTATCTGGCCGCCCTCAGGAGGTCTGGAAAGCTACTGGGCGCCAGGGACCTTGATTCAGCCGCAGGGGAGCCGGTTGAGGTGTCCTCAAGCATTGCGTATTGCCAACCTCGCTCCCTTACACTGAGGTGCGCTTTGTAGGATTGGAGACGTCGTGCTTCAGAGTCTCAATATTCAGGCGCTGCAGGCGTTCGGCTGGGCGACCGCTCTGTTCCTGTCGACCCTTGTCTTTACGTTTTCGGTCAGGGCCGCCTGGAAGCATGGGCTTGGCGGTGTCTTTAGAGCGGATTTCATTCAGTCTGCATCGTATCCGCAGCTCTTGAAGTAGTTGGCGCACTCGGTCGGAGTGAAGAGGTCGATGAAGTGTCCGATGGCGTCCCAGAGGGCGCCGATGGTTCGCTCGGCAGCCTTGCGCAGGA
>JADCCX010000014.1 GCA_020252485.1 Methylocystis sp.
CGCGTGACATCGGGCGTCGGAGCGAATGTCAAATTCAAAAGCTCCACTAGAATCATAGACTTGCTAGTGGTCCCTTTGATTCCGACATTTGCTCGCAGCGTGATATCAAGCGGATGCAAATGTCGGAATCGGACCACTAGTGGAGCGTGGCGACATCTGGCGCGTCGGCTTGAACCCGGCGAAAGGCCGTGAACAGGCGAACCCCCGCTATGTCCTCGTGCTGACGCCGCGCGCATTCAATGCGCTCGGCACACCGATCGTCGCGCCGATCACCATAGGCGGCAATTTCGCCCGCGAACGGGGGTTTGCGGTGCCGCTCTCCGGCGCGGGAACCAATGCCGCCGGGGTTGTTCTCTGCAACCAGTTGCGCGCGCTCGATCTGAAGGCGCGGGGCGCACAATTTTCCGAGAAGGTCCCTGATTCCATCATGGACGATGTGCTGGCGCGCGTGCAGCCGCTGTTTGAATAGGCGCGCATGGCGAAAGAGGCAGGGAGCAAGCGGACGTCGCCGCTTTGGCCGGGACCCTCAGGCGGGTGTCAGCGACCAGGCTTGTCACTGGTAGCATAGAGTAGTAAGATTTGCTACCAAGGAAAGCCCATGAGCCATGCCCACAATTGAAAAGGTCAGCGTTGCCCTGACGGCCGAGCAGATCGCCGCGCTGCGCGCCGCCGTCGATGCCGGGGAGTATGCCACCACCAGCGAGGTGGTCCGGGAGGCTATCCGCGACTGGCAGCTCAAGCGCCAGCTGCAACAGGACGACATCATGCGCCTCCGCCAGCTCTGGCAGGATGGCCTGGACAGCGGCTCCGCCGGTGAGGTCGATTTTGTTCAGCTGCGCAAGGACGCCCGCGCCCGGCTGGCCGCCGCAAAGAAAGTCGGCCAGGTTGCGCTGTAGGCTGGTCTGGACGCGCCAGGCCCGGGCCGACCTTCTGGACATCTATGAATTGATCGGCCTCGAACAGCCTGCCGCCGCCGAACGCTATTTCGATCGGATTGAGGCGTTGGCGATGATCCTGCGGGACCATCCCCGGCTTGGCGTCGGCCGGCGGGATGCGGCGCCAGGGCTCCGCATGATGGTCGAGCGGCCGTTTCTGCTGCTGTACCGGATTCTCCCCGACACCCGCGAGGGGCCGGTCGATGCGGTCGAGATCGTCCGGGTGGTTAACGGCCGCCGCGACCTGACGGGCCTTTTCTAGCCGGAATACGTGCTCGGCATCCCCGGCGGGCACGGCAAGGCGCCCATCGGACGCGGCTACTTCTCAGGCGGAGGCGGGGCGAGGTGCATGGGTATCGGGAAGGGTTAGGTATCAGGCTAGAGTTTGATGCCGGTCAAGTCCTCCAGCTTTTTCTTGGCTAACCCCTTGGCGAGGTCTTTCAAGAGGTCGATGGTCCAGCCGCCAGCGGCTAATGCCCCGTCTTTGGTTTTCTTCCAAGTCTCTGGGTCGCGCACCGCATCTAGAAAATCGTAGCCCGCCATCGTGGGGCGAACGCCCCCGTCCAGGCTCATATGCGCGCGACGTCCATCGCTCAGCTTCGCTTGGATGATACGATGATCGAGCAGGCCCGCCTCGGTCATGATTTCGATGTGAAAGAGGGTCTGCTTCGTCGAATACCCGTCTAAGATAACAGACTTCGAGCTCACTCGGTCCGCATCTGTCGAATCAAAGTACAAAAGAATTTTTCGAACGAGGTCCATATCGCGCTTCATGGTTGATCCACCCATTCCAGCACCGGGCGGCAAAACCCTTCGATCAATGCCACCCCCTTGTCGATCTCTTTTCCTATTGTGTTCTCGTCAGCGTGCTCTCCGAGAGGCTCCCAGATGTCGCGCAGTAATCGTTCTCTAAGTTCGCGATCACTTGCGCCACGCTCTTCATCCCCGGCCATCATGATCAGCATCTGGGCAGAGACGCGGACCTTGTGCATCGCACCATAAAAGGCGTCGAAAGCCTTCACTGCATCTTCTCCGAAATGGGCGCGGCAAGTGGTCCGACGGGCCATCAAGGCGCTAATGAATTCCCCGTTCTGCTGCAGGCGCTCCAGCGGCACATAATAGGTCGTGCGTAACCGCTTGACGCCCTCGGACTCATGGGCGGCGACTTTTCGGCTTTCGCCTTCGCCTTCCCACGCGCCGCCATTCCGAACGAACTTCATCAGGTCAGAAAAGCGATAGGCATCCGCCAGAACCTGCTCGGCCAATTCGAAGCGGCGCTTAAACACGGCTTGCCGGCGATCATAGGCAAAGCGCTCGCGCGCCAACTGCTTGTCGAACTCGAACTTACGTTCAGCTAGGCGCTGGTCCGCACCCAGCTTCTCTTCGTGGAGGCGGATGGTTGTTGATCGGCTCACCAGCATGCCGACAACGGCAATGATGCCCGACACGACCGCAGCCACCACGGCCGGCCCAATGAAACTACCCCAGTCCATCCGATGCCCTTTTGTATCTGACCAAGAATATAATCATAAATTTGGAGATGCCGAATATTCTTTCGGTGCGGCTCCGGTGGTTATTCCGGCCATGGTTGCGCTTTGTGCGGTGGGATTGAAGGCAGCGTTTGTTGGCAACGGCGCAATTCGTAAATTTGGTTAGATAACTGGTAGCCATGATTTCGCGCTAATCGCTTGTGAAAGAGAGCTTACATCGTCTTACGTCTCCCCTCGTGCGTTGCACGCTTCCGAATAGACTATGTACCCCCTCACGCCAGTTCCACCCGCAACCGCCGCCCCACGGCATTGGCGGCACGGCGCAGCGTATTGAGAGTCACCGAAGGCGTTGCCGGATCAAGCAGCCGGTCGAGCTGGCGGCGGCTGGTTTTCATCCGTACGGCCATGGCGCTCTTGGTCAGGCCCTGCGCCTTCATCGCTTCGGCCAGCTGGGTCGCGATGATCTCCTTGATGGCCTGATCCTCGCAGACCTCAAGCAGGCCCTGTTCCGCCAGGAACTCATCGAAAGTTTCTTCGCTCACCCGGGCTTTTCCGTTGGTTGTCCGCGCGGACAGCTTTTTCGAGCGGTTGATCATTGATACCCATGTACCAATTTTGGCACATAAATGCAAGCTTTGGCTATACACCCCCTTCCAATTCCCTAACACCCGCCCCCTTCCCCTGTCCCATCCTGACCGGCTGCACCCCCTCGCGAAGCCAAAGGCGGAACGAAGCGGCGACGAATCGGCCCCGGCCCTTGCGCCAGTGATTCCGAGGCTTTAGGCAAGCGCCAAACATCGCCCGCGTGAAAACGTGGTTAACCAATCGTGAAGCGAAGGCTCGAAAACCATGGCGACCCACAACCTCCTCCTCCTCCCCGGCGATGGCATCGGCCCCGAAGTGGCGACGGAGGTGGAGAAGGTCGCCGCGTGGTTCGGCAAGGCGGGCATCGCCACCTTCAACACCGAGAAGGATCTGGTGGGCGGCGCCGCCTATGATGCGCATAAGGCCGCGATCACCGATGCGGCCATGGCGCGGGCCCAAGGCGCGGATGCCGTGCTCTTCGGCGCGGTCGGCGGCCCGCAATGGGCGAATGTGCCCTATCACGCGCGGCCCGAGGCCGGACTGCTGCGGCTGCGCAAGGACATGCAGCTCTTCGCCAATCTGCGCCCGGCGATCTGCTATCCGGCGCTCGCCTCCGCCTCCTCGCTCAAGCCCGAGATCATCGAGGGGCTCGATATCATGATCGTGCGGGAATTGACCGGCGGCGTCTATTTCGGCGAGCCGAAGGAGATCGTGACGCTCGAGAACGGCGAGCAGCGCGCCGTCGACACACAGGTCTACACCACGCACGAAATCGAGCGGATCGCCCGCGTCGCCTTCGATCTCGCCCGCGTGCGGCGCAACAAGGTCACGTCCACCGAAAAGCACAATGTGATGCGCTCCGGCGTGCTGTGGAAGAAGGTCGTGACCGAGCTTCACGCCCGCGACTACAAGGACGTGACGCTAGAGCATCACCTGGCCGATGCCTGCGGCATGCAGCTGGTGCGCTGGCCGAAGCAATATGACGTTATCGTCTGCGACAACCTGTTCGGCGACATGCTCTCGGATGTGGCGGCGATGCTGACGGGCTCGCTCGGCATGCTGCCTTCCGCCTCGCTCGGCGCGCCGGACCCCGCGACCGGCAAGCGCAAGGCGCTCTACGAGCCTGTGCATGGCTCGGCGCCCGACATCGCCGGCAAGGGCCTCGCCAACCCGCTGGCGATGATCTGCTCCTTCGGCATGGCGCTCCGCTATTCCTTCGGGCTCGCCGATGCGGCCGACCTGCTGGACAAGGCCGTCGCCGCCGTGCTGGCCGATGGCGTGCGCACCGCCGATATCGCCGCGAAGGGGCAAAACGCCGTCGGCACCGCCGACATGGGCGATGCCGTCGTCAAGGCGCTCAGCAAGGCCGCGCATTGAGGGCGCAACAAAAAAGGCTCCCGACGGGAGCCTTTCTTAACTCAGAAACGTCCTGCTTTCAGGCCTGCAAAGCCTTCAGGCGCGCATTGAGGCGCGAAACCTTGCGGGCGGCGGTGTTCTTGTGGAGCGTGCCATTCTGGGCGGCCTTCATCAGGGCGCTTTCGGCGGCGACCAGCGCGGCGGCGGCAGCCTTCGGATCGGCGGTGATCGCCTCCTCAGCCTTACGGACCTGGTTGCGGACGCGCGTCGTGCGCATCCGGTTAATGGCAGTGCGCTTGACCGCCTGGCGGGCTGCTTTCTTGGCGGACGAGGTGTTGGCCATTTCCTTGGAAACCTTGTGTTCGATCAGGGGCCACCGGTTCTGACGCTTGTCCGACGATGGCGGTAAAACAGGATTGCCGCGAAGAGCATCGCGGCAAGAGGCTGCTCCATAGTCGCAAGCTCTCCCGGCGTCAATGCTTAGCCGCCGTGATCCAGGACTGTGAATCCGGGTTAACGAGCGAACTCCATCCCTCCCCTTGACGGGGAGGGTCGGCGGCGAAAGCCGCCGGGGAGGGGTGATCATGAGGAAAAATCGGAAAAAGCCCCCCACCCGGCCTCGCTGCGCTCGGCCACCCGCCCCGCAAGGGGGCGGGATGGGAGCTTGTGGAGGCAATCGTTAACCCGAGTTCAGTTCCCTATCGTCATCCGTGGTTGATGACGATCGTCTTGCTGGCGGAGAACTCGTAGAGCGCCTCGAAGCCCTTTTCCCGGCCATGGCCTGATTTCTTGACGCCGCCGAAGGGCAATTCGATGCCGCCGCCCGCCCCGTAGCCGTTGACGAAGACCTGCCCGCAGCGCATCGCCCTGGCCATGCGCATGGAGCGCCTGGCGTCGCGCGTCCAGATGCCCGCGACGAGGCCATAGGGCGTGCCATTGGCCAGCGCCACCGCATCCGCCTCATCCTCGAACGGGATGACCGAGAGAACGGGGCCGAACACCTCGTCCATGGCGAGGCTGTTGGCGCGCGGCACGGGGCCGAACAGCATAGGGGCCGCGTAGAACCCGCCGGAGGGGAGATCGGCTGGCAGCGCCGCCTCCGCCAGCACCGGCACGCCCTCTTCGCGGGCGCGGGCGGTGAACATGGCCACCCGCTGCTGCTGCTTGCGGTTGATCATGGCGCCCATGTCGCGATCGTCGGCATGCGTGCCGACGGCGATCTTCGCAAAGCGCGCGGCGAGCGCCGGCACCAGCACCTCATAAGCGCTCTTCTCGATCAGGATTCGCGAGCCGGCGGAACAGGTTTGTCCGCCGTTCTGGATGATGGCGTTGATCAGCACCGGCAGCGCCGCCTCCAGATCGGCATCGGCGAAGATCACCTGCGGGGACTTGCCGCCCAGTTCCAGCGTGCAGCCGATGTGGTTGCGGGCCGCCGCCTGCTGGATCAGCGTGCCGGTTTCGGGCGAACCGGTGAAGGAGATGAAATCGATGCCCGGATGACCGGCCAGCGCCGCGCCCGCCTCGGCGCCAAGGCCCGTGACGATGTTGAGTACGCCCGGCGGGAAGCCGACCTCCAGCGCCAGCTCAGTGATGCGGATCAGCGAGAGGCAGGCATCCTCCGCCGGCTTCACCACTGAGGTGTTGCCGCAGGCGAGCGAGGCCGCCACCGAGCGGCCGAAGATTTGCGCCGGATAGTTCCACGGCACGATATGGCCGGTGACGCCATGCGGATCGCGCACAATGGCGATGGTGTAGCCGTTCAGGAACGGGATCGTCTCGCCATGCACCTTGTCGGCGGCTGTGCCGTAGAATTCGAAATAGCGCGCCGCCGCCGTCATGTCGGCGCGGGCCTGCTTCAGCGGCTTGCCGCAATCCTGCGCCTCGAACTGGGCAAGCTCCTCATGGTTGCGGAGGATCGCTTCGCCAAGCTTGACGAGCAGCCGGCCGCGCTCGATGGCATTCATCCGGCCCCAAGGCCCGGTCTCGAACGCCTCCCGAGCCGCTGCCACGGCGGCATCGACATCGGCCTTGCCGGAACGCGGGATGGCCGCAAAGGAAAGCCCGTCGGAAGGACAGACGCAGTCGAGGATGCGTCCGTCGGCCGCTTCCCGGGCGATGCCGCTGACGATGTTGCGATGGAGTTTCAGCAAAGCCGAAACATTGGCGGGCTTGTTCACGATGATCCTCCCAAAATCAGAATTGGCCTTTCTCAGAATGGGCCGTTTATGGCGTCCTCGGCCCCTGCAGGGCGCGAGTCACCGGCTTCTCGAACCACGTCGAGACAATCATGGCGGTGATGCAGGCGAGTGTCACGCCGGCCGCCAGAAAAAGCAGCGGCGACAATCCTGCCAGCAGGCCTCCGAACGTCACCGCCAGCCCCCGCAGCACGAAGGGATGCAAGAGGTATAGCGCGTAGGTCGCATCGCCCAGCCGGGTCAGCAGGCGCAGCAGGGCATTGTCCTTGCCGTCGCCTTCGAAGGCGAGGGCCGCCATCACCAGCAAGGCCGCCGGCAGCCCGTAAAGCAGGGCCCGGTCGGGCAGGAGCGCCGGCGTGAGCTTGCCGAGGATCAGCAATCCCAGCGCCGCCGCAGCAAGCGATGCCGCCATGGCGGGGGCGGGGCGGACGCCCGTCAGCGCCATATGGCCGATCAGCATGCCGAAACCGAATTCGAGGATGATCGACCGGGTCCAGAAATAGGGCGCCGTCAGCGACGAAGGCACGACCTGCCCCAGGGTCACCAGCAGCATCAGGACGAAGACCACGACCGGGACTGCGCGCTCGCGCGGCAGAGGCAAAGCCAGCGCGAAGAGGCAATAGAAGAACATCTCGTAATTGAGCGTCCAGCCAAGCCCGTAAATTGGCTGCACAAGCCCATCCGGCCTGAGATAGGGGATGAAGGCCAGCGTCGCTGCAATCTCCGTTGCCGATGGAGCCACCCGGTTGAGGGGTGCGAGCCCACTGAACGCAAGCGCGATGAGCAACGCCGTCACGGCAAAGTAGATCGGTACGATCCGGGCCAGCCTCCGGCGCAGGAAGGGGATGATCGAACCCGCCGAACCGAACAGATCGCGCGAGGCAAAGACCATCACGAAGCCGGAAATGACGAAGAAGAGATCGACGCCCGCCTCCAGCGGCAGCCAGGCCTGCCAGGCGAAGCCGCCGCCCGACCGCTGCGCCAGTAGATCCGCCTCGTGCAAGCCATGATGGACGACGATGGCCAGCGCAGCGATGGCGCGCAGAATCTGGATGGAGGCGAGCGTCCTGACTGGGGAAAGGGCAAGCATCGGTCATCTGTTAGGCGGTTGACGGGCCGCTGTCAGCTACAGTTCCTCGTAGAGCCGCGCGGCGTCGCTGGCGGGGCCCCGCCGTTCCGCCACATCCTGGACCTTCAGCACCCGCACGCGCGACGGCAGCGCGATCGTCAGGACATCGCCGATGCGGATCGCCTTCGCCGCGCTCTCGGCCCGCTGGCCATTGACGCGGACATGGCCGGAACCGGCAAGCTCCTGCGCGACCGCGCGCGTCTTCACCACGCGCGCGAACCAGAGCCATTTGTCGAGACGGATTTTCCCGCCGTCTTCAACCATGGCCGCAGCCGTTCATTCCGGCCGCCAGGGGTAGGTCCAGGTCTCGGTCAGCGCTTTGTTGCCAGCCTTGAGGAAGGCGCGGATATCGGCTGACTGACCTGCGGGGACATCGACATCGATCCCGGCGCGGAAGCCGCCCGTCTGCGGATTGGGCACAAGGAAGGTCCGCACGATCCGGCCATTGGAAATGGAGGGCACAACCTGCACCTGATCGGGCGCCTTCGCGTAAAACGGCAGCTGGCCGTCGGTGAAATCGATGATGAAACGCGCCATCGTCGGCGTCACGGGCTCGGCTGAGCCGAGCGCTTTGGGCCGCGTGCGATAGGTGTTGCGGGCGATGCCCCCCGGCGTGATCTCGCTTTCGTCCATCGTCGCGGTGATCTTGTAGCGCCAGACCCGGCTCGATCCCGCCTCCATCGGCTGGGCCGGGGCCCATTGCGCGACGACATTGTCGTTGGTTTCATCGGAAGTCGGGATCTCGAAAAGTTCGACCTTGCCCTCGCCCCAGGGCTCCAAGGGCTCGACCCAGTAGCTCGGCCGCAGTTCATAATGCAGGTCGAGGTCCTGGTAATGCTCGAAGGTGCGGTCGCGCTGCATCAGGCCGAAGCCGCGGATGTTGGTGTCGAGGAAGGCCGCTCCTTCGATACGCGTCGGATTGCGCAACGGCCGCCAGATCCATTCACCCTCACCCGTATGCATCAGCAGGCCGTCCGAATCATGGAGTTCGGGCCGAAAATCATCGACATAGCGGCGGTCATTCTCGCCGGTGAAGAACATAGAGGTCAAAGGCGCGATGCCGAGCTTCTCGATCCGCTTGCGGGCGAAAAGCGTCGCTGTCACTTCCAGCACAGCGTCCCTGGCCGCATAGAGATCGAACCGGTAGGCGCCGGTCACGCTTTCGCTGTCGAGGAGCGCGTGGATCACCGCTTTGTCGGCGCCGGATTCAGGTTGCTCCACCCAGAATTCGCGGAAAACCGGAAACTCCTCGGTCTCCTTCGCGCCAACGCCGATCGCCAGGCCCCTCGCCGAAAGCCCGTATTTCTGACCCTCGCCGAGAAAACGGAAATAGGATGCGCCCAGGAAGGAGATGATCTCGTCATGGACGCGCGGATCGTTGAGGGGATAATGCAGCCTGAACCCGGCGAAGCCCGTGTTCACCGGAAACGGCCGCTCGAAGCGGTTGCGTCCGTATTCGAACAGGTTCGCCGCATAGGGAATGGGCGCGGGAACGCCGTCGCGGATCAGGTTGATGGTGACCGGCCGCGTATAGAGAAATCCGGGATGGAAGGTCTGGAGCCTGAAATTGCTGCCCGGAGCCTGCAGCAGGGCCCGCTCGGGACGGAAACGGATATCGCGCCAGCTGTCGAAATCGAGCTTCGCAAGGCTTTCGGGCAAAGGCGGCGGCGGCTCGTGGGGCGTCGCGGCGAGGTCACGCGCGCGCCTGACAACGTAATCATAAGAGAACCGCACCTGTGGCGGGGCGGGAGGCGCGGCGGGAGCCGGCGCTGGTGGGCTCTGGGCTGGACGATTCTGGCCAAGTGCCGCCCCGGCAGCAACGACCAATGCCTTTGCGGCCGCCGCGCCAAGAAGCTCGCGTCTGTTCATCACGATCCGACCCTGAAAAGCGGCGATTCCTTCGCGCCGAAATCCGGCGGCGTCAAGGCAGAAAAACCGTATATTTCAGCGACTTGCTGAACGATCATTCAGGAGCGGCGGACATTGCGAAAATTTAATCGCAAAAATTCACCATCGGGGGTCATTTCCGCTTGCAATGGCGAGCGTTTGTAGTACCTCTCCTCTCGCCCAATTTCGCACGTGCCTGTGGTTGCGTGCCGGTCGGTGGATCTCCGGACAAGAGGCCGGAAAAACGCCAACAGTGCTTGAAGTGTCTTGATGGAAACTTCCATCGCTGGACATTTCGCGGACCGGCAGCCGGAGGCGAAAACCGGCGGCCCTGCCCGAAGCAGGTGACGCAGCTCAAAGCAACGACGGAGCGGGCTTTTTTAGGCTCTTGTCGGCCCCTCCAAAGGCCGGCGAACTAAAGAGGCTTGTCCATCTTGCCGGCCGTGCGGTGGGTCTATTCCCCCCAATCGAAAGCGGTTCTCTTTTGAAGTGTCGGCGCAAGCCGGGATTTCACGGGAGGGGTTTGCTTACGGCGTCACTCGCGCCGGCGAAAGCCGGCATCGGTAGCGATCTTCATGTCGCGCGTCTCCACAATGCGCGATGTGCGGCGAAGCTTCCGCCTGGGTTTGCTCTTGTCCGGTCCTCGCTGAGGCCGTCATGGGGGAAGAAATGAACGACCGTATCCGCGATTTCCTGCGCTGCCGCCGCGACGAAGGCCCGATCCTTGTCGTCGACAAATCCATCGTGCGCGAGAACTATCTCGCCTTCGCGAAGTCGCTGCCTGATACGCGCGTCTTCTATGCGGTGAAGGCCAACCCGGATCCCGCCATCCTTGAGATGCTGACGCAGCTCGGCTCCTGCTTCGATTGCGCCTCGATCGGCGAGATCGAGATGGTGCTGGCCGCCGGCGCGACCGCGGACCGCATCTCCTATGGCAACACCATCAAGAAGGAGCGCGATATCGCCAAGGCCTTCGAGAAGGGCATCCGCCTCTACGCCGTCGACTGCGAGGTCGAGGTCGAGAAGATCGCGCGCGCCGCTCCGGGCTCGAAGGTATTCTGCCGCATCCTGTGTGACGGCAAGGATGCCGAATGGCCGCTGTCGCGCAAGTTCGGCTGCGAGGCCGAGATTGCGCCCCGCGTGCTTGAGCATGCCCATCGTCTTGGCCTCAAGGCCTATGGCGTGTCGTTCCATGTCGGTTCGCAGCAGCGCAACACCGAAATGTGGGACGGGGCGCTGGCCTCCTCGGCCTGGATCTTCCGCGAGATGGCGGAGCGCGGCATCAACCTGTCGATGGTCAACCTCGGCGGCGGTTTCGCGACGAAGTACCTCAAGGAGATCCCGGCGGTGGAGAGCTACAGCTCGGCCATCTTCCGGGCGCTTCGCAAGCACTTCGGCAACAACATCCCCGAGACGATCATCGAGCCGGGCCGCGGCATGGTGGGCAATGCGGGCATCATCGAGGCTGAGGTCGTCCTCATCTCGAAGAAGTCCGACAAGCAGGAAGACCCCCGCTGGGTCTACCTCGACATCGGCAAGTTCCATGGCCTCGCCGAGACCATGGACGAGGCGATCCGCTACCCGATCCGCACCCGGCACGACCATGCGGAGAAGGTGCCTTGCGTGCTGGCCGGCCCCACCTGCGATTCGGTGGATGTCATGTACGAGAAGGAGCCGTATATGCTGCCTTTCAGCCTGGAGATCGGGGACAAGGTCCTCATCGAAGGGACTGGCGCCTATACGACGACCTATTCGAGCCGTGACTTCAACGGCATGCCGGGCCTCCGGCAGATCGTCATCTGAGCGAACTCTTCTCTCCGTCCGCGGGGAGAAGCCAGCAAAGCGCTCCTGCCCTCTCCCCGTGAACGGGGGGAGGGTCAACCACCCTTCCGTTTCATCTCCCGTTCGGCCGCCTCAGGGCTGGTGCGAGGGCTTCCTTTTCCAGGAGGCTTTCATGACTCACGCTGTGTTTTCTGACCTCATGCCGTCAACCGTCAGCATCGCGCAGGAAGCTCCTGCCGATATGGCTGGCCGCGAGGCTTTGCTTGAAGCCGCCCTTGGGCCGGCGCGCCACCGCAAGACGAGCGCGCGTCTGCGCGCGGGCCGTCTGCCGGCGGAAGGCCTTGCCTTCACGGCCCATGATGGCATCCATGTGGTCGGTACGATCAGGCTCTGGCATATCATTGCCGGCGGCGTTCCCGCGCTGCTGCTCGGCCCGCTTGCCGTGGCGAAGAGCCATGAGGGCCAGGGCCTCGGCTCGCGGCTGATGCGGCGCGCGCTGGCGGAAGCCGCTTTCCGCGGCCATGCTGCCGTCATCCTGGTGGGCGATGCGCCTTATTACCAGCGCTTCGGGTTCAGCCGCTCGCTGACGGAGAACCTGATCCTGCCAGGGCCGGTGGAGCCCGACCGGTTCCT
Organism: Methylocystis sp.; assembly: GCA_020252485.1. Lineage (GTDB taxonomy): Bacteria > Pseudomonadota > Alphaproteobacteria > Rhizobiales > Beijerinckiaceae > JADCCX01. Next base: position 11,993 of record JADCCX010000014.1, read on the forward strand.
GGGCCTTGAGTTGAAGCCGGGAGCCTTGTCAGACGCCTGCGGCCTCGTCGTCGCCGCAGGCGAACGCGCGCCTGCTGCCAACCGGGCCGCACGAAGCCAGTCTGGATCCAGGGACCGGCTTGAGCGGAAGGCGGCTTGAATTCGGGCCGCCTGATTCTCGGGCGGCGGAAATGGCGCGATGTCTGAGGCCCCTTACCGCAACAGCCTTTCGCGCTGTCGAAATGTGTGATACTTTGAATACAAGCATCACTTGTATTCAAAGAGGGGAGCCATGCCCACATCCATCCGTCTGGACGCCGCGATCGAGCGCCGCCTTGATGTCCTCGCGCGGGAGACCGGCCGCACCAAGGCGTTCTACCTGCGCGAGATCATCGAACAAGGCATTGAGGATATTGAAGATTATTACCGTGCTGAGCAGGTGATGCAGCGCGTCAGGCGCGGCGAGGAGAAGGTTCATTCCCTTGACGAAGTGAGCGCCGAGCTTGGCCTGGACGATTGAGCTGTCCGATTCAGCCAGGCGCGACCTGAGCAAGCTTGACCGGCAAGCCGCGATAAGGATCAGGAATTTTCTCAGGGATCGGGTGGCCACGAGCGATGATCCAAGAGCCGTCGGCAAGGCGACAAGCGGTCCTCTTGCTGGCTATTGGCGCTATCGTGTCGGAGACTACCGTGTCGTTTGCGAAATACAGGATGTCCGCGTAACCGTTTTTGTCATCCGAATTGGCGACAGGAAAGACGTCTACCGCTAACTGACTTAACGCCGCTCTGACGAGCCTATTTTCTGGAGTGAATGAAATGCCCAACTGGCCTATTTACGGCGAAATCACCGGCCCCATCGTGATGATCGGCTTCGGCTCGATCGGCAAAGGCACGCTGCCGCTGATCGAACGTCACTTCAAGTTCGACAAGCAGCGCATGGTCGTCATCGACCCGGAGGACAAGGATGCCGCGATCCTGAAGGAGCACGGCGTGCGCTTCATTAAGGAGCATGTCACCAAGGCCAATTACAAGAAGCTGCTGAAGCCTTTGCTGACCGAAGGCGGCGGACAGGGCTTCTGCGTCAACCTCTCGGTGGACACCTCGTCGGTGGACATCATGGAGCTCTGCCGCTCGCTCAATTGCTTCTACATCGACACGGTGGCCGAACCCTGGGCCGGTTTCTACTTCGACACGAAAAAGGGTCCGGCCGAACGCTCGAACTATGCGTTGCGCGAGGTGGTGCTCGATGCGCGCCGCCGAAGCCCTAGCGGCATCACGGCTGTTTCCTGCTGCGGGGCCAACCCCGGCATGGTCTCCTGGTTCGTCAAGCAGGCGCTGATGAACCTCGCCGCTGACCTCGGCCTCAAGGTCAAGGAACCGAAGACAAAGGAAGATTGGGCGGCGCTGATGAAGAAGGCCGGCGTCAAGGGCATCCATATCGCCGAGCGCGACACGCAGCGCTCGAAGCAGCCGAAGCCGCCGAACGTCTTCGTCAACACCTGGTCGGTGGAAGGCTTCGTCTCGGAAGGGTTGCAGCCGGCGGAACTCGGCTGGGGCACGCATGAGAAATGGCTGCCGAAGAACGCGGGCAAGCACAAGACGGGCTGCAAGGCCGCGATCTATCTGCTGCAGCCGGGCGCCGACACGCGCGTGCGCTCCTGGTGCCCGACGCCTGGCGCGCAATTCGGCTTTCTGGTGACCCACAACGAGGCGATCTCGATCGCGGACTATTTCACGGTCCGCGACGGCAAGAAGGTGAAGTATCGGCCGACCTGCCATTACGCCTACCATCCGTCCAACGACGCTGTGCTCTCGCTGCACGAGATGTTCGGCGCGGCGGGCGCCAGGCAGCCGGCCAGCCACATCCTTGACGAGAACGAGATCGTCGATGGCATCGATGAGCTGGGCGTGCTGCTCTACGGCCACAAGAAGAACGCCTATTGGTATGGTTCGCAGCTCTCGATCGAGGAGACGCGCCGCATCGCGCCCTACCAGAATGCGACGGGTCTGCAGGTCTCCTCCGCCGTGCTGGCCGGCATGGTCTATGCGCTCGAGAACCCGGCGATGGGCATCGTCGAGGCCGACGATATGGATTATCGGCGCTGCCTTGAGGTGCAGAAGCCCTATCTCGGCCCGGTCATCGGCCAGTATACCGACTGGAACCCGCTGAAGGACCGGCCGGGCTTCTTCCCCGAGGACATCGACAAGAAGGACCCCTGGCAATTCCGGAACATCCTGGTCAGGGATTGAGGGAGCGCCCGTTGGCGATGCCTTGCCTCTCATGATACGATCACGACAAGGAGGTCAGCATGTCAGCGCTCTTGAAGCAGAAACCCCGCTACAACGTGGCGGCTTTTGTCGAATACATCCGGCCGTTTCCCGATCACGAGCGCTGGGAGTTGCTGGATGGAGAACCCGTTCTGATGGCTCCCGCAGGCGATCGGCATCAGCGGATCGTTATGAACATTCTGCGCAAGGTTGATCGATTGGCACGTGAGCGTGGTTGCAATGCAACTCCTGGCCTTGGCATCTTGAACGACGCGATCGACGATTATGCTCCCATCCCGGATGCTGTTGTCCGCTGTGGCCCGCCCGTATCTGGAGGCTACATAACCGATCCTTTGCTGGTAGCGGAAGTTCTCTCGCCCAGCACCGCCGCTAATGACCGTGGCCGCAAGCTCGACTTCTATCAAACTATCGCTGGCTTGGTTACGATCCTGCTGGTCTATCCAAACGAGCGGCGTGTGGAGCATTGGTCGCGCACCGGCAATGGCTGGGCGGAGGGCATCACGCAAGGTGATGGCATCGTCCCGCTGGAGGCGGTGGGTGGCGAGATGACGATCGACGAAGTTTACGAGGGCCTCGACGGCTGATCGAGCCAGAGCTCCATCAGATGGTCGTCGATGTAGCGCCCGTCCGTGAGTTTCACCATCCCTCGCTCCGTGCCGTAGATCGTGAAACCGAGGCTCTCGTACAGCTTCACGACATGGGTAAGGTGCGTCGAAGCCGTCAGGACGACGGCCTCGAAGCCGAGGCGTCGCGCCTCGGCGATGCACGCTCCCATCAAGCTGCGCGCAATTCCCTGACCGCGGACGGCGGGATCGACATAGACCGACCAGATCTCGCACTTGTGGCGGGTCTGGATGCGGGGCCGCGCCGTGATGCCGAGAATCGCCAGGCCGACCATGCGTCCATCAGGCGCGAAAGCCGTGAACGTCGGGTTCTCGCTGATAAGCTCCTGGTAGCGGTCGACCGGGATGTTCCATTCCTCTGCCGTCGAATGGAACGCGTCAGGCTGGTCGCGCAGACTTTGCAATCGAAACGGCTTCAGCGCCGCAGCATCAGCGGGCTCGAGGGTCCTGATCGAAACGGTCACGGAATCACCCCCGCTCGTCGCTGATGACCTTGCCGTCGTTCGGCAGGCTGCCCGGCTTCACCAGCTCCACCGCGCCCTTGAGCTTGAGCAGGCCGGCCAGCGTCTCGCCCACCTTCTCCGCAAGCCCTGCGGACGCATTCTGGGCTTCGGCCTTCAGCATCATGACATCCTGCTCGTTGGCGCGGCTGACGGTCAGGCGCAGGCGTCCGAGCTCCGGGTGGCGCTTGCCGATGGCATCCACCTGTGCGGGATCGACGAACATGCCCTTCACCTTGGTGCGCTGATCGGCGCGGCCCATCCAGCCGGCGAGCCGCCGGTTGGTGCGCCCGCAGGGCGAGAGGCCGGGCAGGAACTTGGAAAGATCGCCGGTGCCCAAGCGGAGCAGCGGATATTCCTCGCTCAGGCGGGTGACGACGACCTCGCCGACTTCGCCGTCCTGGACCGGATCATCAGTGCCGGGCCGCACGATCTCGACGATGATCCCCTCGTTGCAGATCAGGCCCTGGCGCGCCTCGCTCTCATACGCGATGATTCCGAGATCGGCCGTGGCATAGGCCTGATAGGCATCGACGCCCAGCTTCTTGACCTCCGCCTGCAGCGAAGGCGGGAAGGCCGCGCCGGAGACGAGCGCCTTCCTGATGCAGGAGATATCGGCCTTCGTCTCAGCGGCCTTGTCGAAGAGAATCTTCAGGAAATCCGGCGTGCCGCAATAGGCGGCCGGGCGGAACAGGGCGATGGCCTGCAGCTGCTGCTCGGTATTGCCGGGTCCGGCGGGGATCACGGCGCAACCCAGCGCCTGAGCGCCCGAATCCATGATGAAGCCGCCCGGCGTGAAGTGATAGCTGAAGGTGTTCAGCACCACGTCGCCCTTCGCGAAACCCGCTGCGGCCAGCGCACGGGCGGCGCCCCACCAATTCATGTAGATGCCTTCGGGATCAGCGATCGGCCCCGGAGAGATGAGCAGGCGGGCGAGTTGCCCGGGCTTCACGGTGGTGAACCCTGCGAAAGGCGGCGCAGCCTGCTGCAAAGCCAGCAGGTCGGACTTGCGCAGGACTGGAACACCAGCCAATGCCTCGCGACCCTTGAGCATCTTGATATCGATGCCCTTGAGCTGCTTCTTCAGCGCGGGGGCCTTGCCCCTCGCGTATTCGAGCAGCGCGCGCAATTCCCTGAATTGGGACTTCTCCCGCTTTTCGGGATCGGCAGTCTCGCGTTTGTCGAAAAAGGGCATGGGGAAGGCTCCAGCAGCGGCAATCGGCAATAGCAGCCGGATCAGACCGCAGCCAGACCTTTGGCGATCCGCTCGATCCGTTCCGCCAGCGCCGCAATGGTTTCGGCGGTCTTGTTGTCCCGCTCCGCCTGTCGGCGATCCACCTCGGACAATGCTTGCCGCTCTGCCGAGAGGTCGGTTTCGAGCGCGGCCAAACGGCGCCGCAGCTCCATGATCTCATCGGCGGTGGTGATGGCCGCCATGATCGTCAGGCGCATATCGCCGATTTCGCCGAAAGAGCTGCGCATCTCCTGAACACGCCCGTCGAAATAGGCGGCGAGGCTTTCCAGATGCGCCTCCTGACCGTCATCGCAGACCATGCGGTAGGACTTGTTGTCGATGGTGACGGTGACCTGTCCCATGTCAGCCGCCTTCCGGTGGCGGTGTCCGGGCGAGCGCGCCCTGCACAAGCCCGATGGCGCTGTCCACTCTTGCGGTGATATCCGTGTGAACATTTTCCAGTGCGCGGCCGCGGGCGAGAGCCTCGTCCAGCAATTCGGCGAGCTTGGCCCTGTCGCCCCGCATCAGCTCAAGCTCCGTCGCGCGCGAAGCCTCGTTACGTTCAGCCGAAAAGCGGCGCGCGGCTGCGGCATCCAGAAGATCGGCTGCGGAACCCAGCCGCTGCAGGGCGGAAACGAGAGGGAGTGACGCGTCACTCATAGGCAGCTGTACCAGTCTTCACATCGGTTCAACTCGTGGCAGCGCCAGATGACCCGGCGAAACTCTTGCGAGTCAATGCGTTACCGAAAAGAGTTTAGATGGCGCCATAACGCGGCGTCAACGCAGCTTGCGATCAAATCCCCACGAAAACAACGGGAGGCTTGCGCTCCACAGCAAATGGCTGCCCGGCTCAGCGGGGGAGCGCGGCGACGATGGAGATCCGCTCCCGCATGGAATCGGGCAGGCGCAGCGCCTTGCGGCGCGCGAGGTCGAAGAGCGCGCAGATGCATATGGCGCTGGCCACCAGCCTGCCGGAGATGCGGATGTCCTGCGCGAAGGTCATCGAACTGCCGCCGATCCGCGTGATCGCTGTCGTGATATCGGCGGCGCCGGGATAGCGGGCCTCGGCCCTGAAATCGATCTCCAGCCTGACGATGACATAACCGGCGCCCTCGGGCGTCATCGCCGCCAGCTTCTCCTCGACATAGGCCACGCGCCCGGCCTCGAACAGCGTCGCATAGACCGCGTTGTTGAGATGCCCGAGGACATCCATGTCACAATAGCGCAGCGTCACCGATGTGAGGAATGCGCCTTCACCTGCCGCCGTCATGCCTGCTCCATCGTCAACCTGCCTCAACCGGCAATGCATTAGACTATGGCGTGACTGGACGGAACCTCCTGCACTATGGTTCGAGAAACCAGAACAAGCAGGAGGAACGCCATCCATGGCTCATGACAAGACCTATGAAACCATCATCGTTGAGATTCACGGCGCTGTAGCCGTCATCAAGCTGAACCGGCCCGAGGCGCTCAACGCGCTGAATTCGAAGCTGATCGGCGAAGTGAACAAGGCCATGGATGGCTTCGAGAAGGACAAGGCGATTGGCTGCATGATCCTGACGGGATCCGACAAGGCCTTCGCGGCCGGCGCCGACATCAAGGAGATGCAGAACAAGCGCTACCCCGGCACCTATATGGATGATCACATCGCGCCATGGGACCGGATCGGCCAGCGGCGCAAGCCGGTGATCGCTGCGGTCGCCGGCTTTGCGCTCGGCGGCGGCTGCGAGGTGGCCATGATGTGCGACTTCATCATCGCGGCGGATACGGCCAAGTTCGGCCAGCCGGAGATCAAGCTCGGCGTCAGTCCGGGCGCGGGCGGCTCGCAGCGCATGGCCCGATTCATCGGCAAGGCCAAGGCCATGGACATGTGCCTGACCGGACGCATGATGGACGCGGCGGAAGCCGAGCGCTGCGGGCTCGTCTCGCGCCTCGTGCCTGCCGACAAGCTGATGGACGAGGCGCTCAAGGCCGCCGCAACCATCGCCGGTTACTCCCAGGTGATCACCGCCATGACCAAGGAATGCGTCAATCGCTCCTTCGAGACAACGCTTGCGGAGGGCGTGCGTTTCGAGCGCAGGGTCTTCGCCGCGATGTTCGCCACGGCGGATCAGAAGGAAGGCATGGCCGCCTTCGTGGAGAAGCGCAAACCGGCCTTCAAGGACCGGTAAACCAGTAAACCGCCAGCGGAAGGAAGGAAAAAAACATGCGCCTCAAGGGCAAGACGGCCATCGTCACGGGAGCGGCACAGGGGTTCGGCTACGGCATTGCCGAGACCTTCCTCCGCGAAGGCGCGCGCGTCTGCGTCATGGACATCAACAAGGACAAGGCGCGTGACGCCGCGAAGGCGCTTGGCCGCAAGGCTTTCGCGATTGGCTGCGACGTGGCGAAATCGGCGAGCGTGAACCGTGCCTTCACGAGCGCCGTCGCCAGGCTCGGCCGGGTGGATATCCTCGTCAACAATGCCGGGATCAGCCACCGCAATCAGCCGATGCTGCAGGTCGGCGAGGCCGAGTTCGACCGGCTTTATGACGTCAACGTCAAGTCGATCTATCTGACGGCTGTGGCGCTGGTGCCGCATTTCCGCCAACACGGCGGCGGCGTCATCATCAACATCGGCTCGACGGCCGGCATCCGGCCCCGCCCGGGCCTAACCTGGTACAACGGCACCAAGGGGGCCGTGAACTTGCTGTCGAAATCCATGGCTGTCGAACTGGCGCCCGACCGGATCCGCGTCTGCTGCATCGCGCCGGTGGCCGGCGAAACGCCGCTGCTCGCCACCTTCATGGGCGAGGATACGCCCGAGAAGCGGGCGATGTTCCGCGCCTCCATCCCGCTCGGCCGGCTCTCGACACCGGGCGACATCGCCAATGCCGCGCTGTTCCTGGCATCGGATGAGGCGGCGATGGTGACAGGCAACGTGCTGGAAGTGGACGGCGGCCGCTGCATCTGATGCGCCAAGGTTTTCCAGGCGCTGTATTTGCGCCGCTATCGCCAATCCCGTAGACTGATGTTTGGTCGCGTCAGGGGGAACCATGCAGGATATCATGCAGCGTTTGGGAGTGCCTGCCGAAGATCATTCGCCCTTCGATCACAATACGGCAGCGATCACGCTCGCCATGGCTATGAACAAGGCGCGGCTGGAGCTGGCTGATCGTGATGGCATGAAGGCCGACACCAAGACCTTCGCGGTGGCGCGCCTGCAGGCGCTGCGCAAGGCGCTGGAGCCGCTTTATGCCGCCATCCCGCCCGAGGTTGAGCTCTTTGATCTTGGCCTTGTGGCGCAGGAGCGCCCGCGCCTGTTCGTCGATATTCTCGCCTATGTCGAAATGAACCGCGGCCAAAGCGGCTTCCGGCTCATGCAGGATACAAGGGGCGGCCGCATCCTGCTGGCGGAAACCGGCGATGAGCGGGCAATGATCGACGAGATCACCACCTACGTCGCGCGCCGGCTTGTGGACCGGGAGAGGCGGCTCGCGGCCGAGGAGGCGCTGCCGCACGCTGCTCCCGAGTTCGCTGTGGAGCCGCATGCCGAAATACCCCGGCAGGAGCCGGTTGAGCCCGAGCCGTCCGAGCTGGCGCGGCGGGCAATGCCAGCCGCGATGCCTATGACGGCCGCTGAGGCCTTTCGTCAATGGACGGGGCATCCCCCGGCGAGCATGATGGGAAAACCATCGGCCGAGATGGCGAAGGACATCAGCAGCGCGGTCAGCGCGAGCGCCCCGGCCCCAGCCGCTGATGCTCCTGAAGCGGATCAGGACGAGGCCAAAGAGGAGGCAGCCGGCAAGAAGACGGGAGAGGCGGAGACGCGATCGCCGCCGCGCGCCGAAACGGCCGAACTGCCCTCACCGGCCGTGAACGGACCCGATCACGTCGAGCAACCGCCCGTTCTTGCCTTGCAGCCGGCCGCCCCTGTCCCTCTGACTCCGGCGCCTGCGGCGAAACCGGCAACGCCGCCAATGCCGCCGAAATCCGCCTCGGGATCGGCGCGGCTGCCGGACCGAACCCCTCTCGTCCGGCGCGAAAGCAGCGGCCGTTGGCTCGGGCCGTTGCTTGCATTGCTGATCGGCGCAGGCCTTGGCGCGGCGGCGCTTTATCTCTACGCCGCCAGCCTGGTGCGTTAGCTCTGAGGCTGGCAGAGCGAGGGCGCCACCGTCTCGACGCTGCGACGAGGCTTTGCAGCACCGCCGCCAGACACAACCGCGCCGGGAGTTGGGCCGGCAGCCGGACGACCGCGCCTGACGCAGGCTACGCTGGCTAGGTGCATGGAAGGATCCCGCAGCAACGGCTGATCCAGCGCCGCCATGACTTCGGAACGCGTCAGGCCGATATCTTTCAGCGTGCGTTCGTCGAGATCGGTCAAACGGGCGACCTGACGGCGATTCCTGATGGCTACGAACATGCGCTTGACGGCGCTGAGCAGAATGCCGGCCAGCGCCATCATGAAGGTCGAACCGCGGTTCGCGGGTGCGATACGGGTCATGTCACATCTCCAGAAAAACCGATCGATCAGGATAGACCATCAGCGAAGCTGATATCTCACAGGCCGATACATACATAAAACGAATGTTTTTGAGCTTGAACATCACAGAAGTTGAATTATGCTCGAAATCGGTTGGAGCGGGAGAAAGACCATGGCGCATCTGCTGGATATCGATCAGCTCCGGACGCTGATCGCCATCGCGGATACCGGCTCTTTCACCAGAGCCGCCGACATCGTCCACAAAACCCAGTCGGCCGTCTCCATGCAGATGAAAAGGCTGGAGGAGCGCGTCGGCCGCGATATCTTCGAAAAGGACGGACGCGCTTCGCGGTTGACCGAGGACGGCGAGCGGCTTCTCGATTACGCCCGCCGCATCGTCGGACTCAATCACGATTGCATCATGAGTTTTTCTGATGCTGCGCTGTCCGGCCGGGTCAAGCTCGGCGTGCCCGATGATTACGCCGACCGCTATCTGCCGGAGATTCTCGCCCGCTTCACCCGCTCCAACAGCAAGGTCGAGGTGACGGTCATCTGCGAGCCGACGCCGATGCTGGTCGAGCGCATTCAGGCCAACGAGCTCGATCTCGCGATTATCACGCATTCGGACCATCGCGGCCCTGCCGAAGTGATCCGCCACGAGCGCCTGCTGTGGGTGACCTCGTCACGCTCGCAGGTGCATGAGGAAACGCCTGTGCCGCTCGCGCTAGGACGGCCGACCTGCCAATGGCGGCAGGCGGCGACCGAGCGCCTCGAGCGGATCGGCCGCCCGTTCCGCGTTCTCTATGCGAGCTGGAACTCCACCGCCGTCAGCGCGACGGTGACGGCGGGGCTGGCGGTGTCGGTGCTGCCAGAAAGCGCCATCAGGCCCGGCATGCGGGTGCTGGGCCCCTCGGATGGCTTCCCGGCCCTGCCCTCGGTCAAGATCGCCCTGATGCGCAACCGGCTCGAGCCATCGCCCCTGATGGACAAGCTCGCCGAGCATATCATCTCCAGCCTCGACAACCTGTCCGGACGCCAGCCTGAAGCGCCTCCGGCCATCGCTGCGGAATAACGGGATCGGCCCATGACGACCGTTCTCATCACCGGCGCCAACCGCGGCATCGGGCTCGCGCTTGCGACATTTCTCGTCAACCGGGGAGACCGGGTGATCGCCACCATGCGCGATCCCTTTCGGATCCCCGATTTCCTGAAAACCGCGCCGCGCGAGCGCATGATGGTTCTTGGGATGGATGTGACGGATGACCGCTCGGTCCAGCGGGCCGCGGCCGCGGTCAAGGAGCCGATCGACGCGCTGGTCAACAACGCCGGCATCCATGGCCCGCGCGGCGGCACGGCGCTCGATACCGATCTCGCCGTCTTCGCGGAGGTCCTGGCCGTGAACACGATCGCGCCGATCCGGGTCGCCAGGGCTTTCCTGCCGCAGCTTAAGCAGGGGAAGAACCCGCGGATCCTGACGGTCTCCAGCCAGATGGGGGCGCTGTCAGGCAGCGCCCAGGGATCGATGGCCTACCGGACATCGAAGGCTGCCGTGAACAAGGCGATGCAATGCCTGGCGGCCGACCTGAAGCCCGAGGGCGTCGCCGCCATCGTGCTGCATCCCGGCTGGGTGCAAACCGACATGGGAGGCGCTTCGGCCGATCTCACACCGGAAGAGAGCGCAGCCGGCATTGCGGGATTGATCGACATGATCGGCATGAAGGAGACTGGGCGCTTCTACCGCTGGGACGGAACCATCCACCCCTGGTGAGGGTCTACAGACCCAGCACCCGGCGCGCGGCACCGATGATCTGGCCCGGTTTCTTTTCGGACCCGGTCTGCACGAGCACGACCACGCCTTCCGCATCCTCGGCGATAGCCGACTTCGGAATCTCGATCGACGCGGCCTCGCCGCTCCAGGGCCCGATTCGCGTGAGGCTTCGGACAACGTTGGTATAGGTCATGTTGCGGCCGGTGTTTTCGCCCCGGCCGATCTGAACGGAGCGTTCGCGCACCGTGGAGAGCACCCAGACATGGCCTGAAAAACCGGCGCTTTGGGCGATATTGACCGTGAGCCCCAGATCGCCCTTTTCGATGGCGACTGGCACCGAGAGGACGCCGGGCTGCAGCTTCGTTGAGATGATCGCCTGATCGATCGCGGATTTCTCCGAACCCACCGCATGGCTGGCGCCGTTGATCACCGCCTGCGGCGTATAGACCTGCCGGTCGCCGCGGACGGCCGAATAGGCCCGCTGGCGCTGCGTGAAGGCTGCATGAGCCAACGTGTCTTTCCAGCCGAGATAATCCCAGTAATCGACCGGCAACGTCAGCACGATCAGGTTGGGATCCCTGGAAAGCTCGGTCATCAGCTTGTCGGCCGGCGGGCAGGACGAGCAGCCCTGGCTCGTGAACAATTCGATCACCGCCCGAGGCTTCGGCTGCGCACCCGTCTGCGCGGCGGCGGGAGCCGCAACCGCGATCGCGGCGGCAAGGATGGTGAACAGGGTCTTCATAGGCGCCTTTGCAAATTCACGATCTTTCATGAACCGCGCCGCCCGTCACTGAAAAGTCACGTTCGCTTGATCGGCCTGCGGGTTCTTTGCCGAGGCCCGGACGGGCCCGTTCTGACGCCAGCGGCGGTGCATCCAGAGCCATTGCTCGGGGTGTTCGCGCACCCAGCCCTCGATGACCCTGGTCATGGCCGCCATGGCGCCTGTCACATCCACTTCGCCGGCGGCATTGCGCGGCAGATCGAGCGGCGGCGTCAACTCGAGTTTGAAGCGGTAGCCCGGCTGGCGGATAACGCGCACACCATGCACCGGGCAATCGAAGTATCGCGCGAATTTGCCGAGCACGGGATTGGTGAGCGCAGGCCGCCCCATGAAGGCGACCAGGACGCCCCGGGTGAAATGCTGGTCGATCAGCATGCCGAGATGGCCGCCCTTCTCCAGCACGTCGCGCATCGCATAGGAGGCGCCGGGCCCGGCGGCGGCCAATCCGCCCATCGCGCCGGCCCGGATCGAATGAATGATGGCGCGCGCCGCGGGGTTGTTTGGCGCGCGGAAGACGGCGGTCGCATCCAATCCGTAGCGCGCCGCGCAGATCGCTGGCAACTCCCAGTTCCCGAGATGGGCGGAGAAGATCAATCCGGGTCTGCCGTCGTCGCGCAGGGCTTCGAAATACTCAATGCCTTCGACGCTTGTGCGGCCGGCGCCGGGCTTCTCGGCATCCCAGTCGAACAGGTGATGGAGATGGGCGTATTCAGCGCCCGTACGGCCGAGATTCTCCCAGGCTCCGCCGGCGATTCGCTTGATTTCGGCATCGGGGAGAACCGGAAAGGCGGCCCTCAGGTTGGCGAGCGCGGTCCGGTGCGCCGGCAGCAGGGGTCCGACGAGCCGGGTGAGGAACCCGCCAAGGTTCGACGCGCGCTCCGGACCCAACAGCCGCAAAAACCCGAAAACGAGTTTGACGATTCCGATGGTCACCGCAGTCAGCAAGGATTGCAGCGGCAACAGCAGAGGTTTCACGCTGTGGGTTTCCCTTCCCGGCCAAGTTGCGGCGATGCAGGAGCCGGAGATTGGCGTCAAGCCGCACCGGCGGGTTTTGACATCCAGCCGTGAACTCACCATATGCCATGTCACATGCAGTCCACACTCACACCCCTGATCCATCCGAAATCGAAGCAATCGCAGGTTTTCCTGGTGATCGCGCTCGTCGCCGTAGTTTTGACCTCCTACATCGGCTCAACCGCAACGGCGCCCTCCATCCCCACCTGGTACGCGGCGCTGAACAAACCCTGGTTCAACCCGCCGAACTGGTTGTTTCCGGTGGCCTGGACGACGCTGTTTCTGCTGATGGCGTTCAGTTTCTGGCGCATCCTGCGGCAGGTCGGCGGTGGGCGGCCGCGGACCATCGCCATCATCGCCTTTGCCGTGCAGCTTATCATCAACATGTCCTGGTCGCTGGCGTTCTTCGCCGCCCGGAACATCGGCGCAGGACTTGTGGTCGCCGTTCTGCTGGTTGCGGCCGTAGCGTTCATGATCGTCGCTTTCCGCCGGATCGATCCGCTCGCCGGCAACGTCCAGTTGCCTTATCTCGCCTGGGTGACCTTCGCGCTCGTGCTGAACGCAACGCTTTGGCAGATCAACTGACCAGAGCGCATGACCGGGCATCTGGACCTCCTCGGACCGGCGCTCGCCGGAACCATCGTGTCCGTGGTCCTCTGGTTCTGGCTTTCGCGACGCCTTACCGCGCGGGGCCGGACGCGCTGGCGCGCAGCGCCGCTATGCCTGCCGCTCCTGCTCGTCTCCATTGGCTACGGCCTATACTGGTTCGGCTTCTTCCAGAGTCCCGCCGCTGCGGTGCAGCTCCATGCGGTCAAGCTGACCGTCAGCCACGCAACCGAAAGCTTAGCGCCTTATGCGCTTGCTGCCTGGCTGGCCGCCTCGCTGCTGTTGCTCTGGCCCATCGTTACGCGGAGGCAACCGGACTGAACCATGCGATCCGCCGCCCTTGCGGCCCGATCCTCTGCCGACTATAGATAACGTTATCTCGTCGGGGTGCCCGAAGGATCGCCAGATCCGGGCTGAGAGATGGACAGGCGCAAGCCTTGATATCAACCCGCCGAACCTGATCCGGGTTATGCCGGCGGAGGAATCGAGATGTCCCTGGCCCTTGAGGGCAGCGGCGCTGGCCGCCAGAACGCTGCCATCCTGTCCCCGCGAAAAGTTTCTGCGGCCCTGTTGTCTCTGCTGCGATTGCTGCTGAAGCCGCAGGTTGTGGCCCTGCTGGGCGCAGCATTGCTCTGGGAAGGAGCAGTGCGGTTTTTCCAGATCCCGCTGTGGTATCTGCCGCCGCCCAGCCACATCGCGGTCACCGTCTATCGCAACTTCTCCTACATCCTGCCCAGCGCCGGGATCACAGCCCTCGAGACGCTGCTTGGGCTGCTGATCGGCATCGCGATCGGGATGGCGCTGGCGCTCGGCATGGCGGCCTCGCGCTGGCTGGCTGAGGCGCTCTCGCCGCTCGCGGTCGTCAGCCAGGCGATCCCCTTCATTGCGCTCGCGCCCCTGATGATGATCTGGTTCGGCTTCGGGATCACGTCGAAGATTGCGATGGCCGCCATCACGATCTTCTTCTCGGTCACCGCGGCCTTCTACGAGGGCCTGCGGCGGACAGATGAGAACCTGCTCGATCTGGCGAGGCTCTACGGCGCTTCGCCCGCACAGATCCTGTTCAGCATCAGGGTTCCGGCCGCGCTGCCGCATCTCGCGGCGGGCCTGAAGCTCGCGGCCGCCTACGCGCCGCTTGGCGCCATCGCCGGCGAATGGGTGGGCTCGGACGGCGGGCTCGGCATCATGATGACCTATCACAACGCCCGCATGCAGACCGACATGGTCTTCGCCGCCATGGTGGTGCTGATCGCCTTCTGCCTCGCCAACTGGCTTCTGATGTCGCTGCTGACCCGTTATCTGCTGCGCCATTTCCCCGACACGCTGAGCCAACGCGCCGCCTGAATTCCGAAATTGAAATTGCCCTCAAGAAGGAGGTTCCGATGACCCGACGCCTGTTCACCGCGCTGCTGCTGGCGCTCAGCTGCCTTGCCCCGCCGGCGGCGATGGCGCAGCAGCCGGAGAAGCTGACGCTGCTGCTCGACTGGTTCGTGAACCCGGATCATGCGCCCATCATCATCGCGAAGGAGCGCGGCCTGTTCGCCAGGCGCGGCCTTGACGTCCAGATCGTCGAGCCCTCGGATCCTTCGGCGCCGCCGCGCCTGATCGCGGCAGGTCAGGGCGACATCGCCATCAGCTATCAGCCGAGCTTCACGCGCGCCGTCAAAAGCGGCATCCCCGTCGTGCGCATCGGCACGCTCGTGGCGACGCCGCTGAACACGCTGACGGTCCTCTCGGACGGCCCGGTCAAGACGCTCGCCGATCTCAAGGGCCGCACCATCGGCTACTCCGGCTCGGGCATCCATGACATGATGCTGAAGACGATGCTGAAGAGCGTCGGCCTCACCGAAGCCGATGTGAAGCTTGTCAATGTCAATTTCGCGCTGACGGCCGCGCTGGTCTCCGGCCGCGCCGATGCGATCATCGGCGGGTTCCGCAATTTCGAAGGCACGGAGATCGAACTCGCCGGCAAGAAGCCGAAGATGTTCTTCCCGGAAGAGCATGGCGTGCCGGCTTACGATGAACTGATCTATGTCGTGAAGCAGGAGCGGTTCGATGACCCGCGCTTTGACCGGTTTTTCGCAGCCATCGAAGAGGCGACGATGATGATCCTGAACGATCCGCAGGGAACCTGGGCGACATTCATCAAGGCCTATCCGAAGCTGGACGATACGCTCAACAGAAAGGCCTGGATGGATACGATGCCGCGCTTCCAGGCGTCGCCCCGCGCTGTCGATCCCGCCCGCTATCTTGCCGTGGCCGAATTCATGCGGCAGGCCGGCATCATCGACAAGGTCGAGCCGATCGAGCGCTATATCGGCAAGCGCTGAGCGGGATGCGGCCGATGAACCTTTATTTCAGCCCAACGCAATTGCTGCATCGGCCGCAAAAATTCATGGCGGCCGGGCAGGTGGCGGCGCCGCTCGAGAATCCGGATCGGGTCACCATGCTCTCGGAGCGCCTCGCGGCGGCAGGCCTGACCGTGATGCCGCCCAAGGACCACGGCATGGCCGCGATCGCAAAGGTGCATGACGCGCAATATCTGGCCTTCCTCGAAACGGCATATGCCGAATGGATGAAGCTGCCCAAAGCCGGATCGGAAGTCTGGCCCAACATCCACCCCTGGCGCGGCACCGGCGCCAATCCGGACCGCAAGGGCCCGCCGCAGGGCGGCATCGTCGGCAGGGCCGGCTGGTATATCGGCGACATGGCGGTGGCCATGGGCGAGGGCACCTTCGCGGCCGCCTATGCCTCGGCGCAGACGGCCATCGCCGCGGCGAATGCCGTTCTGGCAGGGCATGGAGCGGCTTTCGGCCTCTGTCGGCCCCCCGGACATCATGCCTATGCCGACAGGGCCTCCGGCTTTTGCTTTCTCAACAATGCGGCCATCGCGGCGGAAATCCTGCGGCAGCGTTTCGACCGGGTCGCGATCCTCGATTTCGACACTCACCATGGCGACGGGACGCAGGCGATCTTCTATGACCGCGCCGATGTGCTGGTGGCTTCCGCGCACACCGATCCGACGCACTACTATCCCTTCTACTCCGGATTCGCGGATGAGAGGGGGCGCGGCGAGGGCCTGGGCTTCAATCTCAACCTCCCCCTCCTCCCGGGAGCTGACGACGCGGCCTATGAAGCGGCCTGCCGATCGCTGGCCGATGCCGCCCGGGCTTTCGGCGCGCAGGCCGTCGTGCTCTCCGCTGGCTGGGATGCGCATCGCGACGATCCCCTGTCGAAGCTCGCGGTATCCTCCGCAGCCTTCGCGGCGATCGGAACCCTGTTCGGATCGCTCCGCCTGCCAACCGTCATCCTGCAGGAGGGCGGCTATTCGCTCAGCGCCGCAGCAGAGGCAGCGCCCCGCTTCGTGACGGCCTTCCTGGCCGCGCGCTGAGGGTAGCGTTCACTTCTAGGAGCACGCAAACTTTCGGGCTTTACGGTGATGGTTAACCAATCGTAAACAAGCTCATGAGCACGAGAACGATCCGAATCCGTGTTGCCGAACCCGCCGACGCCGCAGGCGTGGCCGATGTCCATGATGCGGCCTGGATGGAAGCCTACCGCGGCATTATTCCCGGCGCTCATCTCGAACGGATGGTGCAGCGCCGCGGCCGGAAATGGTGGGCCAACGCGTTGTCCCGCGGCAGCAGGATCGCCGTCCTGGATTTCGACGACACGATTGCGGGCTATGCAAGCTACGGGCGCAACCGCGCGGTTTCGCTGCCCTATCGCGGTGAAATATTTGAGCTTTATCTCAAGCCGGCCTATCAAGGCCTTGGTTTTGGGCATCGCCTGTTCAGCGCAGCACAAAAGGAACTGGCCAATCTCGGCCTCAACTCCGTGCTGGTCTGGTCACTGGCGGATAATGAGCGCGCCATCGCCTTCTACGAGCGGCTGGGCGGCATCCTGGTCGGACGAGCTCACGAGACCTTCGGCGACGTCTCTCGCGAACGGCTGGCCTTCGGCTGGCGCTAGCAGGCTGCTGAAAAAGTCTAAAATGACGGGTACAAACCGGAAACATAACGGATTCGAACGGGGTTCAAACCGGAATCGCGGTGTGTCAAAAATGTGTTTTTCAGCAGCCTGCTAGAGCATTTTCCGAAGAAGTGGATACCGGTTCTTCGAAAGAAAATGCGGTAAATCAAGAGCTTAGAGCGGCCGATCTGATTCAGTCAGATCGGCAACCGCTCTAGGGCGCGGCGCGATAAGAATCATTGTCAAGCGCTTAACCCGATCATTTGTCCAGAATACCCTAACGCTATGTTAAAGCATCGCGGTCATCCTGTTTTCTGCGAAAGAGCATCGGTGCCTGTGGCAACATGTGGAAACTCGCCGGATTAGCGCATCTGACGGACAAGGAGCAATACCTGCTCCTTGTAATCGCTATCTGCTGCTCGTTTGCTATCGGCTGGTTCATGAACCTGATCATGGGCCGCGCCGGCTTCGGCATCTTCGGCAATGCGTGCGTCACGATGATCGGCATCTTCGTCGGCCTGATGAGCTACAACCGCTTTTACGGCCGCATGACGTCACCGGATATTTCCGTATTGTTCACTTTCGTCATCGCATCAGTGATGCTGCATCTCGTCCTGCTCTCGGCGATTCGGCGGCTGATGCGGCTTTAGAGCATGGCGCATCAAGGCTTAGAGCATGGCGGCGCGCTGACGACGGGAACGTCGCTCCAGCCTCGTTTCGCCATCTCAAGCGCCATATCGTTCTGGAACCGTTCGCCTTCGCCCTTGATCAGGCGCGGCAGCACATCCCCGCATAGGCGCGCCATATCCTCGGCCCAGCCCTCTTCGCTTCGGGCGAAGTCGCTGAGCACATAGGCATGCACCATCGTCTTGTCGCCGGGATGGCCGATGCCCATGCGCACCCGCACGTAATCATTGCCGCAATGGGCCGAGATCGAGCGCAGGCCATTATGGCCGGCGATGCCGCCGCCGGTCTTGACCCTGAGCTTCGCCGGGGCGAGGTCCAACTCGTCATGAAAGACGATGATATCGCCGAGCGCGACCTTGTGAAACCGCATCGCTTCGCCGACCGCGCGACCGGATTCGTTCATGAACGTCTGCGGCTTCATCAGCAGCAGCTTCCCGCCTTCGGCGGCGGCCTCCGTCACCTCGGCTTGGAACTTCGCGCGCCACGGCTTGGCGTTCCACCGCCGGGCGATCGCATCAAGCGCCATGAAGCCGATGTTATGCCGGTTCCGGGCGTATTTGGCGCCTGGGTTGCCGAGTCCTACGATCAGATGCAGGCGGTCCGCCATGCTGGCCTCCTCAACAGGAAAGGCCGGGTTTCCCCGGCCTTCACCCGCTTCACCTGATAGAGCTGCTTACTTCTTGGCCGCAGGAGCCGGAGCAGCAGCAGCGGCGGGAGCAGCAGCAGCGGCGGAAGCTGCGGCTTCCTCGGCTGTCTGAGCCTTGGGCGGCGTGATCGTCGCGATGGTGAAGTCGCGGCCCTGGATCACCGTCTTCGTACCGGCCGGCAGCGTGATCTGGTGGATCTTCACCGCATCGTTGAAGGCAAGGCCGGTTAGGTCCGCCGTCAGGCTGTCGGGGATGGAATCCGCCGGGACGATCAGTTCAACGGCATGGCGCACGATGTTCAGCGCGCCGCCCTGCTTCAGGCCCGGCGAGGCTTCGTGGTTGATGAAATGCACCGGCACCTCGACACGGATCGTTGCGCCTTCGGAAAGGCGGAGGAAATCAACATGCAAGGGCGTATCGCGCAACGCATCGAGCTGATAATCGCGCGGAATGGCGCGGATCGTCTCGCCTCCGACCTTGATCTCGAACACGGTCGTCAGGAAGTGGCCAGCGTAGATGAGCTGGTTGGTGCGGTTGTAATCGAGCGAAATCGACACGGGCGCCTGGCCACCGCCATAGATCACCGCTGGAACGCGATGGTCACGACGTGTAGCCCGGGCGGCCCCCTTGCCGACCCGCTGACGCGGTTCGGCGTCAAGCTGCTTCAAGGAAGCCATGGGTCATCTCCGGTTTGCAAAAACAAAAACACGGCGAAAACCGCCGCGTTCACCGTCGCCTCCAAGGGTGCGGGACGGTTGCCGATGCCTATGGCAGAAAATACCCCGGATGGGAAGAGGCGGCCATAACCGCACTCAGGCCTCCCGGAACCTCCCGTCCTCGACGCCATGGATGAATGACGTCACCTTGCGGATGGTCGCCCGATCCGCAAGCAGGGGCGCATGCCCTTCGCCCGGAACGACATAGGCCTCGCAATGGGGGTGACGGCGGGTCATTTCAGCCTGGGTTTCCGCCGAGAAGAGGTCCGAATTCTCGCCCCGGATCGAGAGCACCGGGAAGCCGCGCAGCCCATCGAAATATTGCCAGAGGGGCGGCAGCGGCTTTTCGAGGTCAAACTCCTCCAGGCTTTTCATGAGCCTCGGGTCATAGTCGGGAGCCAATCCTGCCGGGGTCTCCTTGAAGCTGCGGCGGGCGAAGGTTTCCCAATCCGCAGCCGAAAGCCGGGTGAAATGCTGGCTGGCGATGCGCTTCAGGATCGCGACGGCCTCGGTGTAATCCGCCGGCTTCGGGAGCTTGCCGACATAGCTCTTGATGCGCGCCAGGCCCTTGCCCTCGATGATGCCGCCGATATCGTTCAGCACCACGCCCCTGATGCAGGCGGGGCGGACGGCGGAGAGGCCCATGCTGATGATGCCGCCCCGCGACGTGCCGATGAAGACAGCCTGGTGGATGCCGCAGGCGGTCATCACATCCTGAACGTCCTGCAGTTCGACGCGGATATCGTATTTGCCGGGATCGGAATCATACTCCGAACGGCCCCTCCCCCGGTAATCCATGGCGAGCACCATGCGCGGGCGCGAGCGATGGGTGGAGAGCGCCGTTGCGATCTCGTGGAAATCCACTCCATTGCGCGTCAGGCCCGCCAGGCAAACAACGGGCAGATGCCCGGCAAGAGGGGAGCCGTAAAGCCGGTTGTGCAGCCTCAGCCCATCCTGGCTGGTGCAATAAAAGCTTTGCCAGAGGCTGCCCTCCCCCTCCTGCAAAGCCGCCTTCGGCAGCGCATTGACCGGGCCGCTCGCTACGCCTGCGCTCATCAAATCATTATCCTGCCGGCGGTTGCGCCATCCGGGGAGAACATCACGGCCCCGGGCGATTTTCAAGCGGACAAGGCCTTTCCCGCACGGCCCTGAACGCGGATTAACGATTGCCTCCACCAGCACCCATCCCGCCCCCTTGCGGGGCGGGTGGCCCGGACCCCGGACTTGATCCGGGGGAAGGGCCGGGTGGGGGGCTTTTTCTCCTTTTCAACCTCATGATCACCCCTCCCCGGCGGCTTTCGCCGCCGACCCTCCCCGTCAAGGGGAGGGATGGAGCCCGCATGTTAGCCCGGATCCACAGCCCGTCCTTCCCGCCGGATAGACGGGGATGACGCCGCCTTCAGCCAAAGGCCTGGTTGCACGGTTGCCCGCCCAACTGGCATGATGCGCCGGCTGAATGTCGGATCGACAGCAGCTCCCGTTCATTCTCGCGCCGAGGCCGATCATGCTTTTGAAGGAAGACCCCTCGCGGGGGTTCATGCCCTATCCGTCCGTCAAGGTTCCAGGTGCCCGCTCCGGACCGCTCAAGGGCCTCACCTTCGCCGTGAAAGACCTCTTCGATGTCGCCGGCTATCCCACGAGCGCAGGCAGTCCGCATATGCTCGCCATGTCCGGCATCAAAACGAGGAATGCGCCGATCGTTCAAAAGCTGCTCGACGCCGGCGCGGCCTTCGTCGGCAAGACCATCACCGACGAACTCGCCTTCTCAATGAACGGCAAGAACGCCCATTTCGGTACGCCCGTGAACGGGGGAGCGAAGGATCGCATCCCGGGGGGATCGTCGTCGGGCTCCGCTGCAGCCGTCTCCAACGGCTTGTGCGATTTCGCGCTGGGCAGCGACACGGGTGGATCGGTGCGCGCGCCCGCCAACCATTGCGGGCTCTACGGGCTCAGGCCGACGCATGGCCGCGTCTCGCTGAAAGGGGCGCATGACCTGTCGAAGAGCTTCGACACCTGCGGCTGGTTCGCCCGTGACGCTGCCACCTTCGCCCGCGTGGCGGATGTCATGCTGGGCAAGGACAAGCGCCCATTGCCGGAAAAGCCGCGCCTGCTCATCGCCGAAGATTGCTTCGGCCTTCTCGACGATGCGGTAAGGTCGGCGCTGGCCCCCGCCATCAAGCGCCTCGAGAAGCTTTACGGCCCCGCCGAACCGGTGACGGCGGCCAAGGGCGGCTTCGAAGAGCTCTACTGGGCCTTCCGGCGCATTCAGGGCAAGGAGGCCTGGGATACTGACGGCGCCATGATCGACAAGTACATGCCGCCGCTGGGTCCGGGCGTCGCCGAGCGCTTCGCTTATTCCAAAGGCGTCAGGCAAGCCGAAGTCGCCGCCGCCGACAAGGTGCGGGCGCGGCTGACGGCCGAGCTGACGAGCCTGCTGGGCAAGGATGGCGTGCTGATCCTGCCGAGCATGGCCGATATCGCGCCGAAGCTCTCGGATACGGAAGCTGAACTCCAGGCCTACCGGGACAAGAGCATCAACATCCTCTGCCTGTCGGGCCTGTCACGGCTGCCGCAGCTGTCGATGCCGCTGGCGAAGCGCCTCGGCGCGCCGCTCGGACTATCGATCATGGGACCGGCTGGAACCGACCGCAGCCTCATCCGCATCGCCGAAGCGATCGGTTGAGCGATTTTCGCAATGCGGCTTGAAACGCGGGACCGTTCGGACTAATCACGCCGTCGAGGGGACGCGCCCGCGACGGTGCATTGCCCGGTCATGCAGCTGTAGCTCAGTTGGTTAGAGCGTCGGAATGTGGCTCCGAAGGTCCCCCGTTCGAGCCGGGGCAGCTGTACCACTCCCCAGATGAGAACGAGATCGATCAGCCCGGGCTTCCGGCGATGCCGCGTCCGCCGCTCAGGCGGACGCAGGCCGGCGACGCATGATCGCGCCGCCTGTCAGGACAATCGCCGCGCCAACCGCTGCCGCGCCGTAATACAACATCTTGATCGGAATGATCTCGGTCAGCTGCTTGGGGTTGGGCATGACCCAGGCGGGCATGTTCGCCTTCAGCCAGTCGATGATGATCGGGTCGGTGGCGATCATTTCACCGGCGATCCAGCCCAGCAGGGCGGCGCCCAACCAGATGAACACCGGGAAGCGTTCGATGATCGAGGTGATCAATTGCGCGCCGAAGATGATCAGCGGAATGGAAAGAAGCAAGCCGAAGATAAACAGCCACACATTGCCATGCGATGCTGCGGAGATGGCCAGCACATTGTCGAGGCTCATCACCGCATCGGCGATGGCGATGGTCTTCACTGCGCCCCAGAGCTGATCGGAAGCCTTGACGTCCTCATGAGCCTCATCCTCCCCGGTCGCAAGCTTGACACCAATCCACAGAAGCAGCAGGCCGCCGATGATCTTGAGGAAGGGAACGCCGAGCAGGAATGTGATCATCAGCGCGAAGATGATCCTGAGGCCAATAGCAGCCCCGGCGCCAAGCAGCATTCCCATCCGCCGCTGCTCGGGGGGAAGATTCCGACACGCGAGGGCAATGACGATGGCGTTATCGCCCGAAAGCAGGAGATCGATCCAGACGATCTGAAGAACTGGCCAACCATATTGTGCAACGAAATCAGCCATGCCTTCGCCTCGGACTTTCGGGGAGAGTGCACACCTAATGGATCATGCTGAATTTGCAACCCACCGGACGCCCGAGACGGTTGCTTGGCGGCTTACCTTAACCCTCACGCTGCTTGTTTGCGGCCCGCCATCCTTCCATAGAAGGTCTCGCCCTTCGCCGCCATCTCCACCAGCAGCTTGTTCGGCTTGAAGCGGGGCCCATGCTTCTTCTCGAGCTCTTTGCAGAGCGCGGCGAAGGCCTTGGCGCCCATCCCGTCGATGTAGCTTAGCGTGCCGCCGGAATAGGGAGCGAAGCCGAAGCCCAGGATCGAACCGACATCCGCCTCGCGCGGATCGACGATGACGCCGTCCTCCACGGTGCGGGCGGCCTCCAGCGCCTGCGTCACCAGCAAACGGTGCTTCAGTTCGCCGATGTCGATCTTGTCCGGGTCGAGCTTCTTCTTCTGCAGTTTGGCGAGGCCAGGCCAGAGCTTCTTGTTGCGGCCGTCGTAATCATAGAAGCCCTTGCCGTTCTTGCGACCGAAGCGCTCGTTCTTGACGACCATGAATTCGAGGATCTTCTCCTGCACGGGGCTGACCGCCTTGGGTCCAAGATCGGCCTTGGTGGCGTTCAGGATCTTCCAGCCGAGGTCCAGCGCCACCTCGTCGTTGAGGCTGAGCGGTCCGACGGGCATGCCCGCCATCTTGCCGGCATTCTCGATCATGGCGGGCGGGATGCCCTCATCGAGCATCAGATGGCCTTCGAGGATGTAGTTCAGCACGCAGCGGTTGGCGAAGAAGCCGCGGCTGTCGTTGACCACGATTGGCGTCTTGCGGATAGCGCGCACATAATCGAGCGCCGTGGCGAGAGCGAGGTCGCCTGTCTTCTCGCCGAGGATGATCTCGACAAGCAGCATCTTCTCGACGGGCGAGAAGAAATGGATGCCGATGAATTGCTCCGGCCGCTTCGAATTCTTGGCAAGCTGCGTGATCGGGATCGTCGAGGTGTTGGAAGCAAAGATGATGTCCTTGCCGATCACGGCCTCGGTCTGTTCGGTGACGCCTTTCTTGACGTCCTGTTGCTCGAAGACAGCCTCGACGATCAGGTCGACGCCCTTAAGGTCGGCGTAATCCGCCGTCGGCCTGATGCGGGCGAGCAGCGCATCACGGTCGGCCGTCTTGGCGCGGCCTTTCATGATCTGGTCGGTCATCAGCTTGTGGGAATAGGCCTTGCCCTTTTCGGCGGCCTCCATGTCGCGGTCGAGCAGGATGACATCGATGCCGGCCTGCGCGGTGACATAGGCGATGCCCGCGCCCATGAAGCCGGCGCCCAGCACGCCGACGGTCCTGATCGTCTGCGGCGGGGCCTTCGGCGGGCGGCGGGCGCCTTTCTCCAACTCGCCCTTCGAGACAAAGAGCGTGCGGATCATCATGGCCGCTTCCGTGGACCGCAGGATCTTCGCGAAGTAGCGGCTCTCGACCCTCAGCCCAAGGTCCATCGGCAATTGGAGACCCTCATAGACCGAGGAGAGAATGGCGCGGACAGCCGGATAATTGTCCTGCGTCTCGCGGCGCGCAATGGCGGAGGCCGGCGGCCAGATCTGCATGCCGGCAGCGCTATAGACCTTGTTGGAAGGCAGCTTGTAGCCCTCGGTATCCCAGGGCGCTTTGGCCGCCGGGTTCGCTTTCAGCCAATCCTTCGCGATCTGGACGATCTGCTCGCGCGGAGCGACGGCGTGGATCAGGTTCATGCCCTTGGCGGCTGCCGCCCTGATCTGCTCGCCCTTGAAGAGCATCTGGAGCGCATCGCCGGTTGGCATCAGGCGGGCCACGCGCTGCGTGCCGCCTGCGCCAGGAAAGAGGCCCACCTTGACCTCGGGCAGGCCGACGCGCGTCCTGGCATCGTCGGATGCGATACGGAACTGGCAGGCCAGCGTCAGCTCGAAGGCGCCGCCGAGGCAGGTGCCGTGGATCGCCGCTGCGAAAGGCTTGCCGCAGGTTTCGAGGCGGCGATAGATCTTCGACAGACGCGCCGAAGAATCGAGGAGGAACTGGTTCGCGGCCTCCGCGCCCTTCGTCTTCAGCAGCCTGGCGTATTCCGCGCCGGATGCCTGCAGCATCGTCAGGTCCGCGCCGCCGGAGAACGAATCCTTGCCGGAGGCGATGACGCAGCCCTTGATCGCTTCCGTGCCGGCGAAGTGATCGATGATCTGGTCGAGCTCGTCCATCACCGCGACGGTGATGACGTTCATCGACCTGTCCTTCATGTCCCAGGTGGCCAGCACAATGCCGTCGGCATCAGTTTCGATGGTGAAGTTGGTGAGTTTCATGGTCGTTTCTCCCGGTCTGTTCTTTCTTCTCCCCGTTCGCGGGGAGAAGGTGGCGCGAAGCGCCGGATGAGGGGCTGGGTGAGTTCGCTCGGTGTTCAATCACCATGCCCCTCACCCCGACCCTCTCCCCGCGAGCGGGGAGAGGGAGCAAAGTTCACACCCGCTCGATGATCGTGGCCACGCCCATGCCGACGGCGACGCAGAGCGTCACCAGCGCGGTCTGCTTGTTGGTGCGCTCCAGTTCGTCGAGCACGGTGCCCAGGATCATCGCGCCCGTGGCGCCCAGCGGATGGCCCATCGCGATGGCGCCGCCGTTGACGTTGAGGATTTCGGGATCGATGTCGAACGCCTGCTGGAAACGCAGCACGACGGATGAGAAAGCCTCGTTCAATTCGAAGAGATCGATATCCGATTGCTTCATTTTCGCCTTCTTGAGGACGAGCCTGGTGACATCCACCGGCCCCGTCAGCATCAGGCCGAGATCGGAGCCGACGGTGGCGAAGGCCCGGATGCGGGCGCGCGGCTTGAGGCCGGCCTTGCGGCCCGCCGCCTTGCTGCCGACGAGAACCGCCGCCGCGCCATCGACGATGCCGGATGAATTGCCGGCGTGGTGGACATGGTTGACCGCCTCCACTTCCGGATGGCTCTGGATGGCGACGGCGTCGAAGCCGCCCTGCTCGCCCATCATGGCGAAGGAGGCCTTGAGCGCGCCCAGCGCCTGCATGTCGGTGTTCGGGCGGATCGTCTCGTCCCTGTCCAGGATGGTGAGGCCGTTCACATCCTTCACTGGAATGATGGAGTTCCTGAAATAGCCCTTCTCCCAGGCCCTGGCCGCCCGCTTGTGCGACTGGACGGCGAAGGCGTCGACATCATCACGGCTGAAGCCATAGCGCGTGGCGATCAGATCCGCCGCCACGCCCTGCGGCATGAAATAGGTGTCGATGGCGACCGAGGGGTCCATGGCGATGCCGAAGCCCGAGGCGCCCATGCCGACGCGGCTCATGCTTTCAACCCCGCCGCCGATCGCCATTTCCTTCTGGCCGGACATGACCTGCGCAGCCGCGAGGTTCACAGCATCAAGGCCGGAGGCGCAGAAGCGGTTGATCTGCACACCCGGCACAGTCTTGCCGTAACCCGCCTTCAGAGCGCAGGTGCGGGCGATATCCGCCCCCGCCTCGCCGACCGGATCAACGCAGCCGTAAATGACATCCTCGACGAGCGTGACATCAAGGTTGTTGCGCTCCTTGAGCGCCCGCAGCGGCTGGGTGCCCAGCTCGATGGCGGTCACCTCATGCAGGGAGCCATCGGCCTTGCCCTTGCCGCGCGGCGTGCGGACGTGATCGTAGATGAAGGCTTCGGTCATTCTATTCCTCCCGCGGATTCAGGCCGCTTCAACCTGTATTGTTATCTTGCGCCCGATGGCTTTGAAGGCGGCCTCGAGTGTGTCGAGCTTCGTGTTGTGGCCCACCGCGAGAATGCGGCGGGCCTCTTTTTCATCGACGCCGAGGCGGGCGGCGAGTTCGGTCTTGGTCAGCTTCGCTTTCGCCATTTCGAGGCAGAGAGCGAGCTTGCTGGAGTCGAGGGCAGAGAGTTCGACGATCACGTGATCCCTGGTCGCTTTTGAGCGTGGCGGGAGCGCGGCATGATCCCAAATGTAACTGTCGAGCATGATCCCCAGCGCATCCTGCGCCATTTCATAGGCTTCGGCATGACCTTCACCGTTGGTGGCGCAGCCCGGAACATCCGGAAACTGCACGAAGATGAAACCGTCTTCGTCGTCCACGAAAGTCGCCGGATAACTGATGTTCATGCCTCGCCTCCCGATTCGCTTAATCAAGGTCCAGATCCTTCAGAACCGACCTACGAATGAACCGTCCTAGCTTGGCCGGTACGACAGTCTGCCGTTGGCCGACCCGAACCTTGTAGTGACTGCCCTTGCCATGCTTCATGTCGATGACGAGAAGCTGATTCTTCTTCCGTGCCAGTGCCCGAAGCTCCCTCAGAAAATCCTCGCGCTCACCCACCCTGCACTCCTACAGTATCGGACAAATATGTCCGATACAACCCCTTTCAAAACGCCTCGGCCGGCAGCGCCATGATACTCTCCGCGCCGGACTGGATGCGGGCAAGCTGCGCCGCCGTTTCGGGCAGCATGCGCTCCATGAAGAACCGCGCCGTGACCAATTTATGATTCATGCGCTCGGTGGAGCCATTGGCGCCCGCCTTGAGCTTTTCCTGCGCGGTCCTGGCGATCTGGGCCCACATATAGCCCAGCGCCACGAGGCCGAAGCAATGCATGTAATCGTTGCTGCCGGCGCCAGCGTTATCCGGTTTCGCCATGGCGTTCTGCATGAACCACATCGTCGCCTGCTGGAGATGGCCGAGCGATGTGGAAAGCGGCTTGAGCAAGGGCTTCAGCGCCTCGTCGGCCTCCGCCTCCTTGATGAAGGAGCCGACCTCGTTGAAGAAGGCCATGACGGCGCGTCCGCCATCCTTGCCGAGTTTGCGACCGACGAGATCGAGCGCCTGAACGCCGTTGGCGCCTTCGTAGATCATGGCGATGCGGGCATCGCGCACGAACTGGCTCATGCCCCATTCCTCGATGTAGCCGTGGCCGCCGAACATCTGCTGCGCCTTGACGGCATTGTCGAAGCCGAGATCGGTGAGCACGCCCTTCAGGACAGGGGTCATCAGGCCCATGTAATCATCGGCCTCCTGCTTGGCTTTGGCATCATCGGAACGATGCGCCACATCAGACTTGATGGCCGCCCAGAGCACGAAGGCCCGGGCCGCCTCGTTGAAGGCGCGGATCGACATCAGGGTCCGGCGCACATCGGGATGCACGATGATGGGGTCGGCGGCCTTGTCGGGCGCCTTGGGGCCGGAGAGCGCGCGGCCCTGGAGGCGGTCCTTCGCGTAGATGACCGCGTTCTGATAGGCGACATCCGACTGGGCGAGGCCCTGGATCGCGACGCCGAGGCGCGCCTCGTTCATCATCACGAACATGGCGTTGAGGCCCTTGTTCTCGGCGCCGACCAGCCAGCCCGTGGCGCCGTCGTAGTTCATCACGCAGGTCGAATTGCCGTGGATTCCCATCTTGTGCTCGATTGAGCCGCAGGAAACGCCGTTCCGCGCCCCCAGCGAGCCATCCGGGTTCACCAGAAACTTCGGCACGACGAAGAGCGAAATGCCCTTCGTGCCCGCCGGCGCGCCCTCGATGCGGGCGATAACGAGATGCACGATGTTCTCCGCCATGTCGTGTTCGCCGGCGGAGATGAAGATCTTCGTGCCCGAGATCGCGTAGCTGCCATCGCCATTGGGCACGGCTTTTGTCTTCAACAGCCCCAGATCGGTGCCGCAATGCGGCTCCGTCAGGTTCATGGTTCCGGTCCAGTCGCCGGTGACCATGCGGGGGATATAGATCTGCTTTTGCTCCTCCGAACCATGCACGAGCAGCGCTGCAATCGCGCCCATCGTCAGGCCCGGATACATGGCGAGCGCCATGTTGGAGGCCGAGGCGTATTCGTTCATGACGGCGCTCAGCGTATAGGGAAGGCCCTGCCCGCCGTAAGTCTCCGGCACCGCAAGGCCCATCCAGCCGCCGGCGCGGTAGGCATCATAAGCCTCCTTGAAGCCCTTGGGCGTGGTGACGCGCCCGTCGGCATGGCGCACGCAGCCTTCCTTGTCGCCCACCCGGTTGAGCGGGGCGAAAGCCTCTTCGCAGACTTTGGCGCCTTCTTCGAGAATGGGCTCGAGCATATCGCTCAGATCGGCGAAGCCTGGCAGATTGCTGTAGCGGCCGATACCGAACACATCGTTCAAGAGAAAAAGCGTGTCTTCAACAGGCGCTTTGTAGGTCGGCATGATCGTTCTCTCCCCTTACGCATTTTTGTCCCCGCCGCTTCGCAGCATCGCGCAGCTTTTCCTGGCTGGGAAGACACAAGTAAGTTCGTTCACATGTAAACTATCTCGGCCGAACTTGCAAGGGCTGAACTGAATGGGGCGGCGTCCTTCCGTCCCTCGAGGCTTTGGCTCGCGCCAAAGCGCCTCGGGATGAGGAGGTTGGGAGATGGCATGATTCTCCTCATCCCGAGGTGCGACCCCGGACCTGATCCGGGGGAGCCTCGAGGGACGCACCAAACCAATACAGAAGCCCTTTCACATCCATGGTCATCACCTTAGATCAGCGGGATGCGAAGCCCCACACCGAATCGCGGGATTCCTGCGGCCGACCTGCCGCCGGATACCGATGCCGAGGATGACGAGATCCCGCTGGAGCTTGAACCGCCGCTGGAGCCCGAAGCCGAGGCCGCAGCCTCGGATGTCGAGGCCGGCGCCGAAGTCATCAAGCGCTTCTGGAAAACATTGCCGAACTCGCCGGGAATCTACCGGATGCTCGATCGGGCGGGCGAGGTCCTCTACGTCGGCAAGGCGAAGAAGCTGAAAGCCCGCGTGGCGAGCTACGCGCGCGGCCAGGGCCATTCCAACCGCATCGCGCGGATGATCGCCGAGACATCGGCCATGGAATTCGTCGTCACCGAGACGGAAACCGAGGCGCTGCTGCTGGAGACCAACTACATCAAGCAGTTCCGCCCGCGCTTCAATGTGCTGATGCGGGACGACAAGAGCTTCCCCTATATCCTCATCACCGGCGATCATGCCGCGCCGCAGATCGTCAAGCACCGCGGCGCGCGCAACCGCAAGGGCGATTATTACGGGCCCTTCGCCTCCGCCTGGGCGGTCAAGCGAACGATCGATGCGCTGCAGAAGGCCTTCCTGCTGCGCACCTGCTCCGACAGCTATTTCGCCAACCGCACGCGGCCCTGCCTGCTCCACCAGATCAAGCGCTGCGCGGGGCCCTGCACCAATGAAGTCACGGAGGCGGAATATGCCGAGATGGTGCGCGAGGCGAAAGGCTTTCTCACGGGTAAGAGCCAGGCGGTGAAGGCGCATATGGCGGCCGAGATGATGAAGGCCGCCGATGCGCTGGAATTCGAGAAGGCGGCCCGCTACCGCAACCGCATCGCCGCGCTTTCGGCGACCGGCGGCGGCAATGACATCAACACGCAGACCGTTGAGGAGGCGGATGTTTTCGCCATCGCCGAGGAGGCGGGACAATTCTGCATCGAGGTCTTTTTCTTCCGCACCTATCAGAACTGGGGCAACCGCGCCTTCTTCCCCAGGGCCCATGCCAGCCTGAGCAAGGCGGAGGTGCTCGATGCCTTTATGGCGCAATTCTATGACGACAAGCCGGCGCCCCGGCTGATCCTGCTCTCGGAGGAGATCGAAAACGCCGCGCTTCTCATGGAGGCCTTCAGCCTGCGCGCCGGCCGCCGGATCGAGATCGCGCGGCCCCAGCGGGGCGAGAAGAAGGACCTGATCGCGCATGCGCTGAAGAACGCCCGCGAGGAGCTCTCCCGCCGCCTTGCCCACAGCGCGACGCAGACGAAGCTGCTGGCGGCTTTGGCCGAAGCCTTCGGGCTCCCGGCTCCGCCGCGCCGGATCGAGGTCTATGACAACTCGCATATCATGGGGACGAACGCCGTCGGCGGCATGATCGTCGCCGGGCTCGATGGCTTCAAGAAGCAGCATTACCGCATCTTCAACATCAAATCGGCGGAGATCACGCCTGGCGACGATTTCGGCATGATGCGCGAGGTGCTCGAACGGCGCTTCGGGCGGCTGGTGAAGGAGGGGGGCACCCCATCCCTCCCCCTTGCGGGGAGGGTGGCGAGCGGCAGCGAGCCGGGAGGGGGGCTGGACGATGCCGGCACCCTTCCCCCTCCCGGTTCGCCGCTTCGCGCCGAACCACCCTCCCCGCAAGGGGGAGGGATGCAGCAGGGCGATCCGGATGCCTTCCCCGCCTGGCCGGATCTGGTCCTGATCGACGGCGGCAAGGGTCAGGTGGAAGCAGCCAGGGCGACGCTGGAAGGGCTCGGCATCACCCATGTGCCGCTGGTCGGCATCGCCAAGGGCGCCGATCGCGAAGCCGGACGCGAGACGTTCATCATGCCGGGCCGCGCGCCGTTCCGGCTGCCGCCGCGCGATCCGGCGCTCTATTTCGTGCAGCGGCTGCGCGACGAGGCGCATCGGTTCGCGATCGGGGCGCATCGCGCCAAACGCAAGCGCGAGCTGACGAAAAGCCCGCTCGACGAGATCGGCGGCATCGGCCCTTCGCGCAAACGCGCGCTGCTCCTGCATTTCGGCACGGCGAAGGCCATCGCGCGGGCCTCGCTCGATGATCTGATGCGCACGCCGGGCGTCAATGCCGCCACGGCGAAAACGATCTACGCGTTCTTCAACGAGAAGGGGTGACGGAGCGCCGTCATGGCCGGCGCCCCAACGTCATTGCGAGCGAAGCGAAGCAATCCAGCGCCACCCATCAACCGCCCTACCGTTGGAGAGAGCGCTCTGGATTGCTTCGCTTCGCTCGCAATGACTGCAGCCGTGTCAGGCACAGGCATGACGAACCGCGCGATCCCCACCGCGCGCGCAAACAAAAACCCCGGGGCAAGCCCCGGGGTTCCTGATTGATGGATCGTGAGAACGATCAGAAGTCGCGGACAACGCGGAAGCGGCCAAGGATCTGGCTGCCGTTCGAGGTCGTGAAGGCAGCATTGCTGATGGGAGCATTGCCAGTGCCACCGGCGACGTTCTTGTTGTTGTCAAAGATGCGGCCGCTTGGATCGACCACGATGTAACCGAGGTCGACAGCGAACTGCAGGCCGCGAACCGGCGACCAGGTGTTCAGCAGGCCGATCGACCAGATGTTGTACCTGCCAAGACCTCTGGTGTCGAAGTTGACATTTCCGGCAGTAACCGGGCCAGTTAAGGTCACACCGGTCTCGATCTGACCATAAGCGCCCGACAGCGTGGTCGCGATCGTCGGCGTCCAGAAGTGCTGGATGCCGGCGTTGATCGCCCAGG
This sequence comes from Methylocystis sp., assembly GCA_020252485.1. Lineage (GTDB taxonomy): Bacteria > Pseudomonadota > Alphaproteobacteria > Rhizobiales > Beijerinckiaceae > JADCCX01. Next base: position 44,147 of record JADCCX010000014.1, read on the forward strand.
CCCGCGTCGTCTTGAGCGAGCCGGAGAACGGATCGAACGCCGCGTCAACCGCCACAACGTTCGCAGCACCCGTACCGGTCTGGTTGAGCGTGCCAATGCCGAAGTAGTTACCAGTCACCGCCGAGACGACGCCGTCAGAGTAGGTGCCGTTCAGGTAGAGCGCATCGCCAGCCGCAATCATCGGCAGGTTGATCTTCAGACCGCCCGAGATCGCGAAGCCATACTGCGTGCTGGCATAGCCCTGGTTCAAAAGGGTGCCAGACGGAGTCGTGAGGGTCGCCGTACGAACTTCCGACACGAGGCCCGACACTTCCGCAGAACCCCAGGCCTGATCAAGGCGCAGAGCGGCTACGAAGTTCGGCATGCGGATGTTGGCGTAGTTGTTGCCAACCACGAAGTTGTTGGGCACGGTCACGCCGTTGACGGTCGTCGTCGTGGTCGACGCGATGATGTTACGGCGGGTGGTCGGATCTTCCATCGCGATCGTTGCGAGGAAGCCGTTGCCGAGAACGGCAGTGTAGGCGATCTGGTTCAGGTTGCCCGAACCAGGACCAAACGGCATGCCGATGATCGACGGCGCAAGGCCGACGGTGTTGTAGAACGAAGCCGTGCGGCCCATCGTGAAGCCAGCGAACTGGATGAAGCCCGAAGAGCCGGAGAAGTCGGTGCCGGCGCCGGTGCCGGCGACGGTGTTCACGCCGTTGGATGAGTTGAAGCCCGCGTCAATCGCCTGTCCCCAGCGCGTGCCGGTTCCGGTGCGCTGCGAACCGGTGCGATAGATCATCGACATGTTCACGAAGGCGCGGACATTGCCGTATTCCGACGGGGTGATGGCATCAAGGAAGATGCTGCCGCCGCCGCGGAAGCCGTTGGAGTTGGTGGGGTCGAAGCGCCTGTACGACTGGGCATAGCCGAAGTCGAAGCGGGCCTGGCCGCCGACGCGCAAGCAGGTCTGCGTGCCGGGAATGACGAAACCGCCCGAAGTGCCCCAGAGCGGGTTGTAGCAAGCACGAACGTACTCGACCGGCGATGGCTTTTTCGTAGCCAGATCGGCAGCCGAGGCACCCGACACCGCAACCATACCGGTTGCGGAGGCGAGGAGAAGGCTCTTGAAGAGCTTCATGGTATACCTCCAGAGTTGAGACCAAAAAAACGGGAGCTTCAGGCTTGCGTTTGAGGTTGCCCTCGCCCTTCGCCCTTCCCCCTGTACCCGCGACTACCGACTTCCAGAAGATTCCGGCAGGCGCAGGAGGAACGACTGGGGAGCCCCCTGTCGCCATCAAGTCCTGACACAGAGGGAAAACACCGGCAACACGCCAGACACACTAAGACGGTTTGCCGGGGGTGTTTTCAGGCCCCTGTTGCCAAAACGACACGTTTTGGCCAGGCAATTGGCCGTCGGCGTTAACCATCCGTTAGGGCCTGAAGCGCCTCCGGCGCGAAGGCGGCGGACAAGCCCTTGATCTGATGAATATATTTTGCCGTATCCCGGATCGGATCAAGGATTCGTCAAGCATAAGCCGAATCGGGGAACCGCCGGGCAGAGGCGTGCGGCGATTGCGATTCCCGCCCGGCAGGTGATGCAGAGATGCGACTTACCCCATGGACCCGCCCTCACCGTCTTTGCGAGCGCAGCGAAGCAATCCGGCTTTCGGGGCCATCCGTTGCAGTCAGATCGAAACATTGCTTCGAAGCCGGAAGGCTGGATTGCTTCGTCGCTTCGCTTCTCGCAATGACCTGATGGGCTGTCTCCCTCAGACCGGCAGCCTCACGGTCGCCCGCAAGCCGCCGAGCGGACTGTCCGACAGCATGATCTCGCCGCCGTGCGAGCGCGCGATGTCCCGCGAGATGGCGAGGCCCAGTCCCGAACCGCCGTGGTCCTGATTGCGGGCCTCGTCCAGCCGCAGGAACGGCCGGAACACATCCTCGCGGTTTTGCGTGGCGATGCCGGGGCCGTCGTCGTCCACATGAACTGTAAGGTAGCGGGAATCATGCACGGCGGTAATCTGGATATCGTCGCCGTAGCGCGCCGCATTGGAAACGAGGTTTCCAAGCAGGCGCCGCACGGCATCGCGCCGCAAGGTGACGTTGGGTTCGCCCTCCATCGTGAAGCTGGTGGGGTGGCCCTGGCGTTCGGCATCGGCGCGGAATTCCTCAAGGAGCGCCCGGATATCCGTCGGCTGGGCGATTTCGCCGGCATCGCCCCGGGCGAAGGCGAGATAGGCCTCCAGCATCCGCGACATCTCGTTGACGTCGCGGATGAGGTCCTCGCGCTCGGGGCTCGCCTCCAGCATCTCAAGCGACAGGCGGAAGCGGGTGAGCACCGTGCGCAGATCGTGGCTCACGCCATTGAGCATCGTCGTGCGCTGCTCGATCTGCCGGGCGATGCGGCGCTTCATGTCGAGGAAGGCGGCGCCGGCGCGCCGGACCTCGCGGGCGCCCCTCGGCCGGAACTCCACCTCGCGGCCCTTGCCGAAATCCTCCGCCGCATCGGCGAGCGAGAGGATCGGCTTGATCTGATTGCGGAGGAAGAGAATCGCGACCGTGAGCAGAATCAGCGAACTGCCGACCATCCAGATCAGGAAGATATGGGCGTTGGACGCATAGGTCTGGCTGCGTCTGGTGATCACGCGCATAATCGCGTCATTGAGCTGGACCCGGATCTCGACCAGATTGGAGCGGCCGACCGTATCGATCCAGAACGGCCGCGCCACGCGCAGGCGCACCTCGTTAGACAGCGCCGTATCCAGAATGTCGAAGAACGGCTTCGGCCCGATGCGGGGCAGCGGCCCGGCGGGCAGGATGTCGACATCGAGCCCCAGCTTCGATTCGGCGATGTCGGTAAGCGTCCGCCCATCCGTGCCCTTGTTCGGCAGCCGCTCGTAGATCTCGACGAGCGCCGCGATATCCGAGGCGACGGATGCCGAGAGCCGGTTCGTCACCGTCTGCCAATGCCGCTCCATGAAGGCGTAGGCGATCACCGATTGCAGCAGCACCACGGGCGCGATCACGATCAGCAGGGAGCGCGCGTAAAGCCCTTTCGGCAGCACCGACTTGAGCAGCCGCGTCAGGCGCAGGAAGCCGCTGCGCGCGCCGAACAATGGCGAGGTGGGCCGGCCGATCATGCGGGCAACCGCGCGCCGCCCGGCATCAGTCGACGATCAGGCGGTAGCCCGATCCCCGCACAGTCTGCAGATAGAGCGGATTCGCCGGATCGCGCTCGATCTTGCGGCGCAGGCGGTTGATCTGCACGTCGATCGTCCGTTCGTTCGCATCGGAATCGGGCCCGGAGAGCGCTTCCCGCGACACCGGGGCGCCATGCGCCTCGGCCAGGAGCCGCATCATCTCGCGCTCCCGGTCGGTGATCTTCATGGGCTCGCCATCCTGCATCAGCTCTCCCCGCGCAATATTGTAGCTGAAGCGGCCGAATGCGACCGATTCGGGGCCTGCCGCCTGATTCGGCGGCGGGGGCGCCGCCACCCGGCGCAGGATCGAGCCGATGCGCAGCAGCAGCTCGCGCGGATCGAACGGCTTCGACATGAAATCGTCGACGCCCATTTCGAAGCCTCTGATCCGGTCGTTGATATCGGCCAGCGCCGTCAGCATCAGAATCGGCACCGCAGAGGTCTCACGCAGCTTTTCGGCGAATTGATAGCCGTTTTCGCCGGGCATCATCACGTCGAGAACGATGAGGTCGAAGGACAGCCCCTCCATCCTGCGGCGCGCGTCGGCCGCGCTTTCCGCCGTCGTCACGCGGTAGCCGTTCGCTTTCAGGAATTGCGACAGCAGCGACCGGATGCGGGTATCGTCATCGACGATCAGCAGATGACTGGCGTCATCCGGCGGCGCCTGGACAGCGGCGGCACTCATGCGGGACTCATGTCTTTCATCGGGCGCTTTTCGCGATCATGGCCGTGATATGATCCCGCTGGGCGGGTTCGATCAAGCCCGTCAGGAAGCGCTGCACCATTTCACGCCCTCCCGGCCCGGCTTCGCGCAAGGCCTCGGCGATGCGCCGCCCCTGCCTGTCGGCCAGTTCATTCGCAAGAGCCGATCCTTTTGGCGTCAGCCGCAGCAGCCGCTGGCGACGGTCGTCCGGGCCTGCCTGCTGCGTCACGAAACCGCCTTCGATCAGGTCCTTCAGCACCCGCGCCAGGCTCTGCTTGGTGATGCAGAGCACGTCAAGCAGGGCCGCGATCGTTAACCCCGAGTTGCGGTTGACGAAATGCAGCACGCGGTGATGGGCGCGGCCGAAGCCATAATGCGCCAGCACACGGTCCGGTTCACCGACGAAATCACGATAGCCGAAAAACAAGAGCTCGATCAACGCCATGTCCGGCTGCGCATCCCGCGCCGGAGCTGCCGCTGCCGCCTCGTTCGATTGCTTGCGGGGAGGGATCGTCACGATGCCACCTGAAGAAAATATGTCAGTGATGTTGACATATCACAGACCAATTGTTACCCGTCAAGCGCTGCGCACGAAAGCTTCGTGCGCCAAAAGCCTTCAACAAGGGCGCTTCGTTGCGGTCATGATGCCTGGCACGAAAGCGCTCGACAGCAGGAGAGACGATCATGGCGGCGCAGCCCTTCGACAAGCGCGACGGCTTTATCTGGATGGATGGCAAGCTCATCCCCTGGACGGATGCAAAGGTGCATGTCCTCACCCATGCCATGCATTACGGCTCCGCTGTATTCGAGGGCGAGCGGGCCTATGGCGGCAAGATCTTCCAGAGCCGCAAGCATTCGGAGCGGTTGATCGAATCGGCCCGCATTCTCGATATGGCGGTTCCCTTCACAGCGGCCGAGATCGATGCGGCGAAGAAGGCCACCCTCAAGGCCAATAAGCAAGTGGACGCCTATATCCGCCCCATCGCCTGGCGCGGCTCCGAGATGATGGGCGTTTCGGCGCAGCACAACACCATCCATCTTGCGGTCGCGACATGGGAATGGCCGAGCTATTTCGACCCTGCCCAGCGGATGCAAGGCATCCGGCTGGGCATGGCCGAATACCGCAGGCCAGACCCCAGGACGGCGCCCTCCAAGGCCAAGGCCGCCGGTCTCTACATGATCTGTACGATCTCCAAGCATAAGGCGGAGCGCGATGGCTTCGCCGATGCGCTGATGCTGGACTGGAAGGGCCGTGTGGCGGAATGCACGGGCGCCAATGTCTTCTTCATCAAAGACGGAATCATCCACACGCCGAAAGCCGATTGCTTCCTCGACGGAATCACGCGGCAGACGGTGATCAGGCTTGCCCGCAAGAACGGCATGAAGGTGGTGCAGCGGCGCATCAAGCCGGAGGAGCTGCCGAGCTTCAACGAGTGCTTCATCACAGGCACCGCTGCGGAAGTGACCCCCGTGGGCGAAATCGCCGGCATCAAGTACACGCCCGGCAATATGACCAAGACTCTGATCGACGCCTATTCCGACGCCGTAACGCCGAAGTAAGCCTCTCCGGTCCGCCTGGCGGGCCGGGGAATCATCAATTGCCCTTTTGCCGGAGAGGCAGCTCGCTGTGGAGACGCTTGTCCCATACATCCTCTATTGCATCGCCATGTCCGGCACGCCGGGACCCAACAACGTGATGGTGATGGCGTCGGGCGTGAACTACGGCTATCGCCGCTCGCTGCCGCACATCTTCGGCATCAATGTCGGCTTCAGCCTTATGCTGGGCCTTATGGCGCTCGGTCTCGGAGCCGCGTTCCTCGCCGAACCGCGCCTGCAGATGGCGCTGAAGATCATGGGCGTCGCCTATATGCTGTGGCTCGCCTGGAAGATCGCAACGGCCGGCGGCATCGCCGAAGGCAAGGCAGGCGGGCGCCCGATGACCTTCCTGGAAGGCGCTGCCTTCCAATGGGTCAACGTCAAGGCCTGGTTCATGGTGATGGGGGCGATCTCGGTCTATGCTCCGGCAGGTCTGCCTCCGCTCGAAAAAGCGCTTTATCTCGGCGGCATCATGCTGATCGCCGGCTCGCCGCCCACCCATATCTGGACGCTTTTCGGCGTCGGCATCCGCCGCTTCCTGCAAAACCCGAAGGCGTTGCGCGCATTCAACATCACCATGGCGCTGCTGCTCGTGCTAAGCCTCTTCCCCATGCTGCGGTAGGCGCGTTTGTGCACCATCCTTCGCGTCGCTCCGCCCTGACAGGAGATCTGCGATGGACGGAAGCATCAGGACTTTGGCCCAGGAGCTGCTGGAAAGCGGCGTGGGAACGCTCAGCGATCGGGACAAGCGAATCATCGCGCGGATCGCGAAGCGCCATCACGTCACGCGCAATCTGAACGCCTCGATCGACGAATCGCTGACCATGGGCGAAAAGGTCGCGGATCAGGTGGCGCGCTGGGGCGGCTCATGGACCTTCATCATCTGGTTCTTCGTGTTCCTGGGCGTCTGGGCGGCCCTGAATTCGGTGATCCTGGCGGCAGAGTCGCGGTTCGACGCCTATCCCTACATCTTCCTGAACCTGCTGCTTTCGATGCTGGCCTCGATCCAGGCGCCGCTGATCCTGATGTCGCAGAACCGGCAGGCGGCCCGCGACCGGACGCAGGCGACGCTCGACTACGAGATCAACCTCAAGGCCGAGATGGAGATCCTCGAACTGCACCAGAAGATCGACAGGGTTCTGGCATCAGTCGAGAAGGCCTGACCATTTTTCGAGAGCGCGGTCATCGGCGTCCTTCGCCTCCACCCAGGCGCCGGACGTCCCGTCGCGGCGGTGCTCCTTCTTCCAGAAGGGGGCGCGGGTCTTGAGATAATCCATCAGAAACTCCGCTGCGGCGAAGGCCGCCGCGCGATGCCGCGATGCCGTGACGACCAGCACGATATTGCCCCCCGGCGCGATCTTGCCGTAGCGATGCACGAGGATCGCGCCATCAAGCGGCCAACGCGCCCGGGACGCAGCCAGAACGCGGTTCATTTCCGCCTCGGCCATTCCCGGATAATGCTCCAGCTCCAGCGCCGCCAGCGTCCCCTCTTCATCCCGGCAAAGCCCCGTGAAGGTGACGACCGCGCCGATGTCGGTCCGGCCCGCCGTCAGCCGGACATGTTCGGCGGCGGCATCGAAATCCTCGGCCTGAACGCGGACGGTGAACATCAGCCGCCCGTCATCGGCGGGAAGAAGGCGATCTCCCGGGCGCCCGCGACCGAGGCGTCATGCTTCACATGCGTCCTGTCGATGGCGGCGCGGATCAAGGGTCCGTTCTCGAACGCATAGGCATATTCCTCGCCGCGGCCGGCAAGCCAGACGATAAGGTCTGCGATGGTGGTGACGCTGGCCGGCAAATCGACGGATTCCTCCGGCTTGCCGACCCGCTCGCGCACCCAGGCGAAATAGACCAGTTTGACCATCACGGATCCTTATCATCCTCCGCGAGGATATGCTTGATGCCGGAGCGGAAATAATCCCAGCCGCTATAGAGCGTCAGCCCCGCTGCAACCCACAAGAGCGTGAGACCGATCTGGAGCGTCCAGCCCTCGGGGAGGACGGCATCACCCGCCGGGCCGGCAATGAGGAAGCCGATGGCAACGAGCTGCGCCGTGGTCTTCCATTTTGCGATCTGCGTGACAGGAACGGAAACCCTGAGCTCCGCCAGAAATTCCCTCAGCCCCGAAACCAGGATCTCCCGCGACAGGATGATGATCGCCGCCCAAAGCGACCAGGATGTGATGGTCTCGTCGGCCACGAGCATCAGGAGCGCCGCAGCGACCAGCAGCTTGTCGGCGATCGGATCGAGCATGCGGCCAATGGCGGAATATTGATGCCAGGCCCGCGCGAAATAGCCGTCGAAATAATCCGTGATTGCGGCCGCCACGAAAAACCCGAGCGCCCACCAGCGCATCTCGTCCTCGCGCGGCCAGAAGAGAAGCGCCACGATCGCAGGCACAGCCAGAATGCGCAGATAGGTCAGCACATTCGGCAGCGAGAAGGGGTGGCTCTTGCGGTGCGGGGTCATGCGATCGCGGCAGGTTGAGATATCGCTCGATTCGCCCCCGAGGAAGCGGTTTCATCATGATACGTAACGCGAACGGGGCCAAGAACAAACTTCGGCGTTGCCGTCAGCCCGCGCGCACCGCCCGGGAACGCGTCATTGCCCGTTCATCAGAACGCTGGCAGAGGCTGCCGAACCATGACGATAGAGGTTCGACCCCATGTTTTCCGTTGAAGTGCGTGACCGCATCATGATCGCCCATTCGCTGCCCGATCCCTTCTTCGGGCCAGCGCAGAACAAACATGGCGCGACCTTCGTCGTGGATGTCGCCTTCTATCGGGAGAAGATGACAGCGCAGAACGTCGTGGTCGATATCGGCGCTGCGCTCGACGTGCTCAACCGGACGTTGAAACCCCTCGCTTATCAGGACCTCGACACCCTGCCGCAATTCAAGGGAATCCTGACAACGACAGAGTTCCTTTGCAAATATGTTTTCGATGCGATGGCCGCAGCCGCGAAGGGCGGCGCGCTTGGCGCTGACGGACAGGGGCTCACGAAAATCCGTGTGACCCTGCATGAAACCGATCTCGCGCGCGCCGCCTATGAAGGCGCGGTTGCTTGATCGCTGTCGCCTTCTGCATCCCTGGCAATATCGGGCTGCCGACCGGCGGCTATCGCTACGACCGGGAGATTCTGGCGCGGCTCCCGGCATTGGGCGTAGCCTGCGCGCATGTTGCGCTGGACGGCAGCTTCCCATTTCCTTCTCCTGTGGTGCTGGCCGATTCAGAGAGCGTTCTGCGGTCAATCGACCAGAACAGGCTGCTCCTCATCGACGGTCTGGCGCTGGGCGCGATGCCCGCCGCCATGATCGCCGCGCTGCCGCATCGCGTGGTCGCGCTCGTCCACCATCCACTCGGTTTGGAGGCCGGGCTCGCTCCCGAGCAGGCGCAGCAACTGCTCGCCAACGAGAAGGCCGTGCTCGGCTGCGTCCGCCATGTCATCGTGACGAGCGCCACGACCAGAGACCTGCTCATCTCCGATTTCGCCGTGGCCGAACGATCGATCACCGTCGCGGAACCGGGAACCGACCGGGCTGCGCGGAGCGCCGGCGGCGGCGATCCCGTCCGGATTCTCGCGGTGGGCGCCGTTTCGCCCCGCAAGGCCTATGACCTGCTCGTCGAAGCCCTTGCTCCCCTGACCGATCTTGACTGGCGGCTGACCATCGCCGGATCGCTGACCCTGGCGCCCGAGGCCGTGAGCCAGCTTCAGGCGGCCATCGTCCGCGCCGGTCTGGCGGAGCGCATCACGCTCGCCGGCGCCCTGAGCGAGCCCGAACTGGATGCGCTTTACGCGAAAGCAGACCTGTTCGCGATGTCCTCCCTGTTCGAAGGCTATGGCATGGCGCTGACGGAAGCGCTGGCGCATGGCCTGCCGATCGTCTCGTCAACCGGCGGGGCGGCCGCCGCAACGCTGCCCGAGGCCGCAGCGCTCAAGATTCCGCCCGGCGACGTGCCGGCTTTGCGTACGGCGCTGGCCCGCGTGATCGCCGACAAGGCCTTGCGGCGGCGCATGGCCGATGCCAGTTGGGCGGCGGCGGCGCTGTTGCCCGCATGGGATGACACGGCGCGCGAGATCGCCGACGTTCTGAAGTCGATCTGAGGAGTTTGCCGCATGAGTTTCAGCGCTGAATGGCTGTCGCTTCGGGAGCCGGCCGACCACGCCGCGCTGAATGCAGATGTGCGCCAGGCGCTGAGGCGGCGTTTCGAGGGCCGCGACGCTATTGCCGTGGTCGATCTTGGCTGCGGCGCGGGCTCGAACCTCAGGGGAACCTGGGCGGCCCTTCCGGCGCGGCAATCCTGGACGTTGGTCGATTATGACGCCCGGCTGCTTGCTGCGGCGCGGGAAAAGCTGATCGAATGGGCCGATGCGGCCTCCATCTCCGGCGATGCGCTCAGCCTTCGCAAGGGCAGCGCCACGCTGGAGGTGAGCTTCCGCCAGGTCGATCTTTCCGGAGGCAATTTCGCCGGGGTGACGGAGGGCGCCGATCTCGTCACGGCGGCGGCGCTGTTCGATCTCGTCTCGCCCTCCGGCATCGAGGCGCTGGCCGCCTCGCTCGCCGCCCGCGGGCAGACCTTCTTCACGGTCCTGACCTACGATGGCGAGGCAAGCTGGCGCCCCTCGCACCCCGCCGACTCCGCTATTCTGGCGGCATTCAACGCCCATCAGACGAGCGACAAGGGCTTCGGGCCTGCCGCCGGACCGGGCGCAACCGACGCGCTGGCCAAGGCGTTCCACCGGCGCGGATATGGCGTCCTGCGCGGCGCAAGCCCCTGGTTGCTCGACCGCTCCTTCGCCCGATTGCGGGCGGAGCTGGACCGCGGGTTCGCCAATGCCGCCCTCGAGACCGGCCTTGTGCCGTCCGGGGACGTTTCCGCCTGGCTGGCGCATCGCCTCGCGGGCGGCGAGCGCCTGTCGATCATCGGCCACGAGGATCTGCTGGCGACTCCGGAGTGAGGTCTCGCCTAGCGGGGCTTCAGGCCCGGCAGCATCCGCCGCAGCACATTGTCCTTGCGGATGAAGTGATGGAACAACGCCGCGCCGATATGGACAACGACAAGCCCCGTCAGGAGGAAAGCCCCGAGCTTGTGAAACGTGAAAATTGTTTCGGCGAGCTTGTCATTGGGCGCAGTAAGGGCGGGAAGGCTGAGGCCGAACGGAATGCCCAGCGCCGGATAGAGTGAAACGCCGATCCATCCCAGCAGCGGCACGACAAGCAGCAGGCCGTAGAGAACCCAATGGACGAGGTGAGACGCTGTCTTCTGCAGCGGGGCGAGCGTCGGCTCGTTCTTTGGCGCTCCCTTGATGAACCGGAAGGCGAGCCGCGCCACGACGATCCACAGCAGGATGAACCCCGCCAGCTTGTGATTGGAGTAGAGTGTGTTGGTGAATGCGTCAAAGTTGGTCGCCTCGCCGCGATACACCATATACATTCCGACCGGCACGAGGATGAAGACGAAGACGGCCGTGACCCAGTGGAAATGCCGCGCTCCTGCCGGATAGGTCCCGGGATTGCCACTTGTCTCCAACTTGCTTTCCGCCATGTCGAACCTCCGATTGATCAGGGGACTATCTCACCGTTAACGCGGCTTTAACACAAGAGGGTTTCGGTGGAGGAGGAGCCATGGCGCGCGATTCGACGCGCCGGACGGCAATCGTTGCGGAGCCATGACGGCGAACGACCTCACCATTCCCCTGGGGCAGGGGCGCGACGCAGGCAAGCCGCTGCGCCGGAAACTTCCGCTCGGCAAGCTGCTGGCGGGCCTCTGTCTTTGCCTGCTTGCCGGCATTGGCGGCCTCGTCGCCTTCACCAGCGATCCGCTGGGCGGCGAACCCGTCGCCACGGCGTCGATACAGAAGCCTGCCCTAACCACTTCGACGGCGACCAAAGAAACCAAGACCCCTGCCGATACAGCGAACGTCAAGCATCTGCCTGCCGATGAATCGTCGCAGCAACGCCAAGCGGCTGCAGACCTTGAAACGGAGTCTGGCGTCAGGGTCACGCGTCAGAACGGCCAGGCGCCCGGCTCCGTCGTCATCCGCGTGCCGGATGCGCAGCCCACGATCCGCCTGGCGACGGCGCCAGACAGGCGTCTTGTCGAACGCGGGCGCCATGGCAACCTGCCGAAGATCGGACCGGACGGCCTTCGGCCTGCCGACGTTTACGCCAGACCTGTAACGCCCCAGCAGCGCGCGGCCCCGATCCGGATCGCGCTCGTGATGGGGAGCCTCGGCATCAGCGCTAACGCGACGCAGGATGCGATCCAGCGGTTGCCCCCCAACATCAGCCTTGCTTTCGCGCCCTACGGAGCCGATCTTGAGCGCCAGGTGGCGCGAGCGCGCGAGGATGGCCATGAGGTGCTGCTGCAGGCTCCGATGGAACCCTTCGATTATCCCGACAATGATCCAGGACCGCATACGCTGGTCGCCAGTCTGCCGACGGACCAGAACATGGATCGGCTGTATTGGCTGCTCACGCGCTTTCCGGGTTATGTCGGCATCATCAATTTCATGGGCGGGCGCTTCACCGCTAACGATGCGGTGCTGGCGCCGGTGATGAAGGAGCTGGCCCAGCGGGGCCTGCTTTATGTGGATGACGGCTCGTCAGGCCGCTCGCTCGCGCCGCAGGCAGCCGCAAGCTCCGGCGTCTCGGCCGCCCGGGCCGACGTGGTGATCGACGCCGTCCAGCGCGGGTCTGAAATCGATGCGGCGCTGGCGCGGCTGGAGAAGATCGCGCGCGAGAAGGGCACGGCCGTCGGCTATGGCGCGGCGCTCCCGGTGACGATCGAACGCCTCAGCCGCTGGGCGAAGGCGGCTGAAAGCCGGGGAATCACGCTGGTGCCGGTCAGCGCTCTGGTATCCTCGCCGCGCAAGAGTTAGTGGCTATTTCCATGACGCGGAAACCTGAAGACGCACCCTATCGGCGTTGCGTCGGCATCATGCTGATCAACAAGGCCGGCCTCGTCTGGATCGGGGATCGCCGAAAGGATTCCACGCCCGAGCATGTGAACGCCCGATACTCCTGGCAGATGCCGCAAGGGGGCCTCGACCGTGGCGAGAACCCCTATCATGCCGCCTTGCGCGAATTGTCCGAGGAGACGTCTGTCACCTCGACATCGCTCCTCGCCGAAGCGCCGGACTGGTACAGCTACGATTTGCCGCTCGACGTCGCGACCCAGAGCTGGAAGGGGCGCTACCGCGGGCAGACGCAGAAATGGTTCGCGCTCCGGTTCGAAGGCGAGGACAGCGAGATCAACGTGCTGTCGCCCAACGGTGGCCACCGGCCCGAGTTTTCGGGCTGGCGCTGGGAGCGCATGGAGAAGCTTCCCGGCCTGATCATCCCATTCAAACGGCCCGTTTACGAGAAGGTTGTGGAGGCCTTCCGGCATCTGGGGGCGAAATAGGATAGCGAGGATGCAGCGCGGCCGAGCCGCGCTGCGCATTCCAGGACGTTACCGGACGAACCTTGGGAAAAAGACTCAGGCGGCTTTCTTGCCGTCCTCTTCTTCCTCGGAATCGTCGTCTTCGGATTCTTCTTCTTCCGAATCCTCGTCGTCGCCGTTCTCATGATCTTCGTCGTCACCGATTTCAGCGGGCATCAGGGCAACGACCGGCAGCATCGTTTCCTTGAATTCGCCAAGCTCGTCCGAAAAAAACACGCAATGGACGTGGTCACCCGCCTGACCCAGGACCGTGAGCCCGGGACCGCCCGACTTCAACGCAACGATGGCGCCTACTTCAAACATATCAATCTTCATTTTAGGCATGATAAATCCCTCGCTGGTTGGAACATCCCGGCAATGACGGAGAAGGATGAAAGCGGTGCGACATCCCGGTGACGGGACCATGTCATCACGCGGCTTGCCCCAATTTCAGCCCGCTCATCGACAAGGGGGATGCCTGCGACTAATGCAGTCCGGCTGGGAATGTCCGCTTGCTGCCGGAGAGGTGCGATGGCCGCGTTTGTCTCGTTACAGGAAGCCGTCGCCGCCCATGTGCGTGATGGCGACAGCGTCGCAATGGAGGGCTTCACGCATCTCATCCCCTATGCGGCCGGCCATGAGGTAATTCGCCAGCAGCGGCGGGGTCTGACGCTGATCCGCATGACGACGGATATCCTCTACGATCAGATGATCGGCATGGGCTGCGCAGCGCGCCTCGTCTTCTCCTGGGGCGGCAATCCGGGCGTCGGCTCCCTGCACCGCATGCGCGATGCGGTGGAGAACCACTGGCCGCACAAGCTCGAACTCACCGAGCACAGCCATGCCGCGATGGCGAATGCCTATGAGGCCGGGGCCGCCAACCTGCCCTTCGCCATGCTGCGCGGCTATATCGGCGCCGATCTGCCAAAGGTGAACCCGTCGATCAAATCGATCACCTGTCCCTATACCGGGGAAGTGCTGGCGACCGTGCCGGCGATCCGCCCGGATGTCGCGATCATCCATGCGCTGAGAGCCGACCGGCAGGGGAACGTCCTGCTGGAAGGCATCACCGGCGTGCAGAAGGAGGCGGTGCTGGCCGCCAAACGCTCCATCGTCACCGTCGAGGAGATCGTCGAGGATTTCGGCCCCCGCAACGCCAATGCTGTGATCCTGCCGCACTGGACGATCGGCGCCATCGTCACCGTGGCGGGCGGGGCGCATCCCTCCTACGCGCATGGCTATTACAAGCGCGACAATGCCTTCTACATTGCCTGGGACGCCATATCGCGCGACCGTGACACGTTCCTGGCCTGGATGGAGGAGAATGTCATGCGGGCGGGGCCCGAAGCTTTCGCCGCAAGGCCGCCGAAAGCCGCGTGAGGAGATCGACAATGAACATCTCCGTTTCTCCCGCCGCGACCGTCACGCCGACAGAGATGATGACTATCGCTGCGGCGCGGGCTCTCAAATCCACCGATGTCTGCTTCGTCGGCATCGGCGCGCCATCGGCAGCCTGCAACCTAGCGCGGCTGACGCATGCGCCGGGCATCACGCTGATCTATGAAAGCGGCACGATCGGCACCGAGCCGGACGTTCTGCCGCTCTCCATCGGCGACGGAGAACTCTGCGACACGGCGCTCACGACGGTGCCGGTGCCGGAGATGTTCCGTTACTGGCTGCAGGGCGGCCGCATCACCATCGGCTTTCTGGGCGGCGCGCAGATCGACCGCTTCGCCAATCTGAACACGACGGTTGTTGGGCCCTACGATCAGCCGAAGGTGCGCCTGCCCGGCGGCGGCGGCGCGCCCGAGATCGCCAGCAATTGCGGCGAGGTCTTCATCACCATGGCGATGGGGCATCGCTCTTTCGTGGAGAAGCTTCCCTTCATCACCTCGATGGGCCATGGCGAGGGCGGCGACCATCGCGAGCGTCTGGGCATGAAGACGAAGGGGCCGACGCGCCTGATCACCGACCTCTGCGTCTTCACGCCCGATCCGGTGAGCCGGGAGATGACGGTTGTCTCGCTCCATCCCGGCGTGACGCGCGACAAGGTGCAGGAGAATTGCGGCTGGACGGTATGCTTCGCCGAAACATTGAGCGAAACGCCCCCCGCCACAACCGAGGAGCTGCGCGTGCTCAGGGACCTTCACGCCCGCACGAAAAAGGCGCACGGGGTTTCGTGATGCTGATGACCGGGACCAATCACCCATGACCGACGTCTTCATCTGCGATTATATCCGCACGCCGATCGGCCGCTATGGCGGCGCCCTGGCGAAAGTGCGGACGGATGATCTCGCGGCCATCCCGATCCGCGCGCTGCTCGACCGCCACCCCGGCCTCGCCGATCACATCGATGAGGTGGTGTTCGGCTGCGCCAACCAGGCCGGCGAGGACAACCGCAACGTCGCCCGCATGGCGAGCCTGCTGGCCGGCCTTCCCGCCAGCGTGCCCGGCGTCACCGTCAACCGTCTTTGCGCCTCGGGCCTCGACGCAGTGGGTGCTGCCGCCCGCGCTATCAGGGCGGGCGACATCGATCTCGCTATCGCCGGCGGCGTGGAAAGCATGACGCGCGCGCCCCTCGTGATGGGCAAGGCCGCGGAGGCCTGGCAGCGCTCGGCGGATATCCACGATACCACCATCGGCTGGCGCTTCATCAACCCGCTGATGAAGGCGCAATACGGCGTCGATTCCATGCCCGAGACGGGCGAGAATGTGGCGGAAGACTTTCAGGTGACGCGCGAGGCGCAGGATGCCTTCGCGTTGCGCTCGCAGCAGCGCGCGGCGCGTGCGCAGGCGGAGGGGTTCTTCGCAGGCGAGATCGCGCCCGTGACCATTCCCGGCAAGGCGCCGGTGATTGTCGACCGCGACGAGCACCCCCGCGCCGACACGACGCTGGAGATGCTGGCGAAGCTCAGGAACTTCGTCCGCGATCCGGGCACGGTCACGGCCGGCAATGCCTCCGGCGTCAATGATGGCGCGGCGGCGCTGATCCTGGCCTCTGCGGCGGCGGCTGCGCGGCATGGCCTCACGCCGCTGGCGCGCGTGCTGGGGCTCGCCTCGGCTGGCGTCCCGCCCCGCATCATGGGCATCGGCCCCGTGCCAGCCGTCCGCAAGCTGCTGGAGCGCACAGGCCTCACGCTGTCTGAGATCGATGCGATGGAGCTGAACGAAGCCTTCGCCAGCCAGGGCATCGCCTCGCTGCGCCAGCTCGGCCTTGCCGAGGACGCCGATTTCGTCAACGCCAATGGCGGCGCGATCGCGCTCGGCCATCCGCTCGGCATGTCGGGCGCACGCATCGCCGGCTCGCTGATGCGCCAGCTCAAACGATCCGGCGGCCGCTACGGCATCGCCACGATGTGCGTCGGCGTCGGCCAGGGCGTGGCGCTGGCGGTTGAAGCCGTGAACTGACGGGGGAGCCATGACACGGGTTTTTCCACTGGACAGCATGAAGGCGCATCCCGCCTCGCTGTCGCCGGATTACAAGAGCAGCCTCCGCCGTTCGCCGAGCCAGCCGCTGGTGATCATCCCGCCATCCATGACGGAGATCACCGGACCCTTGTTCGGGCACAACGCCGTGCGCGCCGACGAGGCGGACCTGACGAAGCAGCACAAGGGCGAGCCGCTGGGCGAGCGCATCATCGTCGCCGGCCGCGTGCTCGACGAGGATGGGCGACCGGTTCCCAACACGCTGATCGAGGTCTGGCAGGCCAATGCCGCCGGGCGCTATGTGCATGCCGTCGACCAGCATCCCGCGCCGCTCGACCCCAATTTCACCGGCGCGGGCCGGGCCGTGACCGATGCGGAGGGGCGCTACCGCTTCGTCACCGTGAAGCCCGGCTCCTATCCCTGGCGCAACCATCACAACGCCTGGCGGCCGGCGCATATCCACTTGTCGCTTTTCGGCGCCTCGTTCCTCAGCCGCATGGTGACGCAGATGTATTTCCCCGGCGACCCGTTGTTCGCCTTCGATCCGATCTACAATGCGGTGCCTGACGAGAAGGCGCGCCAGCGGATGGTCTCGTCCTTCGCGCTCGATCTGACGGAGCCCGAATGGGCGCTCGGCTACCGTTTCGACGTCATCCTGCGCGGCCGCAACGCCACGCCGATGGAGGAGCCGCATGATGACTGATCGTCCGGACGGCATCACGCCTTCGCAGACGGTGGGCCCCTTCTTCCATTACATGCTGACACCGCATGCCTATGATGTGGCCGAACTCTTCGAGAGCGACCTGACCGCCGGAACCGGCCTCACCCAAACGATCCGGATCGAGGGCCGCATCCTCGATGCCGATGGCGAGCCGACGACCGACACGCTCGTTGAAATCTGGCAGGCCGATGCCAGCGGCCGATACGCGACGAGCGAAGCCGTGCTGGAAGGCAACCGGCGGCCTTTCCACGGCTTTGGCCGCTCTGACACCGACAGGCAGGGCATCTTCCGGTTCACGACGATCAGGCCCGGACGCGTGCCCGGCGCCGATGGCAAGCTTCAGGCGCCGCATATCGCCGTCAATGTCCTGGGCCGTGGCCTGCTCCGCCACCTGACGACGCGCTTCTACTTTGCCGGCGAGCCCGCGAACGCCGGGGATCAGGTGCTGGGCCTCGTGCCCGCCGCCCGGCACGAGACGCTGATGCTCAAGCCGGGCGCGGATGGCGTCTGGCGGATCGACATCCGCCTGGGCGGCGAAGGCGAGACGGTGTTCTTCGGCGTTTAGAGTCCGTCGATCCTACACATGCAGGAACCGGTCGACTTCGGACCGTTGCGCGCTGAGGTCCGCCGATGTTCCCGTCCACACAACGCGCCCCTTCTCGATCACCACATGCCGGTTGGCGAGCGGCAGCAGCGCGTCGAGATGCTTGTCGATGACGAGGATCGACTGCCCCTCGTCGCGCAGCTGGCCGAGCGCCGCCCAGATCTCGGCCCGGATGAGCGGCGCCAGACCCTCCGTCGCCTCGTCAAGGATCAGGAGCTTCGGATTGGTCATCAGGGCGCGGCCGATCGCCAGCATCTGCTGCTCGCCGCCGGAAAGCTGGTTGCCGAAATTGCCGCGGCGCTCCTTGAGGCGCGGGAAGAAAGCGTAGACGGCGGCCAGATCGAACCGCGCCTTGCCGCTGCGGTTGGCGGCGGTGGCGATGAGGTTCTCCTCCACCGTCAGCGTCGGGAACACCTGCCGCCCTTCCGGCACGAGGCCGAGGCCCGCCTGCGCCATGCGGTAGGGCGGCGCGCCGGTCAATTCCCGGCCCTCGAAGGCAATGCTGCCGCCGCGTGTCGGCATCAGGCCCATGATCGTGCGGATCGTGGTCGTCTTGCCCATGCCGTTGCGGCCGAGCAGGCTGACGACCTCCCCGGCCTCGACCTTGAAACCGATGCCGAAGAGCACCTGTGCCGCGCCATAGCCGGCTTCCAGCTTGGCGATTTCAAGCATGGCGAGCGTCTCCCGTTGCCTGCTCCTCGCCGAGATAGGCCTCGCGCACCGCCCGGTCCGCCCGGATCTCGTCCGGCGCGCCAGTCGCGATGATGCGGCCATAGACAAGCACGGAGACGCGGTCCGCCACGCGGAACACGGCGTCCATATCGTGCTCCACGAGCAGCATCGGGATCTTCGCCTTCAGCCTTTGCATGAGGCTGATGAGGCGCTGGCCCTCGTCATGGCCGGCGCCCGCCATCGGCTCATCGAGCAGCATCACCTTCGGCTCCATGGCGAGCGCGATGGCGCATTCGAGCGCGCGTTTCTCGCCATGCGAGAGCACGCCGGCGGGAACCTCGGCGCGTTCGGACAGGCCGACCTCTTCCAGCTTCGCCATCGCCGCGCTGTTCAGCCCGGCCTCGCCCGAAGCCTTGCCGAAGAACCGGAAGCTGCTGCCCGAGCGCGCCTGCACGGCCAGCGCCACATTCTCCAGCGCGGTGAAGGCCGGCAGGATCGAGGTGATCTGGAAGGAGCGCGCCAGCCCTGATTGTGCGCGCTTCTCGGGCGCCAGCCGCGTCACGTCCCTGCGGCCAAGAAACACCTGGCCCGCATCGGGCCGCAGGAAGCCGGAGATCTGGTGGATCAGCGTTGTCTTGCCCGCGCCGTTGGGGCCGATGACGGCGTGGATTTCGCCCGGACGCACCTCAAGCGAGACATCGTCGGTCACCCGCAATCCGCCGAAGTTCTTACGCAGACCTTTGAGGGAGAGGACGGGCTCAGCCATTCTTGGCTCCGCTGATGCGCGCCAGAAATCCCAGGATGCCGCCCCGCATGAACAGCACGATCAGCACCAGCATCGGCCCGAAGATCACCTTCCAGTGTTCGGTGAAGCCGGAAAGCCATTCCTCCAGCAGCAGGAAGGCGGCCGCGCCTATCACAGCGCCATGCAGGGACCCGATGCCGCCCATGATGACCATCACGATCAGCTCGCCGGAGCGCTGCCAGGACATGTAGGCCGGCGACACGAATTCCGTCTGATTGGCGAGCAGGAAGCCCGCGAAGCCGCCGATCATGCCCGCGATGACATAGGCCGCAAGCTGATAAGGATAGGGGTTGAAGCCGATGGCCTGCATGCGCTGCGGGTTCTGTTTGGCCCCCTGCAGCACCCGCCCGAAGCGGGAGCCGACGATCATGCGGCACAGCAGATAGACGCCGATGAGGCTGGCCAGCACGGCGTAGTAGAACACCCTGTCGTTCTCCAGGAGCCGGCTGCCGAACACCAGCGAGCGGCGTGCGACGGTGAGCCCGTCATCGCCGCCGTAAGCGCGCAGCGAGGCGGCCGTGTAGAAGGCCATCTGGCCGAAGGCCAGCGTGATCATGATGAAATAGACGCCCTTGGTGCGCAGCGAGATCGCGCCCGTGATCAGCGCGAACAGCGCCGACGCCGCGAGCGCCATGACCAGCCCGGCCAGCAAGCCTTCCTGCCCATGCGAGGCGAGAATGCCCATCGCATAGGCGCCGATGCCGATGAAGGCCGCATGGCCGAAAGAGACCAGCGCGCCAAAGCCGAGGATCAGATCGAGCGAAATCGCGGCAATGGCCAGGATCATCACCCGCGTGAACAGCGACAGCAGATAGCCGTCCCGGATGAACAATCCGGCCAGCGGCACCGCCGCCAGAAGGGCGAAGAGCAGGATGGGGATGAGCCTAGGGGAACGCAGCACTCAGCGCCCCTTCGCCGGAAAGAGCCCGGACGGCCGGAAGAACAGCACCGCCGCCATCAGCACATAGATCAGCATCGACGAGATCGCAGGACCCACGGCGCGCGCGTTGGCCGGTCCCATGCCGAAGCTGCGCAGGATATCCACCGAGAACGAGCGGCCCAATGTGTCGACCAGCCCCACCAGAATGGCCGCGATGAAGGCGCCGCGGATCGAGCCGATGCCGCCGATGACGATCACCACGAAGGCAAGGATCAGGATCTGGTCCCCCATGCCGGGCTCGACCGAAAGGATCGGCGCGATCATGATGCCGGCAAAGCCCGCCAGCATCGCGCCGAACCCGAAGACGATCATGAACAGCCGGCGGATATCGACGCCGAGCGCTGAGACCATCGGCGCATTGGTGGAGCCCGCGCGGATCAGCATGCCGACCCGCGTGTGGTTGATGACGAGATGCAGGGCGAGCGCCACGGCGAGCCCCGAGCCGATGATCGCCAGACGGTAGACCGGATAAAGCACGCCCTGCGCAATGGCGATGGAGCCCTGCAGCGCTTCAGGCACCGGCACGCTCAGCGGTGCGGCCCCCCAGACGATTTTCACGCCCTGGTTCAGGAACAGGATGATCCCGAAGGTGGCGAGCACCTGCTCCAGATGATCGCGGTCATAGAGATGCCGGAAGACGACCACCTCCAGCACCAGCCCGAGCGCCAGCGCCGCCATGAGCGCCAGAGGCAAGGCGAGAAACAGATTGCCCGTCAGCGCCGTGAAGGTGACGGCGAGATAGGCGCCCAGCATATATTGCACGCCATGCGCGAGGTTGATGAAATCCATGACGCCGAAGACGAGCGTCAGGCCGGCCGCCACCAGAAACAGCAGCACGCCGAGCTGCAGGCCGTTGAGGCACTGGATGAGGAAGAGCGTGGTGTTCATGGCGTCCCCGGCACCACCGCTGTCGCCTCGATCTCGACCATGGCCGCAGGTTCGACCAGCGACACCACCTGCATCAGTGCCATGGCGGGAAAGTTCCGGCCGAAAACCTCCCGGTAGGCGGCGCCGATCTCGCGGAGCGAGCCGCGATAGGCGGCCATATCCGTCACATACCAGGTGAGGCGGACAAGATGCTCCGCCCCCGCTCCCGCCTCCGCGAGGATAGCCCGGATGTTGAGGAGAGCCTGGCGCACCTGCGGCACAAAACCCTCGGCGAAGACGCCCGCCTCATCCCAGCCGACGACGCCGCCGGTGACCACAAGCGACCCGCTGGCCATGATCCCGTTGGCATAGCCGCGCGGCTGCGGCCAGCCGGGCGGCTGGAGTTCGCGGCGGTGGAGAGCGTGATCATTCATGAGGCGATCCTTTGGGCGGCGCTTTCCTCCGACGCCATGCGCCGCAATTCGAAACGCTGCAGCTTGCCGGTGTTGGTGCGCGGCAGCGCCGCGACATAGGCGATGGCGCGGGGATATTTGTAAGGGGCGATTTCGGCCTTGACGAAATCCTGCAGCGCCTTGGTGAAGGCTGGCGTGCCTTCCTGTCCCGGCTTGAGGACAATATAGGCCTTGACGATCATGCCCCTTTCCGCATCCGGCTGGCCCACCACGCCGCATTCCGCCACCGCAGGATGGGTGAGCAGGCAGCTTTCGACCTCAGGCCCGGCGATGTTGTAGCCCGACGAGACGATCATATCGTCCGAGCGGGCCTGATACCAGAAATAGCCGTCCGCATCGCGCCTGTAGCTGTCGCCGGTGATGTTCCAGCCATGCGCGACATATTTGCGCTGGCGCTCATCCGCCAGATAGCGGCAGCCCGTGGGGCCGCGCACCGCGAGCCGGCCGACGATGCCGTCGGCCACGGGCTGGCCCGCTTCATCGAGCACCGCCGCCTCATAGCCCGGCACGGGGCGGCCGGTTGCGCCGGGGCGGATCTCCTCCTCCGGCGAACCGATGAAGATATGCAGCATTTCCGTCGCGCCGATGCCGTCCATCAGCGGCAGGCCGGTCGCCGCCTTCCAGGCCTCGAAAGTCGAAACCGGCAGCGCCTCGCCCGCCGAGACGCATTTGCGCAGCGAGCCGATATCGTGCTCGCCAAGCTTCGGCAGCATGGCGCGATAGGCCGTGGGGGCCGTGAAGCAGATCGTGGCGCCGAATTGCGCGATCGTCGGCAGGAGCCTGTCAGGCGGAGCGGCTTCGAGCAGCACGGCTGAAGCACCGACGCGCAGCGGAAACAGCACCAGACCGCCCAAACCGAAGGTGAAGGCCAGCGGCGGCGAGCCGATGAAACGGTCCGAAGGCACCGGCTTCAGCACATGCCTCGCATAGGCATCGCAGATGGCGAGCATGTCGCGATGGAAATGCATCGTGCCCTTCGGTTCACCGGTCGTGCCGGAGGTGAAGCCGATGAGGCAGACATCATCCTGCGCGGTATCGACGGCCACGAAATGCTCATAACCCGGTTGGGCCATCAGGCTTTCCAGCGCGCCTCCCTCCCCCCAACAGGTGATGGCGAGCGGTGCCGGGGCGGCGGCTTGCGCCTTCTCCAGTTCGTCGCGCAGGGAGCCATCGCAGAGCGCCAGGCTGATCCTGGCCTTGGCGATCGGATAGGCAAGCTCCTTCGCCCGCAGCATGGGCATCGTGCAGACAACGACACCGCCCGCCTTGATGACCGCGAAGACCGCCGCCACCAGCATCGGCGTGTTGGGCGCCCGCAGGAGCACGCGGTTGCCGGGCACGAGGCCCAGGTCGCGGACAAGCACATTGGCGATGCGGTTCACGCGCTCCTGCAATTCGCCGTAGGTCCAGGATTGCGTCGGCGACAGCAGGCAGGGCGCATTGCCATGACCGGCCTCGACATGCCGGTCGATGAATTCGACGGCACAGTTCAGGCGTTCGGGATAATCGAGTTCAGGCAAGGGAAAGAGGAACGGCGGCTGCAGTTCGGCGGGCGGGAGATTCTCCCGCGTGAAGGTGTCGGCATGCGCTGAACGATGCATCACGAGCCTCCCTTGCCAAACGCCCTGATCGCCTCGCGGGCGATCACGATCTTCTGCACATCCGTGGCGCCCTCGTAGATCCGGAGCGCCCGGATCTCGCGGTAGAGCTCCTCGACCTTCACGCCCCGCGTCACGCCCAGCCCGCCGAAGAGCTGGAGCGAGCGGTCGATGACGCGCTGCGCGCTTTCGGTCGCGACCATCTTCGCCATGGCGGCCTCACGGGTGATGCGCGCCTCGCCCGTGTCCTTCAGCCAGGCCGCGCGATAGATGAGCAGGGCCGCCGCGTCGATCTCCGCGTCGCTTTCGGCAAGCGAAGCCTGCGCCAATGGCAGATCCGCCATCGGCGCACCGAACAGATGACGCGTCGTGGCCCGCGTCAGCGCCTCGTGCTGGGCGCGGCGGGCGAAGCCGAGCGCCGCTGCTCCCACGGTGGAGCGGAAGATATCGAGCGTCGCCATGGCGACCTTGAAGCCTTCGCCGCCAGCACCGAGCCGGTTCGCCAGAGGCACGCGGACGGCGTCGAAACGCAGGGTCGCCAGCGGATGCGGCGCAATGACGTCGATCCGCTCGGTCACGCTGAGGCCCGCAGCGTCAGCATCGACGACAAAGGCCGAGAGGCCCCGCGCCCCCGGCGCCTCGCCCGTGCGGGCGAAGACGACATAATGATCGGCGATGCCGCCGTTCGAAATCCAGGTCTTCTCGCCGGAAATGCGGACGTGATCCTTGCCATCCGGGCTTGCGGTCGCGGCCATGGCGGCCACATCCGATCCGGCCTCCTTTTCCGAGAGCGCAAAGGCCGCTATCGCCCGGCCCATGCCGACGGGTGGCAGATAGCGCTGCTTCAACTCCGCCGAACCAAACAGAGAGATTGATCCGGTGCCGAGGCCCTGCATGGCGAAGGCGAAATCGGCGAGCCCGTCATGCCAGCCGAGGATCTCCCGGCTGAGACAAAGGGTGCGGACATCAAGGCCCTCGGAAAGGCCGCCATAGGCCGCAGGCACGCAGGCCTTCAGGAACCCGGCCTCGCCCAGCGCCCGCACCCGCGCGCGGCAGGCGGCATCCAGCCCTGCCGTGGAGGCCGTGTCATGCGGCAGATCGGCCAATGTCTCCACCGCCCAGGCCGACAGCCGCGCTGCGTGGCCGCGGTGAGCGGCCTCGAAAAACGGCCAGCGAAGGGTGGTGGCCAGGCTCATCAATTGCCCTCGAAGACCGGGCGCTGCTTGGCGGCGAAAGCGCGGTAGGCGCGGCCGAAATCCTCGGTCGTCATGCAAAGCGCCTGCGCCACCGCCTCGGCCTCGATGGCGTCGTTGACCGACATCGCCCATTCCATCTCGAGCATGCGCTTGGTCATGGCATTGGCGAAGGTCGGCCCGCTGGCGAGATCGCCCGCCAGGGATTGCGCATCGGCGAGCAGCCCTTCCGGCGCGACAAGGCGGTTGAAGAAGCCCCAGCGCTCGGCCTCCGGCCCGGCCAAAGCGCGGCCCGTGTAGAGCAGTTCCGCCGCCCGGCCCTGGCCGATGATGCGGGGCAGGATGGCGCAGGCTCCCATGTCGCAGCCGCCGAGCCCCACGCGGTTGAACAGGAAGGCGACCTTCGCCCGCTCGGTGCCGATCCGCATATCCGAGGCCATCGCGATGATGGCGCCCGCACCCGCGCAGATGCCGTCGATGGCCGCAATAATGGGCTGCGGGCAGGCCCGCATCGCTTTCACCAACTCTCCAGTCATCTTCGTGAAGGCCATCAGGCCTGCCGTATCCATCGCGACCAGCGGTCCGATGATCTCCATCACATCGCCGCCGGAGCAGAAATTGCCGCCCGCCCCAGTGATGACGATCGCCTTCACGTGCTGGTCACGGCCGCAGGCATGGAAGAAATCCGTGAGTTCCCGGTAGCTCTCGAATGTGAGCGGGTTTTTCTTCTCCGGGCGGTTCAGGGTGATGGCCGCCACCGGTCCATTCACGGCGAGCGCGAAATGGCGCGGCGAGAAGTCGTAGAGCGGCAGGGAGACTTCGCTGGCGGGGCGCTGGCTCATGGTCTGCTCCCCTCGCCGAAAGTGGAGCGGGCGGAGAGCTTGGCCTTGCCGAGCAGCGCCATCAATTGCTCCGATTCGCCTGGCGTCAGCCCGGCGAAGGTTTCGGCAATCCACACCTCATGGGCGGCGGCCATCTGCCGGAAGAAGCGGCGGCCTTCCGCCGTCAGCGAGACGACCTGGGCCCGCCTGTCCTGCGGCGATGGCCTGCGGTCGACGAGCCCCTGCCCCACCAGCGCCTCGACGATGGAGGTGACATTGCCGTTCGAGACCATCATGCGCTGCGAGAGCTCGCCAAGCGTCAGCCCGCCCGTCGTCTTGTCGAGCTGCGCCATCAGATCGAAGCGCGGCAGCGTCACGTCGAAGGTCTCCCGCAGGCGCTTGCGGATGCCGCTCTCGATCAGCGTCGCGCAGGTCAGCAACCGCAGCCAGAGCCTGAGTTCCGTCTTGTGATCGGCAGGGCGCAAGGCCGCGCTGGTCTCGCGGTCAAGGGGCGGCGCACGCTCATCCATCAGATTTCGCCTCCCGAAAGCGGTATCACCGCGCCATTGACCGCTGCGGCGACATCGCCGGCCAGCCAGACGCAGGCGGCAGCCACCTCGTCCGGCCGGACCAGCCGCTGCTGCGGATTGTCCTTCAGCATCCTGGCCAGCGCGTCCGCTTCGCTCAGGCCCGTCTTGGCGGCTATCTTCGCCAACCCGCCGCTCACCATATCCGTCTCGGTGTAGCCGGGGCAGACCGCGTTGATTGTCACCCCGCTCGCCGCCACTTCCTGCGCCAGCGCCCGCGTTAGCCCCACGACCGCGTGCTTCGCCGCGACATAGGCGCTGACATAGCCGTATCCTTTCAGTCCCGCCGTAGAGGCGATGGCGATGATGCGTCCCTGTTTGCGGGCGATCATGTCAGGCAGAACGGCATGCGCGGCATGGACGACCCCCATCAGGTTCACGTCCAGCATGCGCCGGAACATGGCGCTGTCCGTCTTCTGGAAGCTGGCGCTTTCAACCGCACCGGCGTTTGCGGCAAGGATATCGATAGGTCCATGGGCTGCGGCGGCGATGCGGAAGCCTTGCATGACGGCAGCTTCATCCGTCGCATCGATGACCACGCAGGCCTGCGCGTCGCCGCTTGCGACTGCATCGAGCAGATCCGTCTCGGTCCTGCCCGTCACGGTGACGGTCGCGCCAGCAGAGGTCAGCGCCCTGGCGATGGCGCGGCCAATGCCTCGACCGCCGCCCGTCACCAATGCATGCCTGCCGCCCAGAGACATGATCTCCTCCCAGGGAATGTTTTAGGTTTCAAATAATTCGGCGGCAAGGGGTTGAAGCCGGTTGCCCAAAATTATTTTAGGCCTAAAATAAATCAGGCATTCAGGGAGCGGGAGAGCGCCATGAGGATCGCAGTCGCGGGCGGCGGACCGGCCGGACTCTATTTCGCGCTGCTGATGAAGCGCGATTGGCCTGAGCTCGACATCAGCGTGATCGAGCGCAACCGGGCCGACGACACATTCGGCTTCGGCGTCGTCTTCTCCGATCAGACGCTCGATACGTTCAAGGCGGCGGACGAGCCGAGCTACGAGGCGATCCGCTCGAACTTCGCCTATTGGGACGACATCGCCATCCACTTCAAAGGCGATATCCACCGGATCGGCGGCAACGGCTTCTGCGGCTGTTCGCGCCGCACCTTGCTGACGCTGTTGCAGGACCGGGCCCGCAAGCTGGGGGTCAAGCTCGCCTTCCAGACCGAGATCGACGATGTGGCGGCGCTTTCGCGCGACTACGATCTCGTGGTCGCCGCCGACGGCATCAACAGCCGCATCCGCGAGACCTATGTCGATCACTTCCAGCCCGAGGTGGATCTGCGTCCCAACCGCTTCGTCTGGATGGGCTCCACCAAGCCGCTCGACGCCTTCACCTTCCACTTCAGGGAGCTTCCCGAAGGCATCGTCATCATCCATGCCTATCAATACGAGCCCGGCCGCTCGACCTGGATCTTCGAGACCGATCCGGAAACCTTCGCCAGGCTCGGCTTCGACAGGATGAGCGAGGCGGAAACCGCCGCCTTCCTTGAAACGACCTTCGCGGCGGAGCTTGGCGGCCACAAGCTCATCACCAACCGCTCGCTCTGGCGGCAATTCCCGATGATCCGGGCGCGGCGCTGGGTGAAGGACAACATCGTGCTCATCGGCGACGCCAAGGCGACCGCGCATTTCTCGATCGGCTCAGGCACCAAGCTGGCGATGGAGGATGCGATCCATCTGCATCAGTCCTTCCATGCGCAGGGCCTTAATGCCGCTGCCGCGCTCGGCCATTTCGAGACGACCCGGCGCGAGGAGGTGGAGAAGACGCAGCATGCGGCGGATGTCAGCCTCGTCTGGTTCGAGCATGTGGAGCGGTTCCGCGATTTCTCCTCGATCCAGTTCGCCTTCGGCCTGATGACGCGCTCCAAGGCGATCACCTATGACAATCTGGCGCTCCGGGCGCCGGAGTTCGTAGCTGCCGCGGACAGGGCGCTGGCCGGTGATCTCGGCGCGGACGCCCGCGTCCAGAAGGACGGCAAACCTGCCGTGCCGATGTTCCAGCCCTTCAGGCTGCGCGGCATGCGGCTTGAAAACCGCGTCGTGCTCTCGCCCATGTGCATGTATTCGGCGAAGGACGGCCATCCCGACGACTGGCACCTGATGCATTACGGCGCGCGGGCGGTGGGCGGCGCGGGGCTGATCTTCACCGAGATGACCTGCGTGTCGGCGGACGCCCGCATCACGCCCGGCTGCACGGGGCTGTGGAACGACGCGCAGGAAGCCGGCTGGCAGCGCATCGCCGATTTCGTGCATGGGCATTCGGCGGCGAAAATCTGCCTGCAGATCGGCCATGCCGGCCGCAAGGGCGCAAGCCGCCTGATGTGGGAGGGCATGGACCGGCCACTCGCCGAGGGCGCCTGGCCCATCGTCTCGGCATCGCCGCTTCCCTATTACCCCGAAAGCCAGGTTCCGCGCGAGGCGAGCCGCACCGACATGGACGCGATCAAGGCCGGTTTCGTGGCCACGGTGGAGCGGGCCGCGCGTATCGGCTTCGACATGATCGAGCTGCACGCCGCCCATGGCTATCTGCTGGCCTCGTTCCTCTCGCCGCTCACCAATCAGCGGACGGACGCCTATGGCGGCAGCCTTGCGAACCGCCTGCGCTTCCCGCTGGAGGTCTTCCGCGCCATGCGCGAGGCCTGGCCGCAGGAAAAGCCGATGTCGGTCCGCATCTCGGCCACCGATTGGGCGGAGGGCGGCATCACGGGCGATGATTCCGTCGCCATCGCGCAGGCCTTCGCCGCAGAGGGCTGCGACCTGATCGATGTCTCGACGGGGCAGACGACGGCGCGCTCGCGCCCCGTCTATGGCCGCATGTTCCAGCTCCCGTTCTCGGACCAGATCCGCAACGAGGCCGGGATCGCCACCATGTGCGTCGGCAACATCACCTCTGCCGATCAGATCAACACCATCGTGGCGGCAGGGCGCGCCGATCTCGTGGCGCTGGCGCGTCCGCATCTCGTCGATCCCGGCTTCACGCTCCGCGCCGCCGCCTGGTACGGCGTCGATCTCCCGGTGCCGCCGCAGTACCAGCCCGGCAAGGACCAGATCATGCGCAATACGCCGCGCGAGCGCGAAGACCTGGAAACGCTGAAGCTGAAGGCGAGGCCGAAGAGCCATCAGCCGGAGACGTTGCGTCAGGCTGCGGAATAACCGCTTCGTCGGGCCTCATTCTCCCCGGATAAGCTTCGCCGCCAGCCGGTTGTGCCGCGCGACGTGAGACCTGAGGTCCAGCCCGGCGAGTTGCCCCTCGCGCACCACAACGCGCCCGTTGATCACGGACCAGTTCACTTTCGCGGGCGTGCAGAAGACCAGCGCCGCCACCGGATCCTGCTGGCCGGCGAAATCGGGCGTGCCGAGATCGAAGGCGACCATATCCGCCGCCATGCCGGGCCGGATGGCGCCGATATCATCACGGTTCAGCACTTGCGCGCCGCCGAGCGTCGCGATCTCCAGCGCGTCGCGGGCCGACATGGCGGCAGGGTCGCCGCTGACCCGCGCCACGAACATTGCCTGCCGCGCTTCGGCCAAAAGATGGCCGGCATCCGCCGAAGCCGAACCATCGACGCCGAGACCGACAGGCACGCGCTCCGCCCGCATGCGCCGGACCGGCGCGATGCCCGAGGCGAGCCGCATGTTCGAACAGGGGCAATGGGCGACGCCCGTTCCCGTGCGCCCGAAGAGCTTGATGCCGGGCTCATCCAGCTTCACGCAATGGGCATGCCAGACATCGCGGCCAACCCATTCCAGATCCTCGACATATTGGGTGGGCGTCTTGCCGTAGCGCTCGATGCTGTAGGCCACGTCATTGTCGTTTTCAGCGAGATGCGTGTGCAGCGAGACGCCGTAGCTGCGGGCGAGATCGCGGGACTGAACCATCAGATCGTCGCTGACAGTGAAGGGCGAGCAAGGAGCCAGCACGATTCTCAGCATCGCGCCGAAGGCCGGATCATGCCAGCGCTCGATCAGCCGCTGCATCTCGCCAAGCACGGCGGATTCCTGCTCGACGATGGCATCGGGCGGCAGGCCGCCCTGGCTTTCGCCGACGCTCATGGCGCCGCGCGCCGCATGAAAACGCACGCCGAGATCGGCCGCCGCCCCGATCGCCTGCTCCAGCGTCGCGCCGTTGACGTAGAGGTATTGATGATCGCTCGTCGTCGTGCAGCCGGAGAGCATGAGCTCGGCCATGGCGGTCTTCGCCGCCACATGGAACATCTCCGGCGTGATGCGCGCCCAGATCGGGTAATGCGCCTTCAGCCAGCCGAAAAGCTCCGCATCCTGCCCGCCGGGCGTGGCCCGCGTCAGGCACTGGAACATATGATGATGGGTGTTGACGAGGCCGGGCATCAGCACATGGCCGGCAAGATCGATTACCTCGTCAGCGCTAGTGGTCCGATTCCGACATTTGCATCCGCTTGATATCACGCTGCGAGCAAATGTCGGAATCAAAGGGACCACTAGCAAGTCTATGATTCTAGTGGAGCTTTTGAATTTGACATTCGCTCCGACGCCCGATGTCACGC
>JADCCX010000140.1 GCA_020252485.1 Methylocystis sp.
GATCGTCGGGCCCAAGATTGGCGGCGTGGGCTTGACGGAATTCCACAGGGCGGACGAATCCATCGCGGCAGGTTATGCCGCAGCCAGTCTGATGATCGAGGAGATCAAGGATATCCGCCAGGCTTTCGGCATGCGGCGCAGTTGAGACGCCCGCGTCAGCTCGCCATCTGGATGTAGTCTCGCAGCGACTGGCTCTCAGCTTCCGTCTCGGCGATCCGTTGCTTCACAACGTCGCGGATCGACACCATGCCCGTCAGCTTGCCGGCGCCGCAAACCACCGGCATGTGGCGGAACCCGCCCCGAGTCATCTCGCTCATCACATCGCTGATCAGGTCGGTCTCCTGACAGGTGATGACATCGACGGTCATATGGCGTGAGACGGGCTCCTCGAGCGCAGCGCTGCCAGTCCTGGCGATCGCCCTGACGATGTCGCGCTCCGATACAATTCCCTTCAAGCTGCCATCGGCTCCCGTCACCACAACGGCGCCGATGCGCTTCTCTGCAAGGACCTTGACCACTTCCAGCAAGGTGCGGTGCGGCTGTGTAGTAAAGATGTTTGAGCCTTTGGCGGCGATGATCCGTGAAACGGTCATGGCTCGTTCCTCCCTCTCCTGCCCTCGGTTGATACGAGGTTGGGAAGCCACCGGCTCACCCTGCGGCATTTTGTCCAAATCGTCGGGCGAAAGCAAGGCGGGATGATCACTTGTGATCCGGCTGCGTCAAACCTGCGCGCGCACCGGGTCGAAGAGCGGGAAAAGCAGCAATCCCGCCACAAAGCCTCCCACATGCGCCTCCCAGGCGATCCTGAGGCTGCCGTCGCCTCCGCCGACGGGAAGGCCCAGTCCGGCCAGCAGGTTGATGCCGAACCAAATGCCGATGAAGATCAGCACGCGCCGGTCCCGCATGGCGGCGCCCAGCGGCATCAACGGCCGGAACACGTCATCCGGCAGCGTACCGAAACCGGACGGTCCGACAGCAAAACGCAGCGCTGCCGCCGTCAGGCCGGAGACGGCCCCCGAGGCGCCGACCAGGATCGAGACATCCAGCCGATTGAGGCCAGCCTGAAAGGCGGCCGCAGCGGCGGCCGTGACGGCGAAGAAGAGGAGAAAGCGCAACGAGCCGACGCGCCACATCACCGGCGATCCGAAAGCCAGCATCCAGAGCCCGTTGAAGATCGCATGCTCCCAGCCCGCATGCAGGAAAGCGTAGGTGACGAGCGTCCACCATGCGGCCTCGCCATCCGCGACGAAGGTCTGGTACAGCGCCATCTTCAGCGGCCGGAACTCGGCGCTCGCCAGCATGACCTCGCGCTGGACCTCGGCGAGATCCGCCAGGTCGATGGCGACGCTGAAGCGGGCCGGCACGAAAGCCGTCAAACGCAGCAGCTGGACATCCGCCTCCTCGAAAAGACCAAGAACCAGGGCGCGGTAAGCGTGGATGGCCAGCATAAAGCCGATCAGGAAGAGAAGCAGAGGCGGCGCAAAAAAGGCCGGTTCAGAGCGCGGGAGCCCCTGATTATCGTAAGACATGGCTTGGCGTAGCACGCTATGCTTCGCCCCCGATAGCCCGGACGGCCAGAAAAGCGGGCGGCGATTTGCCCTTCCGGTGCGGCTTTTCCACCGCGAAATCAGCGAGCAGCAGCTGGAATGGATGACAGGGGCTCCCCAACCTGAAAAATAGGCTTCGTTAGGACGAAAACGCTCTCCATTGGTGCGTCTTCGCCCTACGCCCTAGGGTTAAGCGTCGGTCTGGCATGGCGGCTGCACCACGGGAGTCATTCGAGGTCCGATCCATGCCGTTCTACGGTGCGCCTGGACCAAAGTGATCCGCTTGCTTCGCGGGCTGGAACAGGGTTGAGTATTTATGAGACATGAGGCGACCAAGGCGCTCTTCGCCCACTGGAACGAGGTCAGGCGCGGTCCGGCGGCTCCGGACCGCAACGATCTCGATCCCGCCCTGATCGGGCCCCTCCTCCAGGATGTGTTTATCCTGGGGCGCGATCCCGTCAGCCAGGGTTGGTGCTACCGTGTCGCTGGCACGCGCCTCACGTCCTTCGCGCGGCGCGAGTTGCGCGGCGAAACCTTCGATCTCTGGTGGCGGGCCCTCGACAGGCACGACATCCGGCGGCTGCTCTCGGGCATCGCGGAGGATAGCGCGCCAGGCCTTGGCGGCGCCTCCGGAACCGCTCCGGATCTTTCGGTCCATGACTTTGAGTTGGTTCTGTTGCCGCTGCGCAACGGCGGGAAGGCGGTCACGCGCATGCTCGGCGGCCTGTTTCCATCCGCTTTGGCAATCAGGCGAATCGGCCTCGCCGTCGATGACCTGCGCCTGACAAGCGTCCGCACCCTGCTGCGCCAGCGGCAGGATGCGCCCTATCTCCTGCCGCGCGAATCCGGTCTCGACGCGATCCTCGATCGCCGGCGGGCCTTCCGCGTGATTGAGGGCGGCGTGAAGCACTGAAGCGGGATCCTGGGCCCGCCGAACCATCATGCAGGGCCTTTCCTTGCAGCCGCCAATTTGTACTGCCGGCTTGTCCAAAAAGGCCAATATCGAAAGCTGATCTTAACGACTTTCGCACAAGCTGAAATGGCTTCTTGCCCTTACCCTGCAGCAGAAATGTTCGGATCTCTCGCACGCGTTCACGAAAAGCCGATCGAACGGCGCCGCCATCAGCGCGTCAGCGTTCAGCTGTTGGGCCGCTACATGCTCGAGACGCGGCGCGAGTACCCTTGCCAATCCGTCAATATCTCGCCCGGCGGGCTGGCGCTTCTGGCGCCGGTGCCCGGCAATCTCGGCGAGCGCGTCGTGGTCTATCTCGATCAGAT
Organism: Methylocystis sp.; assembly: GCA_020252485.1. Classification (GTDB taxonomy): domain Bacteria; phylum Pseudomonadota; class Alphaproteobacteria; order Rhizobiales; family Beijerinckiaceae; genus JADCCX01. The sequence continues at coordinate 2,826 of JADCCX010000140.1, forward strand.
CGGCCGGGTCGAGGGCACGGTCGCCCGTCATTTCCAGAACGGCTTCGCAATTTCCTTCGCTGCGACGATCCGCAAGCGCGACAAGCTCGCCGCGCAACTGACCTGGCTCGCGAACCGCGAGATCCTTAATCTGCCGGAGGATCGCCGTCACGATCGCGTCCAGCCGCGCATCGCCCGCACGGTCATCACGCTCGCTAGCGGCCAGCAGGCCGTGGCGCGGCTCATTGACGTCTCGACCTCCGGCGCCGGTGTCGCTACCGACCTCAAGTTCACGCTGGGTCAGCGGATTGCTGTCGGCAAACTGCCGGGCAAGGTCGTCCGCATCTTCGACGGAGGCATTGCGGTGGAGTTCAGCCGCATCCTCACACAATCGGAAATCGACAGCGACGTCTCGGTTCCGCTGTAAAGCCAACCGGCCCGATCGACTTTATGGCCTGCCGCATAGCTGCGCAGGCCATTTTCGTTTGGATCTGGCCGTTAACCCTTTGTTAAGGGTTCCATTGCGCCCAAAATGAGCCTGCATTACATCTTAACATATCGTTAAGGTTTGCGGGTGCGGGCACATGAATAAGGCGGCGCTTTTCGGTTCGGGACTGGCCGTCCTTCTGATCGCGGCCCTTTCCGCCGCCACGCCGGCTGCGGCCCAAGCTTCGGCGCCGCTTTCCACCGCCGCCCTCGTCACTGCCGAAACCCTGCCGCCGATCGGCTGGGTCCAGTTCTGCGGCGACCAACCCCAGGAATGCGGCGTTGCGGTGCTGGCGCCAAAGCTCGTTAAGCTGGATGACCGGCGCTGGAAGCAGCTCGTGCGCATCAACCGCGACGTCAACGACGAGATCGAGCCCATGTCGGATCTCGAACATTGGGGCACGCTTGAAAAGTGGTCGTTTCCCGTCGACGGCAAGGGCGATTGCGAGGATTACGTCCTCGAGAAGCGCAAGCGCCTGATCGATGCAGGCTGGCCGCGCCAGGCGCTGCTGATCACGGTTGTCCGCGACAAGAAGGGCGACGGCCATGCCGTGCTCACGGTCAAGACTGACCGTGGCGATCTGGTTCTCGACAATCAGGAAAGCCGCATCAAGGGATGGACCGAGACGGGCTATCGTTTCGTCAAGCGCCAGTCGGAAGCCCATCCAAGCAAATGGGTGTCGCTGAGCGGGGTTGACCAGTCGATCATGACGGCGAACCGCTAGAGCATGACGCCATGAGACGGAACCACTTCCGCGCAGAGTCACCGGCGGCTTAAGCCGCAGCGTGAACGGTCCCTTTCGAAGAATGCGTCAATCTCTCTTGTTCAGGTGGGGGAAAGGCTGACCTCCGCCGCAATTACAGCGGCTTAACTGGTTAACGCCGGAACGGGCGAATTCCCTAACCTTACCCAAGCCCTTCCAATCGTTTGAGAAAACATGAATCCGATGCAGCGCACTTGTACGGATTTCCGCAACAAGCCGCAAAACGGCGCCTGCCATTCTTCACCCCGTCGAACGGGAGTTCTTCGGTGGTTGGAATGGCGATCAGAACACTGGTTTTCTGCGCAGCTCTGATGGGGGGCGCAGCTCAGGCCATGGAGATGCGGCTCGGCGCCTTTGCCAGCCATGGCGAAGAGGCCGTCCCGCCGATCGGCTGGCATCTCTTCTGCCAGCAACCGGAAGCCCGTTCCGACTGCGCCGTGCCGTCGCTCAGGCCTGAAGAGGCCGCGCTGGACGAGCGCCGTTGGCGCGACCTGCTGGCGATCAACGCCCGGGTGAACCGCAAGATCGAAGCCGTCACCGACATGGACCATTGGGGCGTCGCTGAGAAATGGTCCTACCCGACGGACGGGCGCGGCGATTGTGAGGATTACGTCCTTGAGAAGCGCCGCAGGCTGATGGCGGCGGGCTTCCCGCGCCAGTCGCTGCTCATCACGGTCGTTCGCGACAAGAAGGGTGAAGGCCATGCCATCCTTCTGGTGCGCACTGACCGCGGCGATTTCGTGCTCGACAACCAGGAGCAGAAGGTGAAGCTCTGGATTGATACGGGGTATCGCTTCGTCAAGCGGCAGTCGCAAGAAAATCCGAACCGGTGGGTCTCGCTCGGAAACGTCGATACCGCGATCGCAACCGCATCGAGCCGCTGATCCGCTCCTCAGACCGGTTTCATGCCGGCGGCGAAACGCTTCCAGTTCCCCACATAACCGGCTGCCGATGCCGTCAGGCGCGCGGCATCCGTCTCGTCCAGCATCCTGATGACCTTGGCGGGTGCGCCGACGATCAGCGCGTTATCCGGAAAGGCCTTGCCTTCAGTCACGAGCGCTCCGGCGCCCACCAGGCTGTTGGCGCCGATCCTGGCGCCGTTCAGCACGATTGCTCCCATGCCGATCAATGAATTGCCGCCGATGGTGCAGCCATGCAGGATGGTCCGATGGCCGATCGTGCAGTTGCGGCCGATCGTCAGCGGATAACCCATATCCGTATGCAGCATCGCATGCTCCTGGATGTTGCTGCCTTCGCCGATCACGATGAGCTCGTTGTCGCCGCGCAGCACCGCGCCGAACCAGATGCCGACGCCGCGCGCGATCCGCACCCGGCCGATCACCTGCGCATCCGGCGCAATCCAGAAAGCGCCCGGATGCGGCAGTTCCGGCGCAACATCATCCAATGAATAGATCGGCATGGCTCTCCCCGCTCCGACGCTTATGGCGAAGCGCGCTGCCGCCAACAAGGATCAGGCGAGGAATCCGTTCAGAATATTGAGAAGCACCCGGCCCGCGGCCATGCCCCAGAGGCAGGCGATCACCGTCGCGAGCCAGACGAAGATGATCGAGCGGCGCTCGAAGCGCCTGCCGCGGACAGTGTTGCGAAGGATGATGAAGGGAGCGGTGATCACCACCAACGGCACCGAGAGCGCCGCATTCCAGCCCCCTTGCTCGAGCATCCGGAAGCTCGGCGGCTTGTCAGTGAGGTATTCCCAGGCCGAGAAGACGAGGCCCGCCACGGCGAAGCCGAAGATGAGGGCCCGAAAAGCATCCACTTGTTGGGGTTCGAACGCAACCATGACACAACCCTGCGGCACCACGAATGGTTTATCATTTATTAAAATTCCCGAACCCGCAAGTGATCCAGGTTGGGACAGCCGCCCGAATCGTGAAACGTGGTGAACGGCAACCTTGTTGGGCCGAACAGGAGCAGTGTGATCCCTTATGCGACCATTGGCGGTGATCGGGGCAGTTCTGGCGATTGCGGCGACCGGGGTCGGGATTGGAATCGGCGTCAATCGGCTCCTGCGGTCTGCCGAGCCGGCTGGCGAGGAAATGGTCAGCGGCCCGCCTGTCTCCTTCGCCATGGCCGGATTAAGGCTTGCAGTCCCCACCGGCTATTTCCGTGGAGAACGGCCGCCGGCGGCGGGAATCGGCGATAGGGTCGACCTGATCATTCATTATCCGACGATGGCGCCGGCTGGAAAACCCCCGCGAGCGACCGCCGATCTGGCCGGTCAGAATCCCCGGGAACTGGTCTTCCTTGCAATCCTGCGCGGCGACGGCATCCTCGATCCTGCGGACCGGACGCAGGATCTCTACGGCCGCTTTCTGGAGCGCGACACCTGGCAGAACCCTGGCGGACTTCTGCTCAGGCGCTTCGCGCCGGACAGTCCCTATGCGGATGAAGAACTCTTCATCGCGCCGCCGGACGGCAGAGTGTTCGCAGCGCGCTGCCCGAAGTCAAACCAGCGCAGCAACGCAGGGATCGACTCCTGCATCTGGCGCTTCCGCCAGGCTGGCGCGGATATTCAGGTCCGCTTCTCCGCGGATCTCCTGCCCAAATGGGAGGCGATGTCCGCCGGCATCATGAGGTTGCTGGAAGATTGGAAAGCGCCCTGAGGGCGCTATTCGAGATCAGTATCGAGAATCGACATCGTGAAGCTGTAGGAACGGTCACCATCCTCGTCGTCAAGGAACACGATGCCGATGAATTCATCACCGATATAGACCTCGGCTGAATCGGTTTTCTTCGGCCTCGCCATCACCCTGATTGCGGCATTGCTGAATGTCTGGCGAAGATATGCCTCAACTTTTTGCAGTTCCGCCTTGTCCACGTTGCGCCTCATGCTTGTTGCAGGATTTGGGCCGGAGAAGTGCCACGAGGCTGCATGGCGTGGCAAGGCCTTTTGACAACCTTCCGGTGGAGCGGACGAAGCCGCTAGAGCATGACGCCATGAGACGGAACCAACTGCGTTGCGGCTGGGATGAGATGATCCTGTTCGATCCTGGCCGAGAGCGATCTGGTTGATCGGTCGAGGACAGGATCGAACAGGGCACTCATCTCCAGCGCAACCCGGAGGGACGGGCGGATTTGGCCCGGATTTTCGAAACGGCTCCTCGCCCGATCAACCAGATCGAACTCGTCGCCCTTTCGAAAACCGGACCAAATCTGCTCCGTCGCAGTGGTTCCGTCTCATGGCGCCATGCTCTAACCTTCGAGGCCGCTCAGGATCTGGTCCATGCTGCGGGCAGGCTCCGCGCAGCCCGCCTCGCCCACCACGCGGGCCGGCACGCCGGCGACGGTGGTGTTATGCGGCACCGGGGCCAGCACCACCGAACCGGCGGCGACCCGGGCGCAATGGCCGACCTCGATGTTGCCGAGAATCTTGGCCCCCGCCCCGATCAGGACGCCGCGGCGGATCTTGGGATGCCGATCCCCATGCTCCTTGCCCGTCCCGCCGAGAGTCACCTCCTGCAGCAACGACACATCATCCTCGACGACAGCAGTGGCGCCGACGACCAGACCGGTCGCGTGATCGAGGAAGATGCCGCGCCCGATGCGGGCGGCCGGGTGAATATCGGTCTGGAACACGACCGACGAACGGCTCTGCAGGTAAAGCGCGAAATCCTGCCGCTTGTGCTCCCACAGGTGATGCGCAAGGCGGTAGGTGCTGATCGCGTGGAAGCCCTTGAAATAGAGCACGGGCTCGATGACGCGCGTCGCGGCGGGATCACGGTCCACGACCGCCAGGATATCGGTCCGGATAGCGTCCGCGATTCCCGCATCCTCCGTGATCGCCTGGAGGAAGGCCTGGCGGATCAGTTCGGCAGGAAGGTCCGGGTGATCGAGGCGCTGCGCGATGCGGTGCACGACCGCAGCCTCAAGGCTGGGTTGCTGAAGCACCGTCGCCAGAACGAAAGCTGACAGGGTGGGCTCCTTCGCCACAATCCCCTCCGCCTCGGCGCGCAAACGCGACCAGAGCGGATCGACGGATGTGATCGCCGCGCGGCGTTCGATGGCAACCTGTGACATGCGCGGCCTCCCGAGCGGTTGTGACGGATGAAACCTACAGCTATGGACGCGGGGTGACAATGTGAAGACCCGGGACCGGCCAAAGCCGAAACCAGCGACGAAGCCAGGCATTTCGGGTTCGCCGGCGAAGCGGGTCACCTCAGAAGAGCGGCATGACATGACCGGCAGCATGGCGCAGGACCACACGAGAGAGATCGCGACGCTCTCGGTGCGTCTTGTGGCAAAGGTGAGCGGACCCGTCGCCAGGGTGACGATCAGCGCCCCGGAGCGCGGCAATTGCATTGATCTCGCGACCTGGAAGGCGTTTCCGCCGCTCTTTTCCGCCCTTGATGGCGAGCCGGATATCCGTGTCGTCATCCTGCGCGGCGCTGGCTCGCATGCCTTCTCGACCGGGGCCGATATCGCCGAATTCGAGACGGAGCGGGGGACGGCCGCCGGCAGCCGGGCCTATGAGGCGGCTAATGTCGCGGCCTTCGATGCCGTGGCGGGAATCGGCAAGCCGGTGATCGCCATGATCCAGGGCTTTTGCTTCGGGGCGGGCGTGGGACTTGCAGCGGCCTGCGACCTGCGTGTTGCTGCCGAGGATTCACTCTTTGCGGTGCCCGCCGCGCGCCTTGGCGTCGGCTATCCGCCAACCGCGCTGAAGACACTGGTGTCGCTGATGGGGCCCGAGCCCGTGAAACTGCTTTTCTATGCAGCCGATCGGTTCGATGCCGCGCGGGCGCTATCCGTCGGGCTCGTGGGCCAGGTCGTTCCGAAAGCCGAGCTGGAAGCCATCGTCAGCGATCTCGCCCATCGCATCGCCGCCGGAGCGCCCTTGACGATCACGGCGGCAAAACGCGCGATCGATGCGGCGGCGGGCGTTTCGCAGGCGTTTTCGGCTGCGAAGCTGCAGGCTCTGGCCGATGCCTGCTTTCAGAGCGATGATTACGCCGAAGGCCGCAAGGCCTTCAAGGATAAGCGCAAACCTTTGTTCAAGGGGCGCTGAAGGTCGCCTATCAGCCCGGCAAGAGCTTGCGCTTCAGGAAATCGAGCACCGCCGCAGTGAAGACGCTGTTGCTGTCCCCCGCCACCATATGGCGGGCCTCGGCGACATCGACGAATTCCGCATCTTTAGCGAGCCCGAGATATTCATCCGCCTGGTCTTGCCGAACAAGCTCGCTTGAAGCGCCGCGAACCAACAGCGATGGGATCTGAAGCTGCCCGGCCGCAGCAAGCGCCGCCTCCTCGACGCCGTTGCGCTCGCCCTCGATCGGGAAGGGTCCGTTGAGGAAATCGGGGTCCCAATGCCAGAAATAGCGGCCATTCGCCCCTTTGCGGAGGTTCTTCCGCAAACCATCCAGCGATTTGGGCTTCGGCCGGTGCGGCAGATAGGAGGCTATCGCGTCGGCCGCCTCCTGAACCGAGCCGAACCCCTCCAGCGCCTTGGCGCGCATAAAGCCCTGCACGGCGGCAACGCCGTTCGGATCCATGCGCGGGGTCACGTCGACCAGCACGAGGGCGGAGAAGGTGTTCCCTGGCGGGAGATTTGTGGCGACCAGCGCGCTCAGTCCGCCCAATGATGCGCCCACCACGGCCGGCTTGCAGCCGTGAAGCCTGGCAACCCAACGGCCGGCAGCAGCGGCATCGCCCGCATAGGCGGCGTAATTGTAACGCCGGTCGGGCGCACGGTCGCTGTCGCCATGCCCGCGCTGATCGATGACGATAGCGACGAAGCCTTGCCGCGCCAGCTCTTCCGCCGATTTGCGCCAGCTATGGCGCGTCTGCCCGCCGCCATGCAGGAAAACGACCGGCCAGCCGGCCTCGCCATAGCTGTCGCCGATCAGGGTCAGACCCGGCGCCACGGGAATCTGCAGCGGCTTCGGCTTCACGGCCGCGTCTCCAGAAAATCGAGCACGGCCTGCTTGTAGACCTTGTCGCCGACCGCGAGATTGTGGTCGCGGCCGGGGATATCGACGGCGCGCCCGTTCGGAAACAGGGCAGCCAGCGCGTGCGGATCTCCCGCGATCGGATCGTTGGTTCCCACGCAGACCAGCACCGGCGCCTTGATGGCGGCGATGCCCGCGGGCTTCAATGTCTGCCGCGTGCCGCGAATACAGGCCGCGAGGGCTGCAAGATCGCCCTTGTTCGCATCCGCAAAGGCCCGGAACATCCGCCCCATCGGATCGCTGACATCGGCGAGCGAGGACGCCTCCAGCGCATCGGCGATCCCGGCGGGCAGGCCTACGCCTTCGACCAGCCGGATGCCGAGGCCGCCCAGGATGGCGGACCGGACGAGATCGGGCCGGCCGAGCGCGAGAAAGGCCGTGATCCGCGCCCCCATCGAATAACCCATGACATCCGCCCGTTCGATGCCAAGATGGTTGAGCAGCGCCGCCGCATCACCCGCCATGACGTCGGTCACGTAATCCTGCGCCCGGTAGAGCTTGACGCTTTCGCCATGACCGCGGTTGTCGAGGGCGATCACGCGCCGTCCCGCATGCGTCAGCGTCTTCACCCAAAGGGTGTTCAGCCAGTTGACGGCATGGGTGGAGGCGAAGCCATGGATGAGCAGGATCGGCTCGCCCCTGTCCTGTGTCGTCGGCGGCATGTCGATATAGGCGATCGGAGCGCCATTGTTGTCGAAAACCTTCATGGTGGAAGGGCCTAAACGTTGAGGCCGATTCACACAATCGGATTGGGAAGCGCGGCAGGGCCCTGACCTCGGGTTAGCGATTGCCTCCACAAGCGCCCATCCCGCCCCCTTGCGGGGCGGGTGGCCGAGCGCAGCGAGGCCGGGTGGGGGGCTTTTTCTCATGATCACCCCTCCCCGGCGGCTTTCGCCGCCGACCCTCCCCGTCAAGGGGAGGGATGGAGCCTGCAGGTTAATCCGGATTCACAGCCCTGGGAAGCGCGCGTTCCGAGGCTTCCGTTTTCCGGTCGACGCGGCTAGAACGGGAGCCAGAAAGAGGGGACATTCCATGGCCGCCGGGTCGACACCGCATTTTCACAATGATGCCGGGCACAGCGTCATTCACGTGGGCGCCAGGGAATTCATGTGCATTGGCGCTATCGCCCCCTTCGATCACCCGCATGTCTATCTGGATATGGGCTCGGACAACGAGATCATCTGCCCCTATTGCTCGACGCTCTATCGCTACCGCCGGGACCTCCATCCGGATGAGACCGATCCGCAAGGCTGTCTCCTGAAAGAGGCCGCCTGACCTGACGGATTCAGCGCCCAGGATCGCGATCGTCGGGGGCGGCATCGCCGGCATGGCGGCGGCCCTCGCGCTCGGCCGCAAGGGTTATCGCATCACAATCCTCGAAAGGCGCGATGACGCCGCCGAGGCAGGTGCAGGCCTGCAGATTTCGCCAAACGCCAGCCATATCCTGCTGAACTGGGGCCTCGCCGGACAATTGGCCGAAATTGCCGTTGCGCCCGCAGAACTCGCCATCCGCCGCTGGAGCGAGCCGCACGCTTTTGCCCGGATGGCAATCGTATCGGCCAAGGATGGCGCGCCGCATTGGGTGTTGCTGCGCGCCGATCTGCACCGGGCGCTCGCCAGCGCAGCGCTCGCCTCTGGCCATGTGGAGCTCAGGAATGGCTGGACGCTGGAATCGCTGCGGCAAACAGCTGACGGCGTATCGATCGACGCCGCATCCGCCAATCACCGTCAGAAAATCGAGGCTGCGGCGGTCATCGGCGCGGATGGCCAGAGGTCGCGTCTGCGCCAGCACCTGGGCGACGCGCGCGACCTTGACCTGCCGGGCTGGGAAGCGTGGCGGACGCTGATTCCGGCGGAGAAAACCTCCGACTTCATTCGTGCCGCCGCCACCAATCTCTGGCTCGGCCGCGACAGCCATGCCGTGCACTATCCGGTCTCCGCGGGAAAACGGATCAACCTTGTCGTCATCCGGCGCTCGGCGGGCGATGCGGAGGGCTGGAGCCGCAGCGGCGACGCGGGTCAGTTGCAGGATCTGGCAGCTGCAGCTGCCCCTGCCTTGCGGGAGCTGATGGTTCAGGCGCCGGAATGGTCCGTCTGGACCTTGCGGGACCGGGCGCCGGCGCTGAAATTTGCCCTGGGCCGCGCCGTTCTGGTGGGGGACGCAGCGCATCCCATGCTGCCTTTTCTGGCGCAGGGCGGAGCGATGGCCATCGAGGATGCGGCGGTGCTGGCCGCCTTGCTGCCGCCGGCTGACGCCGCATCCGGCGAGGCGCTCGGCAAGGCATTCAGCCGCTATGCCACGCTTCGCGGCTCCCGCGTCACGCGGGTCTGGAAGGCAGCCCGCTCCAATGCCATCACCTATCACCTTTCCGGTCCCCTTGCCTGGCTGCGCGACATGCGCATCGCCCAATTGGGGCCTGATGGAATGCGTCAGCGCTATTCATGGCTTTACGACTGGCGCGCCCCCCGCGACGGCAGATAGACTACCGGAATGCTGAATCACAGAAACGGGCTCTCGTCGCTGCAAGACCCGCCGACATGAGCCAGGCCGAAAACGCGCCATTACCGGCCATCGACCGGGCCGCCCGCCTGACCGGCATCGGCCTGATGTGCATGGCCTTGATGTGCTTCGCCTGCCTCGACGCCATCGCGAAATGGCTCTCGCCGCAGATCGGCCCCATACCAACCACCTGGGCGCGCTACATCTCCAGCGTCGTTCTGGTGATGATTGTGCTGAATCCGCGCACGCGGCCGGGCATTTTCGTCAGCCGCAAGCCCTGGATGCAATGGGTTCGGTCGTTCCTGCTGTTCGCCTCGACGCTCCTCAACTTTCTGGCGCTGCAGTACCTGCAGCTCACCGAGACCATGAGCATCATGTTCATGGCGCCGCTGCTCGTCGCCCTGCTTTCCGGCCCGATCATGGGCGAATGGGTTGGCCTGCGCCGCCTGATCGCCATCGGCGTGGGCTTCTGCGGGATTCTGATCGTGACGCGGCCCGGGCTGGGCGGGATGCATCCGGCCGCCCTCTTCTCGCTCGCCGGGACGTTCTGCTATGCTTTCTACGCCATGCTGACGCGCATCCTCGCCGGCCATGACAGTTCCGAGACGACTATGGTCTATTCCGGCCTTGGCGGTCTGCTGCTTTTGACACCCGCAGTTCCCTTTTTCTGGATTCAGCCGGAAAATCTCACGGTATGGATGCTCATGATCCTGATCGGCGCTTTCGGCGCCATCGGCCACTGGCTGCTGATCAAGGCGCATCAACGGGCGCCGGCGCCGGTCCTGTCGCCCTTCATCTACAGCCAGATGCTCTGGATGATCCTGCTCGGCTGGCTGGTCTTCGGCGATCTGCCGGACCGCTGGACTTTGGCAGGCGCAGCGGTGGTGATTGCCTCGGGGCTCTATCTGCTGCACCGGGAGCGGGTCACAGGCCGCGCCGTGACCGAACCCGCAACGATCAAGACGGGCGTCTGATGAACAGGATCGATCTCGAAGTTGAGTACAACAACCGCGCGCGGGTTCCCGGCCATCCAGCGGTGATCGCAGGCTGGGCGCGCGACGCCGCCGCCTATCGCGGCGAGGCGGCCGACCGCATGCAGGTCCACAGCTACGGGCCAACCGAACGGCAGAAGCTGCATGTCTTTCACCCGAAGGCGCCCGATCCGGCGGCGCTCCCCGTGCTTTTTATCCACGGCGGCTATTGGCAGGCGCTGGATCCCTCCTTCTTTAGCCATATGGCGAAAGGCCTCAACGAACACGGGATTACGGTCGCGTTGGCGGGCTATGATCTCTGTCCGGATGTCAGCGTCGGCGCCATCCTTGAGCAGAACCTCGCCGCAGCGCGGGCGCTCTACGCATTGACGGGCAAGCCTTTCGTCGCCAGCGGCCATTCGGTGGGCGGCCATATGGCGGCCTGCCTCGCTGCGGTGAACTGGAAAACCCTTGATGGCGCTCTGCCGGCGAGGCTGGTTCCCGCCGGAATGGCGATCTCGGGGCTCTTCGAACTCGAACCGCTGGTGCCGACCAGCATCAATGTCAAACTGGGTCTGGATATCGCCGCTGCGCGATCCTTCTCGCCCCGGCTGTGGGAGCCGCCCCTGGGCGTGACCTTCGAGGCCTGGGTGGGCGGCGAGGAAAGCGCCGAGTATCTCCGCCAATCGGCAACGATCGCTGCGGTCTGGGCCGCCAACGGCAATGACACCGGCTGGCTCGCATTGCCGGGAAAAGATCATTTCACCGTGCTGGACGCCCTCCCCGATCCCGGTAGCGCCATGACTTTGCGGCTGAAAACCATGGCGAAAAGGGGCTGAGAAGGACGCTTGCAGCTGAAAATGCCCCGTCACCCCCTCGACGAAAATTACTTGAAGCCTAAAATATCTCTCACGACCGCTTGCGAAGGAGCGCAAGTTGGTCTGAATAGGCATCATGCGCGGATCAAGCGCTCAGGGAGAAGAAAGATGACGATCAGGACATTGCTGCTGGGCGCAGCCTTCGCCGGTTTGGCGACCGCTTCGGCATTCGCGCAGGACAAGGTGAAGGTTGGCGTGATGGTGACGCTTTCAGGGCCATCCGCAGTCCTCGGCCAGCACGCCCGCGACGGGTTCAACCTTTTCGTCAAGCAGAACGGCGGCAAGCTGGGTCCGGCGACCGCCGAGGTGACCGTAACGGATGACGAACTGAAGCCCGATGTGGCCGTCACCAAGGTGCGCGGCCTTGTCGACCGCGATCAGGTGGATTTCGTCGTGGGACCGATCTTCTCGAACGTGCTGCAGGCGATCATGAAGCCGGTGACGGATTCGAAGGCGATCCTGATCAGCCCCAATGCCGGCACCTCGAATTTCGCCGGCAAGCAGTGCAACCCGGGCTTCTTCGTCACCTCGTACCAGAATGACCAGAACCATGAGGTGTTGGGCAAGCATGCCCAGGATGCCGGCTACAAGCGCGTCTTCATCATGGCCCCCAATTATCAGGCGGGCAAGGATTCGCTCGCCGGCTTCAAGCGCCACTTCAAGGGCGAGGTGGTGGACGAGGTCTATACCCAGCTCGGCCAGCTCGATTTCTCGGCGGAGCTCGCCAAGATCGCTTCCATGAAGCCCGATGCCGTCTTCACCTTCATGCCCGGCGGCATGGGCGTGAACCTCGTGCGGCAGTACAAGCAGGCAGGCCTCGGCAACATCCCGTTCCTGTCGGCATTCACGGTGGATGAATCGACGCTGCCGGCGCAGCAGGATGCCGCCATCGGCATGTTCGGCGGCGCGAACTGGGCCCCCAATCTCGACAATCCGCAGAACAAGGCCTTCGTCGCGGCATTCGAGAAGGAATTCGGCTACGTGCCGGGCTCCTACGCCTTCCAGGCCTATGATGCGGCAGCGCTTATCGACAGCGCGATGAAGGCGACCGGCGGAAAGACGGCCGACAAGGCCGCCGTTCAGGCTGCGCTCAAGAAGGCCGACTTCAAATCGCTGCGAGGCGATTTCAAGTTCGCGAACAACAACTATCCGATTCAGGACTTCTACCTGGTCAAGGTCGCGAAGCGTCCCGATGGCAAGTTCCAGACGGAGATCGAGAAGAAGGTGTTCTCGGCCTATACCGACGTCTATGCCAAGGAATGCGAGATGAAGTGAGACAGGAAGCTGCGACGGTCCGGCCCTCTTCGGCAAGCCTTGAAGAGGGCCGCCTGCCGCTGCTTTAACCTTCGCTCCGGTCTTCGCTTCCTGATCGCCGCGGGATGATGCGAAGAAGGGTATGTTCTCTTCGCTGCCGCCACAGGGCCTTTCATGAAAACCGAAACCGCAGGCGTCACCAAAGCCAATACCGGCATCGACGGCATCAGCTGGAACATCCTTGGGCAGACCTATGTGCCCAAGCAGCTGACCGACAATTCCTTCGCCTGGCACGCGACGCTGCCTGCGGGTACGTTCGTGCCGCCGCATATCCATCCCACGCAGGACGAATATGTCTATCTGCTCGAAGGCCGGCTGGACCTCGTGCTCGACGGCAGGGATTTCGTGGCGACCGCCGGTGATCTGGTGCGCCTGCCGATGGGCATTCCGCACGGCATCTTCAACAAATCCGACCAGACGGCCAAATGCATGTTCTGGGTGACGCCGACGCGCAAGCTCTACGACCTGTTCTGGGGCATCCATTCGCTCAAGGAGCAGGCGCCCGACGCGGTGGTCGCTCTCTCGGCCAAGCATGAAGTGATGTTCCTGCCGCCGCCGGGCTGACGGACAGGGTCAGGTCGGCCTCACACAACCTGGTTGCGCAAGTCTGTTTCGCCGCGCCAGAGCCTGGCCAGATTATCCTCGAGCAGATCGATGACATTGGCCTCGTAGCGCCCGGTCTCGCCAGCGCTGTGCGGCGTGATGATGACGTTCCGCATCGCCCAGAGCGGCGAGGCGGCGGGCAGCGGCTCCTCGACAGCGACGTCGAGCCCTGCCCCGGCGATCCTTCCGGCCTGCAGGGCCGCGATCAGCGCCGGCTCATCGACCACCCTTCCCCGCGCCACATTGATGAGATGCGCTGATGGCTTCATGAGCGCCAGCCGCCGCGCATCGATCAGACGCTCCGACTCAGGTGTCAGCGGACAGGTGAGGATCACCGCATCCGCCATAGGCAGAACCTGATCGAGATCGGCGATCGGTATCACCTGATCGGCGCTTTCCGGCTGCGGCGAGGGCTGCCGCTTCACGCCGGTCACCCGGCAATCGAACGCCTTGGCCAGACGGCCGAAACGCTGGCCGATCCGTCCGAAGCCGACCACCACCACGTGCCGGCCGCCCTGCTCCTGCTCGCGCGCCAGCGGATCGGCGATCATTGGCCGCCAGCGGGCCTCAGCCTGCGCATCGCGGACGAGATGGATATGCCGGCTCAGCGCCAGGATCAGCGCTATGGCATGCTCGGCGACGGCGCGCTCGTTGGCGCCCTGTGCGCTCGCGAGCCGCAGGCCGCGGGCCGCAAACAGCGCCTTGTCATATTGATCCGTTCCGGCGCTGATCGACTGGATGAAGGCAAGCTTTGACGCTCGCTCCAGCATAGTGTCGCGCCAGAGGCCGGAGACAACCAGCACATCAAGCTCCGGAATCATCGCTTCAAGCTCCGGAATCGACGTCGCAGCCAGCGTGCGGATGTCCTTGCGGCGATTCAGGAATTCCGGCTGCAATTGATAGGCGGGGTGGGCGAAACCGATGGTGAGCGCGGCCGGCGGCGGCAGGATCGATCGAGGCATCGCTCAGTTTGCCATGCGGCCAGCGAACAGGAAAGGTCCGTTCACCGCCCCGGCATGACCACCATGGTGGGCCTGTCCGGCAGGCTTTCGCGTGAAAACACACCCGTGGGCTTCTCGCGCCGGTCGATGATGTATTTCTCCGAGCCGATGCGGATGAACTTCTCCAGCGTATGCGGCCCGAAGAAATGCATGGGGATAACGATGCGCGGCGAGAGCTTTTCGAGCACCTCCATCATGCCCTCGATGTCCATGGTGAAGCCGCTGTCGACCGGCACCAGCACGATATCGGCCCGCCCGATGGCGCGGATATGCGCCGGCTCCAGCGTATGATGGAGATGGCCAAGATGCACGACGCAGAAATCGCCAAGCTCGAAGATGAAGATGGAATTGCCGTCGAACTCGGTGTGCCCGCCGTCCCACGTCCGGATGTTGGTGGAGACGTTGCGGACCCTGAGGTCGAGCAGCGTCACATCGTGATCCGCCCTGCCGCCGCGCGGGTTCCAGCCCGGCAGCAGATGCGTGATCCCGGCTTCCGGATTGCGCGAATAATGCGTCGAATGCGCCTTGTTCATGGTGGCGATGTCGGGGACGACCTCGGCCCGGACATAGTCGTTATAGTCGGTCACCGCCTTCACGTTCTGCGGCGTCTCGATCAGGAAGCTGGCGTGGCCGACAAAACTGATGCGCAGCTCCTTTTCGGAGAGCGAAGCCGGGATGATGCGCGGCCGGCCTTCGGCCATCTCCGGCCGGCAGCCGTGCTCCAGCGCCATGGCCGGTAAGCCGAAGGCGAAAGCCGCCATCAATGCGAAGAAGAAGCGAAGCAGCGCCATCAGTCTCATCCCTCGGACAAGACAAAACTAGGGCGAAGACTCATCAATGGAAGGCGTCTTGATGGGATCAGCCTTTATTGCCTTTGCGATGGGCGAAACCGCTGCGGCTCATTGCCTTGGGGCCCTTGCCGAAGCCTTTTGAGGCCGGCTTCACGTAGGGCTTGCCCGGCCTGTCCTCGCGCGGCGGACGGTCGGCCTGATAGGCCGACCGCTCGGCGCGGGGCGCTGGATCAGGGCGCTGATCTCCACGCGGCTCGAAGGACTTCTTCCGGAACGGCTTCTTGTCGCCGAAGGGCTTGGCGTCGCGGAACTTGTTCTGCGCGGCAGGACGCTCGGGCCGCGCCTTCGCTTCGCTGGCCAAGGCGATGATGATGTCGTCGCCATCCTTCCTGCGGGCATGGACGGCGAAATGCTCGGCGGCTTCCTTGCTGATCTCGAATTCGGTGGTGTCATCGAGAATGCGGATGGTGCCGATCTCGTTGCGGCTGACATTCCCCCGCCGGCAGATCATCGGCAGCAGCCATTTGGGATCGGCCTTCTGGCGGCGGCCGACATCCATGCTGAAGATCACGCTGTCGGGCGCGGCGCGCAAAGGTGTGGCCTCGCGCTCAAAACGATCCTGGCGCGGAGCTGACGGGCGCTCCTCGCGGGCGCGGCTGCGCTTGTCATCGAACTCGCGGTCCCGGGTATAGGCCCGCTCACCGCGCGGCGCATGCATCGGCTCCGGCTCGGATATCTCCTCCGGCTCCGGCAGGCGCGAACGGTAGAGCTTCGCCAGCAGCGCCGCGATATCGTTCGGCGATTTGGTTGTCAGCAGCAGGCCGGCCATGGCGCGATCCTCATCCGTCACCTCCTCGGTGAGCAGCGGATCGGAGAGGAAACGCTCGCGGTCGAGCAAGCGGATCGCATCGGCGGTCGGCGGATCCATCCATTGCGGCTTGATCTTCGCATCCATGATGAGGCGCTCGGCCTTGCGGCGGCGCGAATGCGGAACCACCAGCACGCTGACGCCCTTGCGTCCCGCCCGGCCGGTGCGGCCGCTGCGGTGTTGCAGAATTTCGGCGTTGAGCGGCAAATCGGCATGGATGACGAGGCCGAGGTTTGGCAGATCGATGCCGCGCGCGGCGACATCGGTTGCGACGCAGATTCTGGCGCGCCCGTCGCGCAAAGCTTGCAGCGCCTGGTTCCGCTCGTTCTGGCTGAGTTCGCCCGAGAGATAGACGGCCAAGAAGCCGCGTTCCAGCAGCGTCGCCTGAAGGTGCCTGACGCCGTCGCGCGTGTTGCAGAAGATCAGCGTGGCGGGCGAATCCACCTGCCGCAGCACGTTGACGATGGCATGCTCGGTCTCGCGCGGCTGGGTGCGAAGCGCGCGGTACTCGATATCGGCATGGCCGCGTTCGCCGACAGCGGTCGCGATCCGCCAGGCGTCCCGCTGGAACTTGCCGGCAAGCGCCACGATGCCGCGCGGCAAGGTGGCGGAGAAGAGCAAGGTGCGGCGCTCGGGCGGCGTGACGCCAAGAATGAATTCGAGATCGTCCTTGAAGCCGAGATCGAGCATCTCGTCGGCCTCGTCGAGCACAACCGCGCGGATGTCGCCCAGGATCAGCGCCTTGCGCTCGATATGGTCTTTGATGCGGCCGGGCGTACCGACAACGATATGCGCGCCTGCTTCGAGCTGGCGGCGCTCCTTGCGGGGGTCCATGCCGCCCACGCAGGCGACGACGCGCGCGCCCGCCGGCGCATAGAGCCACAGCAGCTCCCGCTGCACCTGCAGGGCAAGCTCACGCGTGGGCGCGATGACCAGCGCCAGAGGATCGGCGGCCGGCGCGATGCGGAACTCATCGCCGAGCAAGGTCGGGCCGATGGCGACACCGAAGGCCACCGTCTTGCCGGAGCCTGTCTGGGAGGAGACCAGCAGATCGCGTCCCGCCGCTTCCGGCGCGAGCACGGAACTCTGCACCGGCGTGAGTTCGGCGTAACCCTTCTCGGCCAGGGCCTTGGCGAGCGGGGCGGGAATGGGGAGCGAGGGAACGGACGGGGAAAGCAAGGGGCGCCTTTCAAGAGAGCGCTGCGTGAGTTTACGTCCTATAGGAAGAAAGCCCTTCGCGCCAGTCGCGGCGAATGCCGAAGGCGGCGATTGCTGGAGCCCCCGCGCCGGAGGCGGCCATTAGCCCTCTTCGTGGGGAAAGCTTGTCAGGCGGCAGGCCTTCGCTTTTGATGGCGGCCAGAACGGGCAGCAGGACCATCCGACCATGAAGGTATTGATCGCAGGCGGAGGTGTGGGCGGATTGACGCTGGCGCTGATGCTCAAGCGCCGCGGCATCGAGGCCGAAATCTTCGAACAGGCCTCGGAAATCCGCGAGCTTGGCGTCGGCATCAATACGCTGCCGCATGCGATCCGCGAGCTGGCGGCGCTTGATCTGCTCCCGGCGCTCGACCGCGTGGCCATCCGCACCAGGGAACTCGTCTACATGAACCGCTTCGGCCAGGAGATCTGGCGGGAGCCGCGCGGAGTCGATGCCGGATTCGAGGTGCCGCAATTCTCGATCCACCGCGGCCGGCTGCAATCCGTCATCCACCGGGCGGTGGCGGCTGAACTCGGCGAAAGCCGCATTCATGCCGGCTGCCGCCTGGGCTCGTTCACACAGGATGAGGCGGGCGTGCGCGCCTTCTTTTTCGATCGCGACGGACGCCATGTGAAGACCGCAATGGGCGATGTGCTGATCGGCGCCGATGGCATCCACAGCGTCATCCGCTCCACCTTGTTCCCGGACGAGGGCCCGCCTGCCTGGAACGGCATCATGCTATGGCGCGGCGCCACGGACTGGCCCGTCTTCATGGACGGGAGATCGATGATCATCGCCGGCGGCATGGATGCCAAGGCGGTGCTTTACCCGATCGCCGAGGGTTCCCGCGAGACGACGCGCCTGACCAACTGGGCGATCGCCGTGAAGCTTGGCGACGGAAGCCTTCCCCCGCCCCGGCGGGAGGATTGGTCGCGGCGCGGGCGCCTCGAGGATCTGATGCCGCATGTCCAGAAGTTTCGCGTCAACGAGGTCGACGTGAAGGCGCTGATCACCGCGACGCCGGAATTCTGGGAATATCCGATGTGCGACCGCGACCCCCTGCCCCGCTGGACCCATGGCCGCGTGACGCTGCTGGGGGATGCGGCGCATCCGATGTATCCGGTCGGCTCCAACGGGGCCTCGCAGGCGATCCTTGATGCCCGCTGCCTTGCCGACCTGCTCGTCTCGGCCGACCATCCTCAGGCGGCGCTGGCAAGCTATGAGCAGGAGCGCTTGCCGGCCACGGCGCAGATCGTGCGCATGAACCGAAAGGGCGGCCCGGAAGGCGTGATCGACGCAGTGGAGCGCCTCGCGCCCGAAGGCTTCAGGAACATCGACGATGTGCTCGATTTCGAGCAGCGCAAGGCGATCGTCCGGGGCTATGCCAGCGCCGCCGGCTTCACGCAGGAGAAGGTGAACGCCGCCAGGCCCGGAGCACCAAAGGCCGCCTGAGGCGGCGCATCGACAGGCAGGAAGCCGGTCTTTTTCACTTTCTTAAGGCCAAAGCCGCATCGTCATCCGCATGGATCCGGTGGCCGCCATCAAACAGCAGATGCTCGCCGTCCTGATCGAGGCGGTGGGGAAGCCCTCCACCGCATCCGGCCAGGCGCAGACGGTGCCTGCCCCAACGCCAGCACAGCCGCTGGCCATAGGTGAGACGGTGACGGCCACCGTGATCGCCGCCAGGCCCAATGGCGATCTCGTCCTCAGCATGAAGGGGCAGGCCGTGCTGGCCGCTGTGAGCGGCAGCGCCCTGCCGCCCGCAGCGCAGGTCCCCGGCGCCATGATCCGGCTCAAGGTTGAAACGGCGGGCCAGACGCCGCGCCTTGCGATGCTTGATGCGCAGCCGCCTCCCGCAACCGCCGCTTCAACTGCGCCGCCGGCGCAGCCTGCGCCGCCTGCACCGCTAGCGCGGCCTGTGCCGCCTGCGCCGCCTGCTCAGCCGGCGGCGGCCCCAGCGGCGAAAGCCGCGCTGCAATCCGAGCCGGTGCTGCGCATCATCGCTCCTCGAGCCGACGCCATCTCTCTTCCGGAGCGTCTTTCGGCGGTGATCGCCCGCACGACAGCCGAAGCCGCGGGCCGGCAGGGCAGCGCGGCACCGCTTTACGCCAACCTCGCCGAGCTGACGGCGCGCCCTGACGCGCCTCTGCCGCGCCCCGTCGCGGTTCTGGCGGAGGCGATCCTCAGCCAGCGCATCGACGGAGAAAGGCCCGTGACGGCCAACCAGATCAGGCAGGCTGTCGCGCAATCGGGTCTGCTGCAGGAATCCGCCACTGCACGCGGCGGGCCGCCGCCGCTCGACGCCAAAGCGCTGCTCTCGACCCTGAAGGAACTGTTGCGCGCCGATGCGCTGCGGTTCGTGCCGGCAGCGCCTGACGCAGAGCCGCCGCGCTACGACAGCCCGGTGACGGCGCAGAAGGCGGTGGCCGCCAGCCTTGCCGGCGAGAAGGACCCTGCCCTGATCGCCGGCACGCTGGCGCGCGAGGCGGATCAAGCGACCGAGCGCGTGAAGCTGCATCAGATCGCCTCGCTTCCGGACCCAAGGCCAGCGCCTGGAGAACCCGCCCGCCCGCAGCAGCTCAGCTTCGAAATCCCGATCGCCTTCGCGCAGCAGACCGCCATGGCGGGCTTCCGCATCGAGCGCGAGAAGCGCCGCAAGGCCGAGAGCGGCCAGCCGATCGATATCTGGGGAGTCCGCTTCGCCATCGACGCGGAGGGCATCGGCCCTGTGCATGCGCATGTAAGGCTCGCGGGTCAGACCGTCTCCGTCTCGCTCTGGGCCGAGGACAAGGCGACGTATGGCGCCTTCCTGGCCGCCGTCCCGATGCTGGAGGCGGCGCTTGCGGAGAGCGCGCTCGACATCGGCGATGTCGCGGTTTTCGCGGGCCGCCCTGCCGAGACGCGCCGCGCCGAAGCCGGGCGCTTCCTGGACCGCAGCACATGAGCCGGACACCCGCTTCCGAGGGTTCCACCCGACCGGATTTCGCCCGGCGGATCGCCGTCGCCCTCCAATACGACTTCCAGGGCGCGCCCCGCGTGACGGCGAAGGGCCGCGGCCATGTGGCGGAAGCGATCGTGGCGCTGGCCCGCGAGCACGGCGTGGCTGTTGAGGAAAACCACATCCTCGCCGAGGCGCTCTCCCAGATCGACCTCGACGACGAGATCCCGGAGGCGCTCTACCGCGCCGTCGCCAATGTGCTGACCTTCGTGCTGCAGGCGCGGGGCGGTCTGGGCCGCCGGCCGGATTGACGCGGGAAGCGGAAGGCTCCTGATCAAGCGCTCCTTGGTTCGAAGCAGCCTGTCCGTTCGTGCATTCTTCCTCCCGCATGTTCCCCCTGCCCGAGCATTCCTCTTGTCAATGCGGGCCAGCGCCTTTATTGCGCTCACCAGACCAGATCGAAGGCCATCGTTCCAGCCCTCGACCCACGGAGAGGTGGCAGAGTGGTCGATCGCGCCGCACTCGAAATGCGGAGTACCGCAAGGTACCGGGGGTTCGAATCCCTCCCTCTCCGCCATTAACTTCAAATGAAGCGTCTCTCGGCGCGCTGCGCAACGGCAGATAGCGCAACGTTTCAAAGGCTTTGCAGGTTCGACCTCTGCACTGCCCAGCCGACAAACTCGGGGCCGCATTCTCCGAATGGACCATTTCTCTCCGGACCTGTGGACTGAGCCCCGCAAGATACGGCCGGAAACCCTATGTACGTCAAGCGGTTAGACGAAAGGCGCTGACCGTCGAGTTTGTTCTTCCAATGGCCAGCAAATCATCACTTAAGGCGCAGGGTGGCTGGGAACCGGCCTGTTCGCATGCTTCAGCACGATGTCGATGACCTCAGCGGGCTTGAACGCTACATCGCAAGCCCAAATGCCGAATCCTCCATGGCCATTCACAGCTTCCGTCCATTCTGACAGCGCCGCACGCTTCGCCCGGTTCTGAGGCGTGTCTTCGCCCTTGATTTCCAACGCCAGGCTCAGGCCGTTGTGCAGTCGAACGATGAAGTCTGGCAGGTATCGCCGCCGAGAGCCCTGCCACAGATAGCTGATGTGGAAGCCGAGATGGTCGTTCTTGGCGTAGCCAACCACCTCGGGGCGCGTCTCGAAGACGTTTGCCGCATGACCTTCCCAGGACGAGTCGCCGACGACATGGCTGATGTGGGACTTCTGCGTCAGAATGTTCGGCTTGGTGGTGTACCAAACCCGCATGTCCGCGGTCGAACCAATGGGGCGCTCTTCATCGAACACTGGTTCGAGTTTGGTCGTGTTCTGCTCGGTCACGAAGCGCAGAAGGTGCGTGACCACCCCATCAATGTTGAGGGCGATCAGGATCCGGCGTCGCAAAGGATCGCTGTGGAACAGCGATGGAATATCGATCTTGTTCGAGGCCAGGAACTCCTCGACCAGCCGGACGAGTTGGGCCAGCAGGTACTCTTCGGTTCCCTGGAAACTGCCGTGCAGTGCGGAGAACGCCTTGCGCGCCGCGACGAAGATGAGCCGCTGAAGGCGAAAGCCCTCGGGCAGCGCCGCGAGATCGATCTGGGTGACCTTGCTCATGTCGGTCGCGCCGCCGAGTGCCGGGGCCAGCTCCGCCGTGATGGCTGTCGCCGCCGGATCGAGCGTGAGCGTCTCGACCTTTGTCCAGTCGACCGAGAGAACGGGCTTCACCACCTGTTCGATCCGCAGGATGTTGGGCCATCGCAGCTCCAAGGCTGCGCGTTCCTGCATAACATCGATCTGGGTTGAAGGCTTCGGCGGTGGTGGGGCTTCGCCACCTTCTGCGGGCTCGTAGATCGACAGCGGCACGCCGAAGACGTTCACGTATTCAGGTCGGAAAAGCCCGTTCTCATCCTTGTCGTAAGTGACACGGCGCAGGCCGCGGCCGATCACCTGCTCGCACAAGAGCTGGGATGTGAAGGCCCGGAGCCCCATGATGTGGGTGACGTTCTTGGCATCCCAGCCTTCCGACAACATCGCGACCGAGATCACGTTCTGCAGATCCTGGCCCGCACCGCCGCGCTTGCCGACATTGTCGACGATCTCGCGAAGCAGCTCTTCCTTCTTCAACTCTTTCAGGCGTTCTTTTCGGGTGGCCGGGATGTCGGCCGCATCCACGATCGCCTTCAGACGATCCTCATATCCCTTGTCGGATGCCGCCTGTTCGCCGATCTCGGCCTTCTCCAGCACCTTGGAATCCACCCGCAACGTCCGCTCGGGAGCGCGCAGTTCCGGCCAGTGGGCATCGCCGGCATTGAAGTAGCGCTCGATGCGGGCGGCGGTTTCTGTCCGGTTGCAAACCGTCAGCATCACCGGCGGTGAATGATGACCGGCCCAATCCGCCAGCGCCTTCCGCCAATCTGCGCCGAGCAGCGTGTAAGCATCCTGCACCAGCTTCGGCAGTGGTTCGTGCGGCTCGGCCTTGCGGTTCAGATCCTCGGAGACCGAAGGGTCGCGATAGATGTGGTAGAGTTTGGGGCGCAATGTCCTGGCGTCCGGCAGCGCATCGTCGCGCACGACCACGCGGGGTGTCTTCACGAGGCCGCTTTCGATCGCGTCGTTCAATCCGAAGTCGGAAATGATCCAGTCGAACAGCGCCGTGTCCGTGCTGGCCTTGCCTGTCGGCGCGAATGGCGTCGCCGAGAGATCGAAACAGCGCTGGATGCGGCGGGTCTTGTGCAGCTTATCGAGCCCCTCGATCCATCGCGTCGCCTCGTCGAGATCGATGCCTTGGTCTGCGGCCGCCTTTTTGCTGATCTTCAATTCCGCAGGCTTGCGATAGGCGTGGTGCGCCTCGTCATTGATGACGATGATGTCACGATGGTTCGCCAGTTTCCCGAGGACACGGCGGGTGAATGCCTCGTCGGACTCGGCGCCCTTCTTGACAACCGAACGCTTCGGCTGCGCTGCGGGCATCAGCGTGTGCCAGTTCTCGATCAGAACCTCGGCCTGGTTCAGTTTCTGGCGAAAGGCCTCGGACGGGCAGAGATTGAACTGATCGTAGTAGCTCCCCTCGCTCGGGATCAGAACCTGAAGCCGTCCCTTCACGGTCAGGCCCGGCGCGACAATGAACACCGCCCGGCTGAAGTCCTTGCTGCGTTTCGGATAGGTCAGCGCGTTCAGGGCCTGCCACGTGATGATCATCGCCATCACGGTGGTCTTGCCCGCTCCGGTCGCCATCTTGTTGCAGAGCCGCTCCCAAGGGCCGCCGTCGCCCGGAACCACGATGCCCTGCTTGAACTCAGGAGCGCCCTCGACCCACCAGATGAGCGTCTCGATCGCTTCGAGCTGGCAGAAGTAGAACGGATATTCGCGCGCCGTCTCGTCGTGCCAGTGTTCCAGCAAACGCCTGGTGACGATCGTGACGCCCGGCCAGCCGGCATCGCGCCAGGCGTCGACGCGCGAGCGGATCGTGTTCACGAGATCGAGCATCTCGACGCGGCGCGTGTTGTTGCGCGCATCGAATACCTCGTAGCTCGCTGGCCTGCGTTCCGGCTTGACCTCGAGCACGCCGCCCTTGCCCTCGATCCAGTGCTGGTGCGGGGCGACAAAGGGCGAGTTGATGATGAGGGACTTCGGCTTCTCCATCCCCCTCACTCCAGGCCCATGATCTTGAGGCTTTCGATCCCCCGATCATCGACGATCTTGACGGCGACGCGCCGGTTTTCGCCCGCCTTGAACGGCAGCGACACCGTGCCGTGGAACTGCTCCAGCAGGTCCTCGTCCAGTTCGGCGCGGATGGTCTTGCGCAGGCGGTTCCAGCCGTCCTTGGCGCCCGCCATGGGGAAGAAGACCTGATGCGGCATCAGGCTTCGCCCATCGTAGTCGGTGTCGAGCGACCACATGGCGATCTTGGATTTACCGCCTGAGACAAGCTCTCCCGAGCGGGGATCGAAATAGTCGAACCCGTTAACCTCGACGCGCCATTCGTCTCCCTCGCGCCGCAGATCGACATCCGGCTGGCCCATGAGCCAGAAGCTCTGGTTCGATGAACGCGCCTTCTTGAGGTCTTCGGTGAGGAGGTCGGTGTTCATCTGGGCCTTCAGCAGCGTAACGCCTGGCCAATTCATCTCGTCGATGTCCTTGGCGGCCTCCGGATCGAAGGTGAAGGCGCAGAACACGACGATCTTCGGGCGTGGAACCAGCATCTGCGCTTCCTCGATGGCGCGCTCCACCTGCTTCTGTTCGAGCGCCGCGTGTTCCGGGCCGAAGCTGACGACCGCGCGCTCGCCGGTTTCCAGAGAGCCGGACGCATGGAGATGCTTGCAGCCAGGGATCGCCTCAAGCTCCGTGAATTTGAGCATCGCGCCGCCCTTGCCGCGGATGCCGGTTTTCAGAAGTTCGCCGCGCCAGAGCGCCTGCCGCGATGTCTCGCCGGAGCGCGCGACGGAGGCGTCGGCCTCGACCGGCGGCGTCGACTCATCGAGGCTTAGCACGGTCGGCGCGGGCACCGCTTCCACCGAGAATGGGCCGGTGATGCGCAGGCGCGTCTCGTCCTTCTCCGGCTTGTCGTAGAGCGTCTCCTGCTCGGCATGGGCTTCAATCGACGCATCCATCGCCGCCTGCATCGCTTGTCGCGCGCTGTGGAAGGCCTTGAAGGGCTCGGCTGCGGATGGGGGCCAATTTTCCGGCAAATCGAACGGAACTTCCCATTCGAGCAGCGTATCGGCAGGCGCAGCCTCGCTATTGGCCAGCTTGTGCGTCTTGCCGGACGCCGAGAAGTCGACCCACTCGCCCTTGCGCCCGCCCTGTGGCGAGCGATAGCGAAGCTTCTGCCCCTTCAGCGCGGCGTTGAGTGTCGCCAACGCGGAATTTATCGCGGGGTGTTTGTCCTTGTAGATCGTGTCGATATCTGGATTGCTCGCTATGGACTTCAACATGACGTGCGGAACAGTCCGGTAGATGAAGCCGCCCTTGAGCCCTTCGTGAGGGTATCTCAAGCGGAAGTAGTCGAAACTGGCGGTCATGAGCCGCTGTTTGGTGAGCGCGATTGCTACGCGAGAGGTGTCGCACGTAATCCAACGGCGCGCCCATCTTTCTGCAACGAACGCGGTCGTGCCAGACCCACAAGTGGGATCGAGAACCAAGTCACCAGGATCCGTTGTCATCAACATACAGCGTTCAATGACAAGAGGTAATGTTTGAACTACATACAATCTTTGTTCGTTGAATCCGCTGATTTGTGTATCAAGCCAGATATTGGTTATAGGTGTTACTGGGTAGTCCTGATGATAATTCACCATCCTCAGGGTCTTGCCTTGCGCTAAGAGCCGACTAGCTTTGCTCAAACGCAGCAATCCATCTCCGGTTGTCTTCCAGTGGGAGTTCGACGATGGTTCAAAGT
Source organism: Methylocystis sp. (assembly GCA_020252485.1). Lineage (GTDB taxonomy): Bacteria > Pseudomonadota > Alphaproteobacteria > Rhizobiales > Beijerinckiaceae > JADCCX01. The sequence continues at coordinate 28,477 of JADCCX010000140.1, forward strand.
GTGAACCCCGCCAATCTAGTGGTCCGATTCCGACATTTGCATCCGCTTGATATCACGCTGCGAGCAAATGTCGGAATCAAAGGGACCACTAGCAAGTCTATGATTCTAGTGGAGCTTTTGAATTTGACATTCGCTCCGACGCCCGATGTCACGC
>JADCCX010000141.1 GCA_020252485.1 Methylocystis sp.
CGCTGCCGGTGTTGCGCCAGGCCAGCAGCGTGCCGTTGGACTCGCCCGAGACGAGGTCGAGCCGCCCATCGCCATCCAGATCGACGAAGCTGGGCGCGCTCCTGAAGCCGGCATCAATGCCGTTGAAGGGGTTGGCGCTGCCGGTCAGCGCCGTGAAGGCCGGCACCAGCGTAATCACCCGCACGCCGCCGGCATCCAGCACATCCAGGGTCAGTGTGCGTGTCGCGGTTGGTGCATCGCTGACATTGGCATAGGCCAGCCGCTGGATTAGCGCATCCACCGCCGCACCCGTGACGGCGCTATTGAAGGTCATGGTGAAGTCGCCGCCCATACCGCCCGAAGCGGTGCCAATCGCCACCCCGCCATAACTTACAGTGCTGCCGGAGACGCCGATCTGCCCGGCGCCGCTGCCTTCCGTGAGGATCGAGACCCGGTCCTCGGCCAGCAGGCCACGAACCACCAACCGGCCGCCCGCCGGGCTGTCGACCGCCGTAAAATCTACAGCGCTATCCAGCAATTGCGGCGTGGCGTTCACCGTATTCTCAGCAAAAGTCACGCTTGAGGCGAAGCCGGTCAGCGAGACGCTTTCCGCAACATTAGTGACGGTGATCGCCACATTCCGGGCCGTGCTGCTCAGCGTGCCGTCTGACGCCGTGACGGTGATGTCATAGACATTATTGCCACCCGCATCGGCAGGCGTTTCGAAATTGGGCGCGGCCTTGAAGGTCACCGCGCCGGTGCTGCTGATGTTGAACAACGCCGCATCGGCGCCGCCCAGGGTCCAACTGGTCGCCGCTCCCTCAGGGTCGGAACCCACCGCCTGATAGGCGGTGCCGGTGCCATTCTCGGCAAAGCTCGCCGTGCCGCCCGAGGTAACGGTCGGCGCGTCATTCTGCGCCGTGACGCTGACCGTGATTGAAGGCAGCGGAGTGGTGTTGCGCCAGGCCAGCAGCGTGCCGTTGGACTCACCCGAGACGAGGTCGAGCCCCCCATCGCCATCCAAATCGACGAAGCTGGGCGTACTGTTGTAGCCGGCAAATCTGTTGTCGAAGGGGTTGGCGCTGCCGGTCAGCGCCGTAAAGGCCGGCACTGTCGCGCTGCCGGTGTTGCGCCAGGCCCGCAGCGTGACGCCGCCTGTGCCCGAGACGAGGTCGAGCCGCCCATCGCCATCCAGGTCGACGAAGCTCGGTGTACTCCTGTTGCCGACATCAATGCCGTTGAAGGGGTTGGCGCTGCCGGTCAGCGCCGTGAAGGCCGGTGCGGTCGCGCTGCCGGTATTGCGCCAGGCCCGCAGCGTGCCGTCTTCTGCGCCCGAGACGAGGTCGAGCCGCCCATCGCCATCCAGGTCGACGAAGCTGGGCGTATTATAGCGGCCGACATCAATGCCGTTGAAGGGGTTGGCGCTGCTGGTCAGCGCCGTGAAGGCCGGCGCTGTCGCGCTGCCCGTGTTGCGCCAGGCCCGCAGCGTACCGTCGCCTGCGCCCGAGACGAGGTCGAACCGCCCATCGCCGTCCAGATCGAAAAAGCTGGGCGTACTGTTGTAGCCGACAGAAATGCCGTTGAAGGGGTTGGCGCTACCGGTCAGCGCGGTGAAGGCCGGCGCGGTCGCGCTGCCGGTGTTGCGCCAGGCCAGTAGCGTGCCGTCGTTATTGCCCGAGACGAGGTCGAGCAGCCCATCGCCATCCAGATCGACGAAGCGGGGCGTGCTGGCGACGCCGACATCAATGCCGTTGAAGGGGTTGGCGCTGCCGTTGAGCGCGGTGAAGGCCGACACCAACGGCGCATTCACCCGCACCCCGCTTCCATCCACCACATCCAGGGTCAATGTGCGTGTCGCGGTTGGCGTATCGCTGACATTGGCATAGGCCAGCCGCTGGATCAGCGCATCCACCGCCGCACCCGTGACGGCGCTATTGAAGGTCACGGTGAAAGCGCTGCCCTCACCGCCCGAAGCGGTGCCGATGGCCACCCCGCCATAGCTGATGCTGCTGCCGGAGACGCCGATCTGCCCGGCGCCACTGCCTTCCGTAAGGATCGAGACACGGTCCTCGGCCAGCAGGCCACGCACCACCAACCGGCCGCCCGCCGGGCTGTCAACCGCCGTAAACACTACGGCGCTATCCAGCAATTGCGGCGCGGCGTTCGCCGTATTCTCAGCAAAGGTCACGCTCGGCCCGAAACCGGTCAGCGAGGTTTCCCCATCATTGGTAACGGTGATCGCCACATTCTGGCTGCTGCTCTGCGTGCCGTCGGACGCCGTGACGGTGATGTCATAAACATTATTGCCACCCGCATCGGTAGGCGTTTCGAAATTGGGCGCGGCCTTGAAGGTGACCGCGCCGGTCGTGGCGTTGATATTGAACAACGCCGCATCGGCGCCACCCAGGGTCCAACTGGTCGCCGCGCCCTCAGGGTCGGAACCCACCGCCTGGTAGGCGGTGCCGGTGCCATTCTCGGCAAAGCTCGCCGTGCCGCCAGAGGTGATGCGGGGTGCGTCGTTCTGCGTTGTGATGCTGACCATGATTGGAGGCAGCGGCGTGGTGTTGCGCCAGGCCAGCAGCGTGCCGTAGGACTCGCCCAAGACGAGGTCGACCCCCCCATCGCCATCCAGATCGACAAAGCTGGGCGTGCTGGAAAAGCCAACATCAATGCCGTTGAAGGGGTTGGCGCTGCCGGTCAGCGCCATGAAGGCCGGCGCTGTCGCGCTGCCCGTGTTGCGCCAGGTCCACAGCGTGCCGTCGCCTGTGCCCGCGACGAGGTCAAGCCGCCCATCGCCATCCAGGTCGACGAAGCTCGGTGAACTCCTGTTGCCGACATCAATGCCGTTGAAGGGGTTGGCGCTGCCGGTCAGTTCCGTAAAGGCTGGCGCGGTCGCGCTGCCCGTGTTGCGCCAAGCCCGCAGCGTGCCGTCTTCTGCGCCCGAGACGAGGTCAAGCCGCCCATCGCCATCAAGATCCACAAAGCTGGGCCTGCTGCTGTCGCCCACATCAATGCCGTTGAAGGGGTTGGCGCTGCCGGTCAGCGCGGTGAAGGCCGGCGCGGTCGCGCTGCCGGTGTTGCGCCAGGCCGGCAGCCTGCCGTAGAAATCGCCCGAGACGAGGTCGAGCCGCCCGTCGCCGTCCAGATCGAAAAAGCTCGGTGTGCTCCTGAAGCCGACATCAATGCCGTTGAAGGGGTTGGCGCTGCCGGTCAGCGCCGTGAAGGCCGGCGCGGTCGCGCTGCCGGTGTTGCGCCAGGCCAGCAGCGTTCCGATAGACTCGCCCGAGACGAGGTCGAGCAGCCCATCGCCATCCAAATCGACGAAGCTCGGCGTACTCCTGCCGCCGACATCAATGCCGTTGAAGGGATTGGCGCTACCGGTCAGCGCCGTGAAGGTCGGCACTATCAGATTCACCACCACCCCGTTGGCATCCAGCACATCCAGGGTCAGTGTGCGTGTCGCGGTCGGCGTATCACTGACATTGGCATAGGCCAGCCGCTGGATCAGCGCATCCACCGCCGCACCCGTGACGGCGCTATTGAAGGTCACGGTGAAGTCGCCGCCCATACCGCCCGAAGCCGTACCAATGGCCACCCCGCCATAACTTACAGTACTGCCGGAGACGCCGATCTGCCCGGCGCCACTGCCTTCCGAAAGGATCGAGACCCGGTCCTCGGCCAGCAGGCCACGCACCACCAGCCGGCACCCCGCCAGGCTATCGCCTGCCGTAAAATCTACAGCGCTATCCAGCAATTGCGGCGCGGCGTTCACCGTATTCTCGGCAAAGGTCACGCTTGAGGCGAAGCCGGTAAGCGAGGCGCTTTCCGCAACATTAGTGACGGTGATCGCCACATTCCGGGCCGTGCTGCTCAGCGTGCCGTCGGACGCCGTGACGGTGATGTCATAGACATTATTGCCACCCGCATCGGCAGGCGCTTCGAAATTGGGCGCTGCCTTGAAGGTCACCGCGCCGGTGCTGCTGATGTTGAACAACGCCGAATCTGTGCCGCCCAGGGTCCAGGTAAGCGTGGTGGCCGCATCGGGGTCGGAACCCACCGCCTGATAGGCGGTGCCGGTGCCATTCTCGGCAAAGCTCGCCGTGCCGCCCGAGGTGACGCTCGGCGCGTCATTCTGCGCCGTGACGCTGACCGTGATTGAAGGCAGCGGCGTGGTGTTGCGCCAGACCTGCAGCGTGCCCCCTTCGCCGCCCAAGACAAGGTCTAGCCGCCCATCGCCATCTAGGTCGACGAAGCTGGGCGCGCTGCTGCCGCCACCGACATCAATGCCGTTAAAGGGGTTGGCGCTGCCGGTCAGTTCCGTAAAGGCCGGCGCGGCCGCGCTGCCCGTGTTGCGCCACGCCCGCAGCGTACCGTAAAGCTCGCCCGAGACAAGGTCGAGCCGTCCATCGCCATCCAGATCGACGAAGCTGGGCGTGCTGGCAAAGCCAACATCAATGCCGTTGAAGGGGTTGGCGCTACCGGTCAGCGCGGTGAAGGCCGGCACGGTCGCGCTGCCGGTATTGCGCCAGGCCAGCAGGGTGCCGTCGTTTGCGCCCGAGACGAGGTCGAGCCGCCCATCGCCATTGAGGTCCACGAAGCTAGGCGTGCTCCAGACGCCAACATCAATGCCGTTGAAGGGGTTGGCGGGACGGCCTGATACGCCATCCATCCTCGTGAAGGCCGGCGCGGTCGCGCTGCCCGTGTTGCGCCAGGCCAGCAGCGTGCCGTTGATCTCGCCCGAGACGAGGTCGACCCGGCCATCGCCATCCAGGTCCACAAAGCTGGGCGTGCTTCTGTTGTCGACATCAATGCCGGCGAAGGGGTTGCCCCAGCCGAGCCGCGCTATGAAGGGCGCGGTCGCGCTGCCCGTGTTGCTCCAGGCCAGCAGCGTGCCGTCGCCTGCACCCGAGACGAGGTCGAGCCGCCCGTCGCCATCCAGATCGACGAAGCTCGGTGTGCTCCTGATGCCGACATCAATGCCGTCGAAGGGGTTGGCGCTACCGGTCAGCGCCGTGAAGGCCGGCACCAGCGGCCCAATCACCCGCACCCCGTTGGCATCCAGCACATCCAGGGTCAGCGTGCGTGTCGCGGTTGGCGCATCGCTGACATTGGCATAGGCCAGCCGCTGGATCAGCGCATCCACCGCCGCACCCGTCACGGCGCTATTGAAGGTCACGGTGAAAGCGCCGCCCATACCGCCCGAAGCGGTACCAATGGCCACCCCACCATAGCTGATGGTGGTGCCGGAGACGCCGATCTGCCCGGCGCCACTGCCTTCCGTAAGGATCGAGACCCGGTCTTCGGCCAGCAGGCCACCAACCACCAGCCGCCCCCCAGCCAGGCTGCCGCTTGTGGTGAATACAACATCGCTATCCAGCAATTGCGGCGTGGCGTTCACCGTATTTTCGGCAAAGGTCACGCTTGGGGCCAAGCCAGTGATATTGCTGGACATCAGGCCACCTCAAGATTCATGCAAGGGATGATGGGTGGGGCGGCGTTGCCCGCCGGGCATTGTTCAATGCAGCGACGGGTTCGCCGAAGCGGGATTAAGGGCCTCGTGGTGCGATTCATGCTCACCTCTACCGATCCAAAACTGCCCCCGCGCATCACTAGCCCCATGTTTGGTGGGCCGATTCACGCTGCTGCCGAGAACCGACAGCAGCGACCGGACCACTAGGCCCAGGTAGGCCCGGACAATCATGGTGTTGGCTCTGCCGTCGGTCCGGCACTGAGGAATGCCATCACGTTAAGCATGCCAAGGTCGCGGTGATCTGTGACTTTTGGTACAGAAGGGCGTGAAAAACACTGGCAGTTTGGTGGCAGCGCGCGTGGCACTTGCCTGCGAAACCCAGCCCAGCCATGCCGCGCCGATTGCCCAATGATGTTTCAGCCCCGGTATGCGTGTAAATTCATTGCTGCCGGATCATTGGTCCAAACACCATTCGGAAAGGAAAAACCTTGCTCGATTCTGCGAGTCTGCCCAGAAAGACGGCAAGAATTCACAGTTTCGGGCTGTGTTTTCTCTTGATCGACTCAACCCATTAAAGGCTCATCATGTCCAACACCGAAACCGCGGCCGAAACCAAGGGCTCCATCCTGCTCGCCGCGCCTGGCTTCACCGCCTGGCTCGCGGAGGAGCGCCTGAGTGTTGCGCTCACCACCTATCAGGCGGGGCGCATCATTCTACTTGGGCTGCGCCCGGATGGCAGCCTGCGCGCGCATGAAAGGCTGATTGAGCAATGCCAGGGGCTATGGACAAGTGGTGCGGAGATTTGGGTCAGCGGCAAGACCATGCTCTGGCGCTTCGCCAATGCCGTGCCGGCGGGCATGGTGACGCAGCGCGGCGCGGATCGGCTGTTCATCCCGCGGGAGGGGCGCGTGACGGGCGCGCTCGATGTCCATGATATCGGCCATGGCATGTTTGGCGACATGACGGCGCCCGGGCCGATTTTCGTGGCGACTCAGTATAATTGCCTCGCGACCATCAGCGATCGCGCGGCGTTTCGCCCGCTTTGGCGCCCGCCCTTTGTCACTGCGCTGGTGCCGGAGGATCGCTGCCATATGAACGGGCTTGCGATGGATAATGGCGTGCCAGTATTTGTGACGGCGGTTTCCGCTTCCGATGTGCAGGATGGCTGGCGGGATCGGCGACAGGATGGCGGCGTGGTGGTGCATGTGCCAAGCGGAGAGATCGTTGCGCGCGGGCTTTCCATGCCGCATTCGCCGCGGCTGCATCAGGGCCGGCTTTGGGTGTTGAATTCGGGTACGGGCGAATTGGGCGTGGTGGATCCTGCCGATGGTCGGTTTGAGGCCGTTACGTTTCTGCCAGGCTACGCGCGCGGGCTTGCGCTGATGGGGCGCTATGCGGTGGTGGGGCTTTCTCGCCCGCGCCATAATCAAACCTTTGAAGGTCTGGCACTGGAAGAAGCGCTCAAGACGCGCGATGCAAAGCCGCGCTGCGGTTTAGTGGTGGTAGATATTGAAACCGGGCGCACGGTGCAGTGGCTGCGCTTTGAGCATACGATTGATGAGCTTTACGATGTCGCGCTACTGCCCGGCGTGCGCCAGGCGGAAGCGCTGGGCTTTCAGGGTGATGATCTGGCTGGGGCGACGGAGCCTGAGGTGGCGTAGGGCGATTGATGGTTTTTTGCGTCGGCTCGCGCCGGTGTAGTGCTGACCACCTAACAGCTCGGGCGCTGCTTACGCCTTCGCTGACCCCAGGCGCGCGTAATCTCACCCCGCCTCCGCCTGCAATTGCGTCAGTTCCGCCAAAAACCGTTCCGCCGCCAACGCCGGTGACCAGGGGCGCCAGGGCTCCCCCCCATAGCGTGCCACCAGCGGGTCGCGCGCCAAAACCGCCGCGCGAATACCCAGCGTTTCGCGCATTTCTGCCTCCGTCCAACCGGCAACATGCACAGCTTCCGCCGCCGCGGCGGCGATATCGGCGGCCTTATGCGCGCGCTTGTCCTCCACACCCCAGGGCAGCAGGCGATAGCGCAGCGCCACCGCGGCTGAAAGGCTTGCTTGCAAGGCCGCGAAACGCTCCCCCAAAAAGGGCTTGAGCGGTGAGATACAATCGAAATTGATCAATCCCTCATCCGCATCATGCAGCAATTCGCGCAATTCTTCTGCCGGCGTCAGCCAATGGCGCGTGCGCTGGCGGCGGAGTTGCAGCACGAAAAGCGCGTGCTGCGCGACGGAAAGCGGTTCTGGC
>JADCCX010000142.1 GCA_020252485.1 Methylocystis sp.
AGCAATATGCGCATTAGCGACGCTCCTCGATCGGCCCTCGGCTGCGCAGTAGCGCGCCAGTCGCAGCATCAAGATACAGCTTAATCATGCGACCTGACGGCGGCAGCAGCTTGAACTCATAAACCCAGCGCCCGTCCTCACGCTCCAACTCGGTTTCGATAACGCGCCCGACATAGCGCCGCTCCACTTCTGCCAAGAGATCGGAAAGAGGGCGGACCTGCCCGTCTGCAAGCGCGGCGCGTGCCCTTTCGTGATCGCGACGGTCACTCGCTGCCGCTCCGGGGACGCCAAGCGTCAGCAGGGGCAGGAGCAGAAATGATAGAAGTAGAAGGGTTCGGCGCATGGGGACAAGATCAAGGTAATCACCTGAACCGTAGCTGAATGGGTGGCTCAGCGCCGGTTCAGGTAGAGGCAGCCAGGATGCGCCTAGTTGCGGAAAGGCCGCAACACCAAAACATGGAGACCTAAGATGAATCGCTTTTATTCCGCCGCCGCCCTCGCCCTCACACTTACCGCCGCTGCGCCGCTGAGCGCCGCGCTAGCCTCCGCGGACGGGAACCGCCCCGACCGTCGCGCTGTGGAGTCAGTAGCATCCGGCGAAGCCCGGTTTGACGCGCCCGCCGCCATCGCGGCGGTACTTGGTGCCGGCTACAGCGCTGTCAGTGAGCTCGAATGGGAGCGCGGTGGCTGGAAGGCGAAGGCCAAGGATCCGCAAGGGCGCCGCGTGGAACTCCGCGTCGACGCGACCACCGGCGCCGTTGCGCCACGTAACCGTTGAGCGGAGCGCCCAGGCGATGGCAAGCATTGTTGAGCCCCGCTCACCCGGTTTGGCAACACGCGCCATCCACTGGGCAATCGCGTTATTGGTGCTGTCGGCCTGGGTGGTCGGCAGCACGATGGAGGAACTCCCTCGCGGCGCTGCGCGCAGTCTGGCTGTGCAAATACATTACAGTCTTGGCGTCTTGGTACTTTGCTTCGCAGCGCTGCGTGTTGCTTGGCGCACCGCCGCGCCGCCGCCACACTCGCAGAAGCCGAGTTTCCAGCGTTTGGCAGCCAAGGCGATGCATTGGGCATTGGCTATCCTTACTTTCGCGGTGCCACTCAGCGGCCTGCTTGATCGCTGGGCCCGCGGGCGCGCGGTGACAGTCTTTGGCGGGCTACCGCTACCAGCCCCCTTCACCATACCCGGTGGACGCGCTTGGGGCGAAGTGCATGAGGCGCTGGCCAGCGTCATGCTGGCATTGATCGCCGTTCACGTTGCGGCAGCCTTATGGCATCAATTCATTCTGCGGGATCGCGCGCTCTCGCGCATGGTGAAGGGTTGAGCCACGCACCGGCGTCCCGATGCTTTCAACGGCAGCGGGATGCGGGATAGCAACGAAAGCGTGTCTGGCCGCACGACAAGGCGCGCGTCACGGCACGGAATGTGAGCCTGTCCACGGTGGATTTGCCCGCGGCGGCGCTGCATGTGCAGGTGGTGAAGAGAAGGGTGTGGTGACGCGCTGCAAGCCCCCGGCGAAGACGCCACCATCAGCCGGGACAGGCTGCCGCTGGCGTCCAGGGCCTTCAGGACGGTTGAGAGGGTGCGCTGGGGCTGGTCGATACATCAAAATTGAGCGGTCTGGCTCCTTTTCAGCCGCATTTGCTTTACGGCGAGCCATAAGCCTTTCGGTTACCCAAGCCACCACTATGCTTCCCTGGATACAAGCTGCACAGAATTTCAGCAGCAATCTCTGGCCGCAAAGAGTGGTTGCCGGCAGATTTAACTACGATCCCATCAGTCCAAGGTGACCTTTGCTTCAGCCACCACGCTATTCCACTTCAAGGTCTCCGCTTGCAGGAAGCCACGCGCTTCCCCCTCACCGAGCGGCAGCATGGCAAAACCTACCTGGGCCAACCCTTCCTGAATTTGCCGATCTTCAAGCACCGCCATGATCTCGCGCGAAAGCCGCGCCGTAATCTCAGGGGCGGTGCCAGCCCGCGTGAACAGCGCCAGCCAGGACTCAGCCTCAACGGGGATGCCAAGCTCCGACAGCGTCTTCACTTCCGGCAATTGCGGCGCGCGCGCCCTGCCTGTGGCGGCCAATACCCGCAGGCTGTCGGCCTGCACCTGCTGCAAAACGCTCGGCAGAGTCGCGAAAGAAAGTTGCACCCGGTTACTCAGCAGATCGGTCGTGAGCTGCGCAGTCCCGCGATAGGGGACGTGTTCGATGGCGACACCGGTACGCAGCCGAAAAAGCTCCGCCGTAAAATGAGAGGCCGAGCCATTGCCGGTGGAACCATAGCTGAGCAAGCCAGGCTGCGCCTTGGCAAGGGCAATCAGTTCAGCGACAGACTGCGCCGGCACAGCCGGATGCACCACAAGCACAGCGGGAATGGTAACCATCACCGCGAGCGGGGCGAAATCCCGGATGGGGTCATAGGGCAGATTGGCAATCAGCGCCTTGTTCGTGACATGCGTCTGGTTGTTGCCAACCGTGATGGTGTAGCCATCGGCTGGCGCTTTTGCTGCGGCATCGGTCCCGACCACACCGTTCCCGCCGGCCCGGTTTTCCAGCACGACGTTCTGTCCCAGGCGCTGCGCAAGCCCTTGGGCAACGAGTCGCGCGGCCAGGTCGGTTGGGCCACCTGGAGGATAAGGCACAATCAGCCGAATGGGACGGGAGGGAAAGCTCTGCGACCAGGCTGATGGCGCCCCGAACAAAGCCGCAGCGCCCAGGCCCGCCAATCCGCGTCTTGTGATAGAAATGGCACTCATGCGCTAAACACTCCATCTGCGTGCGAGGTGGGCGAGGTGTCACCCAACAATCCGAAAAACTGTGCAATCGCCTCGATCTGCCCATGGGCCATTTCCTTGCCCGTCTGGACAGCGCAGCCCAGGGCGCGGGCGGCAGCAAGCAGCGGCGTGATATCAGGTTCTGTGACGACATCGGCGACCAGCTTTGGTTGCCCATAAGCCGCCAGGGAAAGGGGAAGCGACTGGCCATCGGCACCAACGCTGGTCGCATTGACAATCAGATCATACTGCCGCTGCGCGTCGGGCGTATCGGCCAGATCGAGATCAGTGAACTCCTCAGCAAGCAGGCCGAACAGCGCATTGCGCCGTGCAGGAACGACCTCAACTACCGTCAAATGTTC
>JADCCX010000143.1 GCA_020252485.1 Methylocystis sp.
GCTCCTCCGCCTCCCGCTTGCCGAGCGCGAAGATCACCGGCGTCTTGGCGAGCGAATGCTCGCGCACCTTGTAATTGATCTTCTCGTTGCGCAGATCCGCCCGGGCCCTGAGATCGAGCGCCAGCGCCGCCTCCGTCACCTTATGGGCGTAATCATCCGCCTCCGAGGTGATCGTGCAGACGACGATCTGCTCCGGCGCGATCCAGAGCGGGAAATGCCCGGCGTAATTTTCGATGAGAATGCCGAGCCAGCGCTCCAGCGAGCCGACGATGGCGCGGTGGATCATCACCGGCTGCTGCTTCGAGCCATCCGCGCCGATATAGAAAGCGCCGAAACGCTCCGGCAGGTTGAAATCGACCTGCGTCGTGCCGCATTGCCATTCGCGGCCGATGGCATCCTTCAGCGTGTATTCGAATTTCGGACCGTAGAAGGCCCCCTCGCCAGGGTTTAGCCCGGTGGTGATCTTGCCGCCGCTGTCCGCCGCGATCTTCTCCAGCACGCGCATCATCACGCTTTCGGCGCGGTCCCAGAGCGCATCGCCGCCGACCCGTTTTTCGGGCCTTGTCGAGAGTTTCACCTCAAAGCTTTCGAAGCCGAAGTCGCGGTAGACCGAGAGGATCAACTCGTTGATCCGGAGACACTCGGCCTCCATCTGGTCATCCATGCAGAAGACATGGGCGTCATCCTGCGTGAAGCCGCGCACGCGCATCAGGCCATGCAGCGCGCCTGATGGCTCATAGCGATGCACCAGGCCGAATTCCGCAAGCCGGATCGGCAGATCGCGGTAGCTCTTCAGGCCATGCTTGAAGATTTGCACATGGCCGGGGCAGTTCATCGGCTTCAGCGCGAAGACCTTCTGGTCGGCGCTCTCGTCCTTCGGGTTCATGAAGGCATAGGCGGATTTCACTGCGAACATGTTCTCCTGGTACCAGCCCCAGTGGCCTGACGTCTCCCAGAGCGATTTGTCCAGCACCTGCGGCGCATTGACCTCGTCATAGGCGCCCTTCAGCCGCCGCCGCATATAGGCGATCAATTGCTGGAACATCGTCCAGCCGCGCGCATGCCAGAACACGGTGCCCGGCCCCTCTTCCTGGAAATGGAAGAGGTCCATCTCGCGGCCAAGCTTGCGGTGATCGCGCTTTTCGGCCTCCTCGATCTGGTGGAGATAGGCGTCAAGCTCCTCCTGCGTGGCGAAGGCGGTGGCGTAGATGCGGCTCAGCATCGGGTTGTTGCTGTCGCCGCGCCAATAGGCGCCGGCCACCTTCATCAGCTTGAAGGCCTGGCCGACCTTGCCGGTCGATGTCATATGCGGCCCGCGGCAGAGGTCGATCCAATCGCCCTGCGCATACATCTTCAGGTCTTCGCCGGGCGGAATGGCATCGATCAGCTCCACCTTGAAATTCTCGCCCCTGGCCTTGAAGAATTCCTTGGCCTCGTCGCGGCCCCAGATTTCGCGGGTGAAGGGTTTGTCGCGCGCGATGATCTCCCGCATCTTCTTCTCGATGGCCGGAAAATCCTCGGGCGTGAAAGGCTCGTTCTTGTAGAAATCGTAATAGAAGCCGTTCTCGATCACCGGGCCGATCGTCACCTGCGTGCCGGGAAACAGCTCCTGCACGGCTTCCGCCAGCACATGCGCCGCATCGTGGCGGATCAGTTCAAGGCAGCGCGGGTCATTCCGCGCCAGCAGCTCGATCTTCGCATCCGCCGTGATCGGATCGGCAAGGTCATGCACGATTCCATCAAGCGCCATGGCGACCGTCCGCTTGAGGAGTGATGGGGATATGGCGCCGGCGAGCGCCGCGCCCGTAATCCCGGCTTCGTAGGGGCGCACTGCGCCATCGGGAAATGTGAGATGGATCATCATCTGTCCTCCGCCCACTCCTGCGAACCGCGCAGGTAGGCATTGCCGGCAGGGTCAGGGCGACGGATGATCCCTCTCCGGCGAAGGGGCGTCGCAGGACCAGCGCTCAGCGCGCGGCATCGTCTCCACCGACGCCCAGCGTCCATAGCGCCACGGCGTAAATGAACTTGCCGCGTCGGGCAACTCCCGCGGCACGGGGTCGAGCCCGCTTGTGCCGCCCCAGCCCGGCCTGCATCGGCACAATCGCGCCAGACCCATCCAGCCGCCGGCCCAGGCGCCGTGACGGCCGAGCGTCTCGTCCATATACTCGGAACAGGTGGGCAAATGGCGGCACGAGCGGCCCATCAGCGAGGAAAGCGTATAGCCATAGCCCCTGACCGGCATCCTGAGCAGCGTGGCGAGAGGCTTGCTCCGCCAGTCGAGAGACGTGATCGGATCGTAGCGCCTAGAGCATGCTGTCATGAGATGGAACCAACTGCGTTGCGGCTGGGATGAGACGATCCAGTTCGATCCTGGCCGAGAGCGATCTGGCTGATCGGTCGAGGACAGGATCGAACAGGGCGCTCATCTCCGGCGCAACCCGAAGGTACGGGCAGATTTGGCCCGGATTTTCGAAACGGCTCCTCGCCCGATCAACCAGATCGCTCTCGCCGCCCTTTCGAAAATCCGGACCAAATCTGCTCCGCCGCAGTGATGCCATCATATCACAGCATGCTCTAGTCACGCCGCCGTAGTCGTTTCCTTGACCGTCTTGTCCCTGGCAGCCTCAATCTGGCTGACCGCGTCCACGACGGCATCGAAGGTGAGCAGCGTCGATGCATGGCGCGCCTTGAAGTCGCGCACCGGCTCCAGCACGGCCGCTTCCGCGAAACGGCCAACGGGCGGAGCGCCATTCTCTTTCAGCATGCGGCGGACGGCATCGCGCGCCTCGCGGAGTTCGGCGGCGTTCGCGCCGATCACCTGACGCGCCATGATGGAGGAAGAGGCCTGGCCGAGCGCGCAGGCCTTCACCTCATGGGCGAAATCCGTGACGATTCCATCCTGCATGGCGAGATCGACGGTGACGCGCGAACCGCAGAGCTTCGAATGCGCTGTGGCCGTCGCCGTGGGCGCGGTAAGGCGGCCGAGGCGCGGAATATCCGCAGCCAGTTCCAGGATGCGCCGGTTGTAGATATCGTCGAGCATGAGACCATGGCTGCGTTGCGTAATGAACCCCATATACGCTTCCGGCCCGCGATATGCGAGGGTCGATGGTTCACGGCCATTTGAAGAGCCTGCGGCAAGCAGCCGCGTTTGGTGGTCTGTATCAGCGGAGCGAGCGTATACCGATTAGTTTGTAGCTGGAGGCACCCGATGGACGATCTGGTTAAGCCCTCGACGTTGCGCCTTGTTGAAGTCAGCAAAGCCCCTGTCGAAAAACCGACCCGCGAACAGGCCATGGACGCCGTTCGCACTTTGCTGCGCTGGGCGGGGGATGATCCCTCCCGCGAAGGTTTGCAGGACACACCCAAGCGCGTGGTGAAGGCCTATGAAGAGTTCTTCAAGGGCTACGGCGAAGATCCCGACGTGATCCTCGACAAGGTCTTCCGCGAGGTCGACGGCTATGATGACATGGTGCTGGTCCGGGATATCCCGTTCTATTCGCATTGCGAACACCACATGGTGCCGTTCACCGGCAAGGCCCATATCGCCTATTATCCGACGGACGGTGTCGTCGGCCTGTCGAAGCTGGCGCGGCTGATCGATGTCTATGGCCGCCGCCTGCAGACGCAGGAGACGATGACGGCGCAGATCATCAATGCGATGAACCATGCGCTGAACCCGCGCGGCGTCGCGGTTTACATCGAGGCGGAGCACATGTGCATGTCGATGCGCGGCGTCCAGAAGCAGGGGTCGTCGACGATCACGACGCAGTTCTCCGGCGTCTTCCGCGACGATCCGGCTGAGCAGGCGCGCTTCTTCCAGATGGTGCACAGCCGCCCACTGCGCTGACCGGACAGGCAGCGGCGGATTTGACATCGCCCCTGCCCTCCCCCCACAAACGCCCGATGTGGACTCCTGACACCCCATTCGCCCCGCCCGGCACGAAGCTGGCTCTGGAAGAAGGCCCGGGCCTTACGCCGAAATTCGATGTGAACGGCCTGATCACCGCAGTGGTGACAGACGCCGCTTGCGGCGAGGTGCTCATGCTCGCTCACATGAACGCCGAGGCGCTGGCCCGCTCCATCGCCTCCGGCGACGCCTGGTATTATTCGCGCTCGCGCCAGCGATTGTGGCGCAAGGGCGAGACGAGCGGCAACACGCAGCGCATCGTCGAGATGCGAATCGATTGCGATCAGGACGCGATCTGGATCAAGGTCGAGCAGAAGGGTCCCGCCTGCCATACGGAGCGAAAGAGCTGCTTTTACCGGGCCGTAGCGCTCTCGGCGGCCGGTCCGGGACTGATTTCGCCCGAAGAATGACGTTATTTCTCTGGTCACAATCGTGACGTAACCTCTCCGCATCAGGCCGTGCAGAAGGGGTTGCAGCCCATGATGTTCATGCCCAGAACAAGGTCCGGCGAGGCGCTGGCGAAGGATCTTGCGCCGGCGACTCGAGAGCCGGTCATCGGCATCGCGCTCGGCGGCGGCTCGGCCCGGGGCTGGGCCCATATCGGCATTCTGAAGCGCCTCGACGAAGCGGGCATCCGTCCCCGCGTGGTGGCCGGAACCTCGATCGGAGCCGTGGTCGGCGGCAGCTGGGCGGCGGGCCGGCTGCCGGAACTCGAGGAATACGCCCGCAGCATCACCAAGCGCTCGATGCTCGGCATGATGGACTGGAGCATCGCCGGTTCGGGCCTGCTCGCCGGCGAACGCCTGCGCCGGCAACTGGAGGAGCGCTTCAAGGGCGCGCTGATCGAGGATCTGCCCGTCAAGTTCGCGGCGATCGCCACCGAAATCAAGACCGGGCACGAGATCTGGCTGACGCGCGGGCCGATCACCGATGCGATGCGCGCTTCCTATGCGCTGCCGGGGGTCTTCGTACCGGTGAACATCGCCGGCCGCTGGCTGATGGACGGCGCGATGAGCAACCCCGTCCCCGTCTCCGTCGTCCGCGCGATGGGCGCCGAGATGATCATTGCCGTCAATCTCCATACCGATGTGCTCGGCCGTTCCGGCGTCGTGCATGAGCATGGCGCCACCGACGAAGGGCTGCCGCAGGCGCCCACCCTGGAGCAGGACGAGGCGCGGCGCAGCCTCTTCTCAACGGTCTCGAACCGCATCCGCCATCCCTTCGGCGTGGCGGCTCCCGACGTGAAGGACGAGCGTCCTGGCATCATGAGCGTGATGCTCGACGCCTTCAACATCACGCAGGACCGCATTTCCCGTTCGAGGCTGGCCGGCGAC
>JADCCX010000144.1 GCA_020252485.1 Methylocystis sp.
CGCCAACGCCCGATCTCGAAGATCACATGACAAAGGATGACCCATGCATGCCGGCCTCCTTCACCAGCATGCAGCTTGAATCACCCCATCACTGATTTGGGAATCCCTCCCCATTCACAGCGCAGGGAAACCGCTCTAGGCGGAGCTCGACGGCCCGTTCAAGCGATGGTCGCCTTCATCGACGATCACCGGAATGTCTTTGGGGTCGGGCCGATTTGCAAAGTCTTGCCGATCGCCCCATCCACCTACCACGAGCGCCAGGCTCAGCGGCGCGATCCGGCCCGGCTGTCAGCACGGGCGCGGCGGGACATGGACTTGGAGCCGCAGATCGCCCGGTTGTTCGCCGAGAACTTCGCGGTCTACGGCGTGCGCAAGGTCTGGCGCCAGAGGGGGCGCGAGGGCTATGCCGTCGCCCGCTGCACTGTGGAGCGGCTGATGCGCCAGATGGGCCTGGCGGGCGTGATCCGCGGCAAGACCGTCCGCACCACGATCAGCGATAGGGCCGCGCCGTGCCCGCGGGATCACGTCAACCGCCAGTTCCACGCCCCGGCGCCGGACCGGCTGTGGCTCTCGGACTTCACCTATGTCGCCACCTGGGGGGGCTTCGTCTACGTGGCCTTCGTGATCGACGCCTACGCCCGGCGGATCGTCGGCTGGCGCGCCAGCCGCACGGCGCACACCAGCTTTGTCCTGGACGCCCTGGAGCAGGCCCTTCATGATCGCCGGCCGGCGCATCGTGGCGGCCTGGTCCACCACTCCGACCGCGGCAGCCAGTATGTCGCGATCAAGTACACCGAGCGTCTGGCCGAAGCCGGCATCGAACCCTCCGTCGGCAGCGTCGGCGACAGCTACGACAACGCCTTGGCCGAGACCATCAACGGTCTCTACAAGGCCGAGGTGATCCATCGGCGCGGACCTTGGCGATCCTTCGAGGCCGTCGAGTTCGCCACCTTGGAATGGGTCGACTGGTTCAACAACCGACGCCTGCTCGAACCTATCGGCAACATCCCGCCCGCGGAAGCCGAAGCCGCATGCTATGCCATGCTCGCCAAACAGCCCTTGGCCGCGTAACTTAAACCAAACGGCCTCCGGCAAACCCGGGGCGGTTCATACCTGATCTGGCGACAGGGCGTGCCGACCGGTTCCAGTCTCGGGAAGAAAAATGGCCAAACCGGTTCGCTTGGTTGGGTCGTCACCCCTCATTCCGAATACACAACCGATCATCGTGCCCGAACTGGCCGATGCTCGCTCTTCTGCTGAGGCTGCAGAAATTGGGAATGTGATGGTGGCCAGAAAAATCGCGTATAGCCAACGCTTCATTATGCATCCTCACAACGGGCGAGCATCACGAGCCGCACTATGACCGGCTAAGCCGTGGCTGGCTAGTGGCCGCTGTCCCCCCTTCTCAGAAGTTCGGAATGTCCGCTTGCGGGCAGGGCTCGACTGCCGCCGTGCAGCCTGGTTGCCGCACTTTTGGATGGGTACCAAGCGTCGGATTCGATCCACTAGATCCTCAAAAGTGAAATCCGTTCACTTCTGTTCTCCCTTAGCGTTGTTTATGGAGCAATGGTTGCGGTGGCCTCTTGTGGCTGCCGAGATTGTCCAACACCACAACATCGCCGGGCGACAGGGTTGGGGCGAGGATCTCTTCCACATAGACGGTGAAGAGCTTGCCGTTGATCGGTCCGTCGATCACCCACGGCGCATCAATGCGATCATGGCGCAGGGCGGCGATGAAGGTCTGGGTCTTCCAGTGTCCGAAGGGGGCATAGGCTTTCAGGCGTCGCCCTCGCGGTCCCCAGCCCCGCAGGGGCGCCATATTGGTTTTGACCCATGTTTCATCAATGAAGACCAGCCGTTCAAGGGCGATGCGGCTCTGGTAAGCTTTCCAGCGGTCGCGTTTGCGCGCCACGTCAGGCCGCGTCTGTTCCTCGGGAAGCAGGGTTTTTTTTGAAGCTCAGCCCTTCGGCGTGAAGGAACACCCACACCGCTCGCGGATCGGTCTTGATCCGACGTTCGGCCAACTCCGCCGCCAGACCCCGAAGCGTAAACCCCCCGGACCCAATCCGCGCACGCAGCCAGTCGGCCGTTTCCCCCGACAGCGTCCGGGGCTTGTGCCCGCCCATCTGAGCCGGAGCCACCGATCCGGTCTCCCGCTCGCGCTTGGTCCACTTTGAAACGCAGGAGGGCGAGATATGCAGACCCGCCGCAATCTCTCGGTTGGTCTCTCCAGCCGCCTTGCGCGCCAAAGCCCGTTCGCGAAGATCCATCGAATACGGAGCCGCCATCCTTGCTGACCTCCTCCAGCAGCAAGGGTGAATCACATCAGACCCGATTTGGGAATCTGGAGGGTTCTGTGTGGTCGCGGGCGCGGATGGGCTGGCGTGGCGCAGGTTGCGACCACATTGAAGCCGGATTGAGCTGAACCGCGGGATGGCGGTCTGGCTATGGGGATTTAGGGCTCGGACCTCGGTCGGAGGCGGCCTGAGCAGGTGTCTTGGCAGGTGGCCTGGAGGGCCTGGTGGGACGCCCAGATCGGTATCTTGGGCAGTGTCGCGGTCCGAGGCGCTGGTGGAGAGAGCTTGGAACGTCGTGGCGGGCGTTGTTGTCGAACGGGGCGCGTGACGGGCCGTCGGCAGCCGGGTCGGCGCCGTTGATGGCGATAGCGATCAACCACACGCCGGGATGGGTCATGAGGTGCCCGGCCAGGCGGGACGGTGGGGCGCCAGCACGCCGAACGCTCTCATGGGGCCGCCGCAGCCGGGGCAGATATCCAAGGCGCGGCCGGTGAGCTGGCGGTATCGCTCGCGGTAGTCGGCGGCGGGCGGAGCTGGCGGCGGCGGCGAGGTCGCGAGCAACTGGCGACAGAGCGTGAGCTTGGCGAGGCGGCGGCCATTGTCGAGGAAGCCGTAGTGGCGGATGCGATGGAAGCCGTCCGGCAGGGTGTGCAACAGGAACCGCCGGATGAACTCGTCCGCCGCCAGGGTCATGAGCTTGGCCTTGTCGTGGTGGCGATAGTCCTTCCATCGGAAGGCGATCTCGCCAGCCTCGATGCGGGTGATCCGGCTGTTGGCGATGGCGACCCGGTGGGTCTAGCGGCCCAGATAGGCCAGCACCTGCTGGGGTCCGCCGAACGGAGGCTTGGCGAAGACCACCCAGTCGGTCTGGCGCATCTGGGCCAGGAGGCCTGCGAAGGCCGCCGGCTCGGCGAGGCCGGCCAACTCGCCGAAGAAGCTTAAGCTCCCGGCCTCGAAGGCCGCCTGGAGGCTCTGAAGGAAGAGCCTGCGGTAGAGGTGCGAGAGCACCCGCACCGGCAGGAAGAAGCCGGGACGGCATGAGACCCACCGGGTTCCATCCAGCGACGGGCCGCCGCCGGGCACGACGCAATGGACGGGCGGATGGTGGGTGAGGGTCTGGCCCCAGGTGTGCAGCAGGGCCACGACGCCCAGTTCGGCGCCCAGATGCTTGGGATCGGCGGCGACTGTCCGCAGCGTCTCGGCCGCCGCCTGGAACAGGATGGCGTAGAGCGCCGCCTTGTTCTGGAAGGCGATCTGGGCGATCGGCGTCGGCACGGTGAAGACCACGTGGAAGTACTGAACGGGCAACAGGTCGGCCTGCCGCGCATCGAGCCAGTCGGCGCGGGCCAGGCCCTGGCACTTGGGGCAATGGCGGTTGCGGCAGGAGTTGTAGGCCTGGCGGACCAGGCCGCAGTCGGCGCAATGCTCGACATGACCGCCAAGGGCCGCGGTGCGGCAGGCCTCGATGGCGCCCATCACCCGACGCTGGGCGCGGTCGAGGTGACCGTCGTGGGCTTGGCGATACGCCGCGCCGTGGCGGCGGAACACATCCGCCACCTCCAGGGCCGTGCGCATGGGCGCCGATCAGCCGGGCGGCACGACCTCCAGTCGCAGTCGATCCAGCGGGCTGGCCGTTCGCCCGATCACATGGGTCGCCACCTAGGTATAGCGGGCCGTGGTCGACAGGTTGGCGTGCCCCAACAGCGCCTGGATGATGCGGATGTCGGTTCCGCCCTCCAGCAGATGGGTGGCGAAGCTGTGGCGCAGGGTGTGGGCCGTGACGTGCTTGTCGAGCCCCGCTGCGGCGCGCGCTGACCGGCAGGCCGCGTTCAGAACCTGACGGTCGATCGGCCGAGCCTCCTCGCGGCCCGGGAACAGCCAGTTCGGCGGCCGCGCCAGGCGCCAATAGGTCCGTAGGATCTCCAGAAGCTGCGGCGACAGCATCACATAGCGGTCCTTGCCGCCCTTGCCGTGCTCGACGCGGATCACCTTGCGGCGACTGTCGATGTCCGCGACCTTCAGACCGACGACTTCTGATGCGCGCAGCCCGGTCGCATAGGCCGTGGTCAGGGCCGTGCGGCTCTTCAGGCTCGGCACGGCTTACAGAAAGCGCACCACCTCATCGGCGCTCAGGACCACCGGCAGCTGACGGGGCTGGCGGGCATAGGCAATCCGCTCGGGCACATCGGTCTGCTTCGGGGTCACGCCATAGAAGAAGCGCAAGGCGCAGACGGTCTGGTTCAGCGCCGCCCACGAGATCCCCCCCCGCCACCAGATGCACTTGGAACGCGCGCACATCCTCCAAATCCAGACGATCCGGTGAGCGGCCGAAGAACCGGCTGAACTTGGAAACGGCATGAACGTAGGATCGCTGCGTCGCCGGCGATAGGTTGCGGACGGTCATGTCCTCGACCATACCCCGGCGTAGAGGGCTCACTTCGGCCATCTGGGGTTCTCCTGTCTGGAAGGCTTGGTTCAACACCAAATCCTCTCAGGCAGGGGCCTCATCAGGCCAGACCCACGCGCCCACTACCGCGCCAACGGTTTAGTTCAATCCAGATTCCGCTAAAACACATCCCACTCTAGTTATGAGCTCTCAATAGGTTGTCCATCCGACCCGGACCGGGGAAGCTGTGGTTGTGAAGCTACAGGGTCTCAGGAGAGGGTCGGATGAACGTGCACAAGAATGCCCGGCTGTCGCAGCACAGTCGAGCCGAAGTCGTGCGGCGGGTTCAGGCGGGTCAGCCACCGAA
>JADCCX010000145.1 GCA_020252485.1 Methylocystis sp.
CCATGCCCCTCCTCCTCGCCACCATCCGCGGCGACCTCCGTGCTGCCATGGAGGCCGAGATCCGCGATGTCGCGCGCGCCATGCGCCGTGGCGTGGAACGTGCCGGGCGTGAGGTACAGGCCGAACTCCGCGCCCAGGCGCGTGGTGCGGGCTTCTCCGATAAGGGCCGCGCACTCGCCAATAGCTGGCGCTTAAAACTTTACCCGCCGCCCGGCGCCGCGCCGCGCAGCTTTCGCCCGGCAGCACTCGTCTATTCCAATGCACCAAAGCTCGTGGAAGCCTTCGATAAGGGCCTGCCCATCACCGCCAAGGGCGGGCGCTACCTTGCTTTCCCCACCGGCTACAACGCCACGCGTGGCCGGCGCGGCGCCTCATCGCGCGGTGGGCTGCGCGTCACCCCCGCCGAGATGAAGGCCGCGCGTGGCGAGGCTTTCATCATCCGCGCCAAATCCAATCCTTCCGTGCGGCTGTGGTGCTTGCGCGTACGTGGCGCGAGCGGCCTCAGCAAGCGGCGGCGCCTGCGGCTGTTCGTCGGCGCGAATGTCGAGGTGCTCACCGGCAACCGGCGCGGCCAGCAGCGCCTGGCGCGCGCCACTCTCGCCCAGGGGTTTGTCCCGATGTTCTTCCTCATGCGCCAGGTCAGGCTCGACAAGCGGCTTGATGTCGCGGGCGTGCGCCGCCGTGCGGGCAATATCCTGGCGCGCGCCATCATTGCTGAATTGGCGAACTCCGCATGAGCGGCGCCGCACGCACCATCGCCATTCGGCTTTCGGCAGAGAATGCCGAGACCGTGCGCCGCTCGCTCGAAAAACTCGGCGCTGATGGCAAGAAGGCGCTGGAACAGATTGACAGCGCCAGCGCCAAGGCGCAGCCGGCGATGCGGGGATTGGCCTCAGCGTCGGATGCTGCGGTGCGCAGCTTTGGGGCACTTGGTAATAGCCTTGGCAGTGCGGGCAGCGCCTTTGTCAGTGTTGCAGGCCGGGCCGGTGGTGCGGCGGCGGCGTTGGCGGCTGTAGCCGTGGGTGCGGCAGCAGCGGGCAGCGCCATTGCGCGCGCGGGTGATCAGGCGACGGAGTCACTGGCACGCCTGCAAGCCGCGACCGGGTCCTTCGGTGCGGCCGAGAAGGTCTATCAAAACATCTATGCCCTATCGCAGCAGACTGGGGTCGCCATCAGCGAAAGCGCCAATGCCTTTGCCCGCTTTGCCATCGCGGCGCGCGAGATCGGCGCCACCAATGATCAGGTGCTGGCCCTGGTGCGCACGGTGCAACAGGCCGGGATCATCGCCGGCGCCAGCACGGCGGAGACCTCCGCCACCGTCATGCAGCTTGGCCAGGCGCTCGCCTCGGGCCGCTTGCAGGGCGATGAGCTGCGCTCGGTGCTGGAGAATATGCCAACCCTGGCGGAGGCCCTGGCGCGCGAATTGGGCGCCAGCGTTGGCGAACTCCGCAAAACGGGCGAGGCCGGAAAGCTCACCGCCGATGTGGTGATGCCCGCGCTGATCCGCGCCGGGCAATCGCTCAATGCCGAGTTCGAGAAAATGCCGCCCACCATGGGAAGGGCTTTCTCCATCCTTGGCGAGGCCATGTCGCGCTTTGCCGGCGATCTGGATCGCGCGCTTGGGCTGTCCCAGGGCATTGCGCGCGCGGCCCAGGCGGCGGCAGCGGCGGTCAATCAGGGCCGCGTGGCGGTCGGGCTTGGCACGCCGATGGAACAGGCCAGCGCGGGCTATGATCGCAGCCGCGATCGGCTGGCGGTGCTGGACCAGCAAATTGCCAATGCCGAGGCCGCCCTTGCCGAGACCGCCATGCCCGGCGGCACGCGCGGCATCATGCGGCGCAACCTGGAAAACTTGCGCGCCGAGCGTGAGGCAGCGCTGCGCGAGCTACAAACCTTCATCACGCGCCGCAGCCAATTGGAGCGTGAGGCGCAGGAAGCTGGCGAGGCGGAAACCCATACCGCCAGCCAGCGTGCCATCATTGCCGGGCGCCGTGCTGATCAGGCGCGGCTTGAGGAATTGTATAAGGCGCTCGACAAGGAACGCGGCATTCGCGCCGAACATGCCGAACGCGTGCAGCAAATTGACGCCCTGGCCGCGCGTGGCGCGATTGAGGCCGAGGAAGCCACCCGGCTACGCACCGCCGCCGACAAGGACCGTGACGAGGCGCTGGCGCGGCTGACGGAACGCACCGAAACCACCCGCGCCGCGACAGAACGCCTGACCGAGGCCGAGCGCGCGCATCAGCGCCTGGTGGAGCGCGGCACGTCCTTGGTGGAAGGTGCCGCGACCGAGCAGGAGAAATACGCCGAGCAGGTCAAGGCGCTGGATGCAGCACTGGCCGCCGCGCGCATTACGCAGGAACAATATAATCGCACCCTGACGCAGTTGGACCCTGCCGCCCGCGCAGCGCGTGAGGCGGCCGCGAAAGCCGAGCAGGAGGCAGCACGCTTTGCCGAACGCTCACGCGAGGCTTTGGCGAGCATTGGTGAAACAGCGCTGGACCGCATTGGCAATGGGCTGGTGAATGCCTTTGCCGCAGGCAAGCAGGCCGCGATTGATTTCGGCTCCATCGCGCGGCAGGTGGTGGCGAGTGTGGTGACCGACATGGCGAAGCTCGCCATCGTCAATCCGCTGGTGAATGCGGTGTTCGGTGCGTCGCGGCCAAGCCTGATGGGGGCCTTTGGTGGCGCTGCGCCTGCAACGCCCGCCGCCAGTGTCTCTGGCGCAGGCGGCAGCGCGGGCATGTTCAGTTTCGCCCCTCTGCCGTTTTTGAACATGGGTGCCTCCAACCTATTCGGCGGCACGGGCGGCCTTGGTGAGGCTCTTGGCCTGACTGGTGCGGGTGGGTTTCTCTCCACGCCGATCTATACGCCAACAGCCTTTGGCGCGACGCAGAGCAATTTCTTTGCCGGTACCGCATTGCCGGGCGAGGCAGGCTTCTTTGCCGGTGGTGGCGGTGCTGCAGCGCCTGTCACGCTGGGCAATCTGTTGGGCGCAGGCGCCATGGGGTTCGGCCTGGGCATGGCGGGCGGCACCATCTCGGGCAGTCTGCGCGGCACGGCGGATCCCATGCCAGGGACCTTAATCGGCACCGGGCTTGGCATGGGGCTTGGCTTTCTGGTGGGCGGGCCGCTTGGCATGATGATCGGCGGCGCCATCGGCGGCACCGCGGGTGGCTTGTTTGGGCCGACCAAGAAAGGCATGGCAGCGCGTTCTGGCGGCGATGTGTTTCTGGGCGTGGATGATGCCGGGCTGCTCACCATTACCGGCGCGCGCGGCAAGCGCTGGGATCAGGCCAGCGCGGTGGCCGAGGTGCAGCAGCAGCTTGACGCCATCAACCGGCAGATCAGCGCGCGCAATCTGAGCTTTGCTGCACCGGGTCAGCATGCCGTGGGCTTTGGCCCGGCCTCAGGCTCGCCGCGCGAATTGTCCATGACTGCCTTGGTCGGGCAATTGCGCAGCGATAACGCCAATCAAATGACCGCCTTTGGCACGCTGGCCGGGCGCGGCGGTGATTTGGAGGAAGCACTCTCCGCTGCGGATTTCGTGACCCAGGTGTTTGAGCCCTTGGGCCGCGCAGTGGAAAAAACCAGCGCCTTTAGGTCAGCGATGGATGCGCTGACCAAAACCTATGATGAGGCCATCACCAAGGCCAGGGATCTTGGCCTGTCCGAGGCCGACCTGAACACCCAGCGCGCGGAGCGTATCGCCAAGCTGGAAGCCGATCGCGCGCGGGACCTTGATATCATTGACCGCAGCCTTGGCCTTCGCCGCCTGGCCTTGAACGGCGATAGTCGCGGCGTGGCACTCGGCCAATTCGACCTGCGAGCCGAGGCGGAACTGCGCGCCTTTCGTGAGCAGCTATTCCAGCTTGGGCTTGAGGAGACCGGCGAAGAATACATCCGCCGTGTCGTAGCGCTGGAACAGACCATTGCGGATGAACGCTTGGCGGTGATCCGGCAATTTGACGCGCAACTACAGGGCATTTCGCGCGGCCTGCTAGAAAACCTGACCATGGGCGATCTGGGTGGCCTGCCCTTGGAGGCTCGCTATGGCGCGGCACTGGCCTCGCTATCCGCAGCGCAAGCTCCCTTGCTGGATGGGGCAACGCCCGAAGAACTCGCGGAATTCTCCCGCGTTGCGCAAATCGCGCTGCCGATCGCCAAGGATTTCCTTGGCATCTCGACCAGCTTTGCAGAACTGGTCGCCGATGTCGCGCGCACGCTCCGCACCGCTGCCCCCGGCAGCGATCCGGCCAATCTCGGCGCTTTGCTTGAAGCACAAGTCGCGGGGGCGGATCGGCTGGAATTGGCGGTGCTGAGTACCGGCCAGACACAGACAGAAGTGCTGCGCAGCCTGCTTTCAGAACTGCGCCGCCTGACCGCGCAAAACGAAGCCATCCTGGCCCGCGCCAGCACATGACGGGGTGAGACATGCCAATCATCGCCTATCGCGCCAAGCAAAGCACCGACACCGCCGGCACCGGCACGCTGGTACTCAATGGTGCCAGCAGCAATGCCCGCAGTTTTCAGGCAGCCTTCGGGGCTGCGACGCGGCGCATTCAATACTGCATTTCCTGGCAGACCGGGTTCGAGATCGGGCTTGGGGATTTTGATGGTGGATCACCAGGGTCACTGACGCGCGCGACCATCCTGGCCTCGTCCAATTCTGGCGGCTTGGTGGCACTACCGGCTGGCACCAAGGATGTGTTCAGCGTGGTGGACCCAGCGGCGCGCGAGGTCATTGCCATCGCCGCCACCGCCAACCTCGCGCTGGCGGATATCGGCAATACGGTGGTGTTCTCCGGCGCAGCAGCAGCAACGCTCAATCTGCCTGCGGTTTCTGCTGTCGCCTCCGGCGCTGGCTGGCTGGTGATGAACCTTGGCAATGCGGCGCTGACGATTGATCCCAATGCCAGCGAGACCATCAATGGTCAGGCGACCATCGCGCTGCAGCCGGGGATGACAGCCAACATCCTGCGCTTGGGCGGTGCGCAATGGGTGGCGAGCATTTATGGCCATGGCCGGCTGATCGGCGAATATGTGCAAGTGGCCGGCCCCAACCTGCCGCCATTCTGTGTGTGGCCCAATGGGCAGAACCTGTCGCGCAGCGCCTATGCGACGCTCTTTGCCGCGATTGGCACCACCTATGGCGCGGGCGATGGCAGCACCAGCTTTGGCACACCGGATGTGCGGGGCAGGGGGCTCTTTGCCCTGGATAATCTGGGCGGGGCGGCGGCCAGCCGCATTACCAGCGGTGTTTCGGGCATCAATGCTGCGGCGCTGGGTGCTGCGGGTGGTGATCAGCGCATCGGCACACATGGCCATGCCGCGACGCAGGCGGCGCATAACCACGGCCTGAGTGACCCCGGGCATCAGCATTGGAGCGGCGTGAATAATGGCGGCGGCGGGGATTACTACGGCGCGAGTTCGCCCGCGAACCGCACCAATAACACATCGGCCAGGTATTCGCTGCTTGGTGGGCTGACGAGCGATACCTCGCACCTGACCAGTTTTTCGCCGACCGGCATCACCATCGCCAATGCCACACCGCCGATCACGGTGAGTGATTTCGCCGGCGGCGCCTCAGCCAATATGCCGCCGGCGCTGATTTGTACCGTCGCGCTGTTTGCGGGGGCGTGAGGGCTTCGAGCCAAAAACCCGAGGAGGCCAAGCATGGACAATACAAGCGATGATTCCATCCAGGGCACTGCGATGCTGCCGGTGGAGGGTGCGGATATCTTGCCGGCGCCAAGGCTACGCATCCCCGCCGAGGTCGTCGCAGCCTTTGGAAACGATCTGACTGATCGCGTGGCGGCCTATGCGGCCGCGCTGGAGGCGCATCGGTTCAGCATCGGCGAACCCCGCCCGGTGGAACATCCGCTGGTCGAGGCCATCGTCGCGGCGGGTGGGATGGAAGCGGTCGAGATTGCCGCTGCTCCGCCGCCCCCCGAACCGGAAGCACCTCTACCGCCACCTCCACTGGCGCTGCCCACACCGCCACCTGGCGAAATCACCAAGCTTCGCCTCGTCGAAGCCCTGGGTGCTGCAGGCAAGCTCCGCGATGCCATGGCGCTGCTCAAGCTTGAGGCACCTGCTACCGATCTCACCGATGCGGAATTACTGCTGCGCGAACGCTGGTTCGCAGCCCAATCGCTCAATTTGCACGCTTCGGAAGTGGCCACGCTGCTTGAAGCCATCGGCGTCGACCCCGCCAGCCTGATCGCATGATCGCCTCCGATGCGCCCGCCATGGACGCGCCAGCCTTTCTGGGCGTCAGCATGTCCAATGCGGCGCTGGCAACGCGGCCTGGCCTGATCCTCGGCCCGCAACCCAGCGCCGCCGTGCTGCTGCTCGAAATCGCCATTCGCACGGCCAAGGATGTACCGGCACCGCCGGAACCACCACCACCGCCGCCAAGCATCATTAGCGATGGCCTAGTGCTGCATTTCGATATTGCCAATCCGGCTTGCTACCCGGGTAGCGGCCTGGCCTTCACGGATCTGAGCAGCAACGGCAATCACGGCACCCTGACCGGGCCCACCAATATCGCCGATGGCGCGATCAATTTTGACGGCACCACCAACCTCACCACCACCACCCTCATCTCCAACCCACAAAGCTTTACCATCGGCATCTGGTTCCGCACCTCTGCCGCCCTTGGCCGCAAGCTGATCGGGTTGGAATCATCGCAAATCGGCGGCTCCAGTTCCTATGACCGGCATTTCTATGTCGATACCGCCGGCCAATTGCGCTGGGGCGTCTGGAGTCCAGGGACATCGACTTTCCTCTACGGCAATGTCACCGACAATCAATGGCGCTACGCCGTGGTGTCCTTCAACAATGGCGCCATGCTGCTCAGCATGAATGGGCAGGCCATCGGCAATGTGACTGCTGTATCGCAGCCCTTTGATGGCTATTGGCGTATTGGCGGGCAGAGCCTTGGTTTCTGGCCCTCGGCCGCCTCCGGCTTTTTTGTCGGCAGCGTAGCGGCGGTGGAAATCTACAATCGCCCGCTGATGATCGCGGAGATCGAGCAGAACTTCAACATCAACCGGGGGCGCTTTGGGCTATGATCGGCTTTGACGCCCTTGGCATGCTTGCGCCGGCCTTTCTGCCGGATGCTTTGGTCGCACCGGAGCGCATCGCGACGCTGCGCCTGGCCTCGGCTGGCTTTGTCTCGGCGCCAAGCGATACGCCGGCGCTGGCATTCTATGAACCGCGCATCCTGGAGGATATCGAGATCGGCCAATCCGCCGCGGATGCCTTGGCAGTCGGTGGCAGGGTGGCGCTGACGGTCTCGGAAATCGCGCTGGCCGATGGAGACAATTTCGCCGCGGATCTGGCGCGCTATGGTGTGGCCGATGGTCGGGCCGTGCGGCTGCTGAGCCTGCCGGTGCTCAATCCCCGCGCGAGTGATTTCGGCACAAGCCTTGCGGCTGCGAGCCTACCTTTCACGGGCATTCTGCGGGGCGTGGAACGCGGCGGAGATTTCCGCGCCAGGCTGGCGCTGGGCGATGTGACGGAGCGCATGGCGACGCCACTGCAGCCGGTGTTGTTTCAAGGCACGGGCGGCCAGGAAGGCGGCCTGGAATTGAAGGGGCGCCCGAAGCCGGTGACGCTTGGGCAGGTGTTCAATATCGCGCCGGTGTTTCTGGGCAATGTCGATCTCGGTGCCGGCAGCCTGCCAACCTATCAATCGCATTGGCGCGCGATCGCAGGGCATGACGCCATGCGCATTCGCGGCGTGGCGCAGGCCATCATCACCTCCGGCACACCTCTGGTTGGTCAGGCGCGGGATTACCCGGCGCTCGGGCTGTTCCAGCTTGGAGCATCGCCCGATGGCGATGTCACCGCTGATCTACGCGGAGACACTGTGCCGATCTATGTGAACAGCATCGCCGGCATTCTGCGCCGCATGCTGGAAAGTCTTGGCCTCGCTTATGACGCAGCGGATTTCGATACCACCGCCTGGGCTTTTGCCGAGGCCGATTTGCCGGGCATTGTCGGCTTTCACCAAGGCGCCACCGCGACCACCACGCTAGCGGCCGCCGAGGAAATCCTGGCCGGGTCGGGGGCGATGCTGGCAGCCGGGCGAGGCGGAAAGCTGCGCCTGGCTGATCCCTTGGCGACCGATACGCCGCAATTCGATCTGCCCTCGGCCTGCGTGCTGTCTTGCGAGCCCTTGCCACTACCGGCGAGCCTGCGGCCCCTGCCGCGCGCCATAGCGGTGCGTTGGGGGCGCAACCACACGCCGCTGTCCAACATGGCCGGTAGTGTCGCGGCGGCTGATCGGCAGCGCTTGTCGCAGGAAGGCAGTTTCGCGCGCGCCGAAAGCAGCCTGATCACTTCGCGCGTGGCACAGCAGCGAGAAATCTCTTTCCCCGCCGCTTACTGGACCGAAACGGAAGCGCTTGCGCGCGCCGAGAAATGGCGCACCGTCCTGGAAGCCGGGCCGCGCATGGTGCGGGTACTGACGGATCGGTTTCTTGGCCAGATCGAGATCGGGCAGATCGGGCGCATCACCTATTCAGCCTTTGGCTTTGGTGAGGGGTTTGTCGGTGTCGTCGTCGGCTGGCGGGAGAGCCTGACGGCGCGGCGGGTTGAAATCACACTCTGGGGGGCAGGCTGACATGCCGGGGGCGTTCTTGCAGCATGACAGAGTGGCGACGGGCAGCGTGGCATCGGCGCAAGCCGCCATCGCCACCATGCCGATCACGAACCTGCAGGATCCGCAGCCGCGCCGGCGCGTGCGCCTGATGGGCAGCAGTGCGACCATCACCGCCGATCTCGGGGCGGAAGTGCCTTTGGATTGTGTGGCGCTGATTTCCACCACGCTCGGCGCTGGTGCCCTGGTGCAGGCGCGGCTTTCGAATGTCGCGAATTTCAGCGTGACCGCAGCGGACACCGGGCTGCTCAATGCCGAGGCGCAGGATGAAAGCCAGGGGAATGTCGTGCTGGTATTTCCTGCGCCGGTCACCGCGCGGTATCTCCGCATTGATCTGAACGATGGTGCGGCGCCTTTCATGGATATCGGGCTGCTTGTTGCCGGACAGCTTTGGCGGCTGCTGCGCGGCACGGCTTATGGCATTCGCGAAGGCCGCGTGATGCTCGATCGGCGCGACCGAAATCCCTATACCGGGGCAGAGTTTTCTGTGCCTGCCATCGTGAACCCGCGCATGGCGGCTTTTACGCTCCCGGCACTTTCCACTGCCGAGGCGCGCATCCAGCATCGAGATATGCTGCGGCGCCTTGGTGCGGCACGGGACACGCTTTGGATTGCGGAGCTTTCCGAC
>JADCCX010000146.1 GCA_020252485.1 Methylocystis sp.
CCCTGCTCCGCCAAACATACGAACGCATGATCAACGCCGGAAAAAGGCCGCTCGTCGCACTCACAGCCATCATGCGAAAACTCGTCGTCATCGCCAACGCAAAGCTCAGGGACATCCCTCATCCCATCTGAGTTGATGACAGAAAGCGAGCCCCGCTACCCTGCCCTGAGCAGCACGTGCTTCTTCTTGCCGAACGAGAGCTTGATCGCGCCATCGTTGACGCCATCCGCAGCCGTCAGGACCTGGCGGGCATCACTGACCGCCTGGTCGTTGACCCTGAGGCCCCCGCTCTGGATCTGGCGGCGCGCCTCGCCGGTGGAGGGCACGAGACCCGCCCTGACAAAAGCGGTGAGCACGCCCAGTCCAGCGGAGAGTTCAGCCCCATCGACCATGACTGTCGGCAGATCGGCGGCGGTGCCCCCCTGCTCGAAGGTCTCGCGGGCGGTTTCGGCAGCTTTTTCGGCAAGCGCGCGCCCATGCAGCAGCGCTGTCGCCTCGGTGGCGAGCACCTTCTTGGCGTCGTTGATCTCAGCGCCGCCGAGCGCCGCCAGCCGGTTGATCTCGCTGATCGGCAGCGTCGTGTAGAGCTTGAGGAAGCGGCCGACATCGGCATCCTCGGCGTTGCGCCAATACTGCCAGTAATCGTATGGGCTCAGCTGATCCGCATTCAGCCAGACGGCGCCTGCAGCCGTCTTGCCCATTTTGGCGCCCGATGAGGTCGTCAGCAGCGGCGAGGTCAGCGCGAAGAGCTGGTGCAGACCGAGCCGCCGGCCAAGATCGATGCCGTTGACGATATTGCCCCATTGATCGGAGCCGCCCATCTGCAGGTTGCAGCCGTAGCGCCTGGCCAGAACCGTGAAATCATAGGCCTGGAGGATCATGTAGTTGAACTCGATGAAGCTCAGGCCGTTCTCGTTGTCACGGTCCAGCCGCAGCTTCACGGAATCCATCGACAGCATGCGGTTCACGGAAAAATGCTTGCCGATATCGCGCAGCATCTCGATCCACTTGAGCGTGGTCAGCCATTCGGCATTGTCGGGCATGACGGCATCCTTCGGCCCATCGCCGAAGGTCAGGAATTTGGCGAAGACCGATTTGATGCCAGTCTTGTTGGCCTCGATATCCTCGACCGTCAGCAGGCGGCGGCCCTCGTCCCGCCCGGAGGGATCGCCGACCATCGTCGTGCCGCCGCCCATCAGCGCGATGGCCTTGTTGCCGGTCTTCTGCAGCCAGTGCAGCATCATGATCTGCACCAGCGAGCCAGCGTGAAGCGAGGGTGCCGTAGCATCGAAGCCGATGTAGCCGACCACCTCGCCCTTTAACGCCAGCGCATCAAGGCCCGCAAAATCCGAGCATTGATGGATGAAGCCGCGCTCCTCGACCGTGCGGAGAAAATCGGATTTGGGCGAAAAATCGGTCATGGTCGGGCTCAGGGTCTGCGCGGCCTTATTCACCGTTCGATCCCTCGCGTCAAAGGGGGGTGATCAGAACCTTCACCGCCAGCAGCCACATCACGCTGCCGATGACGATATCGAGCACCCGCCAGGCGGCCGGCTTGCGGAAGACAGGTGTCAGCAGCCGCGCGCCATAGCCCAACGCGAAGAACCAGGTAAAGGATGCTGCAACTGCGCCAAGCGCATACCACCAGCGGTTATCGCCGAAGGTCGTGGAGATGCCGCCGACGAGCACGACGGTATCGAGATAGACATGCGGGTTCAGCCAGGTGAAGGCCGCGCATTGGCCAAGGGCCGCCGTCAGCGAAAGCTCCTTCCCAGGGGCGGCAGGATTCAGCGCATTGGCCTGCATCGCCCGGCGGAACGCGGTGAAGCCATACCAGAACAGGAAAGCCGCCCCGCCCCAGGTGACGGCCGTCAGCAGGTTCGGCGCGCTTTTGACCGCCTCGCCGAAGCCTGCGACGCCAAGCAAAATCAGCGTCGCGTCCGAGACGGCGCAGAAGAGAACCAGCGGCAACACGTGGCGCTGCAGCAAGCCCTGGCGCAGGATGAAGGCATTCTGTGCGCCGATGGCGATGATGAGCGAGCCGCCGAGGAAAAATCCGGCGATGATGGCCGTGAACATGACGAGAGACTTAGCAGGCTGCTGAAAAACACATTTTTGACACACCGCGATTCCGGTTTGAACCCCGTTCGAATCCGTTATGTTTCCGGTTTGGACCCGTCATTTTAGACTTTTTCAGCAGCCTGTTAGAGCTTCCCGGCCATCCGCTTGTCGAGATAGGTCGAGATCGTCAGCATCAGTTCATCCATGCGGTCTTCGAAGAAGTGATTGGCGCCGGGAATCACCTGATGCTCGATCTTCACGCCCTTCTGCATCTTCACCTTGTCGATGGCGCTGATCGACTCCTTCACGGGAGAAACGCGGTCGTTCTCGCCATGAACGAACAGTCCCGATGACGGACATGGGGCGAGGAACGTGTAATCGTAGCGATTGGCCATCGCCGCAATCGAGAGAAAGCCTTCGATCTCGGGGCGGCGCATCAGGAGCTGCATGCCGATCCAGGCGCCGAAGGAGACGCCGGCGACCCAGCATGTCTTGGCTTCAGGGGCCATCGCCTGCGCCCAGTCCAACGCGGATGCCGCATCGGAAAGCTCTCCCGAGCCGTGATCGAAGACGCCTTGGCTGCGGCCAATGCCGCGAAAATTGAAACGCAGAACAGAAAAGCCGCGTTTCAGGAACGTATAATAGAGGTTGTAGATGATCTGGTTGTTCATCGTGCCGCCGAATTGCGGATGCGGATGCAACAGCAAAGCGATCGGGGCGCCGCGCTTTTTCGATATCTGGTAACGGCCCTCGAGTCGTCCTTCCGGGCCGTTGAAAATCACCTCTGGCATCTGTGTCTCGCTCTTGGGGAGTATAGGATTGCCGGACGCGCGCCTTGACTTGGCCCATCACCCCGCCCTACATCAGCACCTGTTAGAATTGTTCTAGGTTCAGAACAGATTGTGAACAAGCAATCTCTACGGAACCGGTCGGACAAGCGCGTTCGCTATAGCATGGGTAGCGGTGCGAATTTCAAGAATTTCGTGAGGTTTTCTCGCGGGTTGCACGATGATGGCCAACGGAGCGGATCAGGACATGGGCGAGCGCGCCTATCTCGATCACAATGCGACGACCCCGCTGCGGCCGGCGGCGGCCGAAGCGATGGGGCGCGCGCAGGCGCTCGCCGGCAATCCATCGTCGATCCATGCGGAAGGCCGGGCGGCGCGCGCCGCCATCGAGAAGGCGCGCGGTCAGGTCGCCCGGGCGGTGGGCGGCGAAGCGAGGAGCGTGATCTTCACATCAGGCGCAACAGAGGCGCTGAACACGCTGCTGCGGCCCTCCCCTGCCCTGATCGCCGCTGGCGGCCCTCAGCCCGTCGATAACCTGCTCGTGTTGGCGACGGAGCATTCGGCCGCGCTTGCCGGCGGCGGTTTCCGCTCGGATTGGATTGAAATCTTGCCGGTTGATCGTGACGGCAAGGCGCGTATCGACGCGCTCGAAAGCCGCCTTTCGGATTTATCCTCCCATGCGGGCGCCGTGATCGTGGCCGTTCAGCTCGCCAATAGCGAGACCGGGGTCATCCAGCCGATCGACGGGATCGTGGCGGCAGCGCGGCATTCCAGTGCATTTGTCGTGAGCGACGCCGTGGCAGCCTTTGGCAAAATCTCCATCGATATCAAAGCCCTCGGCGTTGATGCTCTGGTGATTTCCGCCCACAAGTTCGGCGGACCGAAGGGCGTGGGCGCCATCATCCTGAACGGCGAACGCCTGCAGATCGCGGAGCCTTTGCTGCGGGGCGGCGGCCAGGAGATGCGGCGGCGCTCCGGCACCGAGAACGTCGCCGGCATCGTCGGCATGGGAGCCGCCGCTGAGGAGGCTGTCGCCAGGCTTGAGCAGGAGAGCGTTCGGCTGGATGACCTGCGCGCGAGGCTCCTCGCCGGCCTGCGAAGGGCCCGGCCCGATATTGCCGTGTTCGGCGAGCAGGTCCCTCGTCTGCCCAACACGCTGAACATCGGCGTGCCAGGGATCACATCCGAAACGGCGGTTATCGCCTTCGATCTGGCCGGGGTGGCCGTCTCGTCCGGCTCGGCCTGCTCATCAGGCAAGGTGAAGCGCTCGCATGTGCTCGACGCGATGGCTGTCCAGCCGGAACTGGCCGATGGAGCGTTGCGTTTTTCTCTCGGCTGGACAACGACCGAGGCGGAAATCGAGCATGCCATAGCGGCTTTTGGGCGGATTGCGGGATCGGCCGCCAGGCAGGCGGCCGCATGATTGGGTTTGTTAGGTCTGCGCCCGTCGGTAGCGCGTAAAACTGGGAATATCAGACGCATCTTCCGGCCTTGAACCGGGGGAATGATGGAGAGACAATCATGGCGGCAGTTCTTGAAACTGTGGAACAGGTGAAGTCGATCGATGTCGACCTCTACAAATACGGCTTCGTCACAGACATCGAATCCGATCTTGCGCCCCGCGGCCTGAGCGAGGATATCGTCCGCTTCATCTCGGCCAAGAAGGGCGAGCCCGAGTGGATGACCGAATGGCGTCTGGAAGCCTATCGCCGCTGGCTGACGATGCGCGACCCGTCCTGGTCGCGCGTTCAATATCCGCCGATCGATTATCAGGCCTTGCATTACTACGCCGCGCCCAAGGGCTCGCAGGATGGTCCGAAATCGCTGGCCGAGGTCGATCCGGAATTGCTGAAGACCTACAACAAGCTCGGCATCTCGCAGAGCGAACAGGAAATCCTCGCCGGCATCCGGCCCGAGAACCGCGTGGCGGTGGATTTCGTCTTCGACAGCGTCTCCGTGATCACCACTTTCAAGGAGGAGCTCGGCAAGGCGGGCGTCATCTTCTGCCCGATCTCCGAGGCGGTGAAGGAGCATCCTGAACTGGTGCGCAAATACCTCGGCACCGTTGTGCCGACGACCGACAATTATTTCGCGACGCTGAACAGCGCCGTCTTCTCCGACGGCTCCTTCGTCTATATCCCGCCCGGCGTGCGCTGCCCGATGGAGCTTTCCACCTATTTCCGCATCAACGAGCAGAACACCGGCCAGTTCGAGCGCACATTGATCATCGCCGACAAGGGCAGCTACGTCAGCTACCTCGAAGGCTGCACAGCGCCCAAGCGCGACGAGAACCAGTTGCATGCGGCGGTGGTCGAACTCGTCGCTCTTGATGACGCCGAGATCAAGTATTCCACCGTGCAGAACTGGTATCCCGGCGATGCCGAGGGCAAGGGCGGCATCTACAATTTCGTGACCAAGCGCGGCGATTGCCGCGGCGACCGCTCGAAGATCAGCTGGACGCAGGTGGAGACGGGCTCCGCCATCACCTGGAAATATCCAAGCTGCATCCTGCGCGGCGACGAAAGCTCGGGCGAGTTCTATTCGATCGCAGTCTCGAATGGCCGCCAGCAGGTCGACAGTGGCACCAAGATGATCCATCTCGGCCGCAACACGAAATCGAAGATCATCGCCAAGGGCATCGCGGCGGGCCGGTCGGATTCCACCTATCGCGGCCAGGTGTCGATGCACCGCAAGGCGAAAGGCGCGCGCAACTTCACGAATTGCGACAGCCTGCTCATCGGCGATCAATGCGGCGCGCATACGATCCCCTACATCGAATGCAACAACAATTCGGCGGTCGTGGAGCACGAGGCGACGACCTCGAAGATCGCCGAGGATCAATTGTTCTATTGCATGCAGCGCGGGCTTTCCGAGGAGGAGGCCGTGGCGCTTGTCGTCAACGGCTTCGTCAAGGAGGTGCTGCAGCAATTGCCGATGGAATTCGCGGTGGAAGCGCAGAAACTGATCAGCATCTCGCTTGAGGGGAGTGTGGGGTGAAGGTTCCTTCGTTCATCCGTGGGGTAGCCGTCTTCGCCGTGCTTTGCCCCTTGTCGGCGGGTGCTTTCGCTGCTGGCCAGCAGGCTGGGTTCGCGCCCGTGCCTCTCGCCAATTGGCAAGCAAGGAATGCTGTCTCGGCGCTCGATCTGGCGCGGCCCTTGACGCAGGCATTTCCTGAGAGCCTCGAGGGCAGACAGGGCCTATCAATCAAGCTTCGTAAACAAGGCGGCTCGGAAATTGCCATCGATGTCACCAGGACGGGCTTGCTTGACGATTCCGTCACCGCAGACATGCACCGGATCATTGCAAAACAGACCGCGAGCGGATGGGAGGCCACCTCCGTCGGGGTCAAACGAAAATGCGCGCGAAGCCGGAACGCAGGCTGGACGACCAGCGCGTGCAAGTGAGCCAAAAGGACCCGTTTTCTTGACCACCCTCACCAGCCTAGAAGCAACTCGCTCCGTGCGCCCCAACATCGGCAATTACGCCGATGAACAGGCGGCGCTGGATGCTGTTGTGGCGCGTCTTGTGGAGGCGCTCGATCCCCAGGCGATCTGGCTTTTCGGCAGCCGCGCGCGGGGGGACCATAGGCCTGACAGCGATTTCGATCTGCTGGTGGTGGCGAAGCACGGACGGTGGTTTGGGCCAGAAGGATCGGATGGCTACGCAGCAGTCTATCGGCCGGCCGCTGACACAGGCATCGGGTGTGATGTTGTGCCATGCGACGCGGAGCATTTCGAGATCGGCCAATTGCTCGCCACATCGTTCGTGGCGCGGGTCGTCAACGAAGGCCGAGAGGTCTACCGCGCATGAACAAGCTCACGCCTGAAAAGCTGCGAGAGGACCGCATCAACGGTTTTCTGAAGATCGCCGATGAAGAATTCCGCGCCGCAGAGAGCCTCGTGGCCGCATTGCCCAGGCAAGCGGCTTATATGATGCAGCAATCCGTGGAGAAGACGTTGCGAGCTGTTCTGGAGCGCGATGGCGTGCCAGCCGGCCCGGGCCACAATATCGCAAACCTCGTTTCGCTTTTGTCGAAAGCGCATCCGCTGCGCGATGACTTTCTAGCGTTCGACGACCTCTCCACCGCTTCGACGCGCTATCGATATCCTAGCGAAAAGGGCCTCGTTGCCGAGCCGGACGTGGCGCTACTTCCAAAGCGGTTGCAGCCGCTGCTTGCCCTTCGTCAGCGCGCTATCGCCTATATCAAGCCATTATCCGTCTAAGGACCAACCATGCTCGAAATCCGCAACCTCCACGTGAAGATCGCCGACGAGGACAAGACAATCCTCAATGACCTCAACCTCACTGTTCACGACGGCGAAGTCGCCGCCATCATGGGGCCGAACGGCTCCGGCAAATCGACGCTTTCCTACGTGATCGCCGGCAAGGAGGATTACGAGATCCTCGACGGCGAAATCCTGCTCGATGGCCAGAACATCCTGGAGATGGAGGCCGATGCGCGGGCCGCAGCCGGTCTGTTCCTCGCTTTCCAGTATCCGCTGGAGATTCCCGGCGTCGCCACCATGACCTTCCTCAAGGCCGCGATGAATGCGCAGAGGCGCACGCGCGGCGAGGATGAACTCCAGCCCGCCGCCTTCATCAAGGCGGTGAATGCCGCTGCCGATCAGCTCGCGATCTCGAAGGACATGCTGAAGCGCGCCCTCAACGTCGGCTTCTCCGGCGGCGAGAAGAAGCGCATGGAGATCCTGCAGATGGCGCTGCTGCAGCCGAAGATGTGC
Organism: Methylocystis sp.; assembly: GCA_020252485.1. Taxonomy (GTDB): domain Bacteria; phylum Pseudomonadota; class Alphaproteobacteria; order Rhizobiales; family Beijerinckiaceae; genus JADCCX01. The sequence goes on from JADCCX010000146.1 coordinate 7,589, forward strand.
ATCCTCGACGAGACCGACTCTGGCCTCGATATCGATGCGCTGAAAATCGTCTCCGAGGGCGTCAATCGCCTGCGCGCCAAGGACCGCTCCTTCCTCGTCATCACGCATTACCAGCGCCTGCTCGACCATATCGTGCCCGACACCGTGCATGTGATGGCCCGCGGCCAGATCGTGAAGTCGGGCGGCAAGGAACTGGCGCTCGAACTCGAGAAAAACGGCTACCGCGATTATGCGTCGGCGGCATAAGGCTTGAAAGACGATCATGAACGCGCCTGTCACCAATCTGAAAACAGCGGCCGAAGCCGAACTTGCGCGGCTCTTTGCGTCGCAGGAACCCGCTCACCTCGCGGCCTTACGCGAGGAGGCTTTCCGCCGCTTCGATGCCGTTGGCCTGCCCCATCGGCGCATCGAGGCCTGGCATTACACCGATCTGCGCGCCATGATGCGCCATGCCGCGCCGCTGGCGCCCGCCCCATCCGTTGATCAGACCCCCTGCCCCTGGTCGCTCGTCAACGATGAGGCGGAGTTCCATTTTGTGGATGGCAGGCTCGTGGGCGCGCCGCCGCTGCCGAAGGGCGTGCGCTTTACCTCGCTCGGCGATATTCCGGAAAAGGTGGCCGCAAGCCTGAACAAGGGCGTCGACCTCTCCGGCGATGTCGTGACCTCGCTCAACACGGCCTTCCTGACCGACGCCCTGCTGATCGAGATCGCGCCGGGCGCTGAGGTGACGCGCCCGCTCACGCTGGCCTTCGAGACCACCGGCGCCACCGCCTCCTTCGGCCGGGTGATTGTTCTCGTCGGCGATGGTGCCTCGGTCTCGCTGATCGAGACGCATCGCGGCGCTGCGGGCGCTGCGGCGCAGGAGAACACGGTCGTCGAGTTCAGCCTCGGCAAGGGGGCGAGCGTGGAGCATGTGCGCGTCAATGCCGCCGACAAGAATACGCAGATTCTCTCGACTGTGGCGGCAAGCGTCGCCGAGCGCGCAAGCTACAGCACCCTTTCCTTCACGACCGGCGCGGCGCTCTCCCGCCATCAGATCTTCACCCGCGTTCATGGCAATGATGCCAGGCTGGGCGTGCGCGGCGTAACGCTGATACGCGGCACGCAGCATGCCGATACGACGCTGGTGACCGAGCATGATGCGCTGAACGGCGAGGGCCGCAAGCTCTTCAAGACCATCGTCGATGATGAGGCGCGCGGCGTCTTCCAGGGCAAGATCATCGTCAAGCCCCATGCCCAGAAAACCGACGGCAAGATGGCCTCCAACACGCTGCTGCTGGGCGAGCATGCCTCGATGCATGCCAAGCCCGAGCTTGAAATCTTCGCTGATGATGTCGTCTGCGGCCATGGCGCAACCGTCGGCGCGCTGGACGACGAATTGCTGTTCTACCTCATGTCGCGCGGCATCGGCCGCCGCGAGGCCGAAGGGCTGATGATCATGGCTTTCGCCGGCGATGCGCTGGAGCATGTCAAACACGAAGACCTGCGCGAGGCTCTCGTGGGCCTGACGGCGGCATGGCTGAAGGAGCGCGCTTGACCTACGATATCGATGCCATTCGCGGCGATTTCCCGGCGCTCCGGCTGCAGCCCTACGGCAAGCCGCTGGTCTATCTCGACAATGCCGCCTCGGCGCAGAAGCCGCGGCAGGTGCTGGACCGGATGATCCGCGCTTACGAGACCGAATATGCCAATGTTCACCGCGGCTTGCATTATCTGGCGAATGCGGCGACGGAGGCCTACGAAGAGGCGCGGGAGAACTGCCGCGCCTTCATCAATGCGCCTTCCGCCGAAGAAGTGATCTTCACCAAGAATGCGACGGAGGCCTACAACCTCGTGGCCTCGTCGCTGGGGCGGCATCTTAACATCGGCGAGGGCGACGAGATCCTGCTCTCGATCATGGAGCACCATTCCAACATCGTGCCCTGGCATTTCTGGCGCGAGCAGAAGGGCGCCGTGATCAAATGGGCGCCGGTGGATGAGGACGGCAATTTCCTGTTCGAGGAATTCGAGAAGCTGATTTCGCCGCGCACCAAAGTGATTTCCATCACCATGATGTCCAATGCGCTTGGCACCATCGTGCCGGTGAAGGAGGTCTGCGCGCTGGCGAAGAAGCACGGCATTCCCGTGCTGGTGGATGGCGCGCAGGCCGCCGTGCATCTCGATATCGACGTGCAGGATATCGGCTGCGATTTCTTCGTCATGACCGGCCACAAGCTCTACGGACCTTCCGGCATCGGCGTGCTGTGGGGCCGCAAAGCGCTGCTCGACGCGATGCCGCCGTTCCTGGGCGGCGGCGAGATGATCCGCACCGTCACGGAGGAGACGGTCACCTACAACGAATCCCCTCACCGCTTCGAGGCCGGGACCCCTCCCCTCGTTCAGGCCATCGGCCTGGGCGAAGCGCTGAAATACATCAATGCCATCGGCAAGCCCGCGATCCGCGCCCATGAGGATGCGCTGGTGCGCTATGCGCATGAGAGACTGGGCGAGATCAACTCGATCCGCATCATCGGCAAGGCGAAGCACAAGAGCGCGGTCGTCTCCTTCGCCTTCGAGAACGCGCATGCGCATGATGTGGCGACCGTCATCGACCATTACGGCGTGGCGGTGCGCGCCGGCACGCATTGCACGATGCCGCTGCTCGCGCGCTTCGGCGTGACCGCCACCTGCCGCGCCTCTTTCGGACTCTACAACACGCGCGCCGAGGTCGATGCGCTGGCGCAGGCGCTGCGCAAGGCGGAAGCCTTGTTCGCATGACCGGAACGCATTAGGTTCACCGAATGACCGACACGCTGGACACGTCAATGCCGAATGCGCCGGATATCGCCCCCTCAGCGACGCTGGCGCCGGAGGAGATCGACCGTTTGACGGATGAGATCGTGGCAGCGCTGAAAACCGTCTACGATCCCGAGATTCCCGCCGACATCTACGAGCTTGGCCTCATCTACCGCGTTTCGATCAATGATGAGCGCCATGTCGATATCGACATGACGCTGACGGCGCCCGGCTGTCCCGTTGCGGGCGAAATGCCCGGCTGGGTGGAAAACGCCGTCAGCTCGGTCCCCGGCATCTCGGGCGTCAAGGTGGCGATGACTTTCGATCCGCCCTGGGACCAGTCGCGCATGTCGGATGAGGCGCGCGTCGCGCTCGATATGTGGTGAGACCGCCGGCTTCGATAAGTGTCGTTGCGCATAGGGCTTAAACCTCTCGATCTTTAACCGATTCACGCATACATTGCTGGCAGACGATCACAGGCCTTGAACCTGTTGCTCGAAAGGATGGACGATGCGGCCGAGAATGCAAACAAGGTCGAGAATGCAGGTGATGTCGATCACGGATGCCGCGGCCGAGCGCGTGCGCGCCGCTGTGGCCAACGCGGAAGGATCCGTTGTGGGCCTGAGGGTCGGCGTCACGAACGGCGGCTGCGCCGGCATGAGCTATACGGTTGAATATGCCGACAGCATCCGGCCGCTGGACGAGGTGATCGACCATGACGGCGTGAAGGTGCTGGTCGACCCGAAGGCCGTGCTGTTTCTGCTGGGCTCCGAGATGGATGTGAAGACCGACAAGTTCTCCTCGACCTTCGTCTTCCGCAACCCGAACGAGACTTCGGCCTGCGGCTGCGGCGAAAGCGTCGCCATCACGCCCGCCAAGGCCCCGCCGGAATTCGCGGGCGCGGGCTGAAGGCTGCCGGTTGGGCCGCGCAGGCCCGAGGCGGCAATTCTTCTGGCGCAAAGACTTGCCACGTCAGGCTTGCCACGCCACGGCTCTGCCGCTATCAGGCTCTCTCTCCGCATTGGTTTGGCCAGCGGACAGGCGCCCGTAGCTCAGCTGGATAGAGCACCAGACTACGAATCTGGGGGTCAGGAGTTCGAATCTCTTCGGGCGCGCCAGTTTCTTTCCATGATAACAACAGCTTAGCAGGCCAGCCGCGTGGGGTATCCTGATCCGCGCCGTGCTGGTCGCGCCTGTGTCGCGTTTCGGCGTTCAAGGCGGGTACGGCCGCAACCGGCAGCAACCGGCGAGGGATGGAACACCAAAGGGTGACCCGAGACCCGCTAGACGGGCGCATCCGCAACCGGCAACTCGTGTTGATCTGGGCAATGGGCGGAGCTTCACCTGGGGCGCTTCTTGTGCGGCCAGGCGCGCCCCCGACACAAGATTCATGACAGTCCCGTCGTAGTTGGAAGCGATTTGACAACTGTGGCTGGCTTCAATACAGATAATTTGAACTTTGTGCCCGTCTTCCCGAAGTCGCCGGGAGAACGAGGACGGTCACTAAGTCTGTTCACAGTCTTCCTCTAGCCGCAGGACATCCCGCGCTGTCTTCCGCCTATTTCATCCGCACGCAAAAAACGCAAACCGAGAGCTCACAACCATGACCGCCTCCCTCAGCGCCTCCCTACCGACCGCCAACTACTCAGTTGGCATTGGTGTCGATCCCATAGCGAAGAGTGTTGACATCGATCGCACCTTGTCGATGATCACCGCCGATGAGTACCAAACGCTGGAAAGACGGTGCTACGAACTGTATGGATTGCATTATGAAATTGTGCCAGCACATAAGTACAACATCAAATGCATTATCAAATGACGTCACTTTTCATTTGTCGATAATATTTCGCATGCGTCAAAGGCATTTATGCTCTTACATACCATAGGGCATTATTATTTTATCACGAATGCTGTCCGGAAAGGCGTGAAGCGATATGAACATATCTACGATACTTTTGAAAATGCCAATCTGCACGTCTACGATACGATTTTCAACGATCATGACAAAGCAGAACGCCGGAAAGACGGCTACAACGAGCGTGGCACGGTTCCAGAACGTGTCCGAATTGATCGTACAGTGTTCGAGGTGGGCGCAAATAAATACGCGATCCATGTGCTCGATTTTCTTGGCATGAAGCACCTCGCGCCGCTGGTGCGCAAGTACGAACCGGCAGACCTCGTCTATATCCTGGATGTGACAGCAGATGGCCGCAATGCGATCGTCGATACAGATTATGACTATCTCGACCGTTATGTGTGTAACAATTCAATTATTAAAGACGAACCTGATTTGGAGAAGGTCTACGATCCCGAATGGTTCTATATGAACAATATTGACTGGCAGACATTGGAAGAAATAAAATTGGAAATTCATTTCTTTTGATCGTTGTTCCATTCTGCATTAACCCATCCGTGCGGGAGATTTTAAATGTCGACTACTGCAATTAACGCTCTCTTCGACGGGCAGCCTGGGCGCGAGTCTGATCGCCCGTCACGCGAAGAAATGGAGTCCGCGGTCAAAGTCATGCTCCGATGGACAGGGGATGATCCTGAACGCGAAGGATTACGCGACACCCCAGCGCGCGTTGCTCGTGCTTATCGAGAGTTTTTTTGCGGATACGATACCGACCCTCGCACTCTATTGGAAACGACGTTCGACGAGGTGAACGGGTATGACGAGATGGTCCTTCTACGTGCTATCAGACTTGAGAGTTATTGCGAACATCACTTGGTCCCAATCATTGGACAGGCCCATGTAGCATATTTGCCGAATGAGCGCGTAGTCGGTATCAGCAAGTTGGCGAGAGTGGTGGATGCTTTTGCGAAGAGGCTCCAAATTCAAGAACGACTGACCTGCGAAATCGCCGACGCGATCAACGATGTTCTAAAACCTCGCGGCGTGGCGGTGGTGATCGAGTCGAGCCACCAGTGCATGAGCACTCGCGGTGTTCACAAAGTGGGATCTACAATGATCACAAGCCGGATGCTGGGAGCCTTCAGGAACGATCCGGCCACACGGAAGGAACTGCTGGCATTTCTCACACCCCGCAACTCCAATCTGGAGCTCGTTTAGCCGATGGCGACCGACGATACCCAGAGCGGACCACTGTTGACGCTTGACCCTGCCGACATCCTGCCGCCCGTCGCGCACTACACCCACGTCGTGATCGTCCCGGCCGGCCATGCGAGGGTATTCGTTTCCGGACAAGTCGGCACGGACGTGCGTGGCGAGGTGCCTGACGACCTCAAGGCTGAGGCCCGCAATGTGTGGGCGAATATTGCCAACGCACTCCGTGCGGCCGGCGCGCGTCCTAATGGGATTGCGAAAGTCACCACCTTCATCGTTTCGGGAGCACCCATTGGCCCAATTTCCGACGCGCGCAGTGAGGTGATGGACGCTCATCGCGCTGCATCGACATTGCTCTTCATCGCTGGGCTCTCCGATACTCGATGCCACTACGAAGTCGAGGTGGAGGCGATCATCATGGACGCTGAAGGCGCCGGTCGGTGATAGGTAATGACGCGCGGGAATCGGGGTCCGAGCTCAAGGCCGGACATCCTGTGCTGCAAGCTCCCGCTACGAAGGCGGCCAGCGCAGAAGTATCGATCGCGCCGTCAGTCCTGGCGATGTTCACCATAGGTGGCGCTGAAGTTGCCGCTGGGCCCATGATGGTGGAGATGGGGCGTCATTGGGAGGTTGCTACAGCCCAAATCGCCTGGCTTCCGGCGACCTATGCGCTTATCTATGCCGTGTTTGCGATCCTGCTTGGACCTCTCTCGGATCGATGGGGGCGCAAGGCGCTCCTGGTGCCGGGGCTAATGGGCTTCGCGCTCGGGATGGTTGCGATCGCTTTCGCGCCGACGTTCGCCTTCGCCTTGATTTCGGCTGCATGGACCGGGTTCTGCGCGGCCTCCATGCAGCCCAATGCCCTGGCGATCGTCAATGACGCGGTGCGCGACCCAGTGCGGCAGGCGACACTACTGGGCCGGGTCTTCCTTGGTCTAACGGCGAGTTTTGTTCTGATTCCGGTCTTCGCCGCGTTTGCCGCCAGCCGCGCGAGCTGGCAGGCGACTTACATGGCGTTGGCGCTCCTAGCAATTGCCGCCGCCGCTCTAGCCGCTCGGCTACCGCCACTAGGCCGAAGCAGCGATCCGAAAAAGCGTGGCATTCTGGACGCCTTCGCTCAAGCTCTTCAAGTCCCGACAGTCCGTAGCCGTTTGGCAAGCAGCTATCTGTGGATCGGCCTCTCCATCGGCGTCTTCGTCTTGCTGGCCGAAATTCTGCGGCGACGATTTCATATGGGGACCGAGGCCGCCGGGATCGTCGTCGGACTTTTCGGAGCCGCTACATTGCTAGGCAACAGCCTTGTAGGAAAGGCACTTCAGCTTGCCGGATCGAGGCAACGTGCCGTCCTCGTCGGCACTGCGACGTGTGCGCTTGGCGCCCTGGCGGTTGGCGTCGTGCCTCCGGTCCCTCCAATCCTGGCCGTCGCCTGCATTCTCCTTTGGGCGCTGGTGTACGGTGCTACGGCACCTATCCATCACGGACTTCTATCCGGTCTCTCCGACGACCATCGCGGCACCATCAGCGCATTCAACGCCAGCCTACTCAATCTGGGCATCATGACCGTGAGCTTAGCGGCCGGACGCTTCTTCGACATCGCCGGAGTTGAGGCGGTCGTCGGGCTCTCCGTGCTGGGAATGGTTTTAGGCTTCTACCTGCTCTTCACGATCAACCGCGACGAGTGGTCGTAACGAGCGAATTGCTGACGCTCTCCGGGATTGAATGCAGATTCCGACGAAGTCGGCCAGCCTGCGTTCTGATCTGATGCCGACCTAGTGAGTTCGCCGTCAAAACCTTCCTTTTTAAGACTGCCATCAATCTTTTCAATATTTTAAGACGAAACAAATGATTGGGGTCAGCGGTCATTCTCGGAACAAGTCTCAGTCGAAGCGTCTTGAAAACGGCTCCAGAATCAAGACCAATCCGGGAAGCGTTACAGAGGCTCGGTCGTCGATCTGGCACTCGTATCGCCGCGGGCAATGGAATTTGAAACATCTCCTGTCGCCGCCTCTCGCCGGACAGCCGAACCTCAGGACCTAGCGCGGAATGGCCGTCGGCGATGCTTTTCAGGAGGGCCGCTATCGGCCGGCTTCGGGATGTCGCTGAGTTGTCGTTGGTCGCACGGGTGTCGCGCGGCGAATGCCCTTTCATGTCGTAGCTATGCGGCTGGGTGCGTGTTCTTGCTGGCGAATGCAGCGCATTGTTGAAACAGGTCAATGGCTTTTCGGGAGAATAGTAATGAAATCAGTGGGTTGTAGAGCTACCCTTAAACGCCATGATGATGCCTACGAATCTGGGGGTCAGGAGTTCGAATCTCTTCCAAGCGCGCCAGTTTCTTTCCGGGGGTCGAGAGACCCCGCCGCGCCATCCCCTATTCGAAGGCGAAGATCCGCTTCCAGTCGTTCTTCATATCCACGACCGTCCATTTGTTGATGGCTGCGGCGTCGAGAGCCACGTCGAGGCGGCCGAAAGCCGATTTTCTGTCATAGGCGTATTCGCGCACCGCATCGGTATGGTGGACGATCAATCCGAAGCGCAGGCCGCCGGACATCGTCGTCCATTGCAGCATTTCGAGATCGCCGTCGGAGTTCCCGAAGGCGGCGATCGGGCGGCGGCCGATGAACTGGTTGATGCCGACCGGCTTCCCGCCCTTGTCGTCGATAAAGTTGACCTCGGGCAAGCGGAACAGCTCCGGGCGGCCGTCGCGCATGCGGAAGCTGGTCTTGATCGATGAGCCGATGACCTGATCCCGCCGCACGCCGTAGACCCGCTCGGTCCAGGGGCGCATGAACTCGATGCCGCCGCCCGAAGCGATGAAGGTCTGGAAGCCATTGGCGCGCAGATAGGCGAGCAGCTCGAGCATCGGCTGATAGACGAGTTCGGTGTAGGGCCGCTTGAAGCGCGGATGGCGCGCGGCGGCCAGCCAGTCAACGACGGTCTGCTCGAATTCGCCCGTCGTCATTCCCGCGTGGGTCGCCAGGACCAAAGCGGTCAGGCCCCGCTCGCCGGCGGCGGCGAGCGCCTCCAGATCGTTGTCCAGCACGGCCTTGAACGGCTGCGTGGTTCTCCATTCGGGATGAAGCGGCGCCATCGCCTTCACGCGGTCCAGCGCGAAAGCCAGCTGCGTATACATCGGCTGCTCGACCCAAAGGGTGCCGTCGTTGTCGAAGGTTGCGATCCGCTCGGCCGGCGGCACGAAATTCGGCGAGCCCTCGCGCGTCACGGCGGCGACGAAAGTGAGGATCGACTGCTTTGTGGGGCCCTCATTCCAGGAGGGAAGCGGGTCGCTGGCGTTGACCGATTGCGCTCTGACGGTAGCGGGCAGGAAAGCCGCAGGAGCCGCCGAAAGCAGCGCCAGCGCCGAGAGCACCGCACGGCGGTTCAGGCGGGAGCAGGAGGTATTCGGCAGCATGATCGGTTCCCCTAGTGGAGCGAATTTGACATTCGCATCCCGCGTGACATCGGGCGTCGGAGCGAATGTCAAATTCAAAAGCTCCACTAGAATCATAGACTTGCTAGTGGTCCCTTTGATTCCGACATTTGCTCGCAGCGTGATATCAAG
>JADCCX010000147.1 GCA_020252485.1 Methylocystis sp.
GTGGTCATCGTCGTGGTCTTTCATGTTTGAGGGTTGTGTCGCAACACCATCAAACCCGCTTCCACGCGGTCCGGCCACCGCGAACCGGTCGCGCAGACTCTTGCGGTCCGCGCCCGGTTCCGTCGGTGGCCTATGTCAGGTGATTACCGTAGGGGGACATCCTGGGCGTTTCCTAAGTGGCTTCCTGCCTTGGTTAGGCCGGCATCGGGATTGATGGCAGCGCGGTGAAATAGGCCTCGTCCGGCGTCTGCCGGTCAAGGCTCGAATGGGGCCGACGGGTATTGTAGAAGCCGTCGATTTATCGGCTGAGCGAAGCCCGCGCGTCAGGGACGCTGGCATAAGCCCTCAGGTAAACCTCCTCGTATTTGATGGTCCGCCAGAGCCTCCCCACGAAGACATTGTCCCGCCACGCCCCTTTGCCATCCATGCTGATCGCGATCTCGTGACTTTTCAGCAACTCCGTGAAGGCCAGGCTCGTGAACTGCGACCCTTGATCCGTGTTGAAGATCTCGGGCTTGCCGTATTTTGCCAGCGCCTCCTCAACAGCCTCGATGCAAAAGGCTGTGTCGAGCGTGATCGAGAGCTTCCAGGCCAGGACCTTCCGGCTGAACCAATCGATGACGGCGGCAAGATAGGCGAAGCCGCGTGCCATGGTGATGTAGGTGATGTCCATTGCCCAGGCCTGATTGGGGCGCGAAACCAGCAAATTCCTGAGCAGATACGGGTAGATTTTGTGTCCCGGGTCCGGTTTCGAGGTGTTCGGACGGCGGTAGATCGCCGCGATTCCCATCCGTTTCATCAGCGTGGCCACATGCAGACGCCCGGCCGAAAAGCCTTCCTGTTTCAGCAGGCCTTGCATCATCCGACTGCCCGCGAAAGGGTATTCCAGATGCAATTCATCTTCCGGCGCATCAAAGCCAGATCGGCCGCCGGAACCGGGTGGGCGGCGTAGTAGAGCGTCCCCCGGCTGATGCCCAGCGCCTTGGCCTGTTTCGCCAGAGGCAGGGCGTGCTGACGGTCAATGATCGTTTTGCGCTCAGCAATCCCGCCTTGGTGAGCGCGCCTGCTAAAAAATCATTCGTAGGCGTCAACTCCACTATCTTCGCATGGAGTTCTTTCACATCAACCAGTGGCGGCGCTTCCGGCTTGCCTTCGCCGAAAATCCCGGCAGCCCTTTCAAGAAGCTGATCCCGCCAAGTCTTGATGACATTTGCGTGACATCGAATTGAGCGGCCAACTCGGCCAGCGTCTTCTCGCCCTTCACAGCAGCAAGCGCCACCTTGCCCTTGAAAGCCGGGCTATGGTTCCAGCGGGGTCGTCTGATCATGGTATCTCCTGTTAACGGCATCATGCCGCAGTCAGGCAGAAAATCCACTTATCCCAGTTGTTCAGATTCCCCGAGCCGGCTCTCTTGGTTGACGTAAGTCCGAAACTCGGTGAAGCGACGCCGCAGCAACGCCGCCTCCCGAGCCTCACCCCGCCTCGATCACCTTCGCCCGAAACAGCCGCGCCCAGCCTTCGACATCGGCCAACATGGTGCTGGCCAGCGCGTAGCCATCGGCGGCGAGGTCCTGGGAGGCCAGGGGCTTGGTGAGGTCCAGGCTGTCCAGCGCCTCCGCGGCTTCCGCCAATTCGTGCAGCATGACGGCGGATTGGTCGGCGACCAGGTTGAGCTCGGCATAGGCGCGCAGGACGAAGAAGCCGGCCGAGATTACCGGCAGAAGGGCGGCCAGCAGGCCAAAAAACAGCGCTACCGTCGACAACACATCCATCCGTAGCAGCAAAAGCTTGAACGCCACGACAAACACAGTGATCAGAAACAGCCATTCGCCGGCGCGAACGAGGCGCGCGGCGGCCAGCGTGCTGCGGGGTTGGTTGCGGCCGTGGTAGTGCACCTGGCCCATCAGCAGCCCGTTGCGCAGGGCGTGGCGCATGGCCTCCAGCCGCGGCGGGTCGATCAGGCCCGAGACCATCGGCGCGGCGCGTGACAGGGCGTTGAAATACCAGCCCACCCAACCCTCGCGCGCGCCAGCCGCAGCGGCGGCGCTGTCCACCCGATAGAGCGGCAGCGACCAGCCGAGCGCGGCCAGATGCGCCTGTTTGCGACAAAGCTCCGCCACAAGCCGGTAGAGCAGAAATCGCTGGTGCCAGTGCTGCAGCGTGTTGAGCAGCACGACGCCGAGCAGCAGCAACAGCAATGCCAGCTCCAGCCCCGTCACGGTGATTTTCCCAAGCTTGGGGAGAACGAGGCCCATCACAGCGCAGGCTAGGGCCAGCACTATCAGAATGCTCACCACCACGTAGCCCGAGCGATATCGACCGGCATAGGCGTTGCTGTAGGCATCGGGCGCGGCATAGGCGCTGCGCCAATGCTCGGCTGGCGCGCCTTCCTGGTCGGGGAAGCTGGGGCTGCTGCGCAACCAATCGGGCGTGGCCTCGGCCGCCAGCACGCCGGGGGCGGCATGCAGCCTCGCCTCCGAATCCCAGCCCTTGCGGAAGAACCCGAGAAACCCGCCATGCAGCCCGGCATACCAGCCGGCAAGCCCGCCGGTCTTGGGCGGCGCCTGGCCGAGCAGCGTGCGCAGCCCATCGAAGGGTCCATGTTTTCGGAACTTCCGCCACCCCTGTGCGAAGCGGTCGAGCAGTCCATGCGCGTGCTCGGGGTGTGGCGCGGGTGGCGTGAACAGGCCCTTCAGATAGACGGCGAGCCAGGCCTCGCTGTTCGCTGCGTCCGGCAGAGGGGCGCGGCGGCGCAGATCGGGAGTGTCCAGCAGCACGCAGGGCTGGCGGTCTTCGGTGGGGTGGAGCCACCAGATGGGTGGGCCGAATCGTGCGGCGAAGCGAATGATCTCAGCGGTGCCGCCCCGCCGCCCGACGCCCGTCTCGCCATCCCAGAGGGCGATGAGCAAGTCGCAATTGCGCACCACCATCCGCCCCGCGGCCTCATAGCTGCGGTTGCGATGGTCGGGGCCGCCATCGCCATCCAGCGTGGTGACCTGTGCGGCGGCGGCGAGTAGTTGGTCGAACTCGGCGAGGCAGGCGTCGGCGGTGACGCCGGGTGTGGCGGGGGTGGCGAAATCATCGCGATAGGTCTCGGCGGCGAAGGGCAGCACGACCTCGATCTGCCAGCCCTTCGCCCGCGCCACCTCCGCCACCAGTCGGTCCGCGCCCTCGGCCAGGGGGGTGATGAGGCGGAGCAGCAGGGGGTTGGTCGTGTCGTAGATGTCGGCCCCGTTGCGCGCGGCCTGGGCGGTGGTGGCGATGGTGTCGAGCAGGGCTTCAATACGCGGGCGGAGTTGGGCGCGCGCGGCTTCAGGCAGGTTGCGGGTGCCGGTGATGCCGAGGCGGAAGGCGATGCGGGGGTGGAGGGGGCGCGCGGTCATGGGGTGGCGGCTTCGATGCGGCGCACGAGGTCTTCGGCTTCAAGCAGGGTGGCGGCAGTGAGCCTGCTCGCGGGAACCCGGGCGTGCTCGGCGCGAGCCAGTGCGAGCGCAGCTGCGCCGTTCTGCTGAGCGTCAGGCCACTCGTCCAAATGCAGGTGAACTGCACCAAGCCGTCGGTGAGAAATCAAGACGAGGCCACGCAATTCCTGATTGAGCGGGTTGCCATTGTTGAGGCGAACGGCAATTCCCATTGCTGTTGAGAATTCTTCCTTCGCCGCGCGAAAATCTCCCTGCGCCATCAGTAAATCGCCAAGTTTGCCACGGCTGATCGCAAGCGAGGCCTGCCATTCTGGTTTGCTTGGTTCTGCGGTTGTGAGGCGAACGGCGATAGCCATGCTGGCGTTGAACTCCCGCGCGGCCCCAGCGAAGTCACCCTGAGACATCAACAAGCTGCCAATTCTGCAATGGATCATTGTCAGAAAATGCATCCAGTGCTTATCGTTCGGGTTGGCCGTTGCGAAGCGCAAGGCGATGCCAATGCTAGAGTTTAACTGCAATATTCCGCCAAGCCCGTCGCCTTGCACTGCAAGCGCATCTCCGAGTCTGGCATGCCAGCTCGCAAGCGCTTTCTGCCAATGGAAATTGTCTGGATTTGCGGAAACTAATTTCAATCCAATTTCTACACTGGCGTTGAACGCTGCCTTCGCGCCCGAGATGTCATTGATTGCGTCTTTGGCCACACCAATGTACTGAAGGGTCACCGCGAGATCGAACTGCAATTCGGTATTGCGCGGCTGGGCACTCGCGAGAGAAGCAATCAGTTGCAGTGCAGCGTCGAATTCTCGCCGAGCCCCCGAAAGGTCGCCAACGTCCATATGGGCGTTGCCAATCTGCAGATGGCTGAACCACAGCTCGCGTTGCCATACAGTATTACCTGCATCAGAGGCGACCAAAAGTTGGCTGATTCCCTTGGAGGCCTCAAAGGCGGCAAGCGCGCCTGTGCTATCTCCCTGACTTAACAATACGTCGCCGATACGCCGGTGGCCGATAGAGAGATCGCGCTGCCACGCAGAATTGGCTGGATCAGAGGCGGCCAGGATTTGGCTGGTTGCCAATGCTGCCCGAAAGGCGGCAAGCGCGCCTATGCGATCTCCCTGACTTAACAATACGTCGCCAATACGCTGTTGGCTGAGATAGAGATCGCCCTGCAGCGAAAGATCACCTGGGTCGGCATCAGATAGGCGGGCGGCAATTGCCAAACTGGCAACGAACTCGCGGTTAGCCCCACCAAGGTCGCCCATCACCAGATGCAGATCGCCGAGGCTGATGTGCCCGACCCAGAGGTCGCGCTGAGAGACTGCGGCCGCATTGCTGAGGAGTGCTAGTTCCGCATACAAGCCCATTGCGGCTTCTGCAGCCAAGAGCGCCTCGGTTAGCCGGCCCATAGATTGCAACGTCAGCGCTAGCTCAGAATGTAATACTCCTCGCGCCCTGCGCGTCCAAACATCGTCCGGAGTGTGTTCAAGCAGCGCATCCAGCGTGCGCCCGGCCTGCTGTAAGAGGTCGAGAACGGCGTCGCGCGGAACTTCTTCCCGGAAACGCAGGCGCCGCCCAATTTCGAACACCATATCGTTTGCCGCCTGTCGAGCAGCGGTAAAGGCCACTTCGGCGGCGGCTGCTTCGCTATCAGCACGGGCTGCCTCCGCTTCAGCCTGGGCGCGTTGCTCTCCCGCCACCGCGCGCGCCGCCGCCGCGATGGCCTGTTCCTGCGTGGCTCGAGCCACCTCGCGCTCCGCTTCGCCGCGCGCGGCCTCGGCCGCCTCCGCATGCTGCTCCGCGAGCGCCTTCTCCCGCTCCACCTCGTGGGCAAAGCCCCAGGCCAATAACGCCAGCACGAAGAATACCCCCGCCACGCTGCCCGCGGCACCCAGCTTACCGAAGCGCCGGAAGCGATCCGCTCGGCGCGAGCGCGCGATGTAGTCCGCCAACGTCGGCGGCAGCGCTGCCGCATGGGCGCGAAGCAAATCGAGCCCGGCCTCCAACAGCGTGCCGCCAAGCAAGTCCCGCCGCTTGGCGCCGCGCTCGCGCCAATCGGCCAGCGCCGCCTCCAGCCGCGGCTTTGCGCGCAGATGCTCTGGCGCCAGGATGCGTATAGCTTGCGGCCAGTTGCGGAGCAGTGCCTCATGCGCCACGCGCAACTGCACCGCGCCGCTGGCCGCTCGCTCGGCCACCAGCAGCCGGCCTTCCACCAGCACGCGCAGAAGCGCGCGGCGGGCGGGGGTAGTGGCGAGTTCGGCCTCCGCCACCGGGCGCGCGATGGCCAGCCCCGCCTCTGATAGCCCGGCGGCCAGCGTCAGCAGCACCGCCGGCAATTCGGCCTGGGCGGCGGCATCGGCCTCGGCGAAGACCGCATCGGCGCGGGCCTGGATGGCGCCGCGCAGCCCGCCCATCGCGGCATGGGCGGCGAAGGTCAGGCGGTTGGCGCCCCAGTCGCGCTCCACGAAGAGCCGCTCCAGCGCCATTTGCAGCAGGGGCAGCGCATCGGCGCCCTCCATCTCCTCTTGCAGGATCTGCGCCAGGTCGCGGCCATCGCTGCGGCGCTCGAAGACCAGCCCGGCGGCGCGGGCGGGGCCGCGGATGATGGCCTCGATATCCTCCGCATCGGGCGGGCGGAGGTTCTGGGTGGCCCCGACCTCCTGCAAGGCGACCAGATCGGGCTGGTCGAGCAGCGCCGCGTAGCGATCCGCCCGCAGCGTCGCCACCACCCATTGGCCGCCCTGGACCAGCGCGGCCAGGGCGCCGGCGAAGGCATCGCGCTGCGCCGGTGGCGCGTCGAGGGCCTCCTCCAACTGGTCGGCCAGCAGCAGCAGGCGCAGCCGCCGTCCGCCAGCGCCTTCGCGCTCCAGCGCCCGGGCGACGGCGCCAGCGGCGGATTGCGGGCGGGCGAGCAGGGTGGCGGCCCATTCGCCGGGCGTGCCGGCATCGCCCCCCGCCATGGCCGGCAGGGCGATGAAGATGGCCTCGGCCAGGGCAGCGAGGGGCATGGCGCCGGGCCGCAGCGTGGCGACGCACCAGCCATCCACCCCAGGCGCCGTGCCCGGCAGGGCCAGGCTCGGCAGCAGCCCGGCGCGCGCCAGCGAGGATTTGCCCGCGCCGCTGCCACCCACGATCAGGAGGAAGGGGCAGCCGCGCGCCGCCGCCTCGCTCAGGGCGATGCGGCCTGCCAGGCGCGCGCGGTCGCGGCCGAAGAAGACGCGCTCGCGTTCGGCGTCATAGGGGGAGAGACCGGGGTAGGGTGAGCCATAGGTCTCGATCCGCCATACCCGGCCCTCCGCCGAATGCCCAAGCTCGGCCAGCCAGGCGCGCAGATGCTGTTCGAGCAGGGCCTCGAAGTGCTCGGGCGAGGTGAAGTCGTTGAAGGCGGCCTTGAAGGCGCCCGATTCGGTATGGAACCAGCGGCGGGTGATGGCTTCCAGAAGGGTCAGGTCCTGCGCCAGCTGGCGCGCATCCTCGGCGCTGAGGGCGGCCTGCTGCGGGGCGCACTTCTTGAACAGCGCGACGTCGGGGAGCGGTCCGGCGCGGCGCAGGTCGAGCGCGGTCTCGATCTCGAAGACCGTGCCGCTTTCGAAGGGGGTGCCGTCCTCGCGCGGGTAGCGCAGCGCGTCGAGCGGCGTGCCGATGCGCTGCCAGAGAATGCCGACGACCAGGTGGCAATCCCGCGTGGCCTCGATCTGCGCCTGGAAATCGGCATGGGCGCTGTAGGTCTTGCGCTCCCAGGCGATGGCGGAGAGGTGGAGCTGGTCCGCGAACTCGCCGCGCAGGCGCTCGACCACGCGGAGCGCGCGCGCCCGCTCCTCCAGCACGTCGCCGGGGGAGGCGATGAAGATGCGATAGGCAGGCAGGTCGGTGGGCATCTTTCCCCTGGAGTTGCGGGCTCAGTCTTGTTGGACGGCTGCTCGCGGTCAAGCTGCAATCGCGTTGTGCGAGCCGGCGCTGCTAGGGTTCGGGCGGCGCCGCTGGAATTGCTGGGGCGTCTGCCGTCGCGCCTGCCGCTAATGCATGCGATCTTCGCGCTGCGCAGAGGTTCGGGCGAAGGCGCGAGCGCATGAAAGTGCGCAAGCGGTTGGCACGTGCGGGATTGCCCAGCCGGTGCAGCGGTCTTGCGGGAGGTGGGACTAGCAGCTGCGGTTCAACAGGATGAGTGCACTTTGGCGTCAGCCATGCGTCGCGCCTCCCGGGTCGGTGGGTTGGCCAGGGCGGCGCGCGACGCTGCCGGCGGCGCGCCCTGAATTCACCAGGACGGGCTTTGGCGATTGGGTGCTGCGCTGCACGCAGCCCGATAGACGCGCCAAGAATTGCGAGATTGCGCAATCCATCAATGCGCAAGGTCAGGTGGTTGCGCAATTTGCGCTTGGGCGCACGGAAGCTGGGCAGCCGATCAGGCTTACCCCACCCGCCTTTTCACCACCTGCACATGCAGCGCCGCCGCCGGTAGATCCACGGTGGAAAGGCTCACATTCCGCGCCGTGACGCGTACCTTGTCATTCGACCAGACATGGCAATCCAGCACAAAGGCAATACTGCTGGTGTCGAGCGAAGCATCCGCAAAATCCCCCCGCCGCGCCCCGGGCACCGTCACGTCTGCATTGCTCGTCGCCCCTGGCGGCATGCTCGGCAGATCCCAACTGGCCGAGAACATCAGCGTCCTTCCGCCAGCAGGCAAAGCAGGGCAGCCGGACAGGATCGCCGGCGCGTCCTCTGGCAGACCGTAAAGGCGCAGCGCCTCCACCTCAATCTGCCCGTCA
>JADCCX010000148.1 GCA_020252485.1 Methylocystis sp.
AGACCATCCTGCTCGAGCGCCAGCGCATCAAGCGCAAAACCATCCAGCACCGCCGCTTGATGCATCAACAAAACGCAGCTTAACCTATCCCGCTGATGGGCCAGATACTCCGTTACACAGCACGCCAAGTGGTCTCAAATGATTTGACGACGGACATTGAGCTGGTTAGCTCATCTTCACTCTCCTTGGGGTCACGATGAGCCGGAAATCCTGCGCCATTCAAATCGCCAGTTTGGTCCCATAGGCGCTCACGCCAGACAATCCGCCATCAAATGACGGACATTGGGCCAATCATGTCTTCTGGGCGCACCCAAAGATCGAAATCTTTGGCGCTCACCAAGCCAAGCATAACTGCGGCTTCTTTCAAAGTAAGGTTTTGCGCGAGAGAATACTTGGCAATCGCGACCGCCTGATCATAACCGATATGGGGGGTAAGCGCGGTCACCAGCATGGGGGATTTGGCTAAGTTTTCCGCAATACGTGGCATGTTGGGGGAGAGTTTAATCACCATATGCCGCGCAAAACTGCCTGCGGCATCGCCTAGCAGCGAGGCACTTTCCAGGACGGATTGGATGATCAAAGGCTTGAAGACATTCAACTGTAAATGGCCCTGGGCACCAGCAATGGTGATGGCTGTGTGATTACCCATTACCCGGGCCGCGACCATGCTCAGCGCTTCGGCCTGGGTTGCGTTGGTCTTGCCCGGCATGATGCTGCTGGAAAGCCCATCTTCCGGCAGCAGTAACTCCGCAATGCCACCGCGCGGCCCGCTGCCAAGAAGCCTGATATCATTTGCAATTTTTGTGAGCGAAACGGCCACCGTATTCAGCGCACCAGAAAGCGCCACCATGGCATCATGCGCTGCCATACCTTCGGATTTCTCGGGATTAGGGACGAAGGCCTCGCCGCTTTTTTCCGCCAGAATGGCGCAAAAGAGCGTATCAAAGCCGGGATCACGGTTCAGGCCACTTCCTGCCGCCGTGCCGCCTTGCGGCAGTAACAACAAATCCGGTACGCACAGCGTAATGCGCGCAATGCCACGTTCCACTTGACGTGCCCAAGTGGCAGCTTCCATGCCAAGGGTGATCGGCACCGCATCCATTAAATGCGTCCGACCCAGTTTCACAATCGCCTGCCATTCTCTTGATTTTTCGACCAGAGCAGTGTGAAGGGCCTCCAAGCCTGGCAACAAGCGCTTTCGCAAAAAGGCCAGTGTTGCGATATGCATCACAGTCGGGAAAGAATCATTCGAAGATTGGCATAAATTCACGTGATCATTGGGATGAACCGGGACCCGAGTGCCGAGTGAGTGGCCAAGCAATTCATTCGCGCGGTTGGCGATCACCTCATTGGCATTCATGTTGGTTTGCGTGCCCGAACCGGTCTGCCAAACAGGCAACGGAAACTCTTCATCCCGTATCCCAGCCTCAATTTCCTCGGCGGCCTTCTTGATAGCCTGAGCGATACCTTCGGGTAGCAAGCCCAAGCGCCGATTGGCTTCCGCTGCGACCCATTTTTGGATGCCGGTCGCATGTATCACGGCGGGATCAAGCCGCTGTGTGCCGATTTGGAAAAGATGCCTGGCGCGCTCCGTCTGTGGCCCCCAATAGCGTCCGGCAGGGATTTCAACTGCCCCCAAAGCGTCTTCTTCGGATCTGGTTGCGTTCATGGTTGCCATTGTAATCACTTTTCTGTGTTCCTGCGGCATTTCATTAAAAATACACTGCGCTCCTGAACCTGTATCCGATCCAGATAGTCTAAGGCGATGGAAGCATGGCTTATGAAAATGCTTCCACAGACGGCATGCAGAAGATTTATGGCGAAGACCCGCACACTCATGCGGGAGCGTCTATTTTGATCTTCACTTCGGCTAACACCTGACCTTGTCAGTCGTCAAATGTAGACCAACCCCCAATTCGACCTGACACTTGGCGCAACAGTGATGACCTAAGCGTAAGCCTAGGCCCTGGAAGTTACCCGAACAGCCCTGGCGCATCATGTCCATCAGATTGCGCGGCTGAACTCATGGGTTCTGATCATTGGGAAGTCGTATGTTTCGGGATAATTGCCCCGTGGCCTTGTGCAGAACCATCGTCTGAACCATCTCTAGAAAAATCGCGGCTGACCGAATCTGGTTGAGCATGCCGCCTTGCCCTCACAAAGCGAACCGTCTCGCCACGATTAGGCTGCGCCGGCCCACCCGGGGTTGGTCGGCCGTCTCCGCTGCCACACCCCAGCCGCAACGAAGGACGCCACCATGACCATCGAATGGGCCTACGCCACCCCTGTCGCAAAACCCTGGGGCAAGGTGGATCTGCGTCCCTGGAGTGAACTTGGCGGGTCAGGCGAGGCTATCGGAGAGATCCGGTTCGAGCGCATGGGTCGCGATGTGGCGCGGCCGGCGCTGTTGCTGAAGCTGCTGTTCACCGCTGAGGCCCTCTCGATCCAGGTGCATCCGGACGACGCACGGGCGTCAGCCATGGGTCTACCGAACGGTAAATCCGAGGCCTGGTACGTGCTCGACGCGCGTCCGGGCGCCGAGGTCGGGCTGGGGTTGCTGCGCACGCTCAACAACCAGGCGCTGCGCGCCGCAGTCGAAGATGGCGGGATGGTCGGCCTGGTGAACTGGGTGGGAGTGCGCCCCGGCGATTTCCTTTCCGTCCCCGCGGGCACTATCCATGCGCTTGGCGGCGGAATAGTCGTTGCCGAAGTACAGCAGAACAGCGATGCCACCTTCCGGCTGTTCGACTACGGGCGGCCGCGACCGCTGCACCTCGACGAGGCCATAGCGGCCTCGCATGCTGGGCCGCGCCCCCCGCAAGCCGCGCCGCGGCAGCTGGGCGCCCACCGGACCCTGCTTGGCGACCTTCCCTGCTTCGTGGTCGAGGCTCTTGATCTTGCGCCCGGCGCCGACTGGCGGCTGCATGCGCGGCAGGAGACGTGGCTGCTCATCATCGGCGGTGGCGCCTACTGCGCCGGACGGGAGGCCCGATGCGGCGAGGCGCTTTTGGTCGAGGCGGCGACGGTCAACATCTTGGCCGGACCCGGCGGTCTGCGGGCGCTCGTCGCCTATCCCGGCCCGCTGCAGGACCTGTTGCTGGAGGCCGGGGCGGCAGATTTGTCGCCGCAGGCATGCGGAGCGGATGCGGCGGGGCTGGCCGCATGAAGCCGCTCGATCGCGTT
The DNA here is from genome assembly GCA_020252485.1 of Methylocystis sp. GTDB lineage: Bacteria > Pseudomonadota > Alphaproteobacteria > Rhizobiales > Beijerinckiaceae > JADCCX01. The sequence goes on from JADCCX010000148.1 coordinate 3,184, forward strand.
GCCTTCATCGGAAACTCGCTGCCGCGGCGCTGCGGCATCGCGACCTTCACCGCGGACCTGCGGCAGGCCGTGGTTGCCGCTAAGCCGGGATTACAGGCCGGCATCGTCGTCATGAACGATGCGGGAAACCGCTACGACTATCCACCCGACGTCATTCACCAGATCGACGAGGATCGCATCGAGGACTACACGAGCGCAGCCGATGCGCTGAACGCCAGCCGGACGCGCGTGGTGTGCCTACAGCACGAATTCGGCATCTTCGGCGGGGAGGCCGGAAGCCACATCCTTGCCCTGCTCGCCCGGCTGACCATGCCGGTCGTGACCACGCTGCACACGGTGCTCGCAGCGCCAAGCCCAGCGCAGCGCGAGGTACTGCAAGGCGTGATCCGGGCCTCGGCACGGGTCATTGTGATGGCCGAAAAGGGGCGCGAATTGCTGCGCCAAGTCTATGGCGTACCGGCCGACCGCATTGAGATCATCCCGCACGGCATCCCTGAAGTCGCCTTTGCCGAGCCGGATGCTGCCAAGCTCCGTCTCGGCTTCACCGGGCGGCCGGTAATCCTGACCTTCGGCCTGCTGTCGCCGAGCAAGGGCATCGAGGTGATGATCGATGCCATGCCGCTGGTGCTGCAGCGCTGTCCCGCAGCGATCTATGTCGTGCTGGGCGCCACACATCCCAACCTCGTTCGGCAGCAGGGCGAGGCCTATCGCGAGAGCCTAGTCGCGCGCGCCACGGCACGCGGCGTCGCCGGCAGCGTGGTCTTCCTCGACCGCTTCGTGGACCTCGACATGCTGCTCGACTTCATCTCGGCAGCGGATGTCTATGTCACACCCTATCTCCACGAGGCGCAGATGACGTCGGGGACGCTCGCCTATAGCTATGGGTTGGGCAAAGCGGTCGTCTCCACCCCCTATTGGCACGCGCAGGATCTGCTGGCCGACGGCGCCGGGTTGCTGGTCCCGTTCAACGATGCGCCCGCGGTCGGCGAAGCGGTCGCGGGGCTGCTGGCCGACGATGCGCGGCGGTTTGACATGCGGCGGCGCGCCTATGCCGCCAGCCGTCCGATGACCTGGCCGCGCACCGCCCTGCGCTACCTCTCACTATTCGACAGGGTCCGGCGTGAGCACCGGCCCAGACTGACCGCCCCTCCCCTGGCGCAGCCGCGGGCGCCGCGCGTGCTGCCCGAGATGCGAACCGAGCATCTGCTCGCGATGTGCGACGACACCGGCCTGTTACAGCACGCGGTGCATGCGGTGGCCGACCGCGCGCACGGCTATTGCGTGGACGACAACGCCCGCGCCCTGCTGCTTGGCTGCACCATGATGGCGCCGGGCGAGCAGCCACTGCCGGAACCGCTGGTGGCCCGCTTCGCCGCCTTCGTGCAGCATGCCTGGAACGCGGACCGAGGGCGCTTCCGCAATTTCATGAGCTTCGACCGCCGTTGGCTGGAGGCGAGCGGCTCGGAGGACAGCCACGGCCGCACCCTCTGGGCGCTTGGGAAAGCCGCGCGGGCGGACGTCAATGCGTCGCGGCGCCGCTGGGCGGCTGAGCTCTTCATTCAGGCGCTGCCCACCACCGAGACGTTTGGGTCGCCACGTGCCTGGGCATTCACCCTGCTCGGCCTGGAGGATTACGGCGAAGCGGTCCCCGACGACACCCTTGCACCACGGTTCCGTCGCCTGCTCGCTGACCGCCTCGTCGGCCTGATGGCGGGTTGCGCCACGGAGGACTGGACGTGGTTCGAGGATGGTCTGGCCTATGACAATGCCCGAATGCCACAGGCACTGATCCTGGCCGGCGCGACGCTCGGCGCGCCCGGCCATGTCGCTGAGGGGTTGCGCGCCCTGCGCTGGCTCGTTCGCGTGCAGACCGCGCCATCCGGTGTTTTCCGGCCGGTCGGCACGGACAGCTTCGGCGAGACGCGGCGCTTTCCGCGCGCCTTCGACCAGCAGGCGCTGGAAGCCACGGCAACGATCGCAGCCTGCCTGGCCGCGCGGCGTCACAACGCCGACCCGGTTTGGGCGGAGGCGGCCGAGACAGCCTTTGCCTGGTTCATGGGGCACAACGACCTGGCCGTACCGCTGGCCGATCCCGAAACAGGGGCCTGCCGTGATGGCCTGCACCGCGACCGCGCGAACGAAAATCGCGGCGGTGAATCCGTGTTGTCCTACATGCTGGCGCTGACGCAGATGCGCGGCCACCGGCGTGCCTTCGGCAGCCGTGCCGATCTGCAAGCGTCGCTTACGGGCCGCATTGCGGACACGCCAGGCGGCGCTGTCCAGCCGAATCACCTGAGTCCTGATCCACCCCCAGCGAAGAGAAGAGACGTCCATTGCCCCGCCCAGCATTCCTAAACCGGCAGGCGTCATTTCTGTATCCCGATCCGGCGCGGGTGGTGGTCCGCCCGTTCCGGCCGGCGACTGAGCCGCGCGACCTCAACCCGACCGACAAGACCCGCGCGAACCATATCCTGACGCGCGTGCTGGCGATGGACGAGGACACCGCGATCCAGCAGCTGGACGATGTGCTGGCAAATTTTCAGGGTCGCCATCGCAACCTGTTGCACACCTGTGAGGCGCGCGCCGACGACATGGAGGCGGCCTTCGCCGGGCACCAGCGCTTCACGACGCTGCAGCGCCGGTTGGTCGGCGCCTATTTCCTGCACGAATACTCCTTCGAGGCGGCCGCGCTGTTTAACCCCAGCATGGTCTCCCATCCCGACCAGCCTGTCACGCCGGACGGCACGCACCGGTTCATCCTCTCGTTGCGGGCCGTGGGCGAGGGCCATGTCTCGTCGCTCACCTTCCGATCAGGATCAATTGCCGAGGATGGAAGCGTCCGCATAGATGCGACGGCACGCCTTGCCGCCACGCCGGCGATCCATGCAAGGGTCGCGGACACGCATGGCGAGAGGGTGGACGTCACCTTCGACGCTGAAAGCGACATCAGCGAGCGCGTCATCTTCCCGATCACCGCATCGCAATCGAACGGTATCGAGGATGCGCGCTTCCTGGAGTTCAACGATGAGGGACGCCGCGTCTACTATGCCACCTATACCGCCTATAGCGGGCGGGCGATCCGTTCAGAGCTGATCGAGACGACCGACTTCCGGTCCTTTCGAATGACACCGCTGCGCGGTACCGCAGTGCAGAACAAGGGTATGGGTCTGTTCCCGCGCCGGATAAATGGCCGCTACGCGATGATCGGGCGGCAGGACAATGAGAACCTCTACCTGCTCTATTCCGATGACCTGCTCACCTGGGACGGCGGTATGCCGATACTGAAACCGCGCTTCCCCTGGGAGTTTGTGCAGATCGGAAATTGCGGGGCACCTATCGAGCTCGACGATTGCTGGTTGCTGCTGACGCACGGCGTCGGACCGATGCGGCGATATGCGATTGGCGCAGCGCTGCTCGACAAGGTGGACCCTTCAAGGGTCCTTGCCCGCTCACGCGAACCGCTGGTGCGGCCGGACGCTTCAGAACGCATTGGCTACGTGCCTAACGTTGTCTACACCTGCGGCGCCATGCGTCAGGGCAGTCGCATCATCTTGCCCTACGCGGTCAGCGACACCTATTCCACCTTCGCCACGATGGAGATTGATGCGCTGGTCGCTAGCCTGGAGTTGGAGGCCGGCTCGCCAGACAAGTAGAACAGGAAAGCAAGGTTTTGCGTCGGCGCGCCCCCGGTGCGCTCGCCCCTCACCCGGGAGCGGGGGAGACGGTTCGCATCCGGATGCACTCCCTCCGCCAGTTTCAAAGTGACCCGCTCTCTCCGCCCGTCCGATCCCCCCGCTGGATGGCAGGATTCCTGGGGTTTTTGGGGCGAACCTGTTGACCGGCCAAACCGCGAAAAGCCCAAAAATC
>JADCCX010000149.1 GCA_020252485.1 Methylocystis sp.
GCGATCGCGCCGGGTTCCGCCGCCGGGCCGCGCGGGGCGGCGCAGGCGGGCAGCAGCGCGGCGCCGGCCAGCGCGGCGAGAAAGCCACGCCGCCTCATCGGCCGGCCTCCGCCGGGAGGATGCGCGCGACCAGGCGGGTGCCGAGCGGCAGCTCGGGCGCCGCGCCCTCGAAGGCCAGCACCGTTTCCAGCACGCGGACATCGCCGCGCTCGCGCGGCTCGTAGACCTGCACGCGGCGGGGCGCGAAGGCCGCGCCCACCTGCTGCACGCGGCCGCGCCAGCGCAGCCCCTCGCCCTCGGCGACCTCGACCGAGAGCTCGGCCGGCAAGCCGGGGCGCAGCCGCGCGGCATGCGCCTCGTCGATCTCGACGCGGGCGACGCGCGCGGTGTCGGGGGCGAACCAGAAAAGCGTGCTGACCTGGAGTGTCGAGACGCCGTCGCCCGGCCGCGCGGTGCGGCGGACGATCGTGCCGCCTGCCGGGGCGCGCACCTCGCGCGCCTCGACCTCTTCCGCGGCGGCACGCAGGCGCGCGGCGGCGCTGTCGCGCGCGGCCTCGGCGGCGGCGATCTCGGCGCGCAGCACGGCGACGTCCGTGCTCGCCTGGTCGAGCAGCTGGCGCGCCGCGGCATTGGCGCGCACCGCCTGGGCGGCGCGGTCCTGCTCGCGCAGCGCGCCGGAAAGCCGCGCCTCGAGCACGCCGATCGCGGCATTGCGCTCAGCGAGTTCGGCCTCGGCAACCGCGTGTTGGGCGCGCACCAGGCGGTCGTCGAGGCGGGCGAGCAGCGCGCCCGGCGCTACGCGCGCACCTTCCTCGACAAGCACCTCGGCGACGATGCCGTCGCGCGCGGCTGCGATCTGGGTGAGGCCACCCTGGATATCGAGGATGCCGCGCCCGGCGGCGACCGGGGCGGGCGCGGCCTCGACGCGCGAGGCCTGGGCGGGCTGCAGCGGCGGGAGGAAGGGCAGCGCCAAGCCGCCCAGAGCGAGGGCAGCGGCGCCAGCCAGTAGGAGACGGCGGAACGGCATGGGTCGGGTCCTCAATGCAGGATCGGTTTGGACGGGGTGGGACGCTCGTCGGCGGTGAGCAGGCCGTCCTCGATGCGCAGCACGCGGTCGGCATGCGCGATCAGGCGCGGGTCGTGGCTGACGCAGAGCACGGTGGTGCCGCGCGCCCGCGCGGCCTCCTGCAGCAGCGTCACCACGGCCTCGCCATTCGTCTTGTCGAGCGCCGAGGTTGGCTCGTCCGCGAAGAGCAGGCGCGGGCGCTTTGCGAGCGCACGCGCGATCGCGACGCGCTGCTTCTCGCCGCCGGATAGCGCCATCGGCAGCAGCCCGGCGCGGTGCGTCATGCCGACGGCGGCCAGCGCCTCCTCGGCGGCTGCGGTGGCAGCTGTGCCCGAGACGCCAGTGAAGCCAAGCGGATAGACGACCTGCTCAAATGCGGTCATTGCGGCGAAGAGATTGAAGCCCTGGAAGACGAAGCCGCAATGCTCGAGCCGGAAGCGGTCGATCGCACCCTCATCGAGCGACCAGAGATCGGTGCCGAGCACCTCGACGCGCCCCGCACTCGGCCGGAGCAGGCCGGAGGCAGCGGCGAGCAGCGTGGACTTGCCCGAGCCCGATGGGCCCATGATCAGCGTCAGCTCGCCCGGGCGCACCTCGAGTGTGATGCCCTTCAGTACGCGCATCGGGACGTTGCCTTGGGTGAACTCGCGCTCAATCGCCTGCAGGCGGATGGTCGGTTCGATTGTCATCGCAGTAGCTCCGCCGGTTCGGTCTTCAGCAGGGGGCCGAGCGACAGCATCCCGGAGCCGAGCGCGACCAGCAGCGTGAAGGCCGCCGTGCCCACCGCCGCCCACCAGGGCACGGCGATCGCGACCACCGAGGCGGCCGCCGAGAGCAGCAGCGCGGCAGCGATGGCGGTCACGGCGAGGCCGGCGAGGCCGATCCAGAAGGACTGCTCCAGCACCACCGCACGCAATGCGGCGAGCGGCACGCCGAGCGCGCGCAGCGTGGCATACTCCCGCAAGCTGCCCAGCACCGCGGCCCGCAGCGTCTGGCTGGTAATGGCGACTCCGACCGCGAGGCCGAGCAGCGTGGAGAACAGGAAGCCCACGCCGGTGCCGCTTTCCATCAGCCAGTAGGTCTGTGACAGGGCGGAGAGCTCAGCCGGCGGCATCACCCGCACGCCTGGGATGCGCGCCTCCAGCTCTGCGGCGACGCGGTCGGGATCGGCGCCGGGGGTGAGGCCCAGCACAAGGTAGGTCACGCGCTCAGCGTCCTGCGTGCCGAGCAGCGCCTGGGCGGTGGCAAGCGAGGTCAGCAGCGTGGCGCCGCCGATGCTCCGGAAGCCCTCCACCACGCCCGCTAGCGCGACGCGCTGGCCGTTCACCTCGGCATTGCCCGTGCCGCCCGGCAGGCCGAGCTTGCCGAGATCCACCGTATCGGCGAGCACGGTCCCCGGTGCCTGCAGCGCCTTGCGTAGGGCGGGCGCGAGGTCGGCGGGGAAGGCGAGGCCATCGGTACGCGTGTCAAAGCCGGCGATGGTGACGCTGACGCGTCCGCCCTCTGGCGTGCGCCAGTCCCCCATGCCGAGCACCACGGGCTCGACGCGCGCGACCTCGGGGTGCGCTCGCACCAGCGTCTCGACGCGGCGCGGCATCTCTCGCGCCAGGTCGAAGCTGCGCGTGCCCGCATCCACCACCCAGAGATCGGCGCGGCCGCGGTCGATGATGGTGGTGACCGTGCCGAACAGGCCAAGCAGCAGTGCGACCTGCACCAGCACCAGCAGCCCCGAGAAGGCGACGGCGACCACGGCCGCCAAGTATCGCCGCCATTCCAGCAGCAGCGAGGCGCGGGCAAGCGAGGGGCGGGCGGAGCCGCGGGCAGCTCTGCTTGCCGGGGAAGCGGTCATGGCTGAGGTGCCCGTGGTGGACGTTGAGAGCGCAGGGCAGAGTGGCGTGGCGAGCGGGCGCGCGGCCAGGGCGGCGAGCGCCAGCGCGCCGAACAGCGCGGCGATGCTCAGCAGCAGGTCCCGCGGCGCCACGACCTCGGCCGCTAGGCCGAGGAGGATTGCGGCGACCGGCGCGCCGGCCAGCATCGCGGCCTGCGAGACGCCGAGCGCGTCGGCGCGGATCGCGCGCGGCGGGCGGGTTTGCACCAGCGTCGCAACCAGAGGCGAGAGCGGCGCGACGGCAAGGCCCGCCAGCAGCCCGCCGCTTGCGAGTGCCGCCCTGTCGAGCGGCGCAAGGGCCACCGTCGCGGTGCTGGCGGCCAGCCCGGCGAGACCGAGTGCGAAGAGCAGGCCCATCCGCGTCCGCTCGATCCGCGCGCCGAGCATCGAGAGCAAGGCTCCGCCCAGGATCGCTCCGAGGCCGAGGGCAGAAAGGAACAGCGTTGCGTCCTCCGGCCCGCCACCAGCCATGCGCACCGCCGCCGGCAGCACGACGATCTCCAGGGCAAGGAAGAGCGAGAGACCGGCGGCGGCGAGCGCGAGTGCCCAGGCCGTCGCGCCGTCGCGGCGCAGCACATCGGCCGCTTGGCGTAGCGCCGGCCAGACCGGCGGAGGCACGCGCTTCGGTGTGCGCACGGCCGGCAGGGTTGCCAGCGTGGCCAGGAAGGCCACGCCGGTCAGCATCGCAACCGTCAGGGCCGCCTGGCCGGCGCCCAGCGCCAGCAGTGCAACGCCGCCGAGCGCGGGTCCGGCGACGGTCGCGACCTGCTCCAGCAGATCGTCCCAGGCGTTGACGCGGAACAGCCGAAACCCCGCGAGCCGGGCCAGTGGCGGGCGGCGGTTCTCGGCGGCGACGATGGCGGGCATGTCGAGCAGCGCCGAGGCGCCGACCAGCGCCGCGATCATCCACGGCGCGGCCGTGCCGGTCAGCAGTAGCCAGGCCAGCAGCGCGGCCCCGAGGGCATTGGCGATGCCGGCGGCAAGGAAGATCGGCGGGCCGCCAAGGCGCCCCACCAACGGCCCGCCGAACGCGGCGCCGAAGGCCGCGGTTGCGAAGGCGGCGGCGCCGACGATTCCGGCCCAGAGCGCGCCGCCGGCCTCGAGCGCCGCCCAGACATAGATGATGGTGCCCATCTGGTCGGCGAGGCGGGAGATCCCGGTCCGCGCCATCAGCAGGGCGATGAGCCGGCGCGCGCCGGCGGGGCGGCCGGTCACGGCGCAGCCCGCCTGGCGAGGAGGCCGCCGATTGCGGCCCCGACCGGACCGGCCAACTCGGCGAGATCACGTCCAGGCTCGATGGCCCGGCGAGTGACGAGGCCGTCGATCAGCGAGATGATGACCGTGGCGGTCGCCTCCGGCTCAGCGATGCCGGCGCCGCGCAACAGCTCAGCCAAGCCAGCGCGCGCTTCGGCATCGGCAGCGCGAACCAGGGGCGCGAGGTCCGGCTCGCGCAGCGCGCCGGCGTAGATCTCGAGGTAGAGCCTGATCTCCGCCTCGGTGGCGTCGGCGACGTAGCCGAGGAGTTGCGGCGCCGCCTCAGTGTCGAAGTCATCGGTGGTGGCGAGCGCTGCGAGGCGGGCTGCGGTGTCGCTTCGCTCGGCCTCGACGAAGGCGGCGATGATCGCCTGCTTGGAGGGGAACCAGTGGTAGAGGTTCCCTGGGCTCATGCTGAGTGCGGCGCAGAGGTCGCGCATCGAGGTGGCGTGGAACCCCTGCTCGGCGAAAAGCCGGGCGGCGGTTTCGAGGATCTCGGTGCGGCGGTCAGGGCCGCGGGGGATGGAGGGCATTTGCGTCCTAGAGCGATCGTTCGATCTCTTTATAAGGTTGAACGTTCGATCTAGCAAGGGTCAATTCGGCTTGACCTCGGCGGAGATTGCCTGAGCCGCACGGCGGAGGGGGCGCTCTCCCTGCCCGAACGGTGCGAAAACCCTCTGAACACGCCATTGGCGCGCCGCGAACCGCCTGACCGCTATCGTCGGCGCCCAAATCAATCTCAGTTATAGAGGTCGGTCACGATCCGGGCCGCATCGCCGTGAGCGCCGCTCTCCAAAGGCGACAGATCGGCGAATGATTTCGAAACCCACTAAACCTTTTCCGAGAGCCAATTAATGGCGCAGAGACTTGGCTGGAGCTGGGCACTGCGCCAGAGAGGTTCGCCTTTTCGGTTCCCACTGCTGCTCCAGTCGCCACCTAGCCGAACCGGGTTAGCGCCCCAGGTGACCACGTAAACCCCCTTGAAAACAAAGCTTTTTTTTCCGACCTTGAGGGTGCTCAAGCGGAACATTCCGGCGTTTTTTCTCCGAATCCGCGAATTCTCTCCAAAGCTTGAGGGTAGGCCGATTTTTCCAACAAGGTTTAACGCGTTGATCTGAAATGGTTTTGGCTATGCTGCGGTGCAGCGTGGTTGGGAAATGGACTGGTGGGCCGGTGGGGGCTGAGACGGGAAAGTTGATCGGGGACTACAAGGTTTTTGGGGGAAATTCGCTTATACTTCCGATCTGGCGTCTGCGGGCCTGAAGCGGAACGGCCGCGATGGTGACGTCCAAACGGTCCCGGAGGGCTGCGGCGGGTATCCGGTGCCGGCGCCTATCCGATCAAGCGATGCCCAGCGCTTCAGGCGTGGCCCTTAACGTCCACCGTCGCCAAGTTGCCCCATTGGTTGGAAGAACCGCTAACACCTAAAATCCATCCCTCCACCTGCGCAATGACCTTTTCCTGCGGTGCCAGGTCTGGTTGCAGAAAGCCTGCAAGGCTGCCGTCCCGGTTTGCTTGGGAAAGCCAGGCGGCGATAGAGAAGGCATCATGCTGATCGCCGGTGCGGTCGGCGCGGGGGTAAGCGTGACTCCAGAGGGCGGGATAGACCTCGGCGATGGCGGATTTGCCCGGCGGAATTTCCCATCCATCAAAGGGCCAGAAATGCACGCGCGGGCCGAGTTGCTGGCGGATGAAGCGCAGCCAGGGGATGCCGGCATGGGTGGATTTGGCGACGGTGCCCTGCACATCAAAATGAAAGACGGATTTGGCGTTGCCGGCGCGTTCTTCGGTCAGCCTCCGCCAGCGGGGATTGCCCATGCGCTTGGCGCCATTGCCCGCCGAGCCATCGCGCACGAAATCCACATAGGTGTGATCATTATCCGTTGGCCAGTGCC
>JADCCX010000015.1 GCA_020252485.1 Methylocystis sp.
AAGGTCGCGGGGATCGTGCAGCCCATGCGACAGGCCGGGAAGAGCTTGCGCGAGATTGCGGACTGCCTGAACGCCTCGGGGGTCGCCACGTCTCGCAACGGGAAATGGTCCGCCGCTCAGGTGATGCGGACGCTCGATCGGCTGGAGCCTGCCGCCTGACAGGCGAAGGGGGCGGCACGCCCCCGCAAGCGCACCGCCCCCCTCTGGACCTTCCCTAGACGCGCGCGGCACCGGTGCACCCCTGACACAACCGCAGACGCCCCGGGTGGCCCTATCGCTTCCCGGGCCTCACGCCGGCCCGCCAGAGGTTCGCAGCCGTGGTCAGGCCCCAAGGGGTGAGGCGCATCAGGTCCGCGCCCTAGGCCAGTCTCGGGTCAGCTTCGGCCACGGCTTTCAGGAATGCCGCCGCGTCCTTCACCACCGCAGACCGCGCCTCGGGGCTGCCAAGCGCCCTGTCCAGTTGGGCGAAGGTCCGGTCAAGCTGAGCGTTCCAGTCCGCCTCGGGTGCCTTCAGAAGGTGCAGGTGATCTGCCGCTTGCGTCAGGGCCTCGCCCCATACCGTCTTCGGTATCCCCACCGCGACGGCCGCTTCCTGCACGGCTGCGAAGCCCGCCCTGTCGATCACATGCGCGGCGAGGTTCGGGGGCAGTGGCAGGTCGCCGATCGACAGGGCGGGCTCGAAGCCTTCGAGGGGGCCTGCCGGTGCGGCCTCTGCGGCGGGCGTGGCGGCCAAGGTCATGGCTTCAAGCTGGCGGATGTAGTGCTCCCTGCCTTGGGGCGTGGGGGCCGCCACGGTCTTGGCCAGGGTGTCCCGGTAGGCTTGGCTCTCGGACAGAGGGACCGCCGCGCCCGGTGCCGCCACGGGGCTGGCAGAGGGTGCAGGTGCCGGGGCTGCACCGCCCGCGGCGGCTATTTCCAGCCGTTGCATGGCGGCATGCTTGGCTTGGGGCGTGGTGGCCGCGACCAGATCATTGAACGCGGCCACATAGGCCGGGTTGTGCTGAAGGGGCGTTCCGCTCGCGCCGCCGTTTCCGAAGTCATCGCTGGCCATGGTCATGCACCTCCGCTTGCGGCTTTCCTGCCGTGCCTTACCTGCCGGCCGTCGCGGTCATCGCCATCGTGCAGGTCGAGAAGCGCCGCGATGCTGGGCTCTGCGAAGAGCGGGGCCGCGGCCTTCGGCAGAGGCGCAACCGAAGCGTCCAGGATGTGGCCGGTCAGCGGCAGGTTCTGCAATGCAGCCCTCAGCTTCACCCGCCGAAGGACCGCATCGGCTGACAGGCCGCTTGCAAGCTCATTCCGGGCCGGGCCGTCCAGTGACGGGGCGATGTGCGCATAGAGCTTCGCGTTGTGCTCCTGCACCCGCTTGAAGCAAACGGCCACCAGGTCAATCGCCTCGTCCAGATCATCGGGATGTTCCGCGGCCAGGTGCGCTATCTCGCGCGCCCGGGCGGTCCATTCGGCTTGGACAGCGGCTTCCGCGTCCGCCGCCGCACTCTGCCGCGCCTCTTCGAGACGGGCCTTGGCACCTTCCACCGCGACCAGGTGGCCGGCCAGAGTGGCCCGGGCGTTTTCCAGATCGGTGGCCAGAGCGGCCTCGCGGGTGCGGATTGCGCGCCGGGCGTCATCCGTTCCGGCCGAAGCGGCTTCAATGGCGAGGTCCGTGCAGGCCTCTTCGGCCCTCTGCACCGCGGCTTGAAGCCGGGGCGTCCGGGCCTCCAGGTTGACCAGGGCTTTCACCAGGTCGGTTTCGATCAGTTCGGCCATGGTCATTCCTCCAGACGGGGATTGGTGGGTTGCGCCGCGCCACCGAAGAGGCGGGCTGTTCCTGCCCCTTCAGCCGCTTGGCGCGTAACGGGAGAGGCAGCCAAGGGCTCAGGCACGCGACCGGCAAGCACCTGTCGCAGAGCGTGGCGGATGAAGTTCCCAACGGGGCGACCGGTTTCTCGGGCGCGGTCGCGCACCTCTTCGGCCAGGGCGTTGGGAAGTCGGATTGTGAATATCTGATCGTAGGGCGTTTTTCGGGGCATGGCGGCCTCCTTAGCGGTGTCTGAATACCGCAAGGGTGAGTCTCACAAAGGCCCACGTCAAGAAGAAAATGTAAGTAAAACAGACCATTACAGTAGCACATTTGTCTAGTTCGGCAGGTAAGCCGTTGACTAGACTCAGACTTATCGCCGCGAAAATTTTTTCGAACGGTCGGAAAGGCGATCTGGCCACGGGGCGAGGGCCGAACGGCTGGAATTCTGCCGGATGGACGAAAGACTGATAATTGAGATGGATTTCCACGCGAGTTCTCAGGGCTTGCACGTCGCCCACGGTTTCGCCCTATCCCCTGTCCGTTTGCGTCGGAATGCTAGTCCCCCTGACCGGCCCCTCGGGGTCCTATTCGCCTTGACCCCTGTCCGCCCAGAGGCCTCCCCGACGGCACCCCTTTGCGGCGATCTGGCCACGGGTATTCCTTCGATCAGGAGCGCGCAGCGCCGCCCGGGGCGTGGCCCTTAGGCCCGCCCCAAGGGCGCGCAAGCGCCTAGGGGGGGTAGGGGGGAAATGTGGAAACTTTTTCCGAAAAAATGTGGTGATTCAATTGGTCAATGTGGTGGGCTAATTCGCCAATGTGGTGCGCTAAAGGGGGTCAATGTGGAGGTCTAAAGGGGTCGATGTGGAGGCTAATCAGGCTGTTTTCGCCCTTGGAATTAGAATGTGGAAGAATGTGGTGGGTTAACTTCCCGTTTCTGACCCCCAAAACGGCAACGGGGCCGCCTATCAAGCGACCCCGCCCCCGTGGCCATCAGGCCCAACCTACTCCTCTGCACCGCCGATCACGATCAGCCTGACAGGAGCCCCCGGCTTGCCGTTGCTCTCTGCTTTGTATCGGACCCAAGCCCCCTTCACCTCCACCGGTTTCTGGAGTTTCGCGCGCAGCATCGTCGCCAGTTCCTTCCGCGTGAAACGATCCAGCGACGGGTCCAGCCGGATCACATTATCAACAGTAGCAGAAAGGCTATCCGCCGCGATCTGCTGCTCTTCGAAAATCGCCGTGTAGGCAAGGTTCGCAAGGTGCTCTGCGGTCGGTTCCGGGTTCACTTCGAAGGCTGCGGCGGGGTCGAAACCGTTCGCCACGCCATCTTCCTGCACCTCTTCTAGGCGGTGCTGTTCGCGGCCTGCGCGCTTGTTGCGATACGGCATCTTGCGGATCGTCCCTTTCCCCATCAGCCTTTCCATAGCCGCCTGCAAATCGCGCACTCCAAAGCCCGTGGCCTCGGGCCAGTTCTGGAATTCGTTGGGTGCGCTGCCTTTGCCCGTGTCAGTGACGTTGATGCTGCGCGCCCGAGCGGACCTGAGACAGGCGAGGAACGCGGCCTCGGCTTGGACTTGGCGCAGCGCCGCGTCGGCATCCGCGAGACGGTGGAAGCACCCCGCGACCCAGCGGACGGTCGTGGTTTTCCCCTGTGGCCCGTAGTTCGCCTTCTCGATGCTCAGCACCCGCACGTCGGGGTCGGGCTTGCTGCCGTTCAGCTTGGGGTCGTCCCTGCGGAAGTAGAGGCGCGAGCGAACGCTGTTCGACCATGCCGTGCTTCCGCTCGTCCCGCTGTTGCTGGATAGGCCGGATTGGCTCGGGTGGGCCAAGAGAAGGATCGTCACGTTCTCTGTCATGGCCAGTTTGCGCAGCAGCGCGATGAACGCGCGGGCCTGAACGCGCTTGATCTCGTCCCCTGCAAACACGTCGGCAAGGGTGTCCACGATCATCGCTGTCGGCTTCATCGCGCGCACTGTCTCGACAATGTCTTTCCAGACCGTGGTCTCTTTCAGAATGTCGCGGTCGAACGTGGCGAAGGCCGCGTCGGGCTCTTCGACCATGGAACGCGCTTTCAGGTCGCGCAGGTCCGCAATGTCCACACCCAGGCCCGCGCAGACCTGTTCGGTGCGGGCCTGCATATGAACCTTCGCTTCTTCTGCGCTATAACAGAGCACAGGTCCCTTGCGCATCACGGGGTGGCCAATCCACTCTTTGCCCGCGACCGTGGCGACGGCAAGCTGAAGGGCCCGCAGAGATTTGCCCGTGCCGCCGTCCCCGTAGAGCAGGGTGACGTTGTCCGCAGGGATGATGTCAGGCACGAGCCATTCGAACGGCGGGGCCTTCTGTCCTGCAAATTCCGCGAAGCTGAACAGGCCCGACATGATGATGTTCTCACGCGGCGCTGGCGCGGGCGTCTCGGGGATGACGGCTTGCCCGTGCACCCGGTCCACGGCTCGGCAACTGAAAGGGTTCTGCGCGTAGGTGTAGGCATTGGCGATCAACTGCCGCAGTTCATCTTCTGACCACGGAGGCAGGCAGCGGTCGTTCCAGCCGCCTTTTTCCTGCAACAGGTCTAGGGCTGCGCTCGGGTAAATGCCACGGTCAGACAAGCCCGCGCACGCTTGAAAGGCGGTTTGGTTGCCTTCGCTGAACGCGATGCTAATCGGCGCGGTGGCCAGATACTGCCGGCCATCATCCACCCGTGCGGGCGGAGTTTCGGCGGTCCAATCCACCGCTTTCTTCTCCCCCGGTGCAGGTGCAGCTTTGCATCGATCGATCAGGGCTTGCGGTGCAGGGGCAATCGGGAGGTCCACGGTAACCACATACTCGCCTTCCGGTCGGACGCTACCGGGCGCGACGACGTAACCGCCAAAGCCCCGAACATCGATGCCCGCCCCGATCTTCCCGGCGCTGTTTGCGACGTTCTCTGTGACAGAGAAATACAGGTGCTCACCGCTACCGGGCTTATCGGGCTTCCCCGGTGTGCGCACAGTCCTTGTCGGTGGAAGGTTCAACGCATCAAGCGCGGATTGGTCAAAGCCTCCGTCCTTGTAGCGGTCAAGGTCCACCACGATCAGGCCTTCGCAGTGGATCCCGATGTTGCTGTCGCGGAATTGCGGCTTGCTCCACAGGTCGAACGCGGCAAACTCGTCCTTGCAGACGAGGTCTTTCCACGAGACGCCCTTGTGAGGGAGTTTGCCGTTCGGCTGGAGGGGGAAGACCTTGAAGCCCTGCGCCGCAAGGTCGAAGGCGGTCTGGCGCATATCGCGCGGGGTGGCGGGGGTGTAGTCATTGGGCATGGCAGCCTCCAGAGCGGTGGCCATCGCGCGCAACACGATCAGGGCGCAGCGGACGGCCGGAAGTTTCGGGGGGTGGCCAGGCGCGCTTGAGTTCTCGGTTCACGGCTCGGGGCGGCAGGCATTTCATCGCAGCGCCCCATCAGGCGCGGCGGTCAGGTGTAGCGGGCTTCACGCCCAAATCGGCTTACGCTCTGGAGCGGGCCGGACCATCTGATGCTGGCCGACGCGCACCCAGCCAAGGGCCTTACGGGCCGTCTCAGGCGTCTCGAAGATCAGTCTTGCGATTGTCTGCACTTGCTCTGATCGATACCCCCACGGAAGCATCGTGTAAGGCAGACCTGCGGCCATGCCGGCAACCAACTGCCCGCCCAAGAGCAACTGCGCGATATCGACCGGGGCCAGGTCGGGCCGCGGCTCTTCAGCCCGCCAGGCCTGCACGCACGCTGCATTGTCCGCGACGCGACGGGCCACCAGGATTACCGTGTCCGGCTGATTGGCGTGATCAGGGTGCAGTGCCGCGAAGAATTCGAGGCGGCTGTTGTGCAGCCAGTCAGTGAGCGCGGCCCTGTAGCTGGCGGGCGTGGGTGCCACAACGGCGGCATCTGCGACCGGCCAGTAACCGCAATCCTGCCATTGCCGGCCCGGACTGCACGTCCCCGCGATCTTCGCGGGCGCGGTGTTGAGAGTTTGGGGGCTATGCGATATGTTCAGCATGACGTCTTGGGCCTCCTACGCCCGGGATCGTCGAGGTGAAGTCTCAGGGGCCATCGCTTGCGGCGCGGTGGCCCCAGCCTTTTGGCTAGGCGTCGGTTAGGCGATCCTTTACCAGTCCCAGCACCCGGGCTGTCTGGGCCCTGGAGGGAGCAAGCTCGGGATCCTCTGCCAGCCTGTCTGCGCAACGCGAGAGCGCGAGGGCGAGGTTCCGCTTTGCCGCGGCAGCCGCCCTGCGAAGCCGCCATTCGCGGAAGGCGAGGATCGGGTGCCGAAGGGCGTAGAAAAGCGAAGCCATGGCCACCCCCTAGGGCCCCGGGGGCCACTGCGGCTCTTCGGTCACCCTCTCGATAACCACCTGCAAAGCGCGTAGGACTTCCTGCCGGCTTGTGGCCACACTGTCGTCTACCGCGACCCGCAGCTGGAAGGTCCCGCACAGGGAGGTGGCACCGCCTGTTGCGGCGGTAAGTGAGGTGTTCCTCTGCAAGGTCAGTTTCCCGTCACCGGGGCGGAGGTTGTATTCGCGAACAGGCATGTTGAGATCCTTTCTTGGTCTCGGGGTTTCGAGTGGTGCTTTCAGGCAGCCGCAGCGCCTTGCAGCGTCTTGAGTTCGGACGTTGAAGCGACCGCGGGACCAAGTTGGCTCTGGGCCCAGCGGTCCAGTTCCGCAGGCGAATACAGGGGCCATTTGCCAAGCTTCTGAAACCGCGGCCCGCCGCCCGTGGTGGCCAGCTTGGCGAGGGTCCCGGGCACTCGGCTGATACCCCAGCGGCGGGCGAGGTAGTCGCTGGCCTCCGCGCGTCGCAGGTAGCGACGGGGATCGCTATAGGTGGTGTTTTCGGTCGTCGTCATCGGGTCATCTCCCTATCCCTAGTGGGTCGATGATCTAACGTTGACGCCGCAGAACGATCATTGCCAGCGGAGAGTATGGGCAGAAATTTGCACCGTCTTTACAGGGGCTTGCCCCACCTGTCTTTGCCTTTTGCCTTGTGCAGGGCCTCGGCTTCCAGCACCAACGCCGCAAAGCGTTCCCGCGCCTCAATCCGCGCGAGGTGGAGCGCGTCAGCTTCCAAGACTACGCCGCCCCGGTAAGCGGTTCCACTTCGCCCGCGCGACAGGTTCCGCCAAAGAGCTTCGATCAGTTCGCCGGGCAGTCCTCGCACGAATTGCGCGCCCCGGGTGAGCATGCGGTTCATCGTGGCGGGCGTCTCGCCCTTGCCCAACTCCGCAGCCATAAGCCCTGCAACACTATCAATCTGTCCCTTGGCCGCCCTCTGCCGGGCCGCGTCCAGCGCGCCTGTTTCATCGTCAGCGCCAAGCCGCCGGATATAGGGAATAGCCTTCAGGTCCCATGCGGCGAGAACATCAAGTTCAAGGCTCGCCACCGATCCGCCAGAGTTTTGAAGCGATGCCATGGCGGCATCGGCGTCGTGTTCGGCGTCGGCCACAGACAAGGCCCGGGCGTGATCCTCGGGTGCCCCGACCAACTTGACTGCATCGGCCATGGCCTGACGCCCGAAGAGCGCCGCCGTGTAGAAGACAAGCAGGGCTTGTGCGACCTTGACCAGATGCTTCGGCGGGACGGCATAGTGCGGTCGGTTCGCTGCCCGCGCATCGGCATAGCGCTGCCATCGTTCATCCCACACGGTCGGCTTTCGTCCCGCCGTGCGGCGCTGAGCGGCAAGAAGGATACCATCTTCGACTGCTTCGCAGCGTGGGGGTAGCCCGTCCCGGTCCAGAGTAACCGCGAAGGGTTCGCGAAACGCCGCCGCACGGTCCTTCACCAGATCGAGGGCCGTTTCAGGGATCGTCCAGCCTGTGGTCACGTCGCAGGCTCCAGCATCGCGGCGATGTGGGCCGAAACAGCGTCAGCCGCTCCGATCAGCGCAGCATCGGCCTTGTGAATGTAGCGGCCAGTCACGCCGGTCGCGCCGCTGGCGTGACCAAGCGTGCCACCGATCGTAGGCAGGGTGTAGCCCAGCTCTTCCGCGGTGGTGGCAAAGCCATGCCGAAGACCGTGAAGCGTAAGGTCGGCCAGGGTGATCCGGTCCTCGTCATCAAGATCAGCACTTTCGACGATCCGACCGTAGGCTTTGGGTAGCCCGCCATAGGTGCCTTTGGCGTTCCTCTCGGCAGGGAAGACGTAGACGGCAGCATTCGGGCGGGGCAGGGCGGCCAGCATGGCCACCGCCGCAGACCCCAAAGGCCGGACGCTCGCACCGGTCTTGCTGTCAGCGAGGCGAAGGCACTGGCCTGCCAGGTCTACCTCCGACCAGCGCAGCCCGATCAACTCGCCCCTTCGCATTCCGGTAAGGGCCGCAAGCCTGATAGCCTCCACAGCCTGCCATGCTTCGCGCCGGACTTCTGCCACGGCCAGTGCGCGTCCAAGGGCGGCATACTTCGCCGGGAAGTTCTTCAGTTCACGCTTACCGTCTGCGGGCAGGCGGAGGTTGTGCGCGGGGTTCGCAGTGATCAGGCCAAGGTCTATGGCGTGGGAGAGGATGCCCGACAAAAGCCCGACAGTCCGTTTCGCCGTCCCCTGACCGCCCTTCACGATGGCGCGGCCACGGGGGCCGGTCTTCACGTCCTTGGCAGTCTTGCCGGCCTTTACTGCCGTAAAGAATGCCCGCACGTCGGAAGGCTTCAGATCGCGCACGGCACGATGCCCGATCAAGGGGAGGATATGGCGGTCGATCCGGCCCCGATCTACGGCCAGTGTCGAGGCCCGCTTGGCTTTGCCTCCGCGGCCCCGGACGTCCCCCGCCTCGGCCGCCGACAGATAGTCGGTGCACAGGTCCTTCACCGTCCAGGCTGCCCGGGCAGCGGCCC
>JADCCX010000150.1 GCA_020252485.1 Methylocystis sp.
CGCTATTGTTCGGATGCGCGACGATGATAGAACGAAAGCCTACGCCGCCCGGCGAACAGCAGAAGGCAAAACCAGGCGCGAGATCGTCCGCTGCATCAAAAGATACATCGTGCGCGAAGTCTACACCGCACTCTGCGCAACAAAATGAACTCAAATTCCCGCTTGACGAACATTGGAGCATCTGAGAGCACTCGAAAGAGCGCTCCTTCGACTACTCGGCGATCGTTGGTGGAGGTTGTGACGCGTGGCGAGCCTCGGCGGCGTTGGCCTGATGAGGATCGCGCGCGTATTCTGGCTGAGGCGATGGCGCCGGGTGCCATTGCATCGCGTGTTGCCCGCCGCTTTGGCGTCAGCACGGGACAGTTTTATACGTGGCGCAAGGCGATGCTGCTGCGATCTGGACCAGTTGGCGTAACGCCAGCATCGGCCAAGGCGGATTTTGCTGAGGTACGGCTTTCGGCGCCACCGCCAAAGCCATCCGCGCCATCGCAGATACCCACGACTGGTATGATGGAAATCACGCTACCCGGCGGCGCATTGGTCCGAGTGGACGCGGCGGTGGATGGTGCGGCCTTGGGGCGCGTTCTTGCGGCGCTTGCTGGCCGATGATTGGCCCTGCGGCTGGGACGCGGATTTTCCTTGCCTGTGGGCAGACGGATATGCGTCGCGGCATGGATGGCCTGGTGGCGCTGGTGCAGCAGGCCTTTGGTCAGGATCCATTTTGCGGCGCGGTTTATCTGTTTCGCGGCAAGCGTGGTCGGCTGATCAAATGCGTCTGGCATGACGGCCAGGGTCTCTGCCTTTTTGCCAAGCGCCTTGAACGTGGCCATTTTCTCTGGCCGATGACGAACACCGGCACAGTGATGCTCTCAGCGGCGCAGGCATCGATGCTGCTGGAGGGTATTGATTGGCGAACCCCGCAACGCACCTGGCGGCCAAGCGCGATATGATGCGATAGATATTCAAGTAATTACGTGGAAAATCTATTGACGCGACGCGGTTCGATCAGCGACGATTCTCTCATGCCCGATCACCCCGCCGACACTGCGGATCAGCCTGAGGATGTCGCGACATTGCGCGCAGCCCTGCTGGCGGCGGAGGCTCGGATTGCGGCGCTGGAACAGATCATCCATTCATTTAAGCGTGCCCGCTTTGGACAAAGTGCCGAACGGATTGATGCCGCGCAATTGGCGCTGACGCTCGGCCAGGACCCTCCGCCGTCGCCCGCGAATGACCCGGCCGCTGCCAGTGCGCCAACAGCGCCCGCCGCACAGCCACGTCAACGCAATCGCGGCGCCTTGCCTGCGCATCTTGAGCGGGTGGAGCATGTGCTGGACCTTGCGGATAAGGGCTGCCCCTGCTGTGGGCGGCAGATGCATCGCATTGGCGAGGATCGCACGGAACGGCTGGATGTGGTGCCAGCGCAACTCCGCGTACGCGTGACCATTCGCCCGCGTTACGCTTGCCGCGGTTGCACGGATGGCGTGCATCAGCGCCGCGCAGCTGATCACGCCATTCCCGGCGGCCTGCCGACTGAGGCATTGCTTGCGCATGTGCTGATGGCGAAATACGGCGATGGCCTGCCGCTGTATCGCCAGGCCGTGATGCTAAGTCGGCAGGGGATTATGCTTGACCGCTCGACCCTCTGCGATTGGGTGGCCAAGGCTTGCTGGTGGCTACGGCCAATGTACACGCTTATCCTGGCCCATATCATGCGTCAGGGGCGTGTATTTGCCGATGATACGCCGCTGCCGACATTGGAGCGTGGGCGACGACGAACACGCATTGGCCGATTATGGGCTTATGCGGTTGATGATCGCCCATGGCTGGGCGGCACTCTGCCTGCGGTGGCCTATGTCTATTCCAGCGATCGCCGGGCGGAACATCCTGGCGTGCATCTGGCGGGTTTTCGCGGTGTGCTGCAGGTGGATGGCTATGATGGGTTCAAGGCGTTGCAGCGCGACCGTGATGATGGCGAAGTCGTGCTGGCCTTTTGCTGGGCGCATTTGCGCAGGCGGTTTTTTGACATCCACGCCGCGACGCAATCACCGATCGCCGCCGAGGCGCTGCTGCGTATTGCCGTACTCTACGCCATTGAGGCTGGCATTCGTGGCCGCGCAGCGGAGCAACGCTTGGCCATGCGCCAGGCCCAAAGCGCGCCGCTGGTTGCTGAGCTTGAGGCCTGGCTGCACGCGCAGCTGAACCGGCTGAGCCGCGGCAGCAAGCTGGCTGAGGCCATCCGTTACGGGCTGCGCCATTGGCAGGGCCTCAGTGAATTCCTGAGTGATGGCCGGTTGGAGATGGATACCAACACGGTAGAACACGAAATCAGGCCGGTGGCTGTGACCCGCAAGGCAGCGCTATTCGCGGGCAGTGAGGGTGGCGGTGAGAATTGGGCAATCGCCACCACGCTGATCCGCACGGCGATCCTGAATGGTGTTGATCCTCAGGCCTGGCTGACCGATGTGCTGGAACAGATGGTGAGCGGCAAGGTGAATAGCCGTAGTCTTGCATCGCTGCTGCCATGGGCCTGGCGGGATGCCAGGCGTGCTGAACTTGCTGCATGAGCCGACGCAGGCAAGAACCTAAGCGGTCAAGCCAAAAAAATAGTGGGGCGCAGACAACGGTTACCCATCAACGGGCTTTACAAAACCGAGGTCATTCACCGGCGCGGGCCGTGGCGGAGCTTCGAGGCGGTGGAGTTCGCTACCCTGGAATGGGTAGATTGGTTCAATAACAGAC
>JADCCX010000151.1 GCA_020252485.1 Methylocystis sp.
CTTGATATCACGCTGCGAGCAAATGTCGGAATCAAAGGGACCACTAGCAAGTCTATGATTCTAGTGGAGCTTTTGAATTTGACATTCGCTCCGACGCCCGATGTCACGCGGGATGCGAATGTCAAATTCGCTCCACTAGGAGCGGTGCAAGCGTGCCGGGGCTTGCGCCTTTCCTTCGACAGGATCATGTTACCGTCTTCATGACACGAGGAGGCAACATGGGCGAGAGATCAGCACCCCGTTTGACCCGCCGCCGCGCACTCGAACTTGCCAGTGTCGCTGCCGCCGCTGGGCTCGTCGCCAATCGCTCGATTGCGCAATCCTCCGTTGTGCAGATCAATCCCGACACGGATGTCTTCATCGTCGTCGATGTGCAGTACGATTTCCTGCCGGGCGGCAATCTCGCCGTGCCGAAGGGCGATGAGGTGATCAAGCCGATCAACGACCTCGCCGATCGCTTCAAGCATGTGGTGATGACGCAGGATTGGCATCCGGAAGGCCACATCTCTTTCGCGTCCTCCCACAAGGGCAAGAAACCCTTCGATGTGATTGATCTGCCTTATGGCAAGCAGGTGCTCTGGCCGGACCATTGCATCTGGGATTCGAAAGGCGCGGAATTCTCCGAGGCGGTGGACATTCCCCATAACCAGCTGATCATCCGCAAGGGGTTCGATCCCAAGATCGACAGCTATTCGGGCTTTGTCGAAGCTGATCGGAAGACCCGCACCGGCCTTGCCGGATATCTCAAGGAACGCGGCTTCAAGCGCGCCTTTGTGGCGGGGTTAGCCACGGATTTCTGTGTCGGCTGGACAGCGCTGGACGCCAAGGCAGCCGGTTTCGAGACCATTGTCGTCGAAGATGCCTGCCGCGGCATCGACGCGGCAGGATCGCTGGCGAAGGCCTGGAAGGATATGGCGGAAGCGGGAATCACCCGCACCGCCAGCGCCAACGTCAAGGCTGGTTGAAGGGGCCGTCATCCGTCAGCCAGAGCCGCAGTGGTCACCGGCTCGGCGGCTGGTGCGCCGGGCCGTGGTGGCGTTGCGCAGCTCCGGGGACTCCCGGCTCGTTCGGCTGCTCCACATAGCCCCGCAAGCGGTTGTAACTCTCGATCTGCTCGGGCGTCAGGATCTCAGCCATTTCGAGATGCGCCTTCAGGTGGATCGCGCGCAGGCGCGCCTCCTGACCGGCGGCCACGGCGGTCTGCGCCTCGATGCGGTCGTAGGTCGCCTGTTTCAGGGCGAAGATGCGGTCGAGATGCGCCTCCGCCGCAATCAGCGCTTCGCCAGCGGCAATCGCCTCCCGGCGCATCTTCTCGAAGACTTTCTGGGCGCGGGACTTCTGGTCCGCATCAAGACCAAGCTGGTCGGCCAGTTCCAGCACATGCATAGGGCCGGGAAGGCCATTGAGCTCCGCCGCAAGAGCGTAGCCCATGCCGGCCCCCCGCTTCAGGCCCTCTTGCCGTTCGGTCGACAGCGTTTTCACCTCGCGGGTCTCGAAGCCCACATAGGGTGATTGGGCGCCCAGCGGCGGCGTGATCACGATCTGCGGCTCGACACGAAACGGCGTATCGCGCTGCTGGGCCTCGAGCGCGGTGGATGCCGCCAGAAAGGAGAGGGCAAAGAGGGTCAGTCGCTGTATCATCTTGGGCCTTCGTCGGGTTTGACCGGAAGATAGGGAGGGACTAACGCCACTGAAAGGCACAAACACGACACAATCGGGATCGGAAGCCGTCCATGAAGCATATTCTTGATCAGCTTGAAGAGCGCCGCGCCGTCGCCCGCCTCGGCGGCGGCGAGAAGCGCATCGCGGCGCAGCATGCCAAAGGCAAGCTCACCGCCAGGGAGCGGATAGAGCTGCTTCTCGATCACGGCTCCTTCGAGGAGTTCGATATGTTCGTGGAGCACCGCTCGACGGAATTCGGCATGGAGAAGCAGAAGATACCGGGCGACGGCGTCGTGACCGGATGGGGGACAGTCAACGGCCGCACCGTTTTCGTTTTCGCCAAGGATTTCACGGTGTTCGGCGGCTCGCTTTCCGAAACCCATGCCCAGAAGATCTGCAAGGTGCAGGATATGGCGCTGAAGATGCGCGCGCCGATCATCGGACTCTTCGATGCGGGCGGCGCCCGCATCCAGGAGGGCGTGGCGGCGCTCGGCGGCTACGGCGAGGTCTTCAAGCGCAATGTCGTGGCGTCCGGCGTCATTCCGCAGATCAGCGTGATCATGGGTCCCTGCGCCGGCGGCGATGTCTATTCGCCCGCCATGACCGATTTCATCTTCATGGTGCGCGACACGAGCTACATGTATGTGACCGGCCCTGACGTGGTGAAGACGGTCACTAATGAGATCGTCACCCATGAGGAACTGGGCGGCGCCTCGGTCCACACGACGAAGACATCGATCGCGGATGGCGCCTTCGACAACGATCTGGAAGCGTTGCTCCAGATCCGGCGGCTGATCGATTTCCTGCCCGCCAACAATCTCGAAGGCGTGCCGGAATGGCCGACCGATGATCCCGCCGACCGGGCCGAGATGTCGCTCGACACGCTCGTGCCCGACAATCCGAACAAGCCCTACGACATGAAGGAATTGATCCGGAAGGTTGCGGACGAGGGCGATTTCTTCGAGATCGCCGAGAAATTCGCAGCCAATGTCATCACGGGCTTCGGCCGCATCGAAGGGCGCACGGTCGGCTTCGTGGCCAACCAGCCGATGGTCCTGGCCGGCGTTCTTGATGCCGACGCGTCGCGGAAGGCCGCGCGTTTCGTGCGCTTCTGCGATGCCTTCGGCATCCCGATCATCACTTTCGAGGATGTGCCGGGCTTCCTGCCGGGCACGGCGCAGGAATATGGCGGGCTCATCAAGCATGGGGCGAAACTGCTCTTCGCTTATTCGGAATGCACGGTGCCGCTGATCACGGTGATCACCCGTAAGGCCTATGGCGGCGCCTATGACGTGATGGCCTCCAAGCACATCGGCGGGGACGTGAACTATGCCTGGCCCTCGGCCCAGATCGCCGTGATGGGCGCCAAGGGCGCGGTGGAGATTATCTTCCGCGGCGGCACGCCCGAAGAGATCCAGGTGCAGACGAAAGCCTATGAGGATCGCTTCCTCTCACCCTTCGTCGCGGCGGAGCGCGGCTATATCGACGAGGTGATCATGCCGCATTCCACCCGCCGGCGCATCGCACGCGCTCTGGCGATGCTCGCGGCCAAGGAGGTCGAGCGCCCCTGGAAGAAGCACGACAACCTGCCGCTTTAGGCGGAATCAGGCGGCAGGCTTTGCCGCCTTCTCGACCCCGCGCAGCACGCGGATGACGTTCCGGCCGGCGAGTTTGGCCAGCGCCGTATCGCTCCACCCGCGCTCCATCAGCGCGGCGATCAGGTCCGGGAATTTGGAGACGTCTTCCAGACCTTCGGGCGTCGCACCGCCGAAGAAGTCCGAACCGATGCCGACATGATCGATGCCGGCTTTGTTCGCGAGATAGTCAACATGGTCGCAGAATTGCGCGAGCGTCGCCTTCGGCGCGGGCCCGGTGCGCCTGGCACGCTCCGCGATCAGCGCGCCGATATCGGCGTCGAGCGGCGTCTTGCCATGGGTCTGCAATGGCTTCAGCCAGTCCCGTAGCGCCTGGTTGATGAAGGCGGGCACGAAGGTCGCCATCACGATGCCGCCGTTTGCCTTCAATCTTTCCAGCACGCTGTCATCGACGTTGCGGGGGTGGTCGCAGAGCGTGCGCGCATTGGCATGGGTGATCGCGGCCGGGGCGGAAGCGATATCGAGCACATCATGCATCACCTTCGGCGTTGTATGAGAAAGATCAACAAGAAGGCCGATTTCGTTCATGCGGCGAATCACGTTGCGGCCGAAATCCGTCAGGCCGTTGTGGCGCGGCGCATCCGTGGCGCTGTCCACCCAATCGAGCGTCTCGTTGTGGCAGAGGGTCATGTAGCGCGCGCCCAGCGCATAGAAGATATCGAGCATCTCCAGCCTGTCGCCGATGCCGATGCCGCTCTCAACCGCGATGAACGAGGCAATCTTTCCCTGGCGTTTCGCCCTGCGGATATCGGAGGCCTTGAGCGCGGGCAGAAACACATCCGGGTGCAGAGCGTTGACGCTGCGGATGAGCTGGATCTGCTCCAGCGTGAAGCGGCTCGGGTCCTTCGCTTGCGTCGGGCAGAAAGCCGCCCAGAACTGCGCAGCGGCCTTGCCCGCCTTCAGGCGCGGAATATCCGTGTCCGTCTCCTGATGCGCCCGTTCCAGGGCATAGGCGGCGACATCGCCCTTCGCGCTCTCGTGCTTGCGCACGACATAGGGAAGATCGTTGTGGCCATCGACGAGCGGCGCCCGCTCCAGAAAGGCGCGGGCGCGGGCGAGCGTTGCGGGCTTGATAGTGCTCATAATTGATCCCTCAGACGGCCAAGGCTTTCCTCGCGGCCGAGCACCGCGAGAACGTCGAAAATGCCAGGCGAGGTCGCCTGACCGGTGAGCGCGGCGCGGAGCGGCTGGGCCAATTGCCCCAGCTTGGCGCCCGTCGACTCCGATAAGGCGCGCACGGCCGCTTCGGTTGAGGCCACGGACCAGTCGGAGACAGCCTCAAGCGCCGCGACCACCTCGGCGAGACGCTTCCGCCCGTCGTCATCAAGCAGCGCGGCGGCTTTTTCGTCCAGCGTCAGCGGCCGTTTCGCGAACAGGAAACGCGCGCCATCCATCAGCTCCACCAATGTCTTGGCGCGCTCCTTGAGCCCCGGCATCATGGCGAGCAGCCGGGTGCGCCCTTCGCCCTGAAGCGCCTTCAGCGTCGCCTCGCCGCCTTCCACATGGGCGAGCATCTCCTCGATGGCGGCGAGCAGCGCCCGGTCATCCGCCTGCCGCATGTAGATGCCGTTCAGGTTGGAGAGCTTGGCGAAGTCAAAGCGCGCGGCGGAGCGGCCGACGTTTTTGAGATCGAAGAACTGCACCATTTCCTCGGTCGAAAACACCTCCTGGTCGCCATGGCTCCAGCCAAGGCGCACAAGGTAGTTGCGGAGCGCCGCCGGGAGATAGCCCATCGCCCGGTAGGCCTCGACGCCGAGCGCGCCATGCCGTTTCGAGAGCTTGGCGCCGTCCGGCCCATGAATCAGCGGAATATGCGCCATATTCGGCGCCGGCCAGCCGCAAGCCTGATAGATCTGCGTCTGGCGGGCGGCGTTGGTGAGGTGATCGTCACCCCGGATGATATGGGTGACGCCCATATCATGGTCGTCGGCGACCACCGCGAGCATATAGGTCGGCGTGCCGTCGGAGCGCAGCAGCACGAGGTCATCGAGGTCGCTGTTCGACCAGGTGACCTTGCCCTGCACCATATCCTCGATCATTGTTTCGCCCTCGACCGGCGCGCGCAGGCGGATGACGGGCTTGACGCCCGGCGGCGCTGTTGCGGGATCACGGTCGCGCCAGCGGCCATCGTAGCGCATGGGCTTGCCTTCGGCCCGCGCCTTCTCGCGCATCTCGGTCAATTCCTCCTGAGTCGCATAGCAAAAATAGGCATGCCCCCTGGCAACGAGATCGCGGGCGACCTCGGCGTGGCGCGCCGCACGGGCGAACTGGTGGATCGGCTCGCCGTCCCAGGTGAGGCCAAGCCATTTCAACCCGTCGATGATCGCCTCGATGGCTTCGGGCGTCGAGCGCTCGCGGTCGGTATCCTCGATCCTGAGCAGCATCTTGCCGCCGTGGCGCTTCGCATAGAGCCAGTTGAACAGCGCCGTGCGCCCGCCGCCGATATGCAGGAAGCCCGTCGGCGATGGGGCAAAGCGGGTGACGACGGAGGGATGCATTCCGGAAGTACCTTAGTTTTCAGGGGCTTTGCGCGGGATTCGCTATCCTGACGCAGGAGAGACAGCGCTTTAGGCCGTGGACTCACCAAGGGACAGGTATTTGACGCGAGAGAATTTGGCGATCAGATTTTTTCGGCCTCTTCGAAGCAAACCGTCCGGTTTGGGAGAAGAGGGCGGAGAAAACTGGCCCAAATTCGCCGCGCCTGCGGTGGAGTTCAGAGCCAAAACTGCCTCGGAACCGCCTTTTGCCTTGGCGGACGCCAAGGCTGCAAGCCGCTTCCGGTCATTTTTGGCTCTGAACCCCATCAAATGCCTGTCCCTTGGTGAGTCCACGGCCTAGCATGGGAAAGGGCAGGCGTTAAGGGTGGCTTCGTGGAGCAGGGGCGGGGTCAACGGCGGAATGCGGCGGCGGCAACATTGGCCGGCGCCGCTGTTCTCTCGCCCCTGTGGCTCCGGCGGCTGCGCGAGGCGATAGCCGACGCCTTCCACATCCGCGCGGCTTTCCTGGCGGAGGCCGACGCCCGCAGGCTGTTCCTCTGGCTGCCGGTCTGCATGGGGATCGGCGTTGCGCTGTTTCTGGTCGCCGATGGCGTGCCGAGGCCCTGGCCGGCGCTGGCGGCGGCAGGCGTGCTGCTGGCTCTCGCCTGGTGGCGACGGGCCTCGCTTCTCGCCCCCGTGATGCTGACCGGCGCCGCCTTCGTCTTTCTGGGCTTCGCCGCCATGGCCCTGCGCACCGAGCGCGCGGCGGCGCCGGTGCTCGACAAGCCTGCCTTCGCCCGGCTGAGCGGTTTCGTCGAAACGGTCGATGCCGGCCCCGCAGGCGGACGCATGGTGCTGGTGCTGACGCGCTTCGAGACGGCCTTTCCCGTCACCGAGCCGCGGCGCCTTCGCACCACCTTCCAGGGGCCGGCGCCCCGCGCGGGTGACCATATCTCCGGGCAGGCGCGCTTGATGCCGCCGCCGCAGCCTGCCTTTCCGGGCGGCTATGATTTCGCCCGCGACGCCTATTTCCTGGGCTTGGGAGCTGTTGGCCGGTGGGTCGGCCCGATGACTCTGACCCCAGCCGCATCGCCGTCCGCGTTCGATCTGAGGGTCACCGCCGCCATCGACAATGCCAGGACCGACATGACCAACCGGATCGCGTCGGT
Organism: Methylocystis sp.; assembly: GCA_020252485.1. Taxonomy (GTDB): domain Bacteria; phylum Pseudomonadota; class Alphaproteobacteria; order Rhizobiales; family Beijerinckiaceae; genus JADCCX01. Next base: position 6,964 of record JADCCX010000151.1, read on the forward strand.
GATCGGCGGTCAGGCGGGAGCTCTGTCGGCTGCGCTGGTGACGGGCAAGCGCGGGCTCCTGTCGGAAGCGGTCAATGATGATCTGAGAGCTTCCGGACTCTATCACATCGTTTCGATTTCCGGCCTCCACATGGTGCTGGCCGCCGGCGTCTTCTTCTGGCTGGCCCGCGCCGTGCTGGCGCTCATTCCCGGCGTCGCCGAGCGCTGGCCGATCAAGAAATGGGCGGCCTGCCTCGCGATGCTGGGCGCAACCGCCTATTGCGTCTTCTCGGGCTCCGAGGTCGCGACCGAGCGGTCGCTGATCATGACGCTGGTGCTGCTGGGCGCGATCCTTTTCGATCGCCCCGCGCTATCGATGCGCAACCTCGCCATCGCCGCGCTGATCGTGCTCGCCCGCGAGCCGGAGACGATGGCGGGACCAAGTTTCCAGATGTCGTTCGCGGCGGTCGCCGCCATGATCGCCGCGCACGAATGGTGGCTGTCGCTGCCGCGCGAACCGAAGGAACCTGCGGGCTGGGGCGGGATTTTGCTGCGCAAGGGCATGACCGCCATTCTGGCGAGCCTGATGACGACATTGATCGCAAGCTTCGCGACCGCGCCCTTCGCGGCCTATCACTTCCAGCGCATGAACCCTTATGGCCTGATCGGCAATGCGCTGGCCATTCCGTTCGTCTCCTTCGTGGTGATGCCGGCGGCGGTCGGCGGCACGCTGCTGATGCCGTTCGGGCTGGATGGCCCCATCTGGCAGGCGATGGGTTTGGGCAGCGATCAGGTGCTGGCGGTGGCCCGGTTCGTGGCGCTGATCGATGGCTCGGTGCGCGGCGTCCGCGCCTTTCCGATCGTTTTTCTGCTCTGGATGGCCGCCGGCTTCATCGTCTTCGTGCTGGTGCGCTCACCGCTTCGGCTCGCCGGTCTGGCCGGGATGATCGCGGCTGGCGCCGCCGCTGCCGCCGTGCGGGCGCCCGATCTCTTCATCGACCGGCAAGGCCAGGTCGCCGCCATCCGCGCCGAAGACGGCAAACTGCAGATTCTGGGACGTGCGGCCAGCCGCTTCACGGTGGATCGCTGGCTCTCGGCCGACGGCGATCTCAGGAAAGCCAACGACCCGGCGCTGAAGCGCTCGGTCGCCTGCGATCGCTGGGGCTGCACGGCGCCGCTGGCGGATGGCGCCGCCGTGGCGCTTGTCCTGCAGCCGGAGGCCTTCGAGGAGGATTGCCGGCGCGCGCGGCTGGTGATCACGCCGCTCGCGGCCCCGGCTTTCTGCGCCGCGACCGCGCAGGTGATCGACCGGGGGCGGCTGGGGCAGGCGGCCTCGCTGGCGCTCTATCGCGGGCCCGCAGGTTTCGCCGAGGTTCCGGCCCGCGGCCGCGATGGCTGGAAACCCTGGTTCGGGAGGCCGGAAAACGCCTCTCCCGCTGCAACACCGCCCCAGGTCCAATCGCGTAATCCAGCCGCGAGGGCGCCACCCGATCCCGATCCGGCCCCCGATCCGAATGACGACGGCGCCGATATGATCCTGCCCTGATGCGAAGGCTTCAGTAGCGCCGCAGCAGGCTCACGAGCTTGCCCTGAATGCGCACGCGGTTGGGGCCAAGCAGCCGCGTCTCATAGGCGGGGTTCGCCGCTTCGAGCGCGATGGACGTGCCGCGGCGGCGGAGGCGCTTCAGCGTCGCTTCCTCCTCGTCGATCAGGGCTACGACGATATCGCCTGAATCCGCGCTTTCCTGCTTGCGCACGATCACGGTGTCGCCATCAAAAATGCCGGCCTCAATCATCGAGTCGCCCCGCACTTCCAGCGCGAAATGCTCGCCATGCGAGAGGAATTCGGGCGAGACATTGATCGAATGGCTCTGCTGCTGCAGCGCGGAGATGGGCGTGCCCGCCGCGATGCGCCCCATGACGGGGATTGTCACCGAACGGATTTCATCCTCATCGGCCTGTCGCGGCGCGGATTTGCCAAGGCCGCCCTCCACCACGCTGGGATTAAAGCGCTGCCGGCCCGGGCGGGCGGTCGGCGAAGCCGATTCCGGCATACGGATGACTTCCAGCGCGCGGGCCCGGTTGGGGAGGCGTCGGATAAAGCCGCGCTCCTCAAGGGCCAGAATGAGCCGGTGAATGCCGGATTTCGATTTCAGCTCTAGCGCGTCCTTCATTTCGTCGAAGGAGGGCGGCACGCCCGTCTCCTGCAGGCGGTCGTTGATCAGCCGCAAAAGCTCGCTCTGCTTGCGTGTCAGCATCTTTTCCCCCGCCGCCGGCGCGTTTTGCGCGACTCAATTGCACAAATCGTGAACAGTATTAGCTGTTCTTGCTGTGTTCCGCAAGTGTGCTTCGAGAGGCGTCTTGCTTAATCCAAATGGATGAAACGGCATTCCGCACCGGCGGCGATCGCGGGCGCGTTGGGCGCGCGGATGACGAGGGCATCGGCGGCCGCGAGAATGCGGGTCAGCGAACTGTCCTGCTCCGGGAGCGGGGTCAACAACGGCATGCCTGCGGCATCCGTTGCAAGCGTCGCGCGCAAATACTCCTGCCGGTGATCATTGGCGGGAAGGGCCGTGGCAAGCCGTCCCTGCTCGATCCCATCCGTAGGGGCCTGGCCGAGCAGCGCCTGAATGAGCGGCTTCAGGAACAGATGCGCGCAAACAACCGAGGAAGCCGGGTTGCCGGGCAAGCCCAGCACCTGCATCGCGCCCAGGCGGCCGGACATCAGCGGTTTTCCCGGCCGCATGGCGATCTTCCAGAAGGCGAGCGCCATGCCTGCCGTCGCGAGGGCCTCCTGCACGAGGTCATGGTCGCCGACGGAGGCGCCGCCCATCGTCACCAGGATATCGGCGGGCCATGAAAGCGCGGCGTCGATCGCAGCCGCCAGCGCCGCCAGATCGTCCCGTGCGATCCCGAGGAAGCGGGCTTCGCCGCCCGCCTTCTCCGCCAGCGCCATGACCGAAAGGTGGTTCGCGGCGACGATCTGATCGGGGCCGGGCGTTTCGCCGGGGTTCACGAGCTCGTCGCCGGTCGCCAGCACCGCGACGCGTGGGCGGCGGCGGACCTTCGCTGTGGCGATGCCAAGCGAGGCGGCGAGCGCCATGTCCTTCGTCCGCAGCCTATAGCCGCTTGCGAAGAAGGCCTGGCCTTGCATGAAATCGGTGCCCGCCTTGCGGACGAAGCGGCCGACCGGTTCGGTCTGCGCCGGCGTGACGCTCTCGCCATCCGCTATGGCGTTTTCCTGGATCAGGATCGTATCCGCGCCCTCCGGCACCGGCGCGCCGGTGAAGATGCGGATCGTCTCGCCGGGGTTCAGCCGATGATGCCAGCCGCGCCCGGCGGCGCTTTCGCCGACGAGCCGCAGGGGCTTTCCGGCGGCGAGATCGGCGGCGCGGACGGCATAGCCATCCATGGCGGAAGCCGGGAAGGGCGGTTGGGTGCGCGTCGCCACCAGCGGTTCAACCAGAACGCGGTTGACCGCCTCACCGATGGAAATGGTCTCGACAGGCGTTGGCGTCCCTGCGCCGGCCAGAAGCTGGGCCAGCGCCTCCTCAACCGGCAGGAGCCCGCTCATGAACCGCCCGAAAGGCGGTAGGGACCGCTCTTGCCGCCCGTCTTTTCAAGCAGCTGGATGCCGCCGATTGTCATCGCCTTGTCCACGGCCTTGGCCATGTCATAGATCGTCAGGCAGGCGACCGAGACGGCCGTCAGCGCCTCCATCTCGACGCCGGTCTGGCCGCCGACCTTCACCGTCGCGGTCACGCGGATGCCGGGCAGGCTGTCATCTGCGGCAAGATCAAGCGTCACCTTGGTGAGCAGCAGCGGATGGCAGAGCGGGATCAATTCATGCGTCTTCTTGGCGGCCATGATCCCGGCGATGCGCGCCACGCCCAGCACGTCGCCCTTGGCGGCGCCCGCCGAGCGGATGAGCGCCAGCGTCTCCGGCCGCATCGCCACATGCCCTTCGGCGATCGCCGTGCGGCTGGTGACGGCCTTGTCCGAGACATCGACCATCACGGCTGCGCCCGTCTTGTCGATATGGGACAGCCTGCTCACGCCGCCGCGGCCTTGTCGCCGAGCAACAGCGCGCGGGCCGCGGCGGTCACATCGGGCTGGCGCATCAGGCTCTCGCCCACGAGGAAGGTTCTGGCGCCCGTCTTCGCCATCCGCAGGCAATCGGCATGGGTGAAAATGCCGCTCTCGGTGACGAGCACGCGATCCTTCGGCGCCATCGCGGCCAGTTCCTCGGTTGTCTCAAGCCGCGTCTCGAAGCTGCGCAGGTTGCGGTTGTTGACGCCGATCAGCGGGGAGGGGAGGCGCAGCGCCCGCTCCATCTCCGGCCGGTCATGCACCTCCACGAGGCTGTCCATGCCAAGGCGCGCGGCGGTCTCGATCAGGTCAAGCGCCGTGGCGTCATCCACCGCCGCCATAATCACGAGAATGCAATCGGCATTCCAGGCGCGGGCCTCATGGACCTGATAGGGATCGTACATGAAATCCTTGCGCAGGCAGGGCAGCGCGGCCGCCGCATGGGCCTGACGCAGATAGTCCGGCTCGCCCTGGAACCACGGCGTGTCGGTCAGCACGGAAAGACAGGCGGCGCCTCCCGCCTCATAGGCTCGCGCCAGCGCGGGCGGATCGAAATCGGCGCGGATCAGGCCCTTTGACGGGCTGGCCTTCTTGATTTCCGCAATGAGGGCGAAAGCGCCCTCGGCGTGCTTGCGCCGGATGGCGGCCAGAAAACCGCGCGGCGCTGGCGCTTCGGCGATGGCCTGCTCCAACGCGGCCATCGGCACGCGCGCCTTGGCTTCAGCGATCTCGGCGCGCTTCGTCACCTCGATGCGGGCCAGGATGTCAGCCATTGGAGATTGTCACCAATCGCGCCAGCGTTTCGGCGGCCTTGCCGCTGTCGATTGCGGCTTCCGCCATGCGCGCGCCATCGGCAAGCGTCCCCGCCTTGCCCGCCACGACAAGGCCCGCTGCTGCGTTCAGCACGGCGATGTCGCGATAGGCGTTCTTGGCGCCCTGGAGCACGCCCTTAAGGGCGATGGCATTCACAGCGGGCTCGCCGCCGCGCAGATCATCCATCGTCGAGAGCTTGAGGCCGGCATCGGCGGGCGAGACATCGAAGCGGGCGAGCTTGCCGTCCTTCAATTCCACCACATGGGTGGGGCCGGTCGTGGTCAATTCGTCGAGGCCATCCGCACCATGCACGACCCAGACGCGGTCGGAGCCGAGCGTCCGCAATGTCTCGGCGATCGGCTCCAGCCAGCCCGGCGAAAACACGCCGACCACCTGCCGCTTGACCGAAGCGGGATTGGAGAGCGGTCCCAGCAGGTTGAAGATCGTGCGCGTGCCGAGTTCGGTGCGGACAGGCCCCACATGCCGCATCGAGGCGTGATGGTTGGGCGCCATCATGAAGCCGACGCCCGCCTCATCGATGCAGCGCGCCACATGTTCCGGCGTCAGGCCGACCTTGACGTTCAGCGCCGTCAGCACGTCGGCCGCGCCCGATTTCGACGAGGCGGCCCGGTTGCCGTGCTTGGCGACCTTGACGCCGCAGGCGGCCACCAGGATCGCGGCCAGCGTCGAGACGTTCCAGGTGCCGACATTGTCGCCGCCGGTGCCGACGATGTCGATGGCGGCGGCATCGGTTTCGACCGGCAGCATCTTGCCGCGCATCGCGCGCACGGCGCCGGTGATCTCGTCCACGGTTTCGCCGCGGACCCTCAGCGCCATCAGGAAAGCGCCGGTCTGGGCCGGCGTCGATTCGCCCGAGAGGATGCGCTCGAAGGCGTTTTCCGCTTCGCTGGCCGACAGCGGCGCTCCCGCTGCAACCTTGGCGATCAGGGGTTTGAAGGCGTCCATTCTGGTTTCTTCCCGGGCAGAGCGCCCTTATTGGTTTTTCAGGACCGCCCCGTCAATGGCGCTTTGCGACGGGTCCGGGCTGTGAATCCGGGTTGCCATGCGGGCTCCATCCCTCCCCTTGACGGGGAGGGTCGGCGGCGAAAGCCGCCGGGGAGGGGTGATCATGGGGGTCACAATGAGAAAATTCCCCCCACCCGGCCCTTCCCCCGGATCAAGTCCGGGGTCCGGGCCACCCGCCCCGCAAGGGGGCGGGATGGGTGCTCGTGCAGGCAATCGTTAACCCAAGTTCAGAGCCGTGTTGCGACGGGCCTTTCCTCACGCCTGGCGTCCGTTCCACGCCCTTGCCAGGTCGAGGAAGCGACTTGCCAGCATCGCGCCATGCTCGGAATGGATGCTTTCGGGATGGAATTGCACGCCGTGCAGCGGCAGGCTGCGGTGAGAAAGCGCCATCACCAGGCCATCGTCCGTCTCGGCGGTGACTTCGAGGTCATCGGGTAGCGAATCCCGCGCCACGACCAGCGAATGATAGCGCGTCGCGCGGAAGGGGCCGTTCAGACCGTGGAACAACGCCTTGCCCTGGTGGCGGATGGTCGAAACCTTGCCATGCCGGGGCACAGGCGCGCGCACCACTGCGCCGCCCATCACCTGGCCGATGGCCTGCAGCCCGAGGCAGACGCCGAAGATCGGCGTGGTTTCGCTGGCCGCCGCGATCAGGTTGCAGCAGATGCCGGCTTCGTTCGGCGAACAGGGACCGGGCGACAGCACAATCGCGTCGGGCCGCTTCGCCATGACCTCGTCCACCGTGATCCGGTCATTGCGCACGACCTCGGCCCGGCAACCGACGCCACCCAGCAGGTGCACGAGGTTCCAGGTGAAACTGTCGTAATTATCGATGAGCAGGACGTTCATGGACGGATCGGGGGGCTTTCTGGCACTGGTGTTCCTGTTGCGGGAAAGCCTTGTCCCGTCAAGGCGCTGCCGTAAAACCCTTCGAAACGGAGCTCGTGCGACTTGTCTGTCATCGATCTGTCGTACAAAGACGCTGTGGGAAACGCGTTCAAACATCGGAAAATGGGCGATTCAATGCGCAAGTTGCTATCCTCGGGAATTTTTGCCGTGCTGAGCCTGATTGGCTCGAATGCACTGGCGGCTGAAGGCAAGCTGCTTCTCTATACATCCCAGCCCAATACCGATGCCCAGCAGACGATCGATGCGTTCAAAGCGAAGTTCCCCAAGGTCGACATCAGCTTTGTGCGGGACGGGACGCCGCGCATTATGGCGAAGCTCAGGGCCGAGATTCAGGCGGGCGCCGCACAGCCGGATCTGCTGCTGATCGCCGATAGCGTCACGATGGAGGGTCTCAAGGCCGAAGGCCGACTCATGGCCCATCCCGCCGCGGATCTCGCAGCCTATGGCGCCGGAATCCATGATCCCGAAAAATTCTGGTTCTCGACCAAGCTGATCACGACCGGCATCATCTATAACACCGGCGCGCCGATGAAGCCGGAAAGCTGGTTCGATCTGACGAAAGCGGACGCCAAGGGCAAGATCGTCATGCCCAGCCCGTTGAACTCCGGCGCGGCCCTCATCCATGCCGCAACCCTGACGGGAACGTTGCCCGGCGGCTGGGATTTCTACAGGGCGCTCAAGGCCAATGATGCCCTGGCGGGAGGCGCCAACGGCGATGTCCTCAGGCAAGTCGCCGGCGGCGAGAAGCTCTACGGCATGATCGTCGACTTCATGCCGATCCGCGAGCAGGCGAAGGGATCGCCTGTCGCTTTCGTGTTTCCGAAAGAGGGCGTTTCGGCGGTCAGCGAGCCGGTCGCCATCCTGTCCACAACGAAGAACCCGGTGGCGGCCAAGGCCTTCGTCGATTTCCTGCTTTCGAAAGAGGGCCAGGAGCTTGCGCTCAAGCAGGGATATCTCCCGGCGCATCCCGATGTCGCGGCGCCCGCCGGTTTTCCTGACCGCAAGACGATCAAGCTGATGCCTTTCGACGCGAAGAATGCGCTCGCGCAGGAAACAAATTTCCGCAAGACCTTCTCCGATATCTTCGGTCAGTAGGTCATTCATTGGTGGCATCGACTGCCGCAGCCGGTGACCGCTCGCTCATCGAGCGGGAGGGACGGGGCGCGTTCTGGCTGACGGTCGCGCTTTTGGGCCTGCTGGCTGTGCTGCCGGCGGCCGCCCTCGTCCGGGCCTCGCTCTGGCCTTCGGGCAGTTTTGATCCTGCTCCCGCGTTTGCCGAGATTGCGCGCCCGGTTGTGCTGCGCGCCGCCTGGAACAGTCTGGAAAGCGCGTTCCTGTCCGCCGTCATCGCCGTCCTGATCGGCGGCATATCCGCCCTCCTCATCGGCGCCAGCGATATGCGGGGCAAGCGGCTTTTCGCCCTGTTGATGACGATGGGCATGCTTGTCGCGCCGCAAGTGGCGGCGCTGGCTTTCAAGACGCTGGCGGGGCCGGCTTCGCCGATCCTCAAGCTGATCGGATTGGCTCCGGCGCCGGGAACGGCCAACCCGCTGATGGGACGCTGGGGCGTCATCCTCGTGCTTGGCCTCCACCACGCGCCGCTGGTGATGCTGACGCTTCTGGCCGGTCTCAAGACCTTGCCCGATAGCCTGATCGAAGCGGCGGAACTGGACGGCGCTACAGCCCGCGTGCTGACCTTGCACGTGGTTATCCCCTGTATCGCTGTGCATGTCGCGGCGGCGATGATGCTGGCCTTTGTGGCGGCGCTCGGCAATTTCGGCATTCCGGCACTGCTTGGGTTGCCCGTCAATTATGTGACCGTGCCGACGCTGATCTACCGGCAACTCTCCAGCTTCGGGCCGGGCGTGATCGGTGATGTCGCCAGCCTGTCGATCATTCTGGCGCTGGTTGCCGGTCTGGCCATTCTCACCGCGTTGCAGCTGCTGCGGGGACGCTCCGCCATCCTCGACAATGACCGCAGCCTCAAGCCTTACTGGTGCCTGGGGCGCTGGCGGCCGCCGGTCGAGTTGTTCGCGGTCGCGCTCGTCGTGCTCACGGTGATCCTGCCTTTCCTGTCGCTGCTCGCATCGGCGCTCGTGCCGGCCATCGGCATGCCGTTGACGATCGAGACGATGACAATCCGCGCCTTCGGCGAAGTGATGCTGCGTCAGGCCGCGACCGTCGAGGCATTCCGCAACTCGTTTCTCCTTGCAGGCGGGGCTGCAATTCTGCTGGCCCTTGTTGCGCTGCCTGTCGGCTACGCCATCGTGCGTCTTGCGGGACGCAGCCGGTCGACCCTGCTGTTCCTGATCGAACTGCCCTTCGCCCTGCCGGGGATTGTCGTGGCCATTGCCGCCATTCTGTTGTTCCTTAGGCCGCTGCCGCTGATCGGCGTCAGTCTGTATGCCACGCCCTGGATCATCCTTTTCGCCTATCTGGCCCGCTTTCTGTCGATGGCGGCGAAGCCGACGATTGCGGCGCTGACGCAGCTTGATCAGGCGGTTGAGGAGGCAGCTTCGCTGTGCGGCGCGGGTTTCGTCCAGCGCTTGCGCCAGGTGCTGCTTCCGGCGATTCTGCCTGCGATGCTGGCCGGCGGCCTGTTCGTATTTCTGTCCGCCTTCAACGAGTTGACGGTCTCGGCGCTGTTGTGGGGGCCGGGCACACGGACGCTGGGCGTCATCCTCTTCAGTCTTGAAGAGGCGGGTCTGACGGCCGAGGCCTCCGCGCTCGCCGTTGTCACCATGCTGATCGTGGCGGCCCTGATGCTGATTCTCGATCGTCTTGGCAGGCGCCTGCCGCCAGGCGTGGTGCCCTGGGCGGTTTAGGAAGCCCTATTGCCCGCGCTTGCTCCGCGCCGCAAACCGTGCCGCTTCCTCCGCCGCACGGAAGAGCGCCTGCGCCTTGTTGATGCATTCGAGGTTCTCGGAGGCGGGATTGGAATCGTAGACGATGCCGGCGCCCGCCATCACATGCATTGCGCCATCCTTGACGATGGCGGTGCGCAGCACGATGCAGGTGTCCATCGAGCCGTCCGAGCCGAAATAGCCGATGCAGCCGGCATAGATGCCGCGCCTGGCCACTTCCAGCTCATCGATGATCTCCATGGCGCGGACCTTCGGAGCGCCGGAGACGGTGCCTGCCGGAAAGCCCGCGATCAGCGTATCGATGGCGTCCAGCCCGGGGCGGATGCGGCCCTCGACATTCGAAACAATATGCATGACGTGGCTGTAGCGCTCCAGGAAGAAGCTGTCCGTCACCGTCACGCTGCCGATCTCGGCGACACGGCCGACATCGTTGCGGCCGAGGTCAAGGAGCATGAGATGCTCGGCGCGCTCCTTCTCATCCGCTAGCAGCTCCTCGCCGAGGCGGATATCCTCGGCGGGGATGGCGCTGCGCGGCCTTGTGCCGGCGATGGGGCGGATCGTCACCTTGCCGTCGCGGAGCTTTACAAGAATCTCCGGGCTCGAACAGACAATCTCGAAGCCGCCGAAGTTCAGGTAACAGAGATACGGCGAGGGATTGATGCGCCGAAGCGCGCGGTAGAGCGAGAAGCCGTCAAGCGCGAAGGGGGCCGAAAAACGCTGCGCCAGCACGACCTGGAAGATGTCGCCAGCGCGGATATACTCCTTGGCTTGCTCGGCCATGGCGAGGAAACGCTCCTCGCCGGTGTTGGAGATGCCCTTCACCGTGAGCGCGGCATCCGCCTGCGCGCCGTTCGGCGCATGCTGCAAGGGCTGCTCGAGGCAGCCGATCACTTCGTCGATGCGCTGGCGGGCGGCTTCTCCTGCCATCGCGGCAGAGACGCCGGCGCGCGGACGGACGGGGGTGACGATAACCATCTCGTCCCTCACCGCATCGAAAATGACCATCACCGTCGGCCGGATGAAGATCGAATCCGGCGTGCCGAGCCCATCCGCCTTTGCGGCGGGAAGGCGCTCCATTTCGCGCACCATGTCGTAGCCGAGATAGCCGAAGAGGCCGGCGGCCATGGGCGGCATGCCGTGAGGCTGCGGGATCCGCGATTCCGCGACAAGCGCTCGCAGGCTGGCGAGGGGCGGGGCGCTCTCGGCCGTGAAACTCACCGGCTCCGTCAGCGACTGCCGGTTGATTTCGGCCTTGCCGTCATGGGCGCGCCAGATCACATCCGGCCGCAAGCCGATCATGGAGTAGCGGCCGCGCACCGCGCCGCCTTCGACCGATTCCAGCAGGAAGATCGGCCCGCCCAGCCGCGCGAGCTTCAGCTGGGCCGAGACGGCGGTCTCGAGATCCGCGACCATCCGTTCGACGACGAGTTGCGATTCGCCCCTGTTGTAACGCGCTTGGAAATCATCCATGGCGGAGGCCGGTCACCGCAGGTTCTGCGTCCCTGTGGCGCTGGCGAGCGCCCGCTCGTTGATGGAAACGCCGAGATCGTTTTGAACGCCCATCACATAGTGAGTCAGCAACTCTCCCGAAAGCGTTGAATCAAGCTGTATTTTCAACGCTTTCGAATCGGCGTCGCCGGGCTTGAACTCCGGTACGGTGATATCGTCCACCCGCAGGATCATCCGGTCGCTGCCGCGCCCCGTCGCGGCGATCGCATAGCGGCCAGGCGGCAGGGCGAAGGCCGTCGCCGCCGCCGAAGGACCGATCGCATCGTTGCCGTTGCGGGTGACGTTCGCGGTCACTTCGATTTGTCCGCCAAGCTCAGTCGCGATCGCTTCCAATGTTTCGCCGGCCTCGAGGCGCTTCAGGAACGCATTCGCATTCTCCGTCGTCAGCCGCGCGGCCTCGTCGTTCCGCCACACGTCCTCGACCGCGGCCTTCACCTCATCAAAGCTGCGTTCCCGCGCTGGCTCAACGCCCAGAACCTCAAACCAGACGTAGCCATTCTCGCGGGTGCGGATGGCCTCGTTGTCGACGCCGCGATCCGACTGGAAGACGGCCTTCACCACATCCGCCGCATCGGGCACTCCGGTGATGAGTTCGCCGCCGCGTCCGCGTGCCCCGGCGTCGCTCGCCTCGACAACGATAAGGTTGCGGTTCAGCTCCTCAGAAATCTGCTGGAGACTTTTGCCCGCCGACCGCAATTCCTCGATCTTGTCGTGGACGGCATCGAGCTTGCGGCGCAATTCGCGGTCGCCGGCGACTTTCGATGCCCGCACATCGGCGAGAAGCGTTTCGCGCATAGCCGCAAAATCCGGCGCGGCCCCCGGTTCGATCGCCGCTACACGGATCAGGACAGGGCCGAACGCGCCCTGGACCGGATCGCTGATTGCCCCTTCCGCCAAGGCGAAGGCTGCATCGGCGACGGCGCGATCGACAAGCTCTGAGCGGGTTTTGACGCCGAGATCGACGTCCGACGGCGTGAGTTTCCGCTCCTCCAGCAGGGCGGTCCAGGCGAGCCCCGACTTCAGGCGTTCGGCGGCGGCGGCGGCTTCCGCCGGGGTCGGAAATGCGATCTGTTCGATCCGCCGCTTCTCCGGTGCGCCGAAACGGCCGGATGCGAGGCCGCTTTCATAGGCCTGGCGCAGGTCCGCATCGCTGACGGTGATCTCTCCGGCGAACTCGCCCGGGCCCAGCACGAGGGCGACGAATTTGCGGAATTCCGGCGCACGGAAGGCGCCTTTGCGCTGTTCGTGCACCGCCTTCAATTGATCAGGGGTGGGCGCCGGCAGCGCCGAGGGAATTGCGCCGGGCACGACGACATGGCTGATCTTGCGCTCCTCCGCGCGGTAGCGATGCAGGATCTCCGCCATCGCCTGCGGCGCCGCATAGCCTCCGGAGATCGCTTCGCCGAGCTGCTGGCGCAGCATCGCCAGCCTCTGCTGCTCCAGGAAAGCGCCTTCGGTCAGGCCGGCCTCCCGCAGATAAGCATCAAAGGCCGCCCGGTTGAAGGCGCCGTTCGGCGCGCGAAAGGCCGGGATCGCGGCCAACAGGCGCGCCGTCTCCTCGGTGGTCATGGCAAGGCCGAGCTTGCCCGCCTTCTCGTTCAGCGCAGCCTCCCCGATCATCTGGTTCAGGACCTGGCGATCGAGGCCGATCAGGCGGGCCTGCTCCGTCGTGAAGCTGCGGCTGCGCTGCTGAATCTCGAAAATGCGCTGCTGGAAGGCGCGGCGGAAAGCGTCGATCCCGATTTCGGACTTTCCTACCGCGGCCAGTGAATTGCTGCCGTAGCCGCGAAAGATGTCGCCGATGCCCCAGATTGCGAAGCTCACGATGAGAAAACCGAACATGACAGTCAGCACAATCTTGCCGAGCCAGGTGCCGGCGGCGGTTCGAATACCCGACAGCATCGTGTTTCAGTCTCCATCAGTCATTGGCGCGCAGTCATTGGCGGGTCAGTCCGGCCGGATCGCGCGTTGTTCCCGCTTCGGCGCCGTGATAGGCGGGTTTTCCAACCAAAACAACGAAAGAAACGGATGATGATCGTTCCGCGTCCCCTGATCGCCGGAAACTGGAAGATGAATGGCCTCAAGGCCTCCGCCTTCGAGTTGAAGGGCATGATGAATGGCGCCGGCGAAGTATCTGGCAAAGTCGATCTGCTGATCTGTCCGCCGGCGACGCTGCTCATGGGCTTTGCGCGTGTCGCCGAAAAATCCGTGATCAAAATCGGCGCGCAGGACTGCCATGCCAAGGCCTCGGGAGCGCATACCGGCGATATCTCGGCTGAAATGATCGCCGACGCCGGCGGCGTCGCCGTCATCGTCGGCCATTCGGAGCGCCGCGCCGATCATGGCGAAACCGACGGCATTGTCCGCGCCAAGGCGGCCGCCGTCATCGAGGCCGGACTCGCCGCCATCATCTGCATCGGCGAAACGGAGGCCGAGCGCGAGCAGGGAAATACGATCAACGTCGTCGCCTCCCAGCTTGCAGGCTCATTGCCGGAAGGCGCAGATCCGGCGAAGCTCATCATCGCCTATGAGCCGGTTTGGGCGATCGGCACGGGCAGGACACCGACGGCGGCCGAGGTCGCCGATGTCCACAGCGTGATCCGCAATGCGCTGATCGCGCGGTTTTCAGACGCGGGCGAGGCGATCCGCATCCTGTACGGCGGTTCGGTCAAGCCTGCGAACGCTGAGGAGCTGATGGCTGTTCCCAATGTCAATGGCGCACTTGTCGGCGGCGCAAGCCTTAAGGCCAGCGATTTTCTGGCGATCGCCGCAGCGTGCTGAAACGAATAAAGCGCCGGTTTCCGGCGCTTTCTCAACCCAGCCGAGGTGAAAGCAAGATTACTTGATCTTGCCTTCCTTGTATTCGACATGCTTGCGGGCGACCGGATCGTACTTCTTCATCACGAGCTTCTCGGTCTTGGTGCGGGCGTTCTTCTTGGTGACATAGAAGTGGCCCGTATCCGCCGACGAGTTCAGGCGGATCTTGATCGTATTGGCCTTCGCCATGGTCTTGCTCCTGAGATCGGCGCAGCGCCAGCGGGCGGCGGCCAGACATGCATCGGGTCACGGCAACGCAAGACGCCGCCGAAGATCGGGGCGTGCTATCTCAATTCAACCGAAAGTCAAGCGCGGGCAGGCTCGTCGTTGCTGTTGCCAACCGGCAGGGCATCATTGCGCGGGGGCCAGGCGGGCGCCGGGGCGCCGAAACGGTTGGCGGCCGTATCGCCGGGGAGGAGATGGAGCCAGAGCGTCATCCCGACGGCAGGGAGGATGACCAGGCCCAGCAAGGCGGTGTTGGCGAGCGTTCCCGGCGACAGGACATCCGATCCCGCCACCACCAGCGAGCCCAGCGCGAGCAGCGCGGTCCACATGCACAATCCGCCAAAGCCGGCTGGCGCCCACCAGCCGCTGAGGCCGATATCGCGCAGGCGCTTGATAATGGCCGCGGTGCCGATCCACAGCGCAAGCGCCTTGCCCGGCACGGCGATCATTTCGGGCGCGGGCAGCAGCAGCAGCGCCTCGATCCCCAGCATCGCCGTCGCGGAGACGAATAGATCACGTCGGCCGATGCGCCCGCGCGGATCAAGCAGAAGCGTTGCAAGTGTGATTGCCGGTTTCATCGCGCAGCCTCAGGAACCAAAGCCGCATTCTGGCTGATCAGCGTAAACGAAGGCTTACGTTCCCCCGGCGCGGACCGGATATGGCTGCAGCGGGCCTGCCGGTCAGGCGAACTCCATGATGACGGCATCCACCGCCAGGCTGTCGCCCGGCTTCGCCTTCAGCGCCTTGATGGTCAGGTCCTTCTCGGCGCGCAGCACATTCTCCATCTTCATGGCTTCCACGACCGCCAATGTTTCGCCGGCCTTCACTTCCTGGCCCAGCGTGACGGCGATGGATTTGACGAGGCCCGGCATCGGGCAAAGCAGAACCATGGAGGTGTCCGCCGCCGGCTTCACCGGCATGAGCGCCGCCAGCGCCGCCTCGCGCCGCGTGTAGACATGCGCCATGCATTCGGTCCCCGCATGCGACAGACGCATGCCGTTCAGGATCGGACGAACCTGAACGGCGATCAGCTCCCGCCCGGCGAGGCCGGTCCAGACCGGATCGCCGGGCCTCCAGTTGGAAGTCACCGGCACCGGCTTGCCGTCACCCTCGAACTGGACGAGGTTGTCTCCGGACTGGCCTGAAATCGTTACGTTATGCGCCGCGCCTCCCAGCATCACGACGCGGTCCTGCTGGAACGCCTGCGGTTTGCGCGTCGGCAGCTGGCCGCTGATCTGCCGCTTGCGGGCGTTCATGAGGTGATCGACGCAGGCAGCGACGGCGGCCATGTTGCGCGCGATGGATCCCGCGGGCGCCGGCGGCAGAAAGCCTTCCGGGAATTCCTCCGCGATATAGCCGGTCGAGAGCCGGCCATCACGCCAGCGCTGCTGGCTCATCACGGTTGCGAGGAAGGGAATGTTGTGGCGGATGCCGTCGATGGCGAAGGCATCGAGCGCGCGCGCCTGGCCTTCGATCGCCTCTAGCCGCGTCGGCGCGTGGGTGACGAGTTTGGCGATCATCGGATCATAGAAGATCGAAATCTCGCCGCCCTCCTCGACGCCGGTATCGTTGCGGATTGTCACGCCATCGCTCTCGCCTTCCGCAGGCGGGCGATAGGTCGTCAGGCGGCCGATGGAGGGCAGGAAATTGCGTGTGGGATCCTCGGCATAGATCCGGCTCTCGACCGCCCAGCCGTTCAGCTTCACATCGGATTGCTTGATCGCAAGCTTTTCGCCGTAAGCAACCCGGATCATCTGCTCGACGAGATCAATGCCGGTGATCATCTCCGTCACCGGATGCTCGACCTGCAGGCGCGTGTTCATCTCTAGGAAGAAGAACGAGCGGTCCTGCCCGGCGACGAACTCGACCGTTCCGGCGCTGTCGTAATTGACCGCCTTGGCGAGCGCCACGGCCTGTTCGCCCATCTTGCGGCGGGTCGCTTCGTCCAGAAGCGGGGAGGGCGCCTCTTCAAGCACCTTCTGGTTGCGGCGCTGCACCGAGCATTCCCGCTCGCCGAGGTAGATGACATGCCCGTGCTTGTCGCCCAGCACCTGAATCTCGATATGGCGCGGGTTGACGATGAATTTCTCCACGAACATGCGGTCGTCGCCGAAGGAGGATTTTGCCTCGGATTTCGACCGCTCGAAGCCTTCCTTCACCTCGGACGCCGACCAGGCGATGCGCATGCCCTTGCCGCCGCCGCCGGCGGAGGCCTTCAGCATCACCGGATAGCCGATCTCATCGGCGATCTTCGTGGCGTGAACGGCATCCTCAATGATTCCGAGATAGCCCGGCACGGTGGAAACGCCAGCGGCGGCAGCGGCCTTTTTCGATTCAATCTTGTCGCCCATGGCGGCGATCGCCTGCGGATTGGGGCCGATGAAGGTGATGCCGTTATCCTTGAGCGCCTGTGCGAAGGCCTCCCTTTCGGAGAGGAACCCGTAGCCCGGATGGACGGCCTCGGCGCCTGTGTCCTTGCAGGCCCGGATGATATTCTCGATGACGAGATAGCTTTCCGCTGCCGGGGCCGGGCCGATGGCGACAGCCTCATCCGCCATCGCGGCATGCACCGCATCGCGGTCGGCATCCGAATAGACGGCGACGGTCGCAATTCCCATGCGGCGCGCCGTCTTGATGATGCGGCAGGCGATCTCGCCGCGGTTGGCGATCAGGATTTTCTTGAACATCGGCCGGTTCGTCCCAGGGTCATTGATTGCCGCTGCTGTAGCGGAGCGACTCTTGGCCGGCAATCCGACGGAAGGCGGAGCAAGGGCTGTGAATCCGGGTTAACAATCGAACTCCATCCCTCCCCTTGACGGGGAGGGTCGGCGGCGAAAGCCGCCGGGGAGGGGTGATCATGAGGGTGACAATGAGAAAAGCCCCCCACCCGGCCTCGCTGCGCTCGGCCACCCGCCCCGCAAGGGGGCAGGACGGGTGCTCGCGGAGGCAATCGTTAGCCCAAGTTCAGAGCCGTGAAGGCGGAGCAATGGCCCGAAATTCGCCCCGTGGCGGCTCAGATCAGCAAACAACGTCCCACAGCAGCCCGCATGGCAAGCTCGGAAAGCCGGGACGGCACGCTCTCGGCCTCCTGACAGACAGCGAAGACAACCGCCCGGCCAAAGGCGGTCGGCTGGTCGCCAACCTGCCCGATCAGCCAATCGGCATCTGCCTCGGTGACATGGCCGGTGGGGCGGCTCTCCCAGACGACGACGTCGCGAACCGCGCGGACCGCGACCGGAAACCAGTCGCTGCCGGCGATCTGGCCGGTTCGGTCCATGACGAAGAGGAATTCGGCCTCGCCGCGCGTGACCGAACCGCGGCGTTGCGCCGATTCGCGAAGCGCCCGCATGGCGGTCTCGGTTACGAATCCGCTCGTCATCATGGATGATAAGGAGTTTTCGAATGCTTCGGTCATGCGCCGGTCCCTGTTTGGCTGATGCTCTCTGACAAGGCGCGCCGGACGCGGCTCTTGCATGGCATTGATGCGGCCAATATCGGGCGGAAACGGTTGAATTTGTCCTAACGCTGCGGTTCCTTCTGGCCGCACTGTAAAGAAACTCCATCGTTGCGGCATTGAACCTCTCCGGCTACGAGGTCGGCCATGCTCCAGCTTTCCGACATCACCTGCCGCGTCGCCGGCCGGACACTGCTCGATAATGCTTCCGCGGCGATACCGGCCGGCGCGCGGGTGGGGTTCGTCGGGCGTAACGGGACGGGCAAGACCACGCTGTTCCGCATCATTAACGGGGAGTTGCAGCCGGAAAGCGGCACGGCGAAGCTGCCGCGCAACATGCGGCTCGGCCAGGTGGCGCAGGAAGCGCCCGGCGGTCCCGAAAGCCTGCTTGAGACCGTACTCGCCGCCGACATCGAACGCGCATCCTTGCTGGCGGAAGCGGAAACAGCGACGGATCCGCACCGGATTGGCGATATCCATATGCGGCTCATCGATATCGATGCCCATGCCGCGCCAGCCCGCGCCGCCGCCATCCTGCATGGTCTTGGCTTCGACGCCGGGGCGCAGGCGCGCCCCTGCTCGGATTTCTCGGGCGGCTGGCGGATGCGGGTGGCGCTCGCCAGCGTGCTGTTCCTTGAGCCGGACATGCTGCTCCTTGACGAGCCCACCAACTACCTCGATCTCGAAGGCGCGCTCTGGCTGCAGGATTACCTGGCCAAGTATCCGCATACGGTGCTGACCGTCAGCCACGACAAGGATTTCCTGGATGCGATCACCGATCACACGCTGCATCTCGATTCAGGCAAGCTGACGCTCTACCGCGGCAGCTATTCGAGCTTTGCGCGCCAGCGGGCCGAGCAGCGGATGCTGCTCGAAAAGGCCTCCGTGAAGCAGCAGGCGGAACGCAAGCACCTGATGGCCTTCATCGAGCGCTTCAAGGCCAAGGCCTCGAAGGCGCGGCAGGCGCAATCGCGCATGAAGCGGCTGGAGAAGATGCAGCTCGTCGATACGATGGCGGATGAGGAGGGGGCTTCGGTCACCTTCCCCAATCCCGAAAAAGAGCTGTCGCCGCCCATCATCCGGCTCGAGAATGTCGCCGTCGGCTACGGGGACCGCAAGGTGCTGCGCAAGCTCTCGCTCTCGATCTCGAACGACGACCGCATCGGCCTGCTGGGCGCCAATGGCAACGGCAAGTCAACCTTCGTCAAATTGCTGGCCGACCGTCTGCCGTTGATGGATGGCAAATCCGTCCGCGCGCCGAAACTGAAGGTCGCCTATTTCGCGCAGCATCAACTCGATGAATTGCCGATCGACGAAACCCCGGCGCAGCTCGTCGGCCGGCGGATGGCGGGCGAACCGCAGGCCAAGGTCCGCGCCCGCACCGCGCAGCTCGGCTTCTCCTGGCAGAAGGCCGATACGCCCGTGAAGAACCTGTCAGGCGGCGAAAAGGCGCGCCTGCTGCTGGGGCTTGCCGCCTTCGACGGGCCGCATCTCCTCATCCTCGACGAGCCGACCAACCATCTCGATATCCCGATGCGCGAGGCGCTGATCACGGCGATCGCCGATTACGAAGGGGCCGTGGTGATCGTCAGCCATGACCGCTTCCTGCTGGACGCGACCTGCGACCGCCTCTGGCTGGTCGCCGCTGGCGCCGTGAAGCCCTTCGATGGCGATATCGATGTTTATGCGAAGCTGGTCGTGCAGGCGCGCAAGACCGCCAAGACCGGCGAAACGCACAAGGATCCCGGGTTCGAGGATGACGACGAGGATGCTTTGCCCGAGCCGAAGCCTGCCGCTCCCCGGCAGCCGAAGGATATGGAGAAGCTGGAAAGCCAGATCGCCAAACTCACCGACCTGATCGCCAAGGTCGATGAGGCGCTGGCGAAGCCCGATGTCTTCCGCAAGAATCCCGAGATCGCGGCGCAACTGGCGAAGGACCGCGCCAATCTTGCCGACAAGCTCTCGAAAGTGGAAGAGGAATGGCTCGCTGTCGCGGGTTGAGCTGGTATCCGGACCGCATCGACAGTCAAACCGTCATCAACTCAGATGGGATGAGGGATGTCCCTGAGCTTTGCGTTGGCGATGACGACGAGTTTTCGCATGATGGCTGTGAGTGCGACGAGCGGCCTTTTTCCGGCGTTGATCATGCGTTCGTATGTTTGGCGGAGC
>JADCCX010000152.1 GCA_020252485.1 Methylocystis sp.
CGCTTTGCAGTCCTCAGATCGGTCTCAAGAAAAGCTAAAGCTTTTCTCAAATCGGGCCGGAGGTTGTGCTGCCCTGAAGATCGGCGCGGGTGAATATGCCGGTTGGTGCCGAGGAGAATCAGCACCGTGTCGCCCTTGCGGATGTCCTGGCCGGATTGCTTCACCGCGGCCTCGACCTCGGCAACACTCGCCGCGTGCTTCAGCGGCACGTGCGAGAGATCGATGCAGAAGGCCGAAGTGATGAAGTTCGCAAGCGGCACCTGATCGATGGACAGCGCGCCCGGTCACGGTTCGAAATGCACCGGCGCATCCACATGCGTCCCGGCATGGTCGCTCAGCACGATAGACAGCGCCTTGCTCGTGAAGACCGTGTCGCCCGCGACCTTCTTCTCCGAATGGTCGTTCCACACGGTCATGATGACGGGCGGGTGCGAGGGATGCGTCTGGGTGCGATGAAACAGCTCGCGACTCAGATCGATGATTTCCATGGATGCGTTTGCTTCCGTCGCGTTCAGTTGACGGTGATGTTGGCGTCGCGGATCACGCGGCCCCAGCGCTGCCGGTCGGCGGCGACATAAGTTGCAAATTCCTCCGGGTTCAGCCCAAGGCGGACGATCCCCTGCTCCTCGAGGCGTCTGCCGATGACGGGGTCGGCGACCACTTTCGCGCAGGCGCTCCGCAGCCGCGCAAGCGGTTCGGCCGGCACGCCGCTGGGCGCGAAGAAGCCGTAGTAGCTCACTGCTTCGTATCCCTCCACGCCGGCCTCGGTCACAGTCGGCACATCGGGCAGGGCCGGATGGCGCTGCGGCGTGGTGACAGCCAGGGCGCGCACCGCGCCCGCCTGCACATGTGGCAGCGCTGTGGTTATTGGGTCGCTCATCAAATCGATGCGCCCGGCAACTATATCGATCGTGGCCGCTGGCGTGCCGCGATAGGGCACATGGGTCAGCTGAATGCGCGCCATGGCTTCCAACAACGCGGTCGTGAGGTGGGAGCCGCTGCCATTGCCGGCCGAGCCAAAGGTGAGTTCCCCAGGCCTCTGGCGCGCGCGTTCGATCAATTGCTGGAGGGTGCGGACATCGAGGCTGTTACGGACATAGAGGACCGAGCCCACACCCCCCAACAGCCCTACGGGCACGAGATCACGCGCCGGGTCGAAGCTGGCGTCACGGTACAGTTCCGGGTTGATGGAGTTGGTCGCCTGGCTACCCATCAACATCGTGTAGCCATCGGGCGTGGCGCGGGCGGCGGCTTCAGTGCCGATGCGTCCGCCGCTGCCGACCCGGTTCTCGATCACCATCGGCTGTCCGAGCTCGCGCGAAAGCGGCTCGGACATCAGCCGCGTGAGGACATCGGCCGCACCGCCCGGTGGGAACGGCACGATGACGCGAACCGGGCGGGTCGGGAAGGGTTGGGCCTGGGCCGACGCCCCGCCCCGGATGGCGGCCGCGCAAGTGATGCCGCCGAGGAGCGCGCGCCGGCGCGAGAAGCCTGACTTCGGCATGTGTCGTCTCCTGCTGAAAGATGGAATGGCTAAGGCTTCGTGCCGGTGATCGCATTGGCGCGAGCGCTGAGCGTGACCGGCCCGCCGCCCGCTGGGGCAATGCGCGCGAGAAGGCGGGCCTTCAGCTCGGCGCGCGCATCGGGCGCCATGCGATCGAGCGTGGGGCGTATGGTTCCCGTTCCGGTACTCGCGTCCCAATACTCCTGGGCGCTGCCGAAGCGGCGCTGGACCGTGATGGTGCGGACCTTGACGTCCGCCAGGCCGGCATTCGCCCAAAGGCGCTGCAGCGCTTCCATCCGCGAGGCCTGGACGCTCGGCGGCAGGGTCGTCGCGATGCCCATGCTGCGCAGCTCAACGAAGATGGGCTCGATCGGAGAGCCATCGCCGACCTGGTCCCACATATAGGTCGCAACCGTGCCCCCAGGCCGCACGACCCTGGCCATTTCGCACACACTGCGAGCGGCGTCGGGCACGAACGAGATCACCAGGGCCATGCAGGCGGCGTCGAAGCGTCCGTCTTCGAAGGGAAGATCGGTCGCACTTCCCTGTCGGAAGAGGGCGCCTGCGGTGCCGGGGCGCGTGCGGGCATAGGCGAGTTGCCCTTCAGAGGGATCGAGCGCTTGCAGTTCCGCTGGTGCGCAGCGCCGCACGATCTGCTCGGTGAAGGCGCCGTTGCCGCACCCCACGTCGAGCCAGCGCAGGCCGGGTGCGGGCGAGAGCCAGTCGAGGAAGATGCCGCCGGCCATTTGGCTCCATGCTCCCACCGCCCGCTCATACTCGGCGCCGTCGTCGAACCTGATCGTTGGTGCGGGCATGATGGTCTCCTCGCTGCCTTGGGTTCCCCCGGACTGTCCGGGCACCTTCCCACCCTGTCGTTGCGAAAGGAGACGCACAATGCGGAATGTGCTAAGCCTGCCTCAGGCAGAGCCATAGGATGGTTTGTCACCATGTCCATGAGATTCGATCTGACCGACCTGCGACTATTCGTGCATGTTGCCGAAGCCGGTAGCATCACGCATGGAGCGGCCCGCGCGAACATGACCCTGGCGTCGGCGAGTGAGCGTATCCGTGCCATGGAAGATGCCCTCAATGCTCCGCTCCTGGAAAGGAGCCGCCGGGGGGTGCGGGTCAATTCGGCAGGAACAGTGCTTCTGCATCACGCGTGGCTTGTCTCGCAGCAGCTGGAGAGAATGCGTGGTGATCTCGACAATTTCGGCAAGGGTATGAAGGGGCATATCCGCTTGCTGTCGAATGTTGGCGCGATGGAATTTCTACCGGTACCCTTGGCGGCCTTTCTTTCCGACCATCCGAACATCAATATCGACCTTGAGCATCACGGAAGCGGTGAGATACTTCGCGCAATCGCCGCGGGTCGCGGCGATATCGGCATCGTCGGAGATGCCGTTGATCCGGGCACCGAACTGGTCACTTTTCCCTTCGCGGAAATCCGCCTTGCTTTGGTGATGCCACAGCGGCATCCGCTCAGCCGGCACCGCAAGGTCACATTCCACGAAACTCTTGAACATGAATTCATCGGCTATGCGGCCGGCAGCCCAATGCAGGATCTCCTGAACTATCATGCGTTCCGGGCCGGGCGCCGGCTTAAGTTGCGTATTCGCCTCAGCGGGACCGACTTGATGTGTCAGATGGTAGAAAAGGACATTGGCCTTGCGATCTTGCCCGAAACAGCAGCTCGGCGATCGCAGCAGTCAATGTCTATCCGCGTCGTCCCTTTTACGGACACCTGGACTCGCCGCCCGCTTACGATTTGCGTGCGAAGTTTCGGCGCGCTGCCCACGCACGCTCAACGGCTGGTCGAGTTCCTGAAGCTAAATGCAGAAGTGGCCCCTGCAATACCGGAAAAGTCCCGCTTGGCGCCGCTCATGCGGCGATGAACTCACAGCCCGCTCCAGAGTGAGAACGGAACATCCGCTCACGATCCAAAGCGGGCCAAGGGACGCATTTATCCACAATCAGCAGGGATTGGTCGCTGCGTAGCCCCGCGCGCAGCCAGGCCTCGGCAGCGGCGCAGGTTGGGTGGATCATGCGGCCCTGCTCACAGAACATTTCGAACGGTCCGCAGACCATGAAGAACATGATGAAAAGCGCGCCAGTCATGGGGCGCTGCCCTGCGTGAAGCGGTGATGCGCCCGGGGGATCACGTTTAGGCCCTGTTTTGGCGTTGGATGTCGATCACGGAACGCAACTTGGTAGGCTGGAGTTATTGAATGAGGTGGGTGGCGCGTTCCGCAAACCCAGACGGGATGCTGATCCCGATGTCGCGTGCCACAGCAACGTTCACTACCAGTTCAGGTTGGAAGACCCGCGCAACAGGTATCTCGCCCGGATGTTCACCGCGCAGCACACGGTCGATCATCCCCGACATGTGCCGCACTGCCGTAGCGAAACTCGTGCCATAGGCAAGAAGCGGTGCGAATTTTGCCCCATCCCGGGCGAATAGTGCAGGTAGCCGAGCTGCCCGCGCCAAGGCAGCGATATGTGCCCCGTGTGTGCTGACGATCGGCACCCCAAGCGCGACCAGCGCGTCGGCGCGGGCGTTCCGCATTGCCGCAAAGGCACCCTCAAGCTCCTCTGGACCGCTGACCAAAAGCAGCTGGGCCTGCAGGCCCTGGGCTTTGGCGGCGGCGCAGGCCGCGCGGGGCAATGCGTCGGGCACCCCTGCATCGCCGATGATCGCGACGCGCCGCATCTTCGGTATCAGCGCTCCAAGCAGGCGAAGCTCCTCCCGCGCCTGGGCTGGATCGAAATTGGTGACGCCCGTCGCATTACCACCGGGGCGGTCAGCATTCGCAACCAAACCGACAGCGACCGGGTCCAGGACAACAGCAAAGACAATGGGAATGTTGGGTGCCGCCTGCTGGGCCGCGCGGCAATGCACGGCACCAATCGCGGCAATGATATCTACCGGCAAGGCGGCAAGCTCGGCCGCAAGCCGGGGCAGCCGATCAAGCCGGCCTTCGGCGAAGCGCGGCTCGATCACGATATTCTGGCCGTCAATACGGCCTTGTGCCGCCAGCCCCTCACGCAGCGCCGCATAATTGGGGTGTGCGGCATTGTCAGTGAGTAGAACGCCGATGCGTGGTGTTGAGCCATTCGGCTTCATTCCTGCGGTCTTTGCCATCATGATCCCGCGCCCCCCATTCTCAATCCACGCGAACGCCGGCAGCGCGCACCACTCGGCCCCATTTTTCGGTCTCTGTAGCGATGAACTTGCCAAGGTCGGCAGGTGTGCCGGGCATGGGTGTCGCCCCCAGCGTCGCGAACTGCGCGGCGATCCCAGGATCGGCGAGGCCAAGGTTGATCTCGCGGTTCAGCCGTTCGACGACGGTGATCGGTGTTCCCTGCGGTGCGCCGACGCCATACCAGGTACTTGCCTCGTAGCCGGGCAAGAATTCGGCCAGCACCGGGGTGCCAGCCAGCGCTTCTGCGCCGGTGGCAGTTGTAACCGCCAAGGCGCGCAAGGCGCCGCCACGAATATGCCCGATGGCCGAAGGCACAGCGTCCAACATCACCTGAACGGCCTGGCCCGCAAGCAAATCGGTCAGGGCTGGCGCTGATCCGCGATAGGGTACGTGAAGCAGGTCAATGCCGGCCATCATCTTGAACAATTCGCCGGAGACGTGCTGTGGCGTGCCATTGCCAGCAGAGGCCATCGCAAGCGGTTGAGACCTGCCCCTTGCGTAGGCGATGAAGTCCGGCACCGTCGTGACCGGCACCGAGGGATGCACCACCATCACAAGGGGAACGCGAACCAGGCCGGCAACGGGCGCAATGTCGCGGGCGAAATCGAAGGGCAGGCGGCCATATAGCGCCCCGTTGATGGTGTTCACGGGGCCGCAGATCAGCAGCGTGTGGCCATCTGGGGCCGCCCGCACCACGGCCTCCGTACCGAGATTGCCGCCCGCACCTGGCCGGTTCTCGACAATGACAGGCTGGCCTAGCCGCGGCGCAAGCCACCCGCTCAGGATGCGGGCGACGATGTCCATCGGGCCGCCGGGGGCAAAGCCGGTGATCAGGCGAACCGGGCGCGCTGGGAAGGTTTCAGCCTGCGCGCGGCGCGTGAGGATGAGTGGCGGCGTGCCGATGGCGACCGCGCTCTGCAACAGGGTTCGGCGAAGCAGGTCCATGGTATGGCTCCTTGCATGTCAGGCGCCTGCCGGCGGGAAGGCCGCAGCACTGGCGAAGCTTGCTGACGCATTGGGTAGCATTCGGCGGACAGACCGGCCATAATGGGTGAAAGTCAAAATCCATACACAAGAGATATGGCATGGAGCTTCGTCATCTTCGCTATTTCGTCGCCGTCGCTGAGGAAGGGCACATCACCCGTGCCGCCGAGCGGCTCGGCATTCAGCAGCCACCGCTCAGCCATCAGATCAGGGCACTTGAGCGCGAACTTGGGGTGCAGTTGTTCCGCAGACTGCCGCGCGGCGTTGAGCTGACCGAAGCAGGCCGCAGCTTCATCGAAGACGCGCGCGCCGCCCTCGCCCGCGTGGGCCAAGGGGTGGAGGCTGCGAAGCGCGCCGCCCGTGGTGAGCAGGGCAATCTGCGGCTTGCCGTTCCGCCAACGGCGCCATTCCACCCCTTCGTGCCACAGGCCATTCTTGCCTTCCGCGAGGCCTACCCGCTGGTTTCACTGACGATGGAGGAAAACCTGCGCATGGAGACCTTGGACCAGCTTCGCGGCGGGCAGATGGACGTCGCCTTCCTGCGCGCGTCCATCGCGGCACCTGATGGGCTTGTTGTGTATCCCTTGCTTGAGGAACCAATGGTGGCCGCGCTGCCGAGCGGGCATCCTTTGGCGCGCAGCGCGTCCAGCCAGGATGCTGCGCTGCCGTTGCGTGCGCTGGCTGGTGAGACCTTCATCGCCTATGCGCGCCAACAGGGACCGGCGCTCTACGAGGCGATGGCGGCGGCATGTCTTCGGGCCGGCTTCAGCCCGCAACTGGGCCAGGAAGCGCCGCGCATCAGTACCGCGCTGAGCCTGGTGGCGACTGGCTTTGGTGTCACCCTTGTTCCCGCTTCCATGCGGCGCATGGCGCTGGAAGGCGTGACCTACCGGGACCTTGCAGGCGCAGCCCAGGCGAAGGCCTACCTCAGCATCGCAGCGCGCCGCGATGATTCTTCAGGCATAGTGAGGAATTTCCTGGCGCTTGTTCGTCGTGCAGCGCAGCGTGAGGCGTCACCGTAGAGAAAAAAGGGACGGCGAATCTTTCCTGCATCTGGACGACGTATTGTTTGGCCGCGCTGCTTTTCAACGGGAAGCTTGGCATCCCGGTGCGCCTAGGCGAACCGGGTGGGTTTTGCCTACCCCGGCTCCCCCATAATCGGCGTACCGCCGCATTGTTGCATCAGCGCGAAAACTTCCTGCACCGCAGCTTCAATTGCCGCCAGATCAGTACCCTTCGCCACCACGGCCACACCACCGCCGCCGCCCTGGCGGTAATAGGGGTAGGAACCAAGATCCAAATCAGCATAGCTTTGCTGAATGGCGGAAAGCCCTTCCGCGATGGCGCCTTCCACCACGCCATGCGCATGCACGCTGCGCGAGAGAATGGGCGGGCCACCTTGCAGGCGCGGCGCAAGCGCTTCGAACATGGATTGCATGATGCGCGGCACGCCTGCCATCACATGCACATTGCCAATGGTATAGCCAGGCGCGATGGAAACCGAATTCTCGATCAAGATCGCGCCGCGCGGCATGGTTGCCATGCGTTGCCGAGCGGCGTTGAAATCACCGCGCGGGTTTTGGCGCGCGTAATAGGATTCCAGCGCATGCCAGGCTTCCGGCTGCGGTTCCCACGGCACGCCAAAGGCGCGCGCCACGCATTCGCTGGTGATGTCATCATGC
>JADCCX010000153.1 GCA_020252485.1 Methylocystis sp.
GTCGCCCCGATCCTCGAGCCGGTGATCGGCAAGCTGGCCCCGGGCGGCGACAGCGCAGGGTTCAGCAGTTTCGTGGTGGGGATCGGCGGCATGTCGATCTCGGGGCTGATCATCGACATCTTCCGCGCCCGGCGCGCTGACAGTGCCAGGAAGGACGACGATGCGCAGCCGTGACCTGCCCGCCCTTTTGCGCCGCGAGGGCCGGGTCTGGCTCGTCGCCCTCGCCTGCGGCGTGGTGCTGTTCCTGATCCTCTGAACCGCCCACTTGCCTTTCGATCTGCAGCCCGCCCGCCTTGTGGCGGGCTTTTCTTTGGAGAGAACCAATGACCGAACCCCCGATGATCCTTCAGGGCGCCGCCCGCTACCCCGTGCGCGAGATCATCCTGCACTGCAGCGCCACCCGACCGGAGTGGATGGGCAACGCCCCCCTCTCCGCCAAGCTCGCCGAAATCCGGCGCTGGCACATGCAGGATCGCGGCTGGCGCACCATCGGCTATCATTGGCTGATCGACTTCGACGGCCAGCGAGCACCCGGCCGCCCCGAAACGGACATCGGCGCGCATGTCGTAGACCACAATCGAGGCACGATCGGCATCTGCCTGATCGGCGGGCACGGAGCAGACGCAGACGACAAGTTCGCTGAGCATTTCACCTCGGCGCAGGCGCGGACCCTGCGCGCGTTGATCGCCGACATCCGCAGTCGGACGCAGATCACGAAGGTCACCGGCCACAACGACTATGCCGCGAAAGCCTGTCCGGGCTTCCGCGTCGCGGGCTGGATTTAGGTCCACCCACCAACCCCGCAATTCCCTGACCCAACCTGACCCCGCGGCATGGTGCCGTCGGGCCTGGCGCAGTCGCGCCCCGAAAGGAGACTTCGATGCTGTCCACAATCGACGGATACAAGACCTACCTCGTGATGGCCGCCCTGCTGCTGGTCGTGCTGCTGGAAAAGGGCTTCGGCCTGGACGTGCCCGGCGTGGCCCTCGGCGAGGACTGGATGCTGGTGGTGATGAACGCCATTGGCCTCGGCACGCTGCGCCACGGCGTCCAGAAAAGCGGGCTCTGACCGGCCCCAAGGCAACTCCGCTCCGCGCTGCAACGCCCCCTCGGTTCCGCCGGGGGGGCGTTTGCGCATGCGGTCCACCAAACATCGATGCCCGGGATGACCAAGCCCTTCACCTATCTCAGCGTCTGCAGCGGGATCGAGGCGGCCTCGGTCGCCTGGGAATCCTTGGGTTGGCGGCCGGCAGCATTCGCCGAGATCGACCCCTTCGCCTGCCATGTGCTGGCACATCGCCAGCGCGCCACGCGGCCCCAATTCATGCCGTTGCCGGAGGCCGCACCCGGTTTCGTCGAACGGCGCAAGCGGATGGCCGCAATCAAGGCGGTGGCCGGGCTGCCCGATCCGGGCACCGCAAACCTCACCCCGAACTTCGGCGATCTCGAAGCCTGGAGAAACTGGCCCGATGCAGCTTTCGATCTTCTCGTTGGTGGAACCCCCTGCCAGTCCTTCAGCGTCGCAGGGCTCCGACAGGGACTGGACGATCCGCGCGGCAACCTGGCCCTCTTCTATCTGGGCGTGGCTGACCGATACCGGCCCCGTTGGCTGGTGTGGGAGAACGTGCCCGGTGTCCTGTCATCGGGCAGGGGACGGGATTTTGGTGCCTTCCTCGGGGGTCTGGGCGAACTCGGGTATGGCTGGGCCTATCGAGTGCTGGATGCTCAATACGTCCGAACATGCCGCTTTCCCGGTGCCGTTTCCCAGCGACGGCGACGTGTGTTCGTTGTCGGATATCTTGGAGACTGGCGACCTGCCGCAGCGGTACTTCTTGACCCCGAAAGCCTGCGCGGGAATCCTCCGCCGGGCCGTCGGGCGCGGCAAGGCGCTGCCCCCACCCTTGCAGCGCGCACTCGCGGCGGTGGCGGGCTTGGTACCGACTTCGATCTCGACGGCGGGCTGATCCCGGCGGTGTCAAGCGCGCTGGCGGCACGGGATGCCAAGCTGCCGAGGGCGGAGGACAACGTCGGGATCATCCCGGTGGCGCATGCGCTGCGCGCCGGCGGGTGAGCTACTCCCCGACTCTTGGACAGATTTCCCGGTGATTTAAGGTACTGCCTGCACCTGCTGATCGGTCTGGGTTGCGTTGAAGTAGACCACGGCGGGCGGTTGACCGCCATGGGCGGCGTGGGGCCGCAGGTGGTTGTAGAAGGTGATCCAGTGGCCGACGCCCGCCTTGGCTTGGGACCCGGTTTCCCAGGCGTGCAGGTAGACGCATTCATACTTCAGGGACCGCCACAGGCGTTCGATAAAGATGTTGTCCATGCAGCGTCCCTTTCCATCCATCGAGATCCGGGTGCCGACCCGCTTCAGCCGATCGGTCCAGGCGAAGGACGTGAACTGGCTGCCCTGATCGGTGTTCATAATCTCGGGCGGGCCGAACCTGTGGATCGCCTCGTTCAGCGCCTCGACGCAGAAGTCTGCCTCCAGCGTGTTGGAGATGCGCCAGGCCAGCACCTTGCGGGTGAACCAATCCATGATGGCGACCAGATAGAGGAAGCCCTTCCGCATCGGGATTTAGGTTATGTCGGCGCACCAGACCTGGTTTGGCCGCTCCACCCGCATCCCGCCCAGCAGATAGGGGTAGGTCTTGTGCCCCTTGGCGGGCCTGTTGGTATCAGGCTTCTGGTAGATCGGCATCAGACGCATGAGGCGCATCAGCCGCCGGACGCGCTTTTCGTTCACGGCATGGCCGTCTTCGGGCTTTCGCGGCCCCACTGGGGCCACGGTCCCTCAGACTTCTGCAGGTGCCATGTCATCTGCCGGACGCCGTAGAACGGCGTGTCCAGAAACTGCTTGTCGATCTTCAACATCAGGTCAAGGTTCAGCGCCGTCTCGCCCTGCGGCGCGTAATAGAACGACGACCGAGAGATCGACAGCAGGCGGCACTGTGCCCCGACCGACAGGCTTGGGTGGTTCTTCCTGACCATCCCGCGTCTCACTTTCCGATCCAGGGCTTGAGCTTTCGTGACAAAAAATCGTTGGCCACAGCCAGCTCTCCGATCTTGGCGTGCA
>JADCCX010000154.1 GCA_020252485.1 Methylocystis sp.
AAATTCATCCGTCCTGCCTATGCTCATGGTTCATCTCCTTTGCTGCACAATATGTGATCAAAGGAGCGGCACAAAACCGTGACAGGTCCAAACTCGAAATGCGGGCCATCCGGGAAGCTGGCCCAATCGCCGCCCCAGGTGATGGGCACGCCGCATTGCCGCGCGGCGGCTTTCACGGCGCTGGCGAGTTGCGTATACAACGGCCATGTGTGGACGACCCTGTGTGGACGACCCCCACCTCGCAAGAGGTAATTTCAGATTTGACGTTGTATCGGTCGGGTGCAGCCATGTGTCCGGCCTGTTTGATGCGGCACGCATGGCCGCTGGCCCTGATGCGATCCGCGAATGTGGCCCCAACCAGTCCCACGCGCTCAAGGCGCGGCCGCTGTAACGGGGTGTCCTCATCCTCGGTCACGACCGATCATCCATCAGCTCCTTGTCACCCTTGCGATTCCATGGCCCCAGCGAGGCTCCTTAATGCCGCTTTTTTATGCCCGCCGGCGTCATGCTGGCGCGGCCGCGACGGGAGCGGGCGGGGCACGAAACGTCTCGCCGCGCGTCATCACCGCCCAGGCGATGCGCGCCATCTTGTTGGCCAGCGCGAGCGAGACGAGCCGAAATGGCCGCCGTTCCATGAGTTCCCTGATCCAGACCGAAAGGCCGTCGGTCTTGCCCTTCAGGTGCCGCATGGCCGCGGTTGCGCCGACCGTCAGCAATCTGCGCAAGTATCTGTCTCCCTGCTTGGAGACACCGCCAAGCTTCTCCTTCCCACCGCTCGAATGTGGCTTTGGCACCAGCCCGATCCAGGCGGCCAGATCACGGCCCGACTTGAAGAGTGTTGGATCAGAGATGGTTGCTGCGATGGCTGAAGCGGTGATCGGCCCGATACCCGGGATCGTCGCCAGGCGCTTACTGACCGGGTTTGCCTTATGTTCGCGCATCAGCACCTTTTCGATGCCTTCAATGCGATCCTCAAGAGCCTGCAACGCGCCGACCAGGCCGCGCAGTCCCTCACGGGCCAGGGGTGGGATATCCAGCACATCGTCATCCTGCAGCATTGCGACCAGTTGCCCCACCCGGTGTTGGCCGGCTGGAACTACAATCCCAAATTCCGCGAAGTGTCCGCGCAGCGCGCCTATGAGCATGGTCCGTTGCCGTACCAGCAGGTCCCGTGTGCGATGATGCAGTAATCCCGCCTGTTGCTCTGCAGATTTGATTGGTACGAAACGCATATGCGGTCGGCTAACCGCCTCGCAGATGGCTGCTGCATCGGCCGCGTCGGTCTTTCCGCGCCGCACATAAGGTTTGACGTAAGCGGGCGGGATCAGGCGCACATCGTGACCATGCGCACGGATCACGCGTGCCCAATGATGCGCGGTGGCGCAGGCCTCGATACCGACGAGGCAGGGCGGCAGGCCTGCGAAGAATGCATCAACCTCGGCGCGCTGCAGCTTACGTTTCAGCAGGACGCTGCCTGCCGCATCGGCGGCGTGCACCTGGAAAATGCGCTTGGCCAAATCAAGGCCTATGGTGGTAATGTTCATGGCGGACGGCTCCTGTTCCGTAGGGTTACTCCAAGACGCCCTCACTTTGGCACGTGATGCCGTAAAATGGGGGCCGTCCACCCCATCAATCCCAACGGATTTCGCCATTCTCCGGCACGCCGTCGCCATCATCGAGCCAATAGCCGAGATCGACGGCATGGCCCGTCAGGTGCCGGCTGTTCATGGTGCGTGAGGCACCGAGTGCGACAAGCTTGGCTTGCCTTTCACGCGACCGCAGCCCTTCAAGTACAATGAAGGGTGCGGCCTTACGCGCCTCAATCACCACCCGCACCAGATGGGGATGCACGCCTTGCATGCGTTCATGGTCACGCGCCATCAGGTTCGTCATGTTCACGCCCCCGCCGCCGGAACGCGGTTGAGCCAGACGCGCACTGTGGCATCGGCAGCCAGCGCGGCCTGGGTGGAGATGCCTACCTGGAAATTGCCGGTGGCGGTCGCGGTAATGCGCCGGTTGGTATTGTCCCAGAACACCCGCACGCCAGCGGCGATGGCAAGCGCCGGTTCCTTGGTGAGGTCGAACACGCCCGTGGTCCCGGCCTCGATCATGGCGTTCTGCACACCATCCACGGCGGCGACGCCGAACAGCGCACCGACCAGGACGCCCTGGCCAGAGCTGACGCCTGTCGCATAGGGAACGGCAATCGCCAGGCTATTGCCTGGCTGGATGAAGTTACGCATGGGGAATTCTCCTTCTGGTGAGGGATGGGGTGGTTGAAACTGCCGCCGAGATGTGTTACATGTAACGATATATCAGGAGGTGCCCGATGGCTCGTTCCGCCGTTCGTTCACGTGTTGCCGCGCATCGCGCCCAATTGCGTGCGCGTGGCCTGCGCCCAATTCAGATTTGGGTCCCGGATACGCGCGCGCCTGGCTTTGCAGAGGAGGCGCGGCGCCAATCGCTGCTCGTCGCCGCCGAGAGCGATTTTATCGACATGATGGATTTCATTGAACGCAACGAGCCTGAGCCCGATGACGGCCACGGCCGCGATGCAGGTGCGTCGCGGTGACATTGTGTTGATCGCGGATCGCGCGGGCGGCGATTACGCCGGCAA
>JADCCX010000155.1 GCA_020252485.1 Methylocystis sp.
ACCCTCCCGGCATCGGCGGCGAGCGAGAGCCGCTCGCGTGAACATGTACGCCGCCGTGCCGGGGCCATGCTGCGCCCACCGCCGCAACTCACTGTGTCGGCCTGGGCTGAACAGCACCGCATCCTGGGCAGCCGCGCATCATCGGAACCCGGCCCCTGGCGCACCAGCCGCACGCCTTATCTCCGCGATGTGATGGATGCGTTGTCGGCCGTGCATCCGGCGCGGCGGATTGTGTTCATGAAGGGGCCGCGGGTGGGCGCTTCGGAAGGGGGGAATAACTGGTTGGGCTATATCCTGCATCACGTCCCGGCACCGGTGCCGGCCGTGGGGCTGACTGAATAATGGGCCAAAGTGGAAAAAACATGCAAATCTGGTGTATCGTTGCACAGGTTTGGGGCTTGCTGCGGTCAAAATCCCAGAATACATTCAATTTAATGAACCCCCTGGTTAAGGCTGGTTTCGCATGGCATTCGTTGAATCGCACGCTTACGATGTCTTCGTCAGCTATGCCCATGCTGATGAGCGGATCGACCCTTCTGGTGAGCGCTGGGTGTCGCGCTTCATTGAGGTTCTCCAAGGTGCTTTGCGCGCAAGACTGGGTATGGCGGAGGAGGTGCATTGGTTCTTCGATTCTGAGGCGCTGCACGCGAACCATCAGGTGGAGGAGGTTCTCAAGGCGGCGCGTAATTCAGCGGTATTTCTGGCGGTCGCTTCGCGCAGCTATGCGGCGCGGGAGTGGACACGCAGGGAGTTGCAGGCCTTTTCGACCGCGGCAGCGGGTGATACGCGTCGCCTTTTCGCCATCGAGTGCCTGCCGCTAGATAATTCAGAATCATATCCTGAGCCGCTGAACGGCCACAAGCGCCTAAGTTTCTGGCGCGCCCTGGGCGCGGATGGATCGACGCCGATCCCGCTAACCCCTGAATTCGATGCACCGATCTTTCGGCAACGGGTTCTTGATCTGGCAGAGCAGATTCGTGGCCAGCTTCTGGCGATGCGCCAAACCGTGACCGCAGCGACGAAAGCTGCTGCCGCTGCGTCGATGCCTCGGCCAATCGGGGTGCGTCAGGTTATGCTCGCGCAGGTTACAGATGATCTGGACGACCTGCGTGACGATTTGCGACGCTACCTTGAACAATATGGGGTGCCCTTGGTGCCGGTCGATGGATATCCCTTGGGGGGCGACGCGTTTCGCGGCGCAGTGGCGAGAGATGTCGAAACTTCCGAGGTCTTCGTCCAGTTGCTGGGTACGCGCGCCGGCAAGACCCCGCCCGATCTGCCCGAGGGTTACACGGTCCACCAGTATAACACAGCGCGGGCCAAGGGGCTTGAGATTCTCCAGTGGCGTCGTCCCGATCTCGACCTCGCTTCGATCGCTGATGTGCACCATCGGCAATTGCTCAGCGGAGAATCCGTCATCGCGGACGGATTCGAAGCGTTCAAGGCGGAGGTAAAGCGTCGCGCTCTGCGTCCACCCGAAATGCCGAGGCGCCAGCCTACGCCTGGCGCGCTTGTGTTCATTAACGCTGACCGCGACGACTTTCCCCTGGCAGAGCAAATCTATGACGAGTTCAAGCGCAACCGAATCGCTGTAAGCCTGCCAGATCCCGATGCAGAGGGTGAGCAGGCTCGCAACGACATCGAGAGCAACCTGGTTGATTGTGACGCTTTGATCACCATATATGGGTATGCGCCGTCGAGTTGGGTGACCGGAAATCTCCGCCGTTTCCTCAAGTTGGCTGGACGCCGACAGACCGACCCAAGGCTGGTTGCACTTTATGCCGGTCCTCCGGGTGAGAAGCGGCTTCCGTTACCGATCCATGTGCCAGATATGATCGAGATCGATTGTCGCAACGGCGTCTCGCTCGACCCGATCCGGAACATCGTCGTCTCCTTGATGAAGGCATAATGATGCGGCAACCCTACCCTGGCCTGCGTGCATTCAGCCGCGAGGAGACAGATCTCTTCTTCGGCCGGGAGAACTGCATCGATACGATGGTTGAGCGGCTGGCGGCGACCCGCTTCCTGGCCGTGCTCGGCTCATCGGGTAGTGGCAAGTCTTCCCTTGTTCGCACAGGCCTTTTAGACGCGCTGGAGCTCGGCTGGCTCTCCTCGGCCGGTTCGCGTTGGGCCGTCGCGACAATGCGGCCAGCGGGTGCGCCCATCGCCAACCTAGCCTCCTCCTTGCAGAAAATAGACGTCCGCGGCGCAGGCGATGCCAATGAGCTTGAATTGCTGGACGCCTTCCTGCGCCGCGGTCCACGCTCCGTCCTGTCCTGGTGTTCCGAAGGGCATCTCGCGCCGCGGACCAACCTGCTTATCGTGGTCGATCAGTTCGAAGAACTTTTCCGCTTCGGCGATTATGCCGGACGAGAGGAAGCGGAGGCCTTTGTCTCCCTGCTTCTGGAAAGCGTTTCGGGACGCGACCTGCCGATCTACGTCGTGCTGACCATGCGTTCTGAGTTCCTGGGCGCCTGCTCGCTCGTGCCGGGGCTTGCGGAGCGTATCAATCAGGGCCTGTACCTGACGCCGCGTATGACGCGGGAAGAAACGCGCGAGGCGATCATCGGCCCCGCCGCTGTATGCGGGTTTGACATCGAGCCGGCGCTGGTCAACCGCCTCCTGAACGATCTCGCAGCCTTCGCACCCTGGGAGGACGATCAGGCCAGCGACCAGCTGCGCATGCTGTCGCGGCGGGCAGACCAACTTCCGTTGATGCAGCATGTGTTGAATCGACTCTGGTTGCGCGCAAGGGAAAGCGCGGGATCCTCCAGAATAACCTTGCGCATGGCAGAGTACGAGTTACTCGGCGGGCTTGGTGGCGCGATCGACGCGCATGCGGCAGAGGTCGTAGCCGCGCTGCCGACTGAGGCCGCTCGGCTTGTTGCGCGTGTTTTCCGCGGCCTCGTCACCGGCTCGACGGTTGCGACTGCACTTCGGCATCCCTGCCGTTTCGCGGACCTCGTTGATTTGTGTGAGGGCGCACGCGATCCGGTAGTAAGTGTCGTGGAGGCATTTCGCGCCGCAGGATGCAATTTTCTGATGCCGCCGCCGGAGACCGCCCTATCGGATGAAACCATCATCGACATCAGCCATGAAAGCCTGATCCGACAATGGTCTGATCTTTCCGGATGGCTGGAACGCGAAGCACAGGCAGGATCAACCTGGCGGCGCCTGGTCGCTTCAGCCGAGGCACATGCAAGCGGTCGGGCTGAACTTCTCTCCGGGCTCGATTTGCACAATATGGCGAGCTGGCTGGCAGAAGAGCAGCCGAACCAGGCTTGGGCCGAGCGCCATGGCGGAGGTTTTGCATCGGCGCTTGATTTTGTTGACCGCAGCAAGGCAGCCGAAGAGGCACGCGAGCAGTTGAGACGGGCCCAGGCAGCAGAGCGCCAAGCCCGGGATCGCCGTGAGAAGCTTCGGTTGCGATGGACATCGGGCTTGATGGTCGTACTGACGCTAGGTTTGGGCGTGGCTGGCTGGCAGGCAAGGCTCAGTGAGCAGCAGGCGCTGCGCAGTGAGCAGGAGCTCATTGTGCGGAACACCGAGATCCAGGCTGCCCAGAATGACCTGGAGACCGCGCTCCGCGAGGCCCAGCAGGAACGCCGTGAGGCAATCGCGGCACGCAGCTATGCAGAGCAATCCTTTTCGACAGCCAGTGGCGCGCTTGGCGGCGTCCTGCGGGTTGTGCAGGATCCACGGTACAGCCTCCGGATTGGCTCTGAGGAGGTTGTGGTCGAATTGCTGACCTCCCTGGTCCCCCACCTCGAAGCCCTCGCCGCAATCAATCCACTCTGGCAGACCGCCGGAATGCAGGCCGAGGCCCTTACCCGCATGGCGCGGCAGCTTGCCGTGGCGCAATCCTCTGAAGCGACGCTGCCCGTCGCTCGGCGTGCGCATGGGCAATTTCTGGCGCTCTCGCAGGAGAGGACGCTCACCGATCGCGAACTCATGCTCTATGCCATGACCGGTGCCCTGTTGGTGCAGCAGCTGGACCGGCTCGCGCTGCGGGAGGATCAGGCGACCATCCTGGACCAGATTGGCCGGTTACTGCCATTGGATGCCGCCAGCATCGCGGCCGCATCGCCGGATCGGCTGGATGCCTATGGCTGGTTTATCAATTCCCTGGATGGGACGCTCCCGTTCGAATCGTCGAACCAGTTCAAGCGCGAATTGCGTGAACTAAATCTGGACGTCTCTCGGCGCCTCTTGGCCGAGCGCCCGGACGACCCCCAAGCGATGATTTTCCTTGCTCTCGCCTTGAATTGGCTTAGCGACAGTTATCGGCGCCTTGATCGTGCTGCGGAGGCAACATCCCTTGCCACCGAAGCCTATGCTTATTTCGAGCAAGCCTACCGCGCAGCAC
Organism: Methylocystis sp.; assembly: GCA_020252485.1. GTDB lineage: Bacteria > Pseudomonadota > Alphaproteobacteria > Rhizobiales > Beijerinckiaceae > JADCCX01. Next base: position 4,367 of record JADCCX010000155.1, read on the forward strand.
CTTGGAATGTCGTGATTGCGGCCAATTGGGTGGGCACGCTCAGGGCTCAGGCAGAGACACTGCGACGTGGTGGAAAACCCGCTGAGGCCCTGGCTGCCATTGAGCGTGCGCATGCGACGATTCAACCCCTGCTGACAGTCGCACCCAGGGCCATGCGCCTGATTTCTGCTGGCACGCTGGCGCTTGATACATATGCGCTGATCCTGCGCGATCGAGGTGATCTTGAAGCTGCCGCAAGGCGCGGTGCCGATGCCTTCGAACTGGCAAGTCGCGCGTTGCATGCTGACCCCCGCAACACCTGGGTCGCCGAGGATATCAAGCGTCGTCTCGCAACATTTCAATTTACCGGCGGTGAGGGCGGTCTTCAGGATTATATCCGCGAAAGCTGCCTACGGTCGACCTCCGAAGTGCTGGATACTGCTTCCCGCTACCCAGCGCAGGCATCGCTACAGAACCTTGCTGCCGCAGTGCTGAATTGCGCTGTGGACAATATTCGCGCGGCGCCTATCGCAAGCACGGCCGCGGGGGCCGAGACCCAGGATGCGACAAGCCCGGGCGCGGAGCAGAGCGCGGTTTTGGACAGGCTGCTGCGCCAGCATGGCGCCTATATCGAAGCATCCTTTCTCGATTCTGGCCGGCGTGTAGCCGATGATCTCGAGTTTCATGTCCGCATGTCGGGGGTCGTGCAGCGCCTTCAAAGGCTGGCCGAACGCGACGATAATCGCGCAGAAGCGGAGCGGCTTGCCGGCGTGCTGGTGGCGGGTTTGACGCCGCGGCGGGTCGAACTCGACTACGATATCTTCGCGATGGGGCGTCTGTCCCGCGCGCATCGTGACCTTGCTGACCACGCCCTGGCCCGCGGCGATATCCCGAAGGCGGTCGAACATTTGAGGATTTGTAGCGATCCGACCCAGCTACCCTACCCCGACCGCGAATGCATGATCCGTCTTGCGGATATGGCGGAGCGTGGCGACCTTGGGCCGGGGCAGGAGGCGCTGGCGCAGGAATTGCGTGCGCGCGCCCCCCATTATGCGCTGAAAAGCTTCAACATTCCGATCCGTCTTGCGCCCGACTCGCCGCCCTTCACCCTTCGGGTCTATATTCCGCCGCCGCCCGCTTATCAGGGCATTGACCACATGGTGCGCTGGGCGAAGGAGGTGCGTGGCTTGGAGATACCGAACGACGTCGTCACGAGTTTCCGGAAGCTGCACGAAATCGCCAAACAGAATAACGTTTCTTTCCCGGAGCTTGCCGTCTACGCCCTTGGCCAAGCGGAGCGCGAGCAGCGCGAGCAGGCGGCTTCCACCGCCCCGGCGCCACCCCCCCGAGACGCCGCTATACGTCGTATCATCGTAGCCACGCCAACCGGCTTCACGCCAAGCCCGCATGTCAGTTCGGATCAGGCCGGCATTGCCTTGGGCGGTTATGATGTGGTGGCCTATTTCCAGTTTGGCCAGAGGCAGCGGGGTTCCGCCGAGCATTTCGTCATCCAGGGTGGTGCCATCTGGCTCTTCGCCTCGGCCGAAAATGCGGATAGTTTCCGCGCCGACCCGGCACGCTTCATGCCGCAATTCGGTGGCTTCTGTGCGGGGTGTATCGCGCAAGGCTCAAAGACGCATGGCAGCGTCAATTACTGGGACATTATAGATGGGCGCCTTTACGTCCATAGCTCGGCAGGTCTGCGAGACTCCTTTCTTGCGCAGTATTCCGCCCTTCGGCCACGCGCGGAGGCTGAATGGGAGCGTCGACGGGACACAGCCATCACACCCGCACAGGAAACCGATACCGGTAGCCGTTTGCGCGCCGCGCGACGTTGATGGCTATGTCCTTGCCGAGCGACTCCAACTCTGCCGCGCACTCGCCGCCGAGCCCGGGGGCCGAAACGGCGTCACGGCGATCGGTCCGCATTATTGCCGGCCGCCCCGCCCGAATGGTATAAATCCGCAGCGGCAATGATGACGCTGCCGCGCGATGCCCGGAGCAGGCCCTCGCATGGATGCCTTCCTCAGCTACAACCGCGCCGATGCCGCCGCCGTCAACACGCTCGACACCTGGCTGGCCAGCCACGGTCTGCGCTGCTTCCTTGACACCCGCGAGTTGAGCTCTGGCGGCGCCTGGCTGCCGGAACTCGAGCGCGCCATCACGCGTGAGGCCAGCGCGATGCTGGTGCTGGTCGGCCCGGCCGGCCTCGGCAACACGCAGCATTATGAATATCAGCTCGGCCTGACGCGGCAGGCAGCGGAGCCCGCCTTCCCGCTCATTCCCGTGCTGCTGCCCGGCACGCCGGAGTATCGCTTTCCGCGCGGGTTCCTCGGCCTGCAGACCTGGGTGAACTTCGCCGAGGGGCTTAACGACCCCGCCGCGCAGCAGCGCCTGCTCGCCGCCATCCGGCGCGAGAGGCTGGATGCCGAGGCGGTGCGCGGCGCCATCTGCCCCTACAAAGGGCTGGAGGCTTTCCAGGAAGAAGACGGCAAGATCTTTTTCGGGCGCGATGTGGAGGCCGCGCAACTGCATCGCACCGTGATCGAGCACGGCGTGGCCGCGGTGATCGGCCGTTCAGGCAGCGGCAAATCCTCCTTGGCGCGGGCGGGGCTGCTGCCGCGGCTACGGCAGAAATCCGAAGGCCACTGGGGCGTGGTGTGGGATCGCCTGGTGCTGCGCCCCGGCCGCTATCCGCTCAGTGCCTTGGCCGAAGCGTTGGACCCGCCTCAGGCCCCGCCGGGCAGCGTGGAATACGGCGCCGCGCTGCGCCGCACGGCTGATCTGCTGCGCGGCCAGCAACCCGATTTCGTACCTGAATTGCTGCATCGCCGCCTCGCCGCGCTGGATCGCCGGACGGACCGCTTCCTCATCCTGCTCGACCAGGCGGAGGAGATGTTCGCCCGCCCGATCGAACTCACCGATGCGCAGGCCATCCGCGACTGGCAGGCCGATACGGAAACGCTCATTGCCCTGCTGCTGGGGGCGGCACAGCGCGGCCCGGCTTCGCTGGTGCTGACCATTCGCTCGGATTTCTTCGACCCCTTGCAGCATTCGCCCATGGGGCCGCTGCTGAACAAGGCGATGGTGGCGACGCGCGGCGTGCAGGATCTGCGCGCGGCGGTGGCGGGACCGGCGGGGCTGGTGGGGCTGCGCTTTTCGCCAGGGCTGGAGGATCGCATCCTGCGCGAAACCGGGACGGATGAGGGCAATCTGCCGCTGCTGCAGCACGCGCTGACCCGCAGTTGGGCATGGCGAGAAGGCGGCGTTATCACCTCCGCCGCCTATGACCGCTCAGGCGGGGTGGAGCAGGCGATCAACCTGGCTGCGCAGACCGCTTTCGATGCGCTGGGCAGCGAAGGCCAGGCGGCGGCCAAGCGGCTGTTCCTGCGGCTGGTGCGGCCCGGCGAGGGGCGCGGCCATGTGCGGGTGCGCGCCCTGTTGCCGGAGGAAGGTGCCCAGCGTGTGGTGGCGGAATTCTTCGGCGCGCCCGAAAGGCGGCTGCTGTTCTTCGGCCAATTGGATGGGCGCAACACGGTGGAAGTGTCGCATGAGGCGCTGATCCGCGGCTGGCCGACGCTGCTGGAATGGGTGGAGGAGAATCGTGAGCGGCTGGCGACGCGGGATGCCGTGCTGGATTGGATCGCCGGCAGCGGCGGGGAGCTTCTGCCCGCCGGCGCATTGCTGGCCCGCGCAAGTGCCCTTTTGGCCGCCCCCGGCGATGTGGCGTTGGAGGATATCGCGCCCCTGATCCGCGCCAGCGAAGCCGCGGCGGCGCGCGCGCTGGAGGAACGCGCGGCCCAGGCAGCGCGCGAGGCAAGGCTGGCGGCGGACCGGGCGGAGGCCGCCGAGCGGCTGGTGCGACGCACCCGCCTGGCGGCTGCGGGGCTGGGGGTGCTGGCGTTTATCGCGCTCGGCTCCGGCCTTTACGCCTGGGTCCAGCGGGGCGCCGCAGAGCGAAGCGCCACTGTGGCGGAGCAGCGGCGCGGCGAGGCAGAGGCCGCCGCCGCGCGCGCCGAAGCCGCCCGGCAAACCGCCGAGGCGGAACAGGCGCGGGCGGAGCGTGAGGAAGCCGCGGCGGCGGAGGCGCGGCGCGAGGCGTTGCGCCAGGCCCAATCCGCCCAGACCTCAGCGGCCTTGGCCGAGCAGCGGCGCGCCGAGGCCGAGGCCGAAACGCAGCGGGCCGAGCGCGAAGCCGAGGCGGCTGAGGCGGCCCGCGCGCGCGCGGAGACCGGCTTCGCCGCAGCGCGCGATACGGCGAGCAGCCTCGTCTTCGATCTAGCCCAGGGGCTGCGCAACCGCGAAGGCATGCCCACGGCGTTGGTGCGCGACATGCTGGACCGTGCCGGCCGTGCTTTGGACGCGCTGCTGGCCCGCACGCCGGATGATCCGGCGACGCTGCGGCTGCGCGGCGCGGCCTATACAGAATTCGCTACCACCTTCGCCACGCTGGGCGATACGGCGCGGCAGCGGGAAGCAGCGCAACAGGCGGTAGGGATTTTTGGGCGCCTTGCCGAGCGCGACCCGGGCAATACGCAATGGCAGCGCGACCTTTCCGTCAGCCACGAGCGGATCGGCACTGTGCTGGAGGCGCAGGGGGATCTCCCGGGCGCCTTGCGCGCGTATCAGGCGGTCATGGCGATTGCGACGCGCCTCGCCGAGCGCGACCCGGGCAATACGGAGTGGCAGCGCGATCTTTCCATCAGCCACCAACGGATCGGCTCTGTGCTGCGGGCGCAGGGGGACCTCCCGGGCGCTTTGCGCGCGTATCAGGCGAGCTTGGCGATCCGCACGAATCTTGCCGAGCGCGACCCGGGCAATGCCCAATGGCAGCGAGACCTGAGCCTCAGCCACGACCGCATCGGCGATGTGCTGGAGGCGCAGGGGGATCGCCCGGGCGCCTTGCGCGCCTATCAGGCGAGGATGGCGATTGCCACGCGCCTCGCCGAGCGCGACCCGGGCAATACGGAGTGGCAGCGCGATCTTTCCATCAGCCACCAACGGATCGGCTCTGTGCTGCGGGCGCAGGGGGATCTCCCGGGCGCCTTGCGCGCGTATCAGGCGGGCATGGCGATTGCGACGCGCCTTGCCGAGCGCGACCCGGGCAATGCGGAATGGCAGCGCGATCTTTCCCTCAGCCACACCCGCATCGGCGATGTGCTGGTGGCGCAGGGGGATCGCTCGAACGCCTTGGGCGCGTATCAGGCGGGCATGGCCATTGCGACGCGCCTCGCCGAGCGCGACCCGGGCAATGCGGAATGGCAGCGCGACCTCTCCGTCAGCCACGACCGCATCGGCGATGTGCTGCGGGCGCAGGGGGATCGCCCGGGCGCCTTGCGCGCGTATCAGGCGGGCATGGCGATCCGCATGAGCCTTGCCGAGCGCGACCCGAGCAATACGCTATGGCAGCGCGACCTGTCCGTCAGCCACAACCAGATCGGCGATGTGCTAGGGGTGCAGGAG
>JADCCX010000156.1 GCA_020252485.1 Methylocystis sp.
CAGGACGTTATCCGCGCTGTTGCCGGTAAGCACATTGGCCAGCGTGTTGCCCGTCCCGTTGATCGCAGCCGACCCCGTCAGCGTCAGAATCTCAATATTTTTGCCGGCGGTGTAGCTGACCGAAGATTGGATTGTGTCGGTCCCGCTCGTTGTAGCTTCAACCGCGACATCGCCTTCATTATCAACTTCGTAGATATCATCTCCCGCACCACCGATCATTGAATCCGCGCCCGCGCCACCATTGATTATGTCGTTGCCAATGCCGGCATTGATCGTATCGTTGCCGCCAAATCCGAAGATCAGGTCCGCAGATGCGGTCCCGTTCAGGACCTCCGACGCAGCCGTGCCATTGATGATAGCTCCGACGACATTGATGGACACGGTCTGGACTGCGTTTCCACCATGGCCGTCACTGACCGTGTAGGTAAACGATGCGGCTCCTACATAACCAGCTTCTGGCACAAAAGTGATTGCCCCATTGGCAGCCAGCGTAACCGTTCCACGCGATGCTCCGCCAACGGTAGAGATCGTCAACAGGTCTCCAAGGTCCGGATCAATGTCATTGGCAAGAAGTGTCGCTGAAGAAATGATCAGCGACGTATTAGCCGGCGTCACAAACCCGGTGTCTGCCTGAGGCAATGGCGCATCATTGACCGGCGTATAGTTCAAAGTAACCGTCGCAGTTCCCGTCATGCCCGTGGTGTCGATCACGGTATAGCCGAACGATGCAGCGCCGTTGAAATTGGTGCTGGGTGTGAACACGACGTTGCCCAGGCCATCCAGAGCTGCTTGGCCGTTGACTGGGTTCGAAACGCTAGCCAGCTGAAATGAATGACCATCCGGTTCGCGGTCATTTGCGAGAAGGGACAAAATTGGGATCGTCAGGACGGTGTCTTCAAGCGCCAAGTCTTGCGGCGACATCCCGCGGCTATCGTCGACAGGCCTCGGCGCATCATCCACCGGCGTCACGTTGACGGTCACGGTTCCGGTGACTGCGGGACCGTTGCCATCCGTGATCTGGTAGGTGAACTGCTGCAATCCATTGGCGTCAGCCTCTGGCGTGAAACGAACCTTGCCGTTGCCAATGACCTGAGCGCCGGTGACACCAAGGAACTGGATGGTGTCGCCGTCGGGATCCACATCGTTGGCCAGCAGCGTCGCGATGTCGATCTCGACGCTGGTATCCTCGAGCGTCTGAAATCCGCTGTCGACCGCCGCGAAAGGCAGATCATTGGCAGGCGTGACATCGAGCGAGACGAAGGCTGTTGATAGGCCGCCGTTCCCGTCACTGACGGTATACTCAAATCCCGCATTACCGAAATAGTCCGCCCGCGGCGTAAAGATGACCGTGCCGTTGACCAGCACGACCGCACCATTGACCGGGTTGCCAACAGAGTTGAACGTCAAGGCATCGCCGTCCTTGTCGCTGTCATTGGCCAACAGTGTCTGGGTAGAGATTGCAAGCGATCCGTCCTCAACAATGGTATAGCCCGAGTCGGCTACGGCAGTCGGAGCATCGTTCACGTTGGTGAAGGTGATCACGACATTGCGGTAGCTGGAGGCTCCGGTTCCCGTCAGTTCAGCCGATGTCGGCGAGATCAGGCGCCCGTCCGTGATTTGGTAGGCGAAACGGATTTCTCCGGCGTAATCCGCGTCCGGCGTGAACAGGACCCGGCCATCCGGAAGGATCGACGCGCGGCTATGGGGAACGATCTGCTGTACCCCGATGAAGCTGATCGCATCGCCATCAGGGTCGCTATCATTGGCCAGGAGTTGCGCGACAGTAACGATCACTGACTGGTCTTCGATCCCGCTGTACGTATCGGCGCCCGCAACCGGAGCCCTGTTGTTGGCAGCCACGTTGATCCGGATCGTGCCCTGCGAGGTGCCGTTTTGATCATCCGTGATCGTGTAGGTCAGCGTATCCTGCCCATCGAAGTTGTAACCTGGGGTGTAGACAATGTCTCTCCCATCGATCACCGCTGTGCCGTGACCGGGGGAGCCGATGGAAACGAGCCGGATCGCATCGCCGTCGACATCGACGTCATTCGCCAGGATTGAGGCAACCGAGAAACGAAGAATTGTTTCTTCAACCGTGGCCAGGGTGTCGACGCCCGCAACTGGCGCGTCATTGGCAGGTGTTACCGTCAGGCTGACCACGGCTGATGCGGGTCCCTCACGTCCATCCGTAATGGTATAGCTGAAGCTGTCTGGGCCGGAATACTCCGCCGCCGGGACGTAGACGATCCGATAGTGGTCATTGACCCGTGCCGTGATGGACTGGTTGGAAACAACGCTCGTTATGCCATCCGTTGCAGTCACTTTGACAAGAATACTTCCAGCGAAATCAAGTGGTGGCACGCCAGAAAGGACTCCGGTGACGGCATCAATCGTCAGCCAGGAGGGAAGGGAGCCGCCAGCTGTGAGCGATGCGGAAAAGGCAAGAGCAGCTGCTGCCGTCAAGCCTGCGGTTGCAGAGGCCGGTAACGCATAATTCAGCGGCAGCGGGACCAGTTCGACTGTGCCGTGCCGGGGCTGGGTCAGTGACACAAAGCGGATGGCGTCGCCGTCCTTGTCGGTGTCATTGGCCAGGAGCTGATCCAGCGTCAGCGACAGGAGCTGATCCTCGACCGTGTTAAACCTGTCCGCTGCTGGTGTCGGCAATTCGCGCTGTGGCAGCACGTTGATAACGGCGATGGCCCAATCGTCCGAGACAGCGTGTTTCAGATCTTCTGCCTTGTAGCGGATCGCGATAGAGCCGTTAAAATCGAGCCCGGTCGCGATCCGCAAGTTGTCGCCGGCAAGGGTAAGGCCGCCGACGACAAAAGGCCCGACGGGCTGGTCAACAACCACCGCCATCAAAGCGGTGTTCAGTGACACTTGGCCTGTCATGGGATCGCGCAGGGCGGACGTGATCCTGATATCAAGCTGGCCGATGTAATGATCAGGCGCCATCCCGGAGACTGTCAGGTTTTGGGCGTCGAAGTTCAGCCAGTCCGGCAAGGGCCGGCCATTGGCAAGCGTCGCGGTTACGATCGCACCCGGCGCAACGACAAGCGCGTTCGCACCAAGCGTCTGTGAGACCGGCGGTCGGTCATCGTAGCCAGTATCAAGCGTTCCGTTCCCAAGCCGGATCTCGGGATCAACTGCAATCTCGAAGGCGTAGGTCGTCTTTTCGGTGCCTGCAGCTTCCAGAGCGGTTACCACAATATCCAAACGCCCGACATACTTCTCGGGCGGTGTCCCGGTGAAGGTCCAGGTCTGGGCATCAAAGCTGAGCCAGCTCGGCAATGCCCGGCCGTCAGCGAGCTTCGCTGTCACGGCGGCTTGTTGACCAACGATGAAATCGGCCGGATCAAAGTCAAGATTGACCGGATCGGCACTGGTTCCAGACGCCGGTGGCGCAATGATCAGGGATAGCGCCTTGCTCGCCGTGATGACCTCGTCGGTGAGGTTGTCCACCCGCTTCGCCGTCACCACGAGGTTGAGCGTACCGGCATAATCAACTGGTGGAATGCCCGTCAGCGTCCAACTCGTTGAATTGAACGAAAGCCAGGCCGGGAGCGGTTGGCCATTCGCGAAGGTCACGTTGGCTGTGGATCCAGCCGTGAGCTCGAAGCTTGTCGGGTCGAAGTCCCGCATAATCGGCGTGCGGTTGCCAAAATCATTCTCAAGAATGCCCATGAACTCATAGGCGCTGAAGTAAAGGACGTCCCCTTCGGGATCACTGTCATTGGCGAAGGCGTCAAAAGCTGAGAGAAAAATCGGCAGATCCTCAAGACCGTCAACGACATCATCAAAGACCGATGGCGCTCGGTTTGTCGGGGTCACCGTCAGATGCACGGTCGCTGTATCGAAGCCACCCCGCCCGTCTGAAATGGTGTAGGTGAAGGAGGCATCGCCGTTATAGTTCTGGCGCGGGGTGAAGGCGATCTTGCCGTCACCGGTCCAGGTTACTTCGCCATGCTCGGCGTAGAGATCAAGGGCGCTGATCAGCAGCGTGTCGTTGTTGATATCCGTATCGTTCAGCAACAACGTTGTGGCGTCAATTAAGATTTCTGTATCTTGCAGCAAAGTGAAGCCATAATCATCCACAGCATTCGGGCGATCATTCAAGGGATCGACACGAATCTTGGCGGTTCCGGTAGCCTGAGCTCCAGAATTGTCAGCAATGACGTAAGTGAAGGTCGCCTCGCCGAGGAAATTGGCGGCTGGCGTAAACACGACAGATAGTGTCGGGACGCCGTTCACCTGGATGTTCTGAAGCACCGCGGTCCCATTGCTCCCTGTTCCGAGAGACATAAAGCTGATGGCATCACCTTCAGGGTCACTGTCATTGCTCAGCAGATCAGCGACGGTAATGGTGACTGATTGCCCCATCCGGGTGGTGAGCTGATCGTTGTCAGGGCGAGGAGCGTCATTGATTCCGAGGATCTGCAGATCCACCTGCGCCGTCGCACTCAATCCTGATGGATCAGTGATCGTATACCGGAAGCCCGCGTAGCCCGCGTAATCCCCTGCACCAAGGAAGGTGATGCCATTGACGCCCTTCTCCGCGCCACCGTTAGAGGCGTTCCAAAACCTGCTCGTATAAATAGGCTGTCCCTGCGCGTTGAGGGCGGGCAGAATGTCAGTCACCCTAAGCAAGTCACCGTCGACGTCGAAGTCGTTTCCGAAAAGCGCGCTGAACGGAATGAACAGCTCAGTGTCTTCATATCCTGTGAAGATACCATCATTTCCTGCCACCGGCGCATCATTGACCGGGCGGATCGTCACCTCCGCTGTTGCCGTCGATTGGCGGCCGCGCCCGTCCGTCACGGTATAGTCGAAGAAGGCCGCGCCATGAAAATCCTCTGCGCCCGTAAATGTCACAGAGCCGTCAGCCTTCAGAACGGCCGTTCCGTTCACACTGTTCTGCACGGACAGGATGGTCAGACCCGGATCCTGCGTCGCCGTATCATTCAGGGTGAGACGGCTGGCTGCGATCAGATAAGGAATATCCTCATCGGCCCACCTGATAACGTCATCCACGGCATTGAAACGGCCGTTACGCGAGAGGAAATCGATATCGGCGCGATTCCAGATCCGGCCATCCGCAAAACTGATTTCTTCGATGCCGGTGGACGATCCCAGGAAATGATCCTTGACCAAAACCGTATCGATGAGGAAGCCGTCATCGTTCTCAAGCTCCACCAGCAGATCATCGCCCTCGCGCACGACACTGACGTCCGCGAGCGTTACACCCGCCTTGAGCACAAGGCGGTCGAAGTCAAAGGCCGGACCATTCTCGATGATCGTGTCATCGCGAGAGTCGAAGCCGAACAGATAAATGTCCGAACCGCCCGCACCGGCAAGTGTATCGAAGCCATCACCGCCCTCGAAAACATTCGCGAGCGCATCACCCGTCAGATGGTCGGCAAAGCTTGATCCTAGAAGTTTCTCGAAGCCATTGAGTTGGTCGCCATCGGCATCGCCGCCGGTCCCGAGCCCCGCTGTGAGATTGACAATCACTCCCGCCGCCGCATTGGAGTAGTCGGCCGTATCGAAACCAAGACCGCCCCGGAGACTATCGGCGCCACCGCCGCCACGCAGCATATTGTCGCCACTGTCGCCAATGATCGTGTCGTTGTGGTTGGAGCCATAGATGATCTCGACGCCTGAGTATGCATCGCCCTCCGCATCTCCACCGCCTGCCGTCAGGCCGGTCATGTCGATGCCGACAGCCTCAGACGAGCCGGAATAGTCAGCGATATCAATGCCGGCATCGCCAGCCAGGATATCCGCTCCCTTGCCGCCTATCAGCACATCATCGCCGCTGCCACCTTGCAGCGTATCGTTACCGCGGCCGCCGGAGAGCCGATTGGCCTGCCCGTCGCCTTCAAGTCTATCGGCGCCGATTGTCCCGATCAGGCTCTCGATGTTGACCAGCACGTCACCTGCGGCATCGCCGCCGGAAACCACGCCCGAAAGCAGCGAGACCGTGACAGGCCCAACCGATGTCGAGTAATCGACGGTGTCCGAACCGGCGCCGCCGTCCAGATAATCGGCGCCTTCGCCACCATCGAGCGTATCGTCGTTCAGGCCGCCGAGCAGCGTATCGGCCCCGGCGCGTCCCGCGATCAGATCGTTGCCGGCCCCACCATCAATTCGGTTGCCCCCGGTGTTGCCGTAGAGCAAGTCACTGTAAGCCGAACCGAGGATCGCCTCAATGTTGGTGTAGATGTCTCCCTGCGCGTGACCACCTTGACCGACCCGGCTCTGGATATCAGCGCGCACAAAGATGTTCGAGGCTTCGAACGAGATTGTATCGAATCCATCGCCGCCATCGACGCTGTCAGCCCCTGGACCGCCCGCGATCGTATCGTCGCCGACCCGCGCGAAGATATCATCGTCGCCCGCTCCGCCTTCGATGCGCTCAGCCCAATTTGCGCCAATCAGCAGGTCGCGCTGAGCAGTGCCACTGATCACACTGGCGCGTGTTGAGGAGACCAAACCCGAAACGAGGCCATCATCGGTCAGATCGCCATCATCCTTGATCGTGTAGCTGAAGGACACCGGCCCGCTGTAGCCATCAGCCATCTCCACCACGACAAACTCGTTTTGGTAGACTGAGAGAATTCCGGACGAAGGGAGTTGAGCCGAGACAAAGCGCAGGATAGCTGCGTAGACTTCAGGCATCACGTCGACATCGCTATCGTTTGCAAGCAGATCGGAGATGCGTACAACAAGCGGCGCACCGAGGCTGGTGGACGCGGTATCCGCCGCCGCATCTGGCGCATCATCGACGGGCAGCAGGGTCACATCGATGGAACCCATATCTGATCCATCCGCATCATCGGTGACGGTATAGACTAGCTCTAGCGTTCCGTTGAGGTTGAGGTTGCCCCGGACAGAGACTGAGCCATCGGTATTGAGCCAAGCCGTGCCGTAGGGTGCCCAGGGTCCGCGGACCCGAACAGCGGAAATCCGTAAGGGATCGCGGTCCACGTCGGTATCGTTGGACAGAATGAGAGCAGACGGGATCACCAGCGTCACGTCTTCGTAGCCTGTGACAATATCGTCACCGGCCACGGGGGGGCCATCCGCTACCGGATCGATGTAGAGTGTCACCAAGGCATCGGCGACGGCCTGACTGCCGTCCTGAACGACGTAGCGGAAAGAGGCCTCGCCCCAGTAATCGGCATCCGGCGTGAAGACCACTTGCCCGTCCGGGCCAAGCGCCACCGTTCCGTTCACCGCGTAGGAAACCGAGGCTATGCTGATTGATGCGCTGTCGATGTCGCCGTCGTTGGCCAGCAGACGCGCTGCATCGATCATCAGCGGTGTATCTTCGACGCCGCGCAGGAAATTCACACCGTTGTCGGTATAGGATTCGCCCTGCGCGTAGGGTGCGTCATTGACCGGATTGACCTGCGCATTGACACCTCCGACCGAGAACCCGCCTTGGCCGTCGCCAACCTCGTAAAAGAAGCTGCCCTGGCCGTAGAAATTCTCGAACGGTGTCACATAGATCTGTCCGTTGGCGAGAAGCTCTACGCTCATGCCGCTGCCGCCGAAGACCCGAGTGACAACCATGGTCTCGCCGTCATGCTCGATGTCATTGGCGAGCAGGGTGGATGCGCTGAAGTAAAGCGGCACATCCTCGGTCATCGTGACGCTGTCGGTCACGGTCTCCGGCGCGTCATTGACGGGTGTCACCGCGATGGTTGCGACGGCCAAGGCTGAACCGCCTTCACCATCCGAGATCGTGTAGCTGAATGTTGTCGTTCCGAAGTAGAACGGGGCAGGCGTGATCCGGATATAGCCATCTGCGCTCAAAGCAACCGACAGGTTTGAATTGCCCGCAACAGCTGTGACGGTCAGTGCATCGCCATCGACGTCTTGGTCATTTGCAAGCAGCGTTTCGGCTGCTATCTCGAAGGAAGTCCCTTCCTGTAAGGTGAAGCCTCTGTCGTTGACGGCGACTGGCGCATCATTGACGCCTGTGATCGTGAGCCTGACCGTCGCCTCGGCACGTCCGCCGTCGGGTGTATTCGCAACGTAGCGGAAGCTCGCCGGGCCATTGTAATCCGCATCCGGCGTGAAAACGATATCGCCTGTGTTGGAGCGAGTAACCGTGCCATGCACAGCCCCCAACACCTGCGAGATGGTCAGGATATCGCCGTCGAAATCGTTCGACAGCAGCCTCTCGTCGCGGATCAGGACGAAGCCATCCTCAGTGCCAGTGAAGCCGCTGTCATCCGTCGCGGACGCTTCGGGCCGCACGCGAATCTGTACGGTCGCGGTGGCCAGACCATTGCCGCCATCAGACACCGTATAGTCAAAGGTCATGAGACCGAGATAGGCCGGGTCGGCCGTGACGATCACGTTGCCTTGGGCATCAAGACTGACCGAGCCGTGGCTGGCGTTCGCAACTGCAATGATGCTGAGTGCATCCTGGTCGGCGTCGTAATCATTGTTGAGAAGCGCAGCCTTCGCAATGACTGACACTTTTCCGCGCACCGCACTGAACAGGCCGTCGTCGCGTGCTACGGGGATGGCATTTTCCAGAAGATCGAGGACTTTTGCCATTGTCCAGGTCACGCCATCCGCAAATGTGATCTGCTCGATTGTGTCCGAAGCGCTGCCTGAAAGCGTATTCAGGATGATCAGTCCGTCGCCGGTTCCTCCCGCAAAGGACAAAACAATGCCATCGTCCCCCTTGTAGAAGCGCTGCACGGAAGCTTGAGCCGAGGTGTAGCCGCTGATCAGAATTCGGTCGACGTCGGCAGCCGTGTCTCGATCCTCGATCGTATCGATGCCATCACCCTTGGCGTAGACATAGGTGTCGGCGCCTCCACCGCCGGACAGCCAATCATCACCGGCGCGACCCGTCAGCGTCTCAGCCCCATCGAAGCCCCAGATCCGCTCGCTTGCCGCAGTGCCTGCTCCGTCCAATACAAGTTGACGTAGCGTCGGCAGTGTCCAGACAGTTCCATCACTGAAGGTGACGCTCTCGATGCCAGCTGCATCACTTGACAACGTGTTGGACATCAGGAGGCGGTCACCGATACCGCGGAAGGTCAAGACCAGATCATCGCCATCAGGAGGCGAGCGCTTGATCGAGATGACGTCGGTTGGGAGATATTCCAGAACATCAAGCCGGTCATTGAGGCTTCCCGCCGCATCGATGATGCGGTCATCGCCATCGCCTGCGCGGTAGATGTAGATGTCATCACCCGCATCTCCGTCCAGCAAGTCCGCGCCCTTGCCGCCAGTCAGACGGTCATCGCCTGGCGTGCCCAGGACGAAATCAATCCCGTCGGTCGCCGCGTCCAGCAGCACCCGCTCGGCAATCTCCGCAAGCGTGATGATTGTATTCGAATCCTTCAGGACGACGCGCTCAATGAGGTCCGCCCAGTTGCCGGAAAGACCGTTCACAACCGTGATCGTATCGTTGCTCCCCGTAAAGCGGATGAGCAGATCGGATGTCTCGACACCGGCATACTGGAAGCGTATTTCCGCCGCGCTGTAGCCCGCGATCTCGATCGTATCCGTGCCGGACCAGCCACCATTGTCGTCAATCGTGTCCCGCCCGTCACCACGTGCGAAGACATAAGTGTCGCCGCCGTCCAATCCATTGAGACGATCATCCCCACGAGCGCCTGCAAGCCTGTCCGCGCCAGCGGATCCCACGATGATGTCGCTGTTGACAGTGCCAGCATCCAGCAGGAGCTGCTGCACGATCTCGGTGGAGGTCCAGACCGTTCCATCGTCAAAGGCGAACTGCTCGATCATATCGTAGGCGTCGCCGCCAAGCGCGTTGATCACAGTGAGGCTGTCGTTGGTCCCGGCGAAGCGGATGGTCAGATCGTTGTTGTACCGCGACAGCATCGCCTCGGACGGCAGATAACCCTGGATTCGGATCCGATCAGTGTCGGAGTAGCGGTAGCCGTTCTCCTCAATGACATCGCGGCCGTCACCGCGGGCGAAGACGTAAGTATCGCTGCCGGAACCTCCAGACAGCGTATCGTCGCCAGCTCCGCCATTCAGCGTCTCATCCATAAAAGTGCCGGTGATTGAGTCATTGCCGGTTGTCGCCTGAGCCGGCGTTAGGCGCTGGGCTAAATCGGCAGCAGACCAGATCGTGCCGTTGTCGAACACGACCTCTTCAATCGAATCAGAGTAATCACCGTCAATCGTGTTGATCACGGTCAGGCTGTCGCTCGTCCCGGCAAAGCGGATGACCAGGTCATTGTTGTGCGGTGACAGCAAAGCCTCGGACGGCAGATAGCCCTTGATACTGATCCGATCTGCGCCGGAGTAGCCATCGTCCTCAATGACATCGCGGCCGTCACCGCGGGCAAATACATAGGTGTCATTCCCACGCTGCCCCGACAGCGTATCGTCGCCAGTCCCGCCCGTTAATGTATCATCCAGCCGGGTTCCCGTGATCGAGTCATTGCCGGTTGTCGCCTGAGCCGCCGTCACGCGCTGGGCTACATCGGCATTAGTCCAGATCGTGCCGTTGTCGAACACAATCTTGTCGATTGTATCGAGATAATTCCCCTGAACGGGAGAGACCACGGTGATGCTATCACTGGTTCCAGCAAAATCGATGTTGAAATCTTTGTTGTATATGGATAAAATCACGTCGGAAGGTAGATAAGCCTCGATTCTAATTTGAACGTCGCCGGAATAGCCATTCGCTTCGATGACATCGCGACCATCACCTCGGGCAAATACATAGGTGTTACTCCAACCCTGCCCAGACAAAGTATCGTCGCCAGATCCGCCATTCAGCGTCTCATCCAGAAAAGTGCCGGTGAAAGTGCCGGTGATCGAGTCATTGCCGGCTGTCGCCTGAGCCGCCGTCACGCGCTGGGCTAAATCGGCGGCAGTCCAGATCGTGCCGTTGTCGAACACAATCTGCGGGATCGCATTGAAATAAAAACTCTCCTCCGAATAGATAATGGTTATTCTATCGCCTGTTCCCTTAAAGTCGATGATGATATTATTATTATATTGTGATAAAACTAGGTCAGAGGGTAAATATTCCCCGATCTTAATTTGATTGGTGCTAAAATCAGAATAGCCACTCACATCGATAACATCGCGACCATCACCTCGGGCAAATACATAGGTGTCATTCCCACCCTGCCCAGACAAAGTATCGTCACCGAGTCCGCCAATCAGTGTCTCATCATCTGGTGTACCAGTAAGCGAGTCGTTGCCTGCAATGCCTGATTGCAACAGCACCTGCGCCTTCAGCGCGTCCCGGTTCCAAATGGTTCCGTCGTCGAAGGCGATCAGTTCAACACCTTGTTCATCCGCGTTTGTTGATCCCGACAGTGAATTGATCAGCCGCAGTTCGTCCGTCGTGTCGACGAAGCGCACAATCAAATCTTCGTTGATCCGCGACAGGCGAAGCTGCGACGGCAGGTAGCCTTGGATCCGAAGTTGATCTGCGCTGGAATAGCCGTAATCGTCAATGACGTCACGGCCATCGCCGCGTGCAAAAATGTAGGTGTCATTGCCGTAAAGTCCCGAGAGAGTGTCGTTGCCCAGTCCACCCGTCAGTGTCTGATCGCCATCGAGGCCCGTGATCACATCATTGCCCGAGGTCTGCGATGCCGACAGCACCTGCGCCTTCAGGGCGTCCCGGTTCCAAATTGTTCCGTCGTCGAAGGCGATCAGATCAACACCTTGTTCATCCGCGTTTGTTGATCCCGACAGTGCATTGATCAGCCGCAGTTCGTCCGTCGTGCCGATGAAACGAACGATTAAATCATCATTAATGCGTGAAAGACGAAGTTCATTCGGCAAATAGCCCTGGATCTTGAGTTGATCGGTATCGTAGAAGCTGTTCTCGGAAATGACGTCACGGCCATCGCCGCGCGCAAAGATGTAGGTATCATTGCCGGAAAGTCCCGCGAGAGTGTCGTTACCCCATCCACCCGTCAGTGTCTGATCGCCAGCGAAACCCGTGATGACATCATTGCCCGAGGTCTGCGATGCCGACAGCACCTGCGCCTTCAGGGCGTCCCGGTTCCAAATTGTTCCGTCGTCGAAGACAATCTGCTCGACGCCATACTCATTCGTATTTGTGGTCCCCGACAGCCCATTGATCAGCCGCAGTTCGTCCGTCGTGCCGACGAAGCGCACAATCAGATCATCGTTGATCCGCGACAGGCGAAGCTCCGATGGCAGGTAGCCCTGCAGTAGCAGCACATCATTCTGCCCGTTCGCATTCCCCTCCTCGTCAATGATATCGCTCCCGTCTCCGCGGCTGAAGACATAGGTGTCGCTTCCGTCGCCGGCCTTCAGGATGTCGTCGCCCCGTCCGCCGGCCAGCGTTTCGGCTGCTGAACTTCCAAAAATCCTATCATCGCCCGATGTGGCAGGTGAAGCGATGACCAGCGCCTTCAGCGCGTCCCGGTTCCAAATGGTTCCGTCGTCGAAGACGATCTCCTCGACCCCATACTGACCTTGGCTGGCCGTGCCGGACAACGCATTGACCAGCCGCAGTTCGTCCGTCGTCCCCGCGAAACGCACAATCAGATCATCGTTGATCCGCGACAGGCGAAGCTCCGACGGCAGGTAGCCCTGCAGACGCAAGCTATCAGTTTGCCAGTACCAGTATCCTTCATCGTCAATGACGTCGCGCCCGTCGCCTCGGGTGAAGATATAGGTGTCCGCGCCTTCATCACCGTTCAGTGTATCGTCGCCAAGCCCACCCCGAAGGGTGTCGGGTCCGGCAAAGCCTCTGATGCCATCGTTGCCTGTGGTCGCAGCCGCAGTCAGCAACCGGACCTTGATATCGCTCCGGTTCAGTATGGCTCCGCCAGCAAAGACGATCTGCTCGATACCCAGTTCATTCGTATCTCCGGTCCCAGCCAGGCCATTGACGAGACGGATTTCGTCCTGTGTTCCGTTGAATGAGATAACGAGGTCATTGCCTGCTTGCGTGAAAATCGCTTCCGAAAGCTGATAATCCCGCAGCTCCAGCCGATCCGGCCCGTCAAAGCTGTAGTATTCATCGTCCAGCACATCGCGACCGTCTCCGCGAAGGAACACGTAGGTATCACTGCCGCGCGCTCCCTTGAGCGTGTCGTCGCCGCCCCGCCCAATCAGGGTATCGGCGCTGTTGGAACCGACGATCTCCTCGCCGGCATCACCGCCGCCCTGCGTCAGCCGCGCTATGATATCCGCGCGCAGCCAAATTGTGCCGTCACTGAACGTAATGCGCTCAAGACCCAGACCCGCGTCGGGGGATACCTGATTCTTGAGCAAAATCGTGTCCGAGGTTCCCTCAAAGAACAGCTGCAGATCGGAACGATCCGCCAAGGGCCGAACAACCCGGACATCGCCCGGGGCATATCCCAGGATCTTCAACGTGTCAGAGTCCGCATAGCCCGTATCATTGACCGTATCCCGGCCATCATTGCGGGTGAACACGTAGGTGTCCGAGCCCGACTGGCCGTTCAGGTCGTCATCGCCCCGTCCGCCTTGCAGCGTCTCATCGCCGTCAAAGCCCTGGATCACGTCGTTACCGGATGTGGCGCTGGCCGAAAGAACGCGCGCGCGCAGATCAGCGATCGTCCAGACCGCACGGTCAGCAAAGGCGATCTGTTCGATCCGGGAGTAATACTCCGAGACCAGACCATCTTTGATCAGGATCTGGTCAGCGGTCCCGGTGAAGCTGATGACGAGATCGTTCTGCTCGGGGTGAACACGGCGCACGACCGCATCTGAAGAGCGGTAATCCTTGACCTCAACACGGTCAAAGCCCGAGCCGTTGGTTTCGTCGATGATGTCAAAACCGTCACCAGCACGAAACTCGTAGACATCGTCACCGTAAAGTCCATTCAGCCGGTCATAGCCAGCGCCGCCAGTCAATATATCCGACCGGTCGCTATAGCCCGTAACAATGTCGTCGCTGCTCGAGACCTGCTGATCGATGAGCCGCTGGCGGATCATATCCAGCGTCAATGCGGATCCGTCAGCGAACGCCAACGTCTCGATCTGCCGCGCGGCCGGGCCCGTGGACAGCATGTCGATGATCACAAGTGAGTCATCATATCCCTTGATACGGATGACCAGATTGTCGCCATCTGCACGGAATTCCAGCATCTGGGCCGTGATGTAGGCCCCAAAAATGATCTTGTCCGCCGCCCCCCCCGCATCGAGGATCGAATCCGCCCCTGATCCGAGATTGAAGCGGTAGGTGTCGTTGCCCAAACCTCCCTCAAGCTGATCGGACCCCTGACCGCCGTCCAGCGTGTCATTGACGTTGTCGTAGCCGATCAGGATATCATCACCTGATGTCGGCTTGATCAGAGCATCCCGGATATCCGCCATGGTCCAGACCGTGCCATTGTTGAACTGGAACTGCTCGATCTGGCGAACAGACAACCCTTCCACAATGCGCAGCTGGTCTTCTGTACCCGCGACGCCGATCACAAGATCGGTTCCAGACCGGCGAACGATCAGGTTTTCCGGCGTGATCAGTTCGCCGAAGACAACCTTGTCAATCGCGCCCCCATTCGCCCTGCTATCCAGGACCTCCACAACAGTGTCGATGTCATATCCCGCATCGAACACGTAAGTGTCGCCAAGATTCCCTCCCGACAACGTGTCATCGCCCTGGCGGCCATCCAGCACGTTCACCGCAGTCAGAAGTCCGGTGACGTTGTCATCACCACGCCCACCCAGCGCGATCGCCGGCAGCGCCTCGACATCGCGGATGCTCCAGCGGGTTCCATCGTTGAACTGGAACCATTCGACCCCCATCCCGGCGGTATCGAACTGTCGCTGGATCAACAGCGAATCCGTGTGTCCCGCAATCGTGATCAGCAGATCATTGCCGCTCTTGGCGAACCGGATGTTGGCAATCGTTATATCGGCGCCGAACAGAATAGTGTCGTCACCCGTCCAGTCCGCACGCTCGATCCGATCAAAGATGACATCGCGGCCATAACCCACATCGAATTTGTAGGTATCACCCCCGCTATAGCCAATCAGCGTATCGTCGCCAGCCCGGCCGTCGATAACTTCACCGTAGTTGGTTCCCCAAAGTGTTTCGCTCGCGGCGGTACCAACCAGTGGAACGTCTTCCGGGAAAAGGTCCGTCGCCGGGATGGTCTGATCTTCAAAGATGAGGCGTTCGATGGTTTCATTAGAATATCGGTTATACTGGTTCTCAAGCGTAACGCTCTCGCCTGATGATTTGAGCGTGAATATCAAATTGTCCTTGAAGCGGCTGATCGTCACGTCCTCAAAGGCAATGCCGTCCATGATCAGCGTATCAAAAGAACCTGCCGCGAGGAACTCTCCAGCACGCTTCGCTGCGCTGTCGAAAATCACATCATGGCCGTAACCGGCCTTGAAAATGTAAGTGTCGCTGTAAACGCCGCCCTCAAGCCGGTCGTTGCCCGCGCCGCCATCCAGCGTGTCGCTCTTGTCAAAGCCGTAGATCGTATCGTTGCCACCTGTCCGGTTCTGATTGATCAAATATTGTCCAAACGCATCCAGATCCCATTCGGTACCGTCGCCAAAGCTCAGCTGATCCACGCCGTCGAAGTAGTAATCGCCAAACAGGGTCGATGTCAGCAGGAACTGGTTCGTGAGCGTCAGGACATCGTCAGTACCCCTGAGCTGCATTGTGATCGTCGCGGAATCGCCAACACGGATGAAGTCAAAATCCTCAGGCCGCAGACCGTCCTTGAATACCACGGTATCGTAGCTCGACCTGGTGAAATTCTCGAGATTGTCCTCGATAACGTCGTGCCCGTAGCCCCGGCCAAAAACATAGGTGTCGTCAAGATCACCGCCGGAGAGGTAATCATTGCCGGCCCCGCCATCGATCGAATCTTCGAAGAAAAACCCGATGATCGCGTCATTGCCGGCCGTCTTGGCCTGCTCGACCACCTTCCGCATGACATCGGCTTCGCTGAGGAAACTGTTGTCCGCAAAGACAAACCGCTCGATGCGATCGGCCCATAGGGTCAGCACGAAAAAGAAATCGATGAGAAGGACATTGAATTGATTCTTGACCTCCAGCCGGTCGCCCGTTGCCTGGCCCTCATTGTCGAGCATGACGAGGGACAGGTCTTTCGATGTGCCGATACGCTCGAAGCGGATGTTCTCGATCGAGATTCCGCTGCCAAAGGCGACGATATCGAGGACGTTCTTGTGGCGGCCAAAGTAACTGTCGTTGTTGTCCTCGATCCGGTCGACGCCGCTGCCGGTTTTGTAGATATAGATGTCGCCGTCGCGTCCGCCGCGCAGGATATCATTGCCGGCTCCGCCTTCGAGGATATCCAGCGTGCCCGTCCCGATCACCACATCATTGGTGGGCTGCGGATGGTTCGTGGCGTTGGCGATATCAAGCGCATTCCAGACCACGCCGTCGGCGAAGACGATGTTCACCATCTCGGTATTGTCTGTGATCTGAGACCCGAAGAGGAGGTCGTAATAATCCCCCTCAAACTGGGACTTGACAGTCAAAACATCATTGGTGCCGATCACCTCAATGACGAGATCGATGCCGTCCTTGTAGGCGTAGACCTGGTCCGAGCGCACATGCGCAAACCGCAGCACGTCAAGGCCGTCCACTCCGAGCGGGCCTTCAAAATCCTCGATGACATCATGTCCGAAGTTCCTGCCCACGACATAGGTGTCGCTGCCAAGGCCGCCCTTGATCGTCTGATCACCGCCGGAGATATAGAAGATGTCGCCCCGGGCGGTGCCATTGACCAACGAATCTGCGGCCGCATGCGTGATGATCCGCGCCTCGTCGATCTTCAGCAGCGAGGCCGCCTTCACCAGCGTCACATCGGGCGCATTGGTGAGCGCGGCGTTTTCATAGCCCGCCACGATCATCTGGAAGATGGCTTCCTTGGAGATATCCTCCTCGGCTCTGGGGCGATAATCGGGATAGACCCGATCCAGGATGTCGGCCCAATCCGATAGATATCTGACCGCAGCCGCGGCGCCATCCGGCGCCCGCTCGAAGATCGCCTGGAACATCGGCGCCAGTTCGCGGCCGCCAACCGGGATGAAGGCGTCCTGCTCCGCGTCGTATTGCACGCCGGCGAAAGAGGAGGCGAGACCGCCATCCGCCGCCAGCCGGACGGCGACGGCGCGGCTCATATGGAGATACTGCTCCATCAGATTGCCGAAAAGCCCGAGCGTCGGCGTCACGACGCTGGCGTAGCTGCCATCGGCATTCGGGCCGACGCCGCCGTTCAAGCCGCCGCTGTTATACTGCAGCATCCCGGTTGATGCGTTGACCGCCGCATGCAGGATTTCCGGCCGGAAATCGATGCTGTAGAGCGACGAGGCAAAGCGGAACTGACCGATCGTCATCAGTTCGACGCGGTAGGCGCTGTCGTCCGTGGCATTCACCTCGGGCAAAGTGTTGAAGTCGATGGCGTAGTTGCGCAGGCCGAAGGATGAGGCGAGGCCGCTGTTGTGCTGCTGCTCCAGCGCCCGGTCGAGATTGGTCGACCAGACGTAGAAGCCGCCCTGCGCATCCTCGACATAAACCGAATATTGCGTGACGATGCCGTCGATCAGATAGACCGCGACCTTGTCGAAAGGCAGCGCCCTGAAGCTGTTGAAGCCGATCTCCTCCATGCGCCAATGTTCGCCAGCATCCATGGCAAAGGCGCGCAGGTCGGCCAGCGTGGGACGGGCGATTGTCTGACCCTGCGCATCCACCACCGCCTCGCCGCTGGCGCGCTGCCAGTAGCTCCCGCCGGCATCCGTGATCTTGATCCCGAAATCCTTGACGAGCGCGCGCCCGTTGATCACCTCCACGAGGTAGGGAACTTCGGCCCGGTTGACCGCGGCGGCGCGGTCGCTGGGCGAGAACATCTGTTCGAGCCGCCATTGGCTGCCGTCGGCCTCCGCGGCGCGGTTGAAGAAATCCGTCAGCTGCGGGCGCGCGACCGCCTGTCCCGCCGCATTCAGCAGGGGCTGGCCGCTTTTCAGCTGGTAATAGCCGCCCTGCGCATCTTCCTTGTAGATCGCATAATCCGCGAGCGTCTCTCCGCCCGGCAGCACGCGCACCGCCGTCAGCTCACGCGTGTTCGCCAGCGCCTCCGCCCAGTCGCCCATCACCACGGCCGCCTGCCGGCGCAGCACCTGCAGATCCGGCGTCACCATCGCATCGGCCACCGCCCGCACGCTGGCATTGGCGTCGAGATCATTGGACAGCGTCACCGCCAGATCGGTGAGCCGGCCATAGCCCTTGATGTTGAAGGCCGCGCCATCGGCCGCCCTGGCCGCGAAGCCCGCCACGCCCCTGTCGCCGTTGAACACGGTCTCGACCAGATCGGTCTGGAACAGCCCCTCGAAAATCTTGCCCGTTGTGCCGTCCGCGCGGGTGAACCCCGCCTGCTCGCGCAGCGTGACGCCGGCGGGCGTGGTGACGCCCAGCGGAGTGCCGATGACGTCGATCGACGTGATGCCGAGCGCCGCCAGGCTGAACAATTCGCCCTCGTCGGAGACGCCGTCCTGATCAAGGTCGCGCCACACGCGCAGGCGCTCGAACTCGGCATCCTGCGCATCGATCTTGCCGTCGCGGTTGCCATCGAGCAGGGCGAGCACCTGGAAGCCCGCCCGCCCCGGCCCGCCGAACAATTCGCCGGAATCATTGATCCGCCCGTCGCCGTCGCGGTCCATGGCCAGCAGGCCGTCATCGGCATCCACCCAGGCCGTCTTCTCGGCGAAGCCGTCGCCGTCCATGTCGAAGAAG
>JADCCX010000157.1 GCA_020252485.1 Methylocystis sp.
GCCCGCCGGCCCCTATGGCGCGGGCAGCATCGCGGCCATCCGGGCGGAGTTCGAGGCGGCTTATCGTTCCGTCTTCGCCGGCGTGCCGCCGGTCGCCACCGTAGAAGTCATGAATATCCGCGTCGCCGCCACCGCCGCGACGGGCGAGGGCCGCCTGGATCCCGAAATCCCTGCAACCGGGCTGACCGCGCCGCATGCGCATCGCGCCATGCGCTTTGGCGAGGCGATTCAGAGCGTGCCCGCCTTCCGGCGCGGCGATCTGGGCGCGGGCCAGCGCATTGCGGGCCCCGCCGTGGTGGAAGATGGCATGTCCACCCTGCTGCTGCCGCCCGGCGCTACCGCCGTGCTGGAGGCCTGCGGGAACCTCGTTGTGGACCTCGGCGCATGAGCGAGGCGCGCGTGACGTTGGCCATCGTGGATGGTATCGCGCATCTCACCTTCGACCATCTGCGCCGCATGAACGCCATCACCGCCAGCATGTGGCAATCCCTGCCCGGCCTGCTGGCTGAGGTGGCCGCGCAGCCAGAGACGCGGGCGGAAAAGCGCGCGCCACGCTTAACGGAGGAATGACCATGCATCGCCGCCTGTTACTCGCAACACCCTTTCTCGCTGCGCCTGCATGGGCGCAGACCCGCGCGCCCATCCGCATCCTGGTCGGCTTCGCGCCGGGCGGGGCGGCCGATATCTCCGTGCGCATCGCGGGCGAGGCCGTTGCGCGGCGCGGCGGCCCGCAGATCATCCCCGAGACGCGCAGCGGCGCGGTGGGCTACCTCGCGATGCAGGCGGCGGCGCGCGCCGCGCCGGATGGCACCACGCTGGCCACCGCCATCATGGGCAATATGAGCGTGGCGCCCGCCGTGCCGGGCTCGCAAATCCCGCTGGATCTGGAGCGCGAATTGACGCCGGTCTGCAACCTGACGGGCACGCCCATGGCACTCATCGTGCCCGGCGGCGCGCCGGATCGCAGCGTGGCGGAACTCGTGGCCCGCGCCCGCGCCACCCCAGGCACCTTCAGCTATGCCAGCACCGGCAATGGCTCCACCAACCAGCTCGCCGCCGAGTATTTCGCGGCGGAGGCCGGGCTGCGGCTGATCCATGTGGCTTATCGCGGCGGCGCCCCGGCTGTCGCGGATGTCGCGGCCGGGCGCATCAACCTGATGTTTGCCAATATCGCGGAAGTGGTGGAACTGATCCGTGGTGGGCAGGTGCGTGGCCTCGCTCTCGCCGCCGCCACGCCAACGCCGCTGGCGCCCGAGATGCCGCTGCTGACGCGCGACTTTCCGGCGCTCGACCTGAGCAACTGGTTCGGCTTAGTGGGCCCGGCGGGCATGCCCGCCGAACTCGTCACGCATATTGGCCGGATGTTCACCGAAGCCATGGCCGACCCAGCGACACAGCTGGCCCTCACCGCGCGCGGCCTGCAACCCATCAACGAAGTGGGCGCCGATTTCGCCGCACGCATCCGGCGTGACCGCGAGCGCTGGGCCCGTGTCGCGCATGCGAGCGGCATCCGCGCGGATTGAGGTTTAATGGCACTTTCCCTCGGCATTGATATCGGTGGCACCTTCACCGACATCGTCCTGCATGACCCCGTGACGGGGCGTGCCACCATCTTCAAGGAAAGCACCACACCGGATGATCCGGCCCGCGGCGCGCTGATCGGCGCGCGGGAGGTGCTCAAGCGCGCTGACCGCGCGGCGGGCGAGGTTGGGCGCGTGGTGCACGCCACCACGCTCTTCACCAATGCGCTGATCGAGCGCAAGGGCGCCCGCACCGGCCTGATCACCACCGCGGGCTTCCGCGACGTGCTGGAGATCGGGCGAGAGCGGAAATACGAGCTCTATGACATCTTCCTCACCATGCCGAAGCCGCTGGTGCCGCGCCCCTGGCGACGCGAGGCACGCGAGCGCCTGGCCCCGGATGGAACAATTGAGGTCGCGCTCGAACTCGACGCCGCAATCGCGGAGGTCGCAGCGCTTGTGGCCGAGGGGGTGGAGAGCCTGGCCATCGTCTTCCTGCACGCCCATGTGAACTCCGCGCATGAACGCGCGCTGGGTGCGGCCGTGGCGCAGCGCTTCCCGGGCATTTCCATCTCGCTCTCCTCCGATATTGCACCAGAAATCCGGGAGTATTCCCGCGCGAGCACCACTACCGCCAATGCCTATGTGCGCCCATTGGCCGAGCGCTACCTTGCGCGGATGGAGCAGGCGCTGCGCGAGGAAGGCATCCCGGGTGGGTTTTTCCTCATGCTCTCCAATGGCGGGTTGACCCATGTGGAGGAAGCGCGGCGCGCGCCCGTACAATTGCTGGAATCTGGCCCCGCCGCGGGCGCGCTGGCGGGCGCTTGGTTTGGCCGCCAAGCCGGGCTGGATCGAGTGCTGGCCTTTGACATGGGGGGCACCACGGCAAAGCTCGCGTTGGTGGATGATGGCGCGCCGCTGGTCGCCTGGGGGTTTGAGGCCGCGCGCGAAAAGCGCTTCCTGCGCGGCAGCGGACTTCCCATGCAGATCGCCACGGTGGAACTCATCGAGATCGGTGCGGGCGGCGGCAGCATCGCACGCGACAGCGGCCTGGGCACACTGGCCGTCGGACCGGAGAGTGCCGGGGCGGCGCCCGGCCCCGCCTGCTATGGGCGTGGCGGGAGCGAACCCACCGTCACCGATGCGGATCTGGCACTGGGCCATCTTGATGCCGGCTTCTTCCTGGGCGGCGAGATGCGGATTGATCCGGAACTCTCCCGCGCGGCCCTTGCAAGACTGGCTGCCCGGCTTGGGGTTGCGGCGGAGCGCGCAGCGGGCGGCGTGCATGATGTGGTGAATGAAAACATGGCCGGCGCAGCGCGCGTCGCCATCGCCGAACGCGGGCGCGTGCCGCAGGATTACGCGCTGCTCGCCACGGGCGGGGCCGGGCCGGTGCATGCCTGGTCGGTCGCGCAGCGCCTGGGGATTGGCCGCGTGGCCTGCCCGCCCGGCGCCGGCGCGGGCAGCACCTTCGGCATGCTCATGGCACCCGCGCGGGTCGATCGCGTCGCGCATCACGCAGCCCCGCTGGCCCGTGCCGATACCGGAGAAATCCTGGCCATCCTGGCCACGCTAGAAGCCGAGGGCCGGGCCGTGCTGGCGGCAACCGGCGCCGAGATGGCCGCGCTGAGCGCCATTCGCCAGGCCGATATGCGCTATGTCGGCCAGGGCAGCGAACTCACCGTGCCTCTGCCGGAGGATCTCACGCCCGAGGCACTGCGGACGCAATTCGAGGCCGCCTATCGGCGGCTTTTCGCGCGCACGCCACCAGGCGCGGCGATCGAGTTCGTGGCGCTGCGGCTTTCGCTCTCAGCGCCTATGCCCGGCGCCGGCGGGCGGCTCGATTTGCCTCGCCATGCGCGCGGGAACGCCCTGAAGGGCCATCGCCGCGTGGTGTTCGACGGCGTGGCGAGCGAGGCCGCGGTCTATGACCGCTATGCGCTGGAGCCGGGGGACAGTGTGAACGGCCCCGCCGTCTTCGAAGAAAATGAGAGCACCTTCGTCATCGGCCCCGGCGCCCGCGCGCGCGTCTTGCCCGATGGCACCATCCTCGCGGAGACCGACCCCGCATGAGCCGTATCTTCGACGCGATCGAACTGGAACTTCTTTGGCGGCGGCTGATCTCGCTGGTGGATGAGGCGGCGGCGGCCCTGGTCCGCACCAGTTTCTCCACCCTGGTGCGCGAGAGCTACGACTTCTCCTGCATCGTCACCGATGCGCGGGGCGAGAGTCTGGTGCAGGCGACGGAGAGCATCCCCTCCTTTATCGGCACGCTGCCGGCCACGGTGAAGCATTTCCTGCGCTTCTTCCCGGAGCACACGCTGGAGCCGGGTGATGTGCTGGTGACGAACGACCTCTGGATGGGTACGGGCCATCTGCCCGACATCACCGTGGCCAAGCCCATTTTCCTGGATGGCCGGCTGGTGGCCTTCAGTGCGTCGACCGCGCATGCGCCCGATATCGGCGGTAAGATCCGCAGCCCCGAACCGCGGGAAGTGTTCGAGGAAGGGCTGCAGATCCCGCCGTTGAAGCTGATGCGGCGCGGCGAGGCGGATGCGACGTTAGTCGCGATCCTGCGGCAGAATGTCCGCACGCCCGACCAGACGTTGGGCGACCTCTGGGCGCAGGTCGTGGCGCTCGATGTGATGGAGGAGCGGCTTCTGCACCTCATGCGCGGCCATGGCCTGCACGACCTGACCGACCTGGCGCGCGAGATCCAGGGCCGCTGCGAGGCGGCGATGCGCTCAGCCATCCGCGCGCTGCCCGATGGCACCTATCACAGCGCGTTGCAGACCGATGGGATTCTCGGCACGCCCATCACACTGCGCATGGCGCTGACGATTCGCGGTGACGAGATCACCATGGATTTCGCCGGCACGGACGCGCAGGTGGACAGGGCGATCAACTGCGCCATGTGCTACACTTATGCTATGTGTATGTATGGCGTGAAGGTCTGCACCGAGCCGCATCTGCCGAATAACGAAGGCGCCTTCCGCGCCATCACCGTCACCGCGCCGCCGGGCTGCATCGTCAATCCGGTGTTTCCGGCGTCGGGCGGCTCACGCATGTTGATCGGGCA
>JADCCX010000158.1 GCA_020252485.1 Methylocystis sp.
ACGGCGCAGCTTGCGGCGGCGGGCGCCAAAGTCACGGCGGTGGAGCGTGATGCCAAGCGCGCGGAACGGTTGCGCGAAAACCTCGTGCGGTTGCAGCTGCAAGCAGAGATCATCACCGCCGATGCCGCGCAGTTCCGCCCAGCCGCCCTCTTTGACGCCATTCTGCTGGATGCGCCCTGCACCGCAACCGGCACCATCCGCCGCCATCCGGATGTGGCCTGGCTGAAGCGCGCGCGTGATGTCGCGACCGCCGCCGCGCTGCAATCGCGCCTGTTGCAGGCCGCTGCGGGAATGCTGGCGCCGGGTGGGCGGTTGGTCCTCGCCACCTGTTCCTTGCAAGCCGAGGAAGGGGAAGCGCATTTGCGCGAAGCCGCAGCCCTTGGCCTTCGACTTGATCCGATCCGCGCTGAGGAAGTACCGGGACTTCCCGAGGCGATCCTCCCATCAGGCGCCGTGCGCACCCGCCCGGATTATTGGGCCGCGCGCGGCGGCATGGATGGGTTTTTCATCGCTCGTTTTCTGAAGGGCTGATGCGTTGAAAACCATTGCGCTTCGCCGCGCGCTTGGGCACATCTGACCCCATGCCACGCGGAGACCTTTTCCCCGACATCGCCCCCTATGAAACCGGCTTCCTGCCGCTTTCGGCTGGGCATGTCATGTATTGGGAACAGGTGGGCAATCCGCGCGGGCAGCCGGTGCTGTTCCTGCATGGTGGCCCTGGCGCCGGTGCCGGCGCGGTGCATCGGCGCTTCTTTGACCCGCATCATTGGCGCGTGATTATTTTCGATCAGCGCGGCGCGGGGCGGTCCCGCCCACTTGGGGAATTGCGCGAAAATACCACGCCGCATCTGGTGCGCGATATTGAAGTGCTGCGGCAATTCCTTGGCATTGAAAATTGGTTATTGTTTGGCGGTTCCTGGGGATCAACCCTCGCCTTGGCTTACGCGCAGGAACACCCGAACCGCGTATTGGGCTGCGTATTGCGCGGCGTGTTTTTGGGCCGGCGCGACGAAGTAAGCTGGTTCCTCGATGGGCTCCGCCGCGTCTTCCCTGATGCCTGGGCTGCCTTCAGCGAACATTTGCCGGCAGAAGAACGCGGCGACCTGCTGGGCGCCTATCTGCGCCGGCTATGTGACCCCGATCCCGCCGTGCACCTGCCCGCCGCACGCGCCTGGAGCCAATATGAGGGGTCGTGTTCCACCCTGCTGCCCTCACCCGAAACGGTCGCGAGCTTCGCACAGGACCGCACTGCGCTGGGGCTGGCGCGGATTGAGGCGCATTACTTCGCCCATGATCTTTTCCTGCCGCCGGAAGGATTGCTTGGCCGCATGGACCGCCTGGCCGGGATTGAGGCGGAGATTATGCAAGGCCGCTACGACATGGTCTGCCCCGCGACCAGCGCCTTTGAATTGGCCGCTGCCTGGCCCACTGCAAAGCTTACCGTGATCCCCGATGCCGGCCATTCCGCGCTGGAACCCGGGCTGCGGACAGCCTTGGTGAGCGCGGTGGAGCGATTCCGGCGGCGGTGAGGCGGTTTGGCGTTTCCTGGGGCTGTGATTTGCGGTATTGATGCAAGGGATGTCCTCGTAGCTCAGCAGGATAGAGCACCAGATTCCTAATCTGGGGGCCGTGAGTTCGAATCTCGCCGGGGACACCAGTTAAATCAGTGAGTTAGAAAGCCCTTTCTTGTTCGCGAAAAACCACTCTTAATCAAGCGGTTGCGATGCGGACCAAGTCAGCGCATCCCGGCTAAAACGGTATGTGGCCCGATACTTTGCTGTCGAAGGGACTGCTCCCGAGTGCAGCAGAATTCTTGCAGTTCGGCCGCGCCGTCCCGTGACTTTTACGAAATGAAAATGTTTTGTCGGACTAAGAAACGAAGCCGCTCGCGTCAGCGCTGCCCAAACGGAGTTTGGCGAAGCCCCGCATGAAAGCATTCTTCCAATTAAACCAAGGAACGCCATCTTCGCGCTATTTGACAGCTAGGTTCAGGACTCATTCTTCCAACCAGAAGATGACGGTAGCTGCGATGCACATGGCCGAGAAGTGGGTGTGGGCACAGCGGTCGTATCGGGTTGCGATGCGTCACCAGTCCTTTAGGCGGCCGCAAGGTGTTCTCGATGCGAAGGCGCTCGCGATGCAAGGTCTTGTTGTATTCGATCACGGTCTTGCGGTTCTTGCGCGGCGGGATGCAGGGGGTGATGCCCCTGGCGGCCAGCGCCGCACGGAAACCGTCACTGTCGTCGCCCCGATCTGCCAGTGATTCGCGCGCGGGCGACAGGGCAGAGATCACCAGGCCGGCGCCCTTGTGGTCGCTCATCTGCCGTTAGGAAAGCAGCATGATGCGGGGCCGCCCCTGACCATCACAGATGGCGTGGAGCTTAGAGTTCAAACCGCCCTTGGTGCGCCCGATACGGCGGGAAACAGCCCCTTTTTGAGCAGGCTGGCGGCGGTGCGGTGGGCCTTGAGGTGGGTACTGGCGATCATTAGTCAGTCAGGCGCGCCCGCCTGGCCCGCGAGCCCTGCAAAGATGCGGTCGAAGACGCCAAGGCGGCTTCAGCGGATGCTTACGCCTCAGCCACGATCCGGAGCTTATCAGCCACAGACCAACGGCGGCGCCGCTCAACACCAGAAACTATCTCAAGCCCCATCAGTGCCCCCGTACTTATGAGCGACCTTAAGATCGTCCATAAGAACAAGTGACAGAGGCTTCACCAGAAAGGGAAAGTGGCGCTCGGCGGATGCTTACAAACCAGCAGCAGCTCGGGAAAAAATGCTTGACGAATTAAGATCGGGGTTATTAACTGTATAGAACATGATTAAGGGCACTACATTTTTTTGAAGACAGGGTCGAGTACGAATCCGGTAACCTAACGCTTTAAGAGAGGATGTTTTCATGCTCTGGAATCCGGCAGTCAGCCCCGCCTCCGTTGTCGTTAGCGCCGGCAGTACGTTCGCGGGAATGAGCGCCCAGCAACTGAACGGCGTCGTTAAGATTAGTTCTTCTGCCGGTTCTGGATCCGGTGCGCTGATCAATAAGAAATTCGTCCTCACCGCGGCGCATGTGGTGGACGGGCAGACGCCTGCCGGGACAACGGTGCAGTTCGATATTTTCGACTCGGCGACCAGTCCGGCCCGCACGGTGACCGCGCAGGTCGAAAAGATCGTGATGCACCCCTCCTACGTCATCAACGATCCGGACAAGGCAGGCCTACTAGACAAGATTCTAAACTTGGTCGCCAGCCTGTTCGGCGAGGTACCCTACACCAAAAATGACATCGCCATCATCGAACTCACCGACTTCGCTCCGCTAAATGTGGGCAGCTACGAGCTGTTCAACGGCTCGCTCCTAGGCACGACCTTCCTCAAATCCGGTTATGGGCGCGCCGGGGACGGGGTTACGGGCGATACGCTGCCGTCGGGCATCAAGCGAGCCGGGGTGAACACCTATGATCGTGCGCTGGAAAGCTTGGTCCAATACGACTTCGACAACGGCACCACCCAAAACGACGCCCTCGGCAATCTATACAACGTCAAGAATCTGGGCCTCGGGACGCTCGAGACGATCACTGCGCCAGGCGACTCCGGCGGGCCGGGCTTCGTCGGCGGAAAAATCGCATCGCTGACGTCCTATGGTGCCTCCGGTGGCGCGTCGGACGTTAACCCAGTCAGGAAGTCGTTCGGCGACGTGACTGCCGACGTGGTTGTCGGACCTTACATCAGCAGCTTCATCACCCCGACCGTCGAAAGTCTGACCAACAGGAACGTCTACGCTCCCGTTACCGGCACGAACGCCGAGCGTGGTGCCAAGCTTCTTTCGGCATTGTTGGCGCCCAACCCGGGCTTCACCATCCTACCCGCGAGCGTGACGACGACGGGTATCGCGGCGGCAGTGTCGACCTACGAGGCGGTGAGCATCGGCAGCGCGATCAATCTCGGCGCGGGGGCGCTGCTGACCTCGGGCGACGGTACCCCGCCGCTCACGAATACCAGCACGAGCTACGGCGTCGGGAACGGGACGGCCGGGGATGCTGACCTGACGGCGGCCGCCAAGCAGGCCTTCACCGGCGCGGGCGCAACCAGCGACGTGGCAAGCCTAAGCTTCACCCTCGATGCAGCGCAGGCCGGCAACATCCGCTTCAAGGTGGTCTTCGGGTCGGATGAATATCCCGAATACTCAAATACCAGCTATGTGGACATCGCGGCCGTTTTCGTGAACGGCAAAAACTACGCCTATTTCGGAGGCAACGTCGAGCGGCCGCTGAGCGTCATCCAGGGCAACCTGACGGGCAACTTCATCAACAACCAGGCCAACACCTTGCCGATCGAATATGACGGAGTCAGCAACGTCCTGACGATTACCGCGCCTGTCAAGGCCGGCCTGAATACGATCAAGATTGCGGTCGGAGACACTGGCGATTCCGTGTACGACAGCGCGCTGTGGATTTCGGAACTCGGCGTCACCGGAACGACCTCCACCGGCATCAAGCTCCTGATTACGCCTCCCACCAACCCGGCCGGTGCCAATTTCCTGGCGACGGCGGGAGGCGCCCTGGACGAGGAATTCCAGGGCTTCGCCGGCGCCGACTCAATCGATGCGGGCGGCGGGAACGACGTCCTCGATGGCGGTGCTGACAATGATCTGCTGAACGGCGGCTCCGGCAATGACGAAATCATTGGCGGCGAAGGGTTCGATACGGCGGTCTGGTCGACCCTCACGCCGAGCCAACTGATCATCAAGAACCTGCTGAACGCCGCAGGCGTGTCCCTCGGCTTCCTGGTCGAGGCGCTGTCCAATCTCGAGAGTGACGCCGTGGCGGTCGACACCGTCTCTAGCGTGGAAGCGATCCAGACCCTGGACGGCACTGTCGCGCTCGGCGAAAACTTCGCGGGCCTCTTCAAGCAAAGCGCTAATGGCGACAACTTCATGCTCCTCGGCACCGCCTATTCGGGGCCGGTAAGTTCGTTGCAGCGCCAACTTTTTGGCACCAGCGCGAACGAGGTTTTTGGCGGCACGACCAAGAACGACTTCATGAATCTCTTCGCTGGCGACGATGCGGCCAATGCGGGTGCGGGCAATGACGTGGTGGATGGCGGCCTGGGCTCGAACTTCCTCTCCGGTGGGGCGGGGCAGGATATCTTCTTCTCCGACGGCCGCGGCGGTGGCATCACCTGGACCACGATCACCGACTGGGAAGCCGGCGAACAGCTTTCGGTCTGGGGCTGGCGGCCGGGCGTGTCGCGCATCAGCTGGGCGGCCTCCGACGGGGTTGGCGATTTCAAGGGCGTGACGATGCGTGGCGACCTGGACGGCGATGGCACCGCCGACACCATCGTTACGTGGTCCGGCAAGACCCAGGCCGACCTGCCGACGCCGATCGAGTTTCCCGACCTGCTGTGGTTTATTGGCTGAGCTTAACCAGGGGCGGATCGGATACCATCGATGCCGCCGCCCGACGCAATGTCATCCACGTCGGCGCCGGGTCGAACAGAGCTGGCTCGGGCAATCTGGACAGCCGGGATAAGTGGATTTCCTGCCTGACCGCGGCATGATGCCGTGAACAGGAGATACCATGGCGCGACGACCCCGCCAGAACCACCGCGCGGCCTTCAAGGCAAAGGTGGCGCTTGCCGCCGTTAAGAGCGAGACGACGCTGGCCGAGCTGGCCGCGCAATTCGATGTCCACGCAAATGTCATCACGGCCTTGCGAGATCAGCTCCTCGAAGGGGCTGCCGGGGTTTTCTGCGATGGTAAACCGGATACGCCACCAACGGTTT
This sequence comes from Methylocystis sp., assembly GCA_020252485.1. GTDB lineage: Bacteria > Pseudomonadota > Alphaproteobacteria > Rhizobiales > Beijerinckiaceae > JADCCX01. The sequence continues at coordinate 5,779 of JADCCX010000158.1, forward strand.
ACGTGAAAGAGCTCCACGCGAAGATAGGGGAGTTGACGCTCACGAATGATTTTTTAGCAGGCGCGCTCACCAAGGCGGGATTGCTGAGCGCAAAACGATGATCGACCGTCAGCTTTCCCTCCCTCAGGCGAAACAGGCCAAGGCGCTCGGCATCAGCCGGGGGACGCTCTACTACACCTCCCGCCCAGTTCCGGCTGCCTATCTGGCTTTTCAGCGGCGAGAATGTCCGACTGAAGGCTAAACGACGCACAGGCGTCATGGTCAAAGGGCAAGGGAAATGAAGGATAACACCCCGCGATGCAGCTAGCCCCATCCCAGGGTACGAAGTGGGTCAGGTTTCAACCGGCGTTGGCACGCTGGCTGCCAGATACTGTTGTCCCAGGGGTGCTAAGGCTTCCGCCTGGGGGTGGCGATAGGGGGCATTCCCATGGCCAAACCCGCCTGTAGTTGAAGGCTCCCAGCTCTGTGGTAGGAGGCTGGCGAACATGCTAGCGAGCCTTCATGCCTGCTTCATCAATGCCCAGACCAGAATACATCTTGTCCGTCGACGCCGCTAATCCCCGCCACACAGAAAGGGCGCTGGCCGATCTGAGAGATGGACTATCCCAATGGCGGCTGGCGCTTGCGCTGGCACGGCTTGACCTGCGCAACCGCTACCGTGGTTCCGTGCTTGGGCCACTTTGGATGTCGCT
>JADCCX010000159.1 GCA_020252485.1 Methylocystis sp.
CCCTGCCGCGCCTGCACGAGGTTATCAAGGCCGATCCGCCGCCGCCGAACCTGTCGATCCTGGACGGGTACCGCGAAGTCTTCGCTTCCCTGCGCCGCCAGAAGACCGACCCCGAATACTACCTTCGCAAGACATTGCCCCCCTCTGCCAAGCCGTACCGGGAAGAGTTCCATACCCTGAACATCGCCCGGTCCAATACCTGAGGAGGCAGCAATGACCCGGATCAAGCCCACCATCGCCGACCTTCGCGCCCGCAAGGGCAAGGGGCAACTGACCATGCTGCGCGTGATGTCACTGGAAGAGGCGGCGGCGGCCGAAGCGGCCGGGATCGACATTGTGTCCGTTCCTGCCGATCTGGTCACCCATCCGCGCTACCGCGAAGTGGCACCGACGCTGTTTTCCATGACGGGCCAGACCCATCTGGAGGCTGGAACCCGGGACGATTATCTGCGCTGGGCCTGCAAGGTGATGCTGGCGGGGGCTGATGCTGTCTACTGCTCGGGCGGGCTTGGCACGGTGGAACATGTCGCGCGCGAACATATCCCGGTTGTCGGGCATGTGGGGCTGGTGCCAAGCCGCGCCACATGGACCGGCGGCATGAAGGCGGTGGCCAAGACCGCCCAGGGGGCCCTTGCGCTGCTGGAAGAGGTGCGGGCCTATGAGGCTGCCGGTGCTTTTGCCGTGGAAATCGAGGTGGTCCCGACCGAGGTGGCCAGCGAGATCAGTCGCCGGGTGGGCCTTTTGCTGTGGTCGATGGGGGCAGGGCCGGGATGTGACGCGCAGTACCTGTTTGCCGAAGACATTCTTGGTACCAATCGCGGCCACATGCCGCGCCACTCCAAGGTCTACCGCAACTTCGCCGCCGAATATGACCGTCTCCAGTCCGAGCGCATCGCGGCCTTCCGCGAGTTCATCGCCGATGTGGCCTCTTCGGCCTACCCCGAGGACAAGCATCTGGTGAAGATGTCCCCGCAGGAACTGGCTGCCTTTCAGGCCGCGCTGAACAGGTAGCCAAAGCAAGGAGACGATACATGCCGCAATGGATCCGCGCCTGCGCGACCGACGACATCAATCCCGAAGACCTGATCCGCTTTGACCATGACGGGGATACTTACGCCATCTACCATGCGCCGGATGGCCGCTTCTACGCCACGGCGGGCCGCTGCACGCACGAGGATGTGCACCTGTGCGATGGTCTGGTCATGGGTCATCTGATCGAATGCCCCAAGCACAATGGCCAGTTCGATTACCGCACCGGTGAAGCCAAGCGATCACCTGTTTGCGTCAATCTCAAAACCTTTCCGGTCAAGGTCGAGGCTGGGACCGTCTTCATCGGACTGACCTGAAGGCCCTTGCAATTGCGGTCCGCGCCCACCACCGACGGCAGGCTTCCGGCCTGTGTCGCGGTGTCCCTGCGCGGGGGCGACGGGTTTGGCCGGCGTGTTCCAGACCCTGCGTCGGCTATGCGAAGGGCGCGCCTGTCCGCGCCGGTAACAGCGGCATGAGGCCGTTGCCGGACGGCAGGCCGGATCCCGGTTTGTCGCAGAAGCCGGTCGCGACCTTGACGGCGAACATCTCGGCCTGTTCCAAATGCCCCCACTTGACGTGGCAGTCGCCTGCGCGCCGGTTGCCGATGTTGCAGGCGAGGTGGGAGGAGAGTACGGGGCGCAGGTTTCCCGTAGCATCTGCGATGAAGCCCGAACACACGGCGGCCAGTATCCGTTCGGGGGCAGCGATGCTGCCAAGCGCTGCGTCGCTGATGACCCTCATGCGGTAAACACTGCCTTTCTGTCGTCAGCCTTTTGGCCCATCCATCCCGGCACCCCGGCAGGTCACACCCGGTTGCGCTGGATAAAGGCGCGCATGGCCGCCAAACCTTCATCAAGATTGCTGCGCCCGTAACCGATGCGGAAGCGGTCCGCAGGGGTCGGGTTCAGCGCAGAGCCGTAGATGGAAGAGGGCAGCAGCACGACACCGGCTTGCTCGACCATGCGTCGGCAGAAGGTCTCGACGCCGTCGGCACCCAAATAGCGCGGGAACATGACCACGCCGCCGTCAGGCTCGTAGGCTTCGAACAGTTCGGGGAAATCCTTCAGCAGCGCCGCCACCTTGGCGTAGCCGTCGCTTGCCACCTTCCGCGTTCTGGCCAGCACGGCCCCGCTGTGTTTCAGAGCTATAAGGGACAGTCGCTCGGACGGCGCGCTGTTGCAGATGGAAAGGTAGTGTTTGAAGCGGACCATGCGCTCAAGCAGGTCGCGATCCCGGCAGGCGATCCACCCAACGCGCAAGCCGGGAAGGCCATAGGCCTTGCTCATCACGTTCAACGACACCCCGCGCTCATAAACGTCCGCCGTTTGTGGCAGCCGCATCGTGGGGTCCCGCTCGATCAGCCGGTACACCTCGTCCGAGAACAGCCAGATGCCGTGGCGGCGGCAAAGTTCCACCAGCGCGTCATATCGGTCGCGCTCCAGGATCTTGCCCGTCGGGTTGTGCGGGAAATTTATGTACAGGACCCGCGTGTTGGGCCGTATGGCTGCGGCAACTTGGTCGATGTTCAGCGTCCAGCCCTGCGCCTCGTCTAGCGCAACGCCGGTGGTGGCGCAGATCGAAAGCGGTACGGTCTCGGCCGACTGGTAGTTGGGCGTTATCACGATCGCATGATCGTCGGCCGACAGCAACGTCCGGTAAAGACAGTAGACGCCTTCCTCGGCACCGGCGAAGCACAAGACATCTTCGGCCTGACATCTGTCGTAGGTCGAGGCGATCGAGGTTCGCAGATCATGGGCACCGTATGGTTCGGTGTATGAAAGGCGTGTGTCGAGAAACGCCTCGATCGCGGCATCGCCGCCGAGCGCCAGCAGTTCGCGCACCGACAGCGTCTCGGCGTCGGACGCCGTCATGTGGTAGCGCGCCGAGAACTCCCAGCGCCCAAGGTAAGTCTCCAGCCTGAATTCGGGCAGCGCGACCGGACCGATCATGTCGGGGGCGTTGATGGAAGCGAAGGGTGCGATCATGCAGGGTTTTCTCCTTTGGCCCGCGCGATGGCGAGACGCTTGTACAGGGTGGCGCGCGAGCAATTGAGCAGATCGGCGACGTAACTGGCAGCGCCGCGAACGGCGAACAAACCCCGGGCGTCGATTGCAGCCACCAAGTCAGTCTGCGCCTGTGCATCGAGGCCGGTGATCGTTGCCTGCCGTTCTGCCAGGACGTCGCGTGCGGCAGCGTTCACCGCCTCGCGCCAGTCGGAAGGAAACAGCGCCTCGGCTTTCGGCAGCGTGGCCGCGGCAGGCATCGTCAACAGCGCGTCCAATGCCGCCCGGGCACCTTCGATGGCGGACACATCCAGGTTGATGCACAGCAGCCAGGCAGGGCTACCGGCCTCGTCGCGCAGCACGACACTGATCGAGCGCAACGCACGGCCGTCCCGGTTCGCCTTCGCATATGGCCCGATCAGGTCGGACTGGAACGGGTGCAGATCGCCAATCTCACCAAGAGACGGATCACCGACCCGTCGCCGCGAGAAGTTGCCGGCGATGTGGACAATCCGGTTTGTGCCCAGGTCATGCACGACCGCCTCGACATGCGGCGCAAACAACGTCGCCAGCGCGTTGGCTATCGTCGGCAAGGGGCCATGCAAATCAAACACTCCGGCAGATTGGTGAATATAGACATAATGTCAAGTCTAGACAAAATATCCATACTTGCTTGCCAGGCGCCGGTGCGGGCGGGCGGGGATGGGCGATGTCATGTCGCTACCGGAAATCTCTGCCAAACGCCGGATCGGCGCGGCGCGATACGCCCGCTTGGGGCAGGATGTATCCGTCCTGGGGCACGCGCTTGTACCAACGGCCAAAACAGGGTGTTGATAAGGTGCCGGTTGCATGGGTTGCCTGACCGAAAAGCGGGAAACGCTTCCGCCTGCGCGCGCCTTGCGCATCCTGGCAGGGGCCATCGCCCCTGCCGCGGTGCCGGGCTGAACCCAGGCCCGCCGGGGGCCAAAGCCCCGGCCAGCGCCCGCCC
>JADCCX010000016.1 GCA_020252485.1 Methylocystis sp.
GCTGTGGAGGCTGTCACTGGCAACAAGCCGAGCGTGAAGGTCCTGCCCTGCCTTGCTGCCTCAGCCGATAGCGCTGGCTTTCAGCGTATCGCACCAGCCTTTGCGCGTCCCGGCGATATCGTCCTTGCCGGTGATCCGCCGCGCCTTGGCGTGGTGGTCGAAGCAGGGCGCGCGGCTTTCGTCGGACCAAAAGGCCTCACCACCGCAGCAACCACCGAATGTGAAATAGCCTGGAGGATCGGCTGAATGCCCGTCGCCATCCCGATCATTGCCGTTGCCGCTGGCGCGGTGGCCTCTGCCGCTGTCGGTGGTGGCATCATCGGTGCCTTGGTTGGCGCCGGCACTGCCTTTGCCATTACCAGCGTTGGCGGTTCGGTCTTTCCCTCACGCCCGCCCTCATCCCCCGCTATTCCCAGCCGCGCAGTCGATAATACCACCGCCCCCGGCGCAGGGCGCACGCAATCGTTTCGGCAACCGCTGACGGAACATCAACTCGTCTTTGGCCGCATCAAGGTCAGCGGGCCCATGGTGTTCATCCATTCGGCCACCGATGATCAAGGCCGCGCCGATGGCTATTTCTACACTGTCATCGTGCTGGCCGCGCATCGTGTGCAATCCATTGGCGATGTCTGGTTGGGCGACACGCTGGCCACGGACGCGAAATTCTCCGGCTTGGTGCGGATTGATCGCCATTTGGGCACTGCGGACCAAGCCGCCAATGGGAACCTGATCGCCGAGACCGCCGGCAAATGGACCGCCAATCATCGTGGCCGCGGGCGCGCCTATGTCGCGGTGCGCCTTAAAATCACTGCCCAGGCCTTTCCCTCCGGCCCGCCAAACATCGCAGCGCTCGTGCAAGGCGCGAATAGCATTCTGGACCCGCGCACCAATACCACCGGCTGGTCGGACAATCCCGCGCTTTGCCTCGCCTGGTATCTCACCGCACCCTTTGGCTGGAAGGCATCCTGGGATGATATCGACATCCCAGCCTTGATCGCTGCCGCCAATATCTGTGACGAGCTGATCGGCACGCGCGCCGGCGTTTATGAAAAGCGCTACACCGTCAATGGCCGGGCCTCACTCGGCGAAGGCAAGATCGCCATCACCCGCAAGCTGGTGGCCGCCATGGCGGGTGCGCTGGTGGTCTCGGGCGGGCGGTTTTTTATCCATGCGGGCGGGCCGGCGCTGCCTGTCACCACACTCAATGCCAATGCGCTGCGCGGTGATGTCACTATCCAGGGCAGCAGGCCGCGACGGGATCTCTTTAACGGCGTGCGCGCGGTCTATGTGGACCCGGCCAAGAACTGGCAACCAACCGATGCACCGCCATTGCTCGCCGCGAATTACGTCGCTGAGGATGGGGGTGAGGCGATTTACCGCAGCATGGAATTTCCGCTGACGACTTCTGTCGCGACCGTGCAGCGCATCATGAAGGCCGAATTGGAACGCAATCGCCGTCAGCGCGAAGTGGCCTTTCCGGCCAATCTTTCTGCGCTTCGGTTGCGGCCCTGGGATAGTGTGACGTTGGCACTCGACCGGCTGGGTCCCTTTCCGGCGCGGGTGACGGGTTGGCGTTTGGCGCCTGATGGTGGCGTGGATTTGACGCTGGCGGAGGAGGATCCCGCGATTTGGGATTGGGACCCGGCCGTGGATGAACGCGCGACCGGCGATAGCCCATCGGTGGTGCTGCCCAATCCGGGCGTGATTGCCGCACCAGCGACGATCAATGTGGAGACAACAACGAGCGTCAGCTTTGCCACAATGGCCATCTCCTGGGCAGCGGTCGGTAGTGCCTATCTCTCAGGCTATGTATTAGAATTCCGCCCGGCCTCTGTGGCGGCGTGGCAGGGCTATGGCGGGGCGCTGAGTGCCACTGCGGCCTCCATCGCCACCAGCGAGCCGACGGCGTTCAGGCTCCGCGCCGTGGCCCGCAGTGGCGCGGTTTCCGGCTGGCAGGAGGCTGCCATTCCCGGTGGCGTCACCGCGCTGGCTGCGCTTGGCATTGTGGGTGGTGTGCGTCTGTCCGGGATCCTACCGCCGGAGGTAGTGCGCTTGCAGGTGTTTGAGGCGAGCAGCGCCAATCTTTCCCAGGCGGTGAAGTTGGTCACCGAACCCGCCGCGCTGCCCTGGGACCGCACCGGGTTGAGCGCTGGGCAAGCCCGTTGGTATTGGCTGCGGTCCGTCTCAGCCGAGGGCAATGTCTCCGCGTTGATCGGGCCGGTCACCGCTACCGCAATTTAGGGTCACTTCCATGGCCGCTCGCATCGATGATCTGCTGGTGCTGGGGCAGAATATCTCGAAGACTGATCTGGCGAAATATCTGCGCGACCGTGAAGCCGTGCTGCCCTTTGATTTCGGCGGGCTTGGTGATGGCGCGGCGAATGATCGCGCGGCCATCCAGGCCTGTTTTGATCGCGCGGCGACAGACAGGAAATTCGCCGTGATCCCACCCGGTACCTGGCGTGTGGATGCTGGCGTTGTGCTTGGCGGCGGGGCGCGCGGGCTGATCATGCAGGGCGTCATTCAATACACAGGCGCTACCAATACACCCGCCACCGTGCTGACGCTTGGCGATGGCGGCACCACGCGCAATGGCGAAAAGCTCTATCTCGGCCTGCAAGTGACGCGGCAGTTCCAGTCCAACTGGCTGAGTGAGGATGATATCGGGATCCTGGCGCGCAATCTGGATTCCTCGCTGATTGATCTGCGCTTGGTGTCCGGGTTCACCATCGGGCTGCGCACCCTTGGCGATGGGCGGGGCTTCGAGGATAGTACGCTTCTGCTAGGGCGCATTCTGAACAATCGCTATGGCATTGATGCGCATGCCGCGACGGCGACGGCCTGGAATACGTCCATCCGCTATTACGGTGGCCATTTCGCCTGCGGCACGGGGATCAACCCGGCGCTGGACCGTTTTGGCATACGGTTTTCGCGCGGCGCCGCGGATGCCTATAACAATCACAACCGCCATGTCTTTGACGCGCCGAATTTCGAGCTGCGCCAGTTAGAGCCCAACATCGCCATTCCCTTTTTGAACGAGACAAATGGCACAGCCATCATCGCGCGCAACATGCGGATGGAGGGCTGTTCCCCCTTTGCCGCGCGGCACACGGCGGCAGCGACCGACTGCGAATATGATGTGGCCTGGGCGCAAAGCTATGCGATTGGCGTTGACTACACGCCAAGTGCGACCCGCGCCGGCAATGCCGTATTCAACCGCCACCGTGCACCGACATCGCGCCTCACGCGCTTGCTGGCGCATATCCCAAATATCCGCGCCGCCGCTTTCTGGCAGAGCAGCACGGAGATCGGTGTGGAGGGCGCCTGCATCATCGCCACTTCCACCACAGCTGAGACCACCATGGCCGCACTTTCCTGGAATGGGCTGAATGGCATCACGCCGACCGCACGAGGCCTGCTGCTGAACCCCAATCGAGGTATTGGCTTTGTAGTGCAAACCACCCACGCCAAGGAATTCGCGCTGGCGCATTGGCTGGTGGGCGGTGCCGATGGCGGGCGGCTTTGTCTCCGCTGCTTTGATGGTGCCGGCATTGTGCGCGAGAATATTGCTGGCGATGCGCTGGCATCCGGCACCACGCTGCAATGGGCGCCAACGTCCAAATCCTGGCAGGCCGGGGCGGTGATGCAGGAGAGTGACTTGAACCGCCGCCAGACGGTGCGCTTTGGGCTCGAGGTGGCCTTTGCGCAGATCGGCATCATTGGCTTTGACGGGCAGATTGAGGTGGAGGCGCTGCGCCTTTACGGTCTGCCAGAGGACGCGCCGGCGATCCTGTCCGGCTGCCCTGCTTTGCCTGCTGGCGGAAGGACGCTGATGTTCTCGGCCAGTTGGGATCTGCCGAGCATGCC
>JADCCX010000160.1 GCA_020252485.1 Methylocystis sp.
AGGGCATCGCGACATCGGGGTGGTGGCAGGGCTTACCCAGCACAATGATCGCGTGCGGGCGCGCATCGCCGGCCTGCGCGCGGCGATGCGCCGCCACCGCATTCCCCTGCCGGCAGACCGTATCGTCCAGACCGAGTATCGCATCGCGAAGGTGCGCGAGGCTTTCCGCGAGCTTCAGCGGAAGGGCGAGTTGCCGACAGCGCTGATCGCCAATAACGACATCGTAGCGCTCGGCCTACTGCTGGAAGCGCAGGCGCAGGCTATCCGTGTGCCGGCGCAGCTTTCGATCGTGGGCGTCGGTGATCTTGAGATCGTGACCCACATGAAGCCGCCGCTGACGACCCTGCGTTCGCCGAAGCACACGATCGGCGCCATGGCAGCAGACTATCTCCTTGCCCGTATCAGCGGGCATGACTTCGCCATACCCGAAGAACTCCCACTTGAACTCGTGGTGCGGGGGTCAACCGCCCCGCCACGCATGACCCGCAGCAAGGACACTTCAGCATGACGACTGCGCCGAGCATCCTGCCCCTCACGCGCGATAAGGCCGGGCACCTGCCGGGCATGCTGGAGGGGCTGCGTGTTGTGGAATTGGCCGATGAGACAGCCGAATATGTTGGCATGACGCTCGCCGGCCTCGGCGCTGAGGTCATCAAGGTGGAACCCCCGCAGGGCGCTTCCACGCGCGCCATCGGACCCTTCCTGGATGATGAACCCGGCCCCGAGCGTTCGCTGCATTTCTGGGGCTATAATCGGGGCAAGCGGTCCGTCGTGCTCGACCTTGACGCGCCGGACGGTCAGCAGAAATTCCGCCAGCTTCTTGCCTCCGCCGACATCTACCTCGATGCGAGCGAGGGGAGGGCAGCATCTGCTTTGGGTATCGCCACGCGCGATATTGCGGCAGCCTTCCCCGGCCTGATCGCCGCGCGCATGTCGCCCTTCGGCGATGAGGGGCCCTGGAAGGATCACAAGGCATCGGACCTGATCCACCTGGCGCTGGGCGGGATCATGATGAATTGCGGCTATGATCCTGATCCGTCCAAGCATTACGACCTGCCACCTATCGCGCCGCAGCTTTGGCATGCCTACCACATCGCCGGCGACCAGATGGTTGTCGGCATCCTTGCCGCGTTGATCCATCGCCTGCACACGGGCGAAGGCCAGGACCTATGCGTGGCGATTCACGAAGCAGTCTCGAAGAACACCGAGCTCGATGTGATGTCCTGGGTGATGCGGCGCGCCCCGCTATTCCGCCAGACTTGCAGGCACGCGATCGAAAAGCCTACACATGTGCCGAGCATCGGCCATACCAAGGATGGGCGCTGGTACATCGCCGCCGGTGTGTCGGTACGCGACCAGACTAGCCTTGTGCCCTTCCTATCCGGCTACGGCATGGCGGCGGACCTGCAAGCACCGGGCGGTGATGCCGACACCAAGGCGCGCAACGTTCCTGGCTCGGGCGCGGACGACGAGACGAAGTCTCATGTGCTTGAGATCGTGCAGCGCTTCATCCGGTCGTTCCGCTACGAAACGATGCCATGGCGGGAAGCACAGGCGGCAGGGCTGCTGTGGTCGCCGCTGCGCAAGCCGCACGAGAACGTGCTTGATGCGCATTGGCAGACGCGCGGCACCTTTGCCGAGGTGGAGCATCCAGAACACGGGCGCACCTATCATTATCCTGTCAGCCGATGGCTCTCTACCGGGACGGTGTGGAAATCCGGCCGCCGCGCCCCGCTGCTGGGCGAGGATACGGCGGCCGTGCTTGGCGCGCTGGCGCCGCGCAAGCCGTTGACGCAGCCGGCCCGGCCACGGAGCGCTGCACCGCAGCGGCTCTCCCCGCAGGGCAAGCCGTTTCCGCTACAGGGTGTGCGGATCTTTGACTTTTCCTGGTTCCTTGCCTCGGCGGGCGGTACACGCTTCGCCGCTGCGCTGGGTGCGGACGTGATCAAGGTCGAGTGGAAGGACAATCCCGACACGCGCCTCGCGGCCATGTCGCCCGTTGGCGGGCGTGCAGCGCGTGAGGCAGCGACAGCGCCGCTCAAGGGCGTCACCGATCCCGATATGGGCGGGCAGTTCAACAACAAGAACTCGGGCAAGAGCGGCATCTCGCTCAATATCCGTCATCCCAAAGGCATGGAGATCGCGCGACGCCTGATCGCCGTGTCGGATGTGGTGGCGGAGGGCTTCTCACCGGGTGTGCTGCAGCGGCTTGGTCTGGGCTACGATGTTCTGCGATCGCTCCGGCCCGACATCATTTACGTGCAGCAATCCGGCATGGGCGGCATTGGCACCTATGGGCGTTTCCGCACCATCGGCCCTGTCGCCGCGGCCTTCGCCGGCACTTCGGAGATGTCCGGCCTGCCCGAACCAGCCATGCCCGCGGGCTGGGGTTATTCCTTCCTCGACTGGATCGGGGCCTACAGCTTCGCCACAGCGATCACGGGTGCACTTTTTCACCGCGACCGTACCGGCCAGGGGCAGTGGATTGATAGTTCGCAATGCGAGTCCGGCATTTTCCTCAAGCCGGTACCCATCCTCGATTGGTCGGCGAATGGGCGGAGCTGGAGCCGCATCGGCAACCGTTCCCCCTACAAGCCGGCTGCGCCGCACGGCGCCTATCGCTGCGCCGGCCAGGACCGCTGGATCGCCATCGCCGCCTTCGACGAAGCTGAATGGCAGGCGCTTGTTCGCGTGGCGGGTCGCCCGGCCTGGCTTGCGGACCCGCGCTTCGCGACGCTTGAGAGCCGCCTGCTGCACCAGGACGCGCTGGATGCCGCCCTGACGGAATGGACTCAGGACCAGGATGCCTATGCCTGCATGGCGGCGCTGCAGGCGGCAGGCGTGCCGGCAGGCGTCTGCCAGACGGCGGAGGACCGATGCGACAATGACCCGCAACTTCCGGCACTATCCTGGCTGACGGAAGTAACCGGCACCAAGATCGGCCGCTGGCCAGTGACCGAGATCCCAACGAAGCTTGCCGCCACGCCGCCCTATAGCGGCGGCATCATTGACCGCGGCGCGCCCGGCTATGGCGAGGATAATGCCCGCATCCTGGGTGAGCTGCTCGGCTATTCCGCCGCGCAGGTCGCGGCGCTGGCCGATGAAGGGGTGATTTGAAGCCGTGATGCAGGGGCCTGCATGGGAACAGGATCTCGTCTTTATCGGCGACATCCATCGTCAGTGGCGGCATGTCGCGCAGGGCCTTGCCAAGGCCAAGCGGCGGCCACGCGTGGCGGTACTGCTCGGGGACATGGAATGCGACCAGCCGCTTGATGTTGCGGCCGCACCGCTGCTTGATGCCGGGATCGCGGTGCACTGGATCTGGGGCAACCATGACTATGATGGCGGGCACGAGATGTGGACCAACCTGGTGGATGCGAGGCGCAACCCGCGCACCCGCCAGGGGGAACTCAATGCGCGTGTCACCGATATTGGCGGGCTGCGTATCGCCGGGCTGGGCGGCACCTTCCGTCGCCGCGTCTGGGAACCGCCGAGGCCTCCGCAATTGCGCTCACGCGACGAGCTGCCAGCGGACATGACCAGCCTTGGCCCTGACTGGAGTGAGGAGCAGCGCCGCTCGATGGCCGATGCGCTCGCCGCCATGGCGATCTGGCCCGAGGATGTTGAGGCGCTGTCCGCGCTGCGTGCCGACGTGCTGGTGACGCATGAGGCGCCATCAAGCCATCCACAGGGTGTTTCGACGCTCGACGAGTTGGCGCGACGGATGGGCGCGCGCCTTGTCATCCATGGGCACCACCATGTCTGCTACCGCGCTTGTGCTGAAGACGGGCTGCAAGTGCAGGGCGTCGGCGCTGGCTGGGGCGTAGGGCTCGATGGCCGGCCCTGGTGGCCGGGTGAACCTGACCGCTGGCTGGGCCATGCGCCCGCCGGCTGGTCGCATCTCTGAGGATAAGTCCCATGCGAATCACTGACCTCGCCGGCAAGGCGGTTCTTGTTACCGGTGCGTCCACCGGCATCGGGGCTGCCGTGGCCAAGGGTTTCGCCGCGCAGGGCGCGCGCGTCGCGGTTCACTACAATTCCAGCGAAGCCCCGGCGTTACAGCTGCTGGAGGAGATCCGCGCCGCCGGCGGCGACGCCATCGCGCTCAGGGCCGATGTCCGTTCCGTTGATGCTTGCCAGAGCCTGGTGGCTGAGGCGCAGCAGCGCCTAGGGGCGCTTGATGTGCTGGTGAATAATGCCGGTGGCGTGGTGAAGCGGCACCCGCTGCATGAGATTGATGACGCGCTCTATGACGACATCGTTAACCTGAATGCGCGCTCGGTCTTTGCCTGTTCCCGCGCTGCGGTGCCGATCATGCAGGCGCAGGGCGGCGGCGCGATTATCTCCACCACATCGGTCGCGGCGCGTACCGGTGGGGGCAGCAAATCCACGCTCTACGCCGCTTCAAAGGCATTCGTCTCGACCTTTAGCCGCGGATTAGCGAAAGAGGTTGCGCGTTACGGCATTCGCGTGAACGCCATTGCCCCTGGCGTGATCGGCAAGCCTGACAAGTCGAAGACGACGCCGAACCATCAGCTTGAGGCATCAATCAAACTCACGCCCATGCGGCGGATTGGCACCGTTGAGGAATGCGTTGGGGCCTATCTTTTTCTGGCATCCTCGGAGATGGCGGGCTTCATCACCGGACAGGTGATCGAGGTGAATGGCGGACTTCACATGCCCTGACGGTG
>JADCCX010000161.1 GCA_020252485.1 Methylocystis sp.
ATATTCCCTGGCTTCCTTCATCAGCCCTGCCGCCTTCATTGCGCCCAGCGCGCGGATCGGAAGGCATTGCTTTATCTTCGAAAACAATGTGCTCCAGTCTTTCGTAAGTATTGGCGATAATGTCGTGCTTTGGTCCGGCAATCATATCGGCCATCACAGTACCCTTGAAGATAATGTCTTCATTTCATCGCATGTCGCCCTTTCGGGATTTTGTCGGGTGGGTGCGCATAGTTTCCTTGGCGTCAATGCTGCCGTAGGCAATAATCTGACGGTGGCAGCGGATAATTGGATTGGCCAGGGGGTGGCGATTTCCCGTGATACGGAACCGGGACAGATGTTCAGGGCGGCCGAGCAGGAGGCGGCGAAAGTAGGGGCGAAGCGGTTCTTCAAGATAAAGGATGACGAGGTTTCGGATCCGGGATGAGGTGGCGCAAGCTTGGCCTTCTCTGGGCGCCTGATGGAAGGCTTCCCTGGGCCCATTCCCACGCGGGCCAAGGCCCTGGAGGATGTTACGCAACGTCTTACCAGCGCGCGGGACTGGGCCCAGTCGCAAGCCGATGCCTGGGAGGCCCGGGCAGGCGAACTGGAGGTGAAGTATCAGGAGGCCATCCGGCCGAAGGGCTTTGTGCACTGGCTCAGAACCCGCCTGGGGGTGTAGGCGTCAGCGCCGGGCGGCGCTTCTCAGCGCGGCTAGGAGCGGGGTCGCCGTGGAACCCCCGGTATCCCGCGCGGGCCGCCGCGCCAGCCCGAAGCCGGACCGGCCGAACTGGTTGCCGTTGTAGAAGAGATACTCCCAGTCGCCCGTGCTGCATGGCGCGCCGAAGCAGGTCATCGACGACTCCCACTCCTCCGTTGGGCCGGGTAGGAGGGTACGCCAATGCAGGGCGCCGGCCTCCATCCTGGCCTGCTGCAGCTCGTAGCCGGTCTCGGCTCGCCGCGAGATGATCAGGCTCGCCCCCTGCGCCTCCTGCCAGAGTACAGGGCGTCCCCATCCGATTTCTCCTCGCGAGAGATCCGGATCGAGCAGGGAGGACATCGCTGGCGCGTCCCAGCGATAGCCATCCGCCGACCAAGTCTCGCGGAGGCTGTAAGTGGGCAAGCGCTTGCCGGACGCACCGTCAAAGAACTCGCCGCCGCCTATGTAGAGCATCCGCCACCCCTCCGCGTCGGGGAACACGAAGGGCGCGGTGCGGAAGAAACGCTCCCCAGGCATGGCCTGGAGGATCTGCCCGTCGCCATGCCGCCGGAAGGACAGCCCGCCGTCGTCGCTGAGCGCTAGTCCAGCGAAGAGCCTGTAAGGCACATCGGCCGAGATGCGCTGCCAGCCGATATAATAGAGCAGCAACCGGCCATCTCGCGCGACGATCTGGCTGGGGTTGACGCCGTGCTCGTCGAAGGCCCCAGCTGGGCCGAGATGCAGCACCGGCACGGGGTCGAACTCCAGGACGCGGCGGGGATCGTCGCGATCGAGATCTACCCGGAAGATGCGGCCCTGCAGGTCGTCGTCACAGGAAGTGACGAAGACACGGATGCGGTCGTCCAGCACTAACGGCGTGGGCAGCATGGCATGGCTGCGCATGACCCCTGTGCCCGGCGCGGCGAAGACGAGGCCGCGCCTTTCCCAGTCCTGGCTGCTCATCGCCGTTCGCCGCTCCTAGCTTCCCATTGCGCGAGATCGAGGCGGAAGAAGTCCTGTACGATTCCTCGGGCCCCAAAGCCTTCCTTGAACTCAGTTAGCCCGCGGTTCAGGTAGGTACCCTCGTCCTCGTTTGAGTTGCCGAAGTCGAAATAGCGGGCCTTGTCACGGAAGAGGTCAAGAAGCGTCGAGAAGAGGATGTCGAGCGCGCCGCAGCCGCGCGCCTCGTCGTCCGACGCAATGTATTGCGCGTGGATGGTTTGGCCGCAGAGGAACAGCAGCGTACCCGCACAGAGGGTTTTGCCCTCGTAGACCGCAAAGAGCCGGATGTTCTCCGGGAAGCGGCTCTGCAGCAGGTGCAACTCCTCGGCAGAATGCACTGGCCGTAGCCCGTGACGCGAGGCGAGGTTGCCGGCCAGCAAGCCCCAGAAAGCGTTGATGTCCGCGCTCTCGCGCACGACTAGCCCCGTCTTCTGCGCCTTCTTCGCGCCGCGGCGGCGACGCTCTTGGACCGGCGCCTGGGCAACGAGGTCCACGGTCTGGGTCATGTCTCGTCTGTAGAGAGCGGCGCCGTGATAGAAGAGCGCGTAGCGATCCTCGTCGGCCGGCATGCGGTGATAGATGGGTGGAACCGCCTTGTAGACGATCTCCTCCGCGCCCTGGGCGCGGCAATGCGTAAACCACGCGGCGAAGATGTCGAGCGCGAGCGGAGCCAGCATGGTCTCATCGCAGATCATCCCGCCATAGGAGAGTCCGGCGTGGCTGGTGATCCGCACGCTGGATCGATTGGCCGGAAACAGCGCAAGCAGACGGCCGCCAGCGTCGGTGACCAAGGCGGACGCATCGACAAACCGCTCTGAGTGGTAGTCCATGAAGCCGCGCATGAACAGGAATGTGCCGTTCTTGCTGCGCGCGATGAACGCGTCCCACGCCGCCCGATCCTCCGGTGCGTAGGGCCGGACGATTAGCTCAACCATCCGACTTGACGCGGAAGAACCGCCTGGCGCCTACGGCCGATTTCGGGGTGCTCTCGGCGCGATACATTGCGTCGGCCTCGGTGTCCTTCGTGATTAGCGTGCCGGGGCCGATCCAGTTGTCAGGGCCGATGCTGACCTGGTCCGCAATGGTCGCGTTGACTCCCAGGAAGCTGTTGCGCCCCACGCGGCAATGGCCGGAGACGACGACATGCGACGCAATGAAGACATGGTCCTCGATGACGCTGTGGTGGCCGATGTGGTTCCCGGACCACCGGATCACGTTGTCGCCGATGGTGCAGAAGGGCTGCACAACGTTGTTCTCAAAGATGAAGCTGTTCTCCCCCACGGTCACGTTCCGCCAGACCAAGGCGCGCGGACTCACATAGGTGGCGAGGCCGTAGCCGCGCGCCCTCATTTCGGCGCAGAGGCGCGCGCGGGCACGGTTCAGCTCGCGGTAGGTAAGCGCGACGAAGGCGTCGTGCGTCTCCGCCTGGCAGTGTGCGGCCAGCTCTTCCAGGACGTGGACCGGCCGGCCCAGCAGAGTATCGCGCCGGTGGAAGGCGGCGCTCACGGCGAAGGCCGCGACGTCGTAGTCGCCGGCCTCCTCGAAGAGCTCGCAGGCCACTTCGGCGAAGGAACTGTCACCGACGATGACGAGCTGGCGCTTGGGGGTACGGGCCAAGGTTAGGGCCTCCTGATCAGGATATCTTCCCGACGGTTCATCATTGGCAAGCCGGAGCCTTGAGGCAGCACAAAGGACTGGAAGCCAGCGGCGCGGGCGCGCGCGAGAATTCCCAGCACCACTGCGTCGTCGATCTGTCCGGGCTCGGGCGCGTTGAAGCGGTAGTCGGGCGCGGGCTGCCCTGCGTAATGCTCGGCGTGATGCGTGCGGCCCGCCGGGCTCGCGAAGAAGCGCTTTCGCATGCTGACATTGGGGATGTCGCCGATCAGCAGCCCGCCCGCCACCTCGTCCAGTAGCGTCAGGGCCGAATCGATGAAGCGGTCAAGGCTGGCTTCTGCGAAGACGTACTGGATCACGCTGTAGACCAGGATGGCATCGAACGGCCCGGCGTCGCGCAGGGCTGGCAGGCAGGCGGGGAAGGGGCCCTCAACTTTGCGGATCAGCGGTCCGTCCGCCAGCTGGGCGAGGATCTCGGGCCCGTCCACCAGAGTCAGATGCTGGCCAAGCTCGACGGCCCGGCCGACGATGCAACGGGATAGGTCGCTGCAGCCAATGCCGATATCCAGGATTCGGGCGCCTTGCCGCATGAAGGCGGGAAGCTTGCCGTCGATGTCCGCCAGGATCGCCTCGCTCCGCCCCGCGCGGTAGGCGTCGGGAAAGCCCGCCTTCTCGTTGCCGGACAGCTGCGCCTGCCCGGCCCTGTGACGAAACGCCTCGTAGCCCGCGACGTCGTAGCCAGGACTCTTGCTCACGACGCGCCCCGCACCCTCAAGGCCCGCCCAGCATAGCCAGGGCTCGCTCCAGGCGCTTGGCGACAGCATCCACTTGTCTATCCTCCATTTCGGGCCAGAACGGCAGGCTGAGCACTTCCGAGGCCGCGCGCGTTGATTCCACCAGACCCGAAGTGCAGTGGCTGTCCTGGTAAAGCCGCTGCAGATGTGGCGGCGTCGGGTAGTGCACCAGCGTGCTGACGCCCAGCTCGGCCAGCGCTAGCTGTAGCTCGTCCCTCCGGCGGCTGCGGATAACGTATAGATGCCAGACCGCTTCCGGATCCACCTCCGGGCGAACGATGCTAGGTAGTCCTGCGAGCAGGGCGTCGTACCGCCCGGCGAGCGCGCGCCGGCGCTCCGTCTTCGCGGCGAGGAGGGGCAGCTTGGCGCTCAGGAAGGCGGCTTGAAGATCGTCCAGCCGCGAGTTCACGCCGCTCTCGTCATGCCGGTACTTGATGATGGAGCCGTAGTTGCGGAGTCTGCGGATGCGCTCGGCCAGGGCGTCGTCGTCCGTGGTCACGGCGCCGCCATCGCCGAGCGCGCCTAGATTCTTCGTAGGGTAGAAGCTGAAGGCCGCAGCGCGGCCGAGCCCGCCGACGCGGCGTCCGCGATGTGTGGCGCCATGCGCCTGCGCGGCATCCTCGATCAGCGGCAGCCCGTGCTCGCCTGCGACCTCTGACAGCGCGTCCATCGCTGCCGGGCGGCCATAGAGATGCACGGCCATGATGGCCCTCGTGCTCGGAGTGATGGCCGCCCGCACGAGGGCGGGGTCGAGATTGAAGCTCGCGGCATTGACGTCGACGCCGACTGGCCTGGCGCCGCACTGGCTGACCGCGAGCCAAGAGGCGATGAAGGTGTGGCCGGGTACGATCACCTCATGGCCGGGCCCGATGCCGAGCCCGCGCAGGATGAGGGTGATCGCATCCAACCCGTTGCCGACGCCGATGGCGTGACGCACGCCGCAGAAGGTCGCGAATTCCGCCTCGAACCGAGCGAGATGTTCACCGAGGATGTAGTGGCCCCCGTCGATTACGGAGGCCGCGGCGCCGAGGAGATCTGCGCGGATGTCACGGGTCGCGCCGCCAAGATCGTAGAAGGGGATATCCTGCATGGGTCTAGCCTGTGGCGCCCTGCTGCGCAGCGTAGGAACGGAAGTCCTCGTAGGAGCGGATATAGTCGGCCTCGTCATAATGCATGGAGGCCAGCACCAGGCACACGGCGCCGCCGGAGAAGTCGTCGATCTCGCGCCACACACCAGGCTCGACCAGGAGGCCGCTGTCTGGGCGCTTGAGCATGAAAGTCTCGCGGCGCTGCCCATCTTCCAGGCGAATCGTGAAACTGCCGGAAAGCGCTAAGAAGAGCTGCCGGAGCTGCCTGTGGGCATGGCCCGCCCGGACCGATCCGCTTGGCACGTCGTAGATGAAATAGACGCGCTCAATCTTAAACGGCAGGTTCGTCTCGCTTTCGATCACTGTAAGGTTGCCACGCCGATCAGCGATCTTAGGCAGATCGAAGGTTTTCCAACGAGTCGTTTGAATCACCGTCCGTCGCTGAGCCCTCGGCCGCGCTGGTGTATCCATTGAGCCACGAACCCTTCCTACCCCGATTCACACTTCCGTGAAGCCTACCCAGATCCATTTTTTTTGGAAAGTCCTGCGCTGCCCCTTCACAGGACTTGTGCGGATTCCCATGATTTTCGCCCATTAGCACAAGTCACTCAATTTCGGATGGCAACCCACGAACCAGAGATCTTTCTAGTTCTTATTGATCAAGCGAGCAGCCCCAGTCTAACAGAGTCCGCCTTCCACTGGATAGTGGTTCGCCTGGGCCGCTGCCGTCTTGCGTTCGCCGCGGGGATGTGAGGGAAAGTTAGTGGTGATTGCGACCACCATGGTTAACGATCCCACGTCTTGGGAAGCGGGTCATGCAAATATGCGCTCTCTGCTGCGATACATGGCCCAGTCCGGGATAAATGCGTTCACGATCTTCACGACATTTCTTGTTCTTCATGCCCCGCGCCGACATTGCGGCAAGTCGGTGGCTGGTTCAGAGCATGATTTCGGGGCGGGGCACTTCGTGCGCCGCGCGCTCGGTTTCTATATTGCGGGAAAGGGGCGCGACCTGCGCCCCCTGGTTCCCGTCTATGTCAGCCAGTCCCCGGGCACGGTTCCGTCGCTGCGGCACGGGCGGACGTTGGTTGCGGCTCCCCTTGTCGGCCTTCGGATCTTCTTCGCTAATATATTGAAGGTTCGGGGATTTTTTTCCGATGCCGAGGATCTCTACGAGGTCCTGACACAGGACGGATCGTCCTGCCCGCTCGCGCTGACTGGCCTCGGCGACCTGCTGCTGTTGCGGGCAGGCTGGAACCGCGAGCGCGAGCCCTATCTGGCCGGCGGCATACTGCTGGACGTCCTGGGCGAAGGTCGTTCCCTGGGCCAAGCAGGATCCTACTCCGACGCGATTCGGGTGTTGCAGCAGGCGGTGGCCCTCGGCGGCGGCGCGGACAGCCAGTGGCTGCTCGCGATGGCGCTGCTGGGCGCCGGACGGCACAGCGAGGCGGTCGCAGCACTCGAGGCCTATCGTGTGTTGGCACATGAGATCCCCGGCGCGCTGGGCGCCGACTTCCAAGTCAGGCTGGCCCGCGCCCGCCTAGGCCTGGACGGCAACGCCGCCCTGGAGGACTACCGCTCCTACCTGGGGGAGTGGTCGGGATGGATACGCGTCGACCGGCTCGACCTGGAGTCGGAAGCGGAACACGTTGCGCGGACGGGGCTCGCCGACCCGGCCCGCGTCGAAGAAGCGGCCTTGCAACTCAAGTCCAAGATCATCCTTTCGAGCGCGACCAGGTTCTTCAAGAATGTGGCGACCTTTCCCGCCTCGGCAGCGAAAGTAGTCGAGGATGCTGAAATCCTTCCGGGCCGCGGGGTCATCGCCGGCGGGGAGCGCCTGCTGTCCGGCTCATTCCCGATCCCTCCGGTTCACTGGCCGCTCTTCTCGCCCTGCCTTATCCCCCTGTCCGATCGCGAGGCCATCGTGTCCCGCAGGAGCGCGGTGAGGTTCGAGGTGGAGAATTGCATCTATATCGGCAGCAACGACAACTATTATCACTTCATCATCGACGAAATCGGAAGATTGGCCGCCATCGAGGATGATCCGCGATTTGCGAGCAATCCGATCCTGATCGACGACCGAGCCCGGCTTTGGCAGCGACAGCTTCTGGTACGCCTCGGAATCCCGCAGTCCCGATTCAAGGTCGTCGACTTCACCGTGTCGCTTCTGGCGCGCCAACTCGTGCTGCCTCCGCTTCTCTCCAGGAACATGATCGCGCATCCCAAGGCTGTGCAGTTCCTGCGGCGGCGCCTCGCGCCGGAAGCAGATTCGGCATCGCCGGTGCCCGGGCGGCGCCTCTACCTCGCGCGCCGGAGCCAGGGGATCCGCGAGGCCCGGCTGCTGAACGAGCGCAGCCTGATCGAGCGGTTCAAGCGGGCGGGCTTCTCCATCGTCGATACCGGCTCCATGAGCCTCGGCGAGCATATCGAGCTGTTCTCCGGCGCCGAGGTTATCGCAGGTCCTGGGGGGGCGGCCTTCACGAACATCCTCTTTGCGCCGAAGGAAGCCCGGATGCTGACGCTCGCGCCCACGGGCGTTATCTGCGAGACCTTCACCAGCATCGCG
>JADCCX010000162.1 GCA_020252485.1 Methylocystis sp.
ACGGCGGCCCCGACGAGCAGAATCGACAGGAGCGTGATCTGCTCGACCACCGACATCAACGAATTCTGCCAGATGCTGTCGAGATTCGGGTTGAACCAGGCGCGGACGACGATCCCGATCGGCAGATCAGCCTCGATGCCGCGGCTCTTCAGAAAGGCGAGGACCTCGTCAAGAACGATGCGCTGGATGTAGGAATCGCCGATTCCGGCCTGCGACATGGCGGTTGCGTCGACGTCAAGCCGCAATTCCGGCCGAAGACCACGCAGCAGGTCAGCCTCAAAGCCGGGGGGAATCTCAAGCGCAAAGCTGAAACGGCCCGAATCCATCGCCTGGTCGAGATCGGCGCGGTCGATCAACACCGGCGGGCGAAACCAGGGCGGCCGCAGCGCCGCGCTGATCGAGCGTGAAAGCGTTGAATGGTCGCCGTCGACGATGGCGATGCTGGCGTCGCGCACCTCGATGTCGATGCCCGTCGCTTCGGAATACACGGTGAAGGTGAAAGAATAGACAAGGAACAGGAACAGCACGGTATCGCGCGCCAGGCTGGCGATCTCCTTGCGGCCAAGATGCCAGACATTGCGCAGCCAGCGCATTCTCATCGCTCCTGCTTCTTCAGGACAAGGCTTGCGACGGCAAGAAAGACAAAGCCGAAGAGCGACAGGATGGCGAGATCCTGCGCCAGCGCCGCAAGGCTTCTGCCTTTGGCGAAGACGCCAAGGCTGATGTTCTGAAACCACAGCGAGGGAAACAGATGCCCCATCCAGTAGCCTGTGCCATCAAGCGCGGCTGCCGGGGAAAGGTAGCCCGAAAACTGCAGCGCGGGCACAACGACGATCACCGCGGTCGCGACCAGCGCGGCAACCTGGGTGCGCGCGAAGCTTGAGACAAGAAGGCCAAGCCCGGACGTGGCGAAGACATAGAGAAGACCGCCAAGTAGCAGCGCCGGTATCGACCCCTTCAAAGTCAGGCCGAATTGCAGCACCGCCAGCGCGATCAGTGACAGAAAGCTCAGGAAGCAAACCGCGACATAGGGAATCTGCTTGCCGATCAGGAATTCGGCAACACTGGCCGGCGAGACCCGGAAATTGCTGATCGAACCGATCTCGCGTTCGCGCACGACGGCAAGCGCCGTCAGCATCGCCGGAATCAGGGCAAGAATCAGCATGATGCTGCCGGGCACGATGGCGAAGACGCTGCGGAAGTCCTGATTGTAGCGATAGCGCGACTCGATCCGGAACGGCAGGACCTCGTCGGGGCGGGCCGGCGTTTCGGCTATCGAGCGCGCCATCAGGTCGAGCATCACATTCTCGAAATAGCTGCGCGCGGTCTCGGCCTGGAAGGGTTTCGCACCGTCCTGCAGAAAGGCGACCTCCGGCCTGTGGCCGCGTGCAAGGTCACGCCCGAAGCCCGGCGGGATGTCGATGACAAGCGCGACCCTGCCCGAAGCCAGAGCCAGTCCGACATCGGCCTCGCCGGTAAGCGGCGGGTGCGCCTCGAACCAGGGCGAGCTGCGGAATTCCTCGATCAGCTCGCGGCTCGCGGCGGTCCGGTCGCGGTCAAGCGCGGCGAAGGCGACGCGGTCGACGTCGAAGACGATGCCATAGCCGAAGACGAACAGAAGCAGCATCGGGCTTGCAAGGGCGAAGACAAGCCGGATCGGATCGCGCAGCAATTCAACCGTCTCGCGCCGCGCGAAGGCCGCAATCCGGACAAGCGGCGCGACAAGGCCGGGCCGCTGCGGCGGGCCGGGCGACGGGAGATCGGCGGTTTCGGCCGGCACCCCGGCCGGTTCTTCGCCGGCCTCGATCGCGGCCTTCTCCAGATAGCCCGTGAAGGCATCTTCGAGCGAGGCCGCGCCGGACCGTTCGATCAGTTCGGCCGGCGCGCCGATGGCGATCACCTTGCCGGCATGCATCAGCGAGATGCGGTCACAGCGTTCGGCCTCGTTCATGAAATGCGTCGAGACAAAGATCGTCACGCCGCCGTCGCGTGACAATTCGACCATTCTGCGCCAGAACAGGTCGCGCGCCGCAGGATCGACACCCGACGTCGGCTCGTCAAGGATCAGCACTTCGGGCTCGTGCAGGCAGGCGGCCGCAAGTTGCAGGCGCTGGCGGATGCCGAGCGGCAGCGATTTCGGCAGCACATCGGCAAAGTCCGCAAGGTCGAATCTGGCAAGCGCCGCCTCGACCCGCTGGCCGATCCCGTCGGCCGGTATCTGGTAGAGCTTGCCGTGCAATTCGAGATTGGCGCGCACGCTCAGTTCCTCGTAAAGCGAGAAACCCTGCGACATGTAGCCGATGCGCAGCCTCTGTTCGAGACGGGGTTGTGTGATCGGCTCGCCAAGAAGTTCGGCCCGCCCCGCGGTCGCCGGCAAGAGGCCGGTCAGCATCTTCATCGTCGTCGTCTTGCCGCAGCCGTTCGAGCCGAGAAAGCCGAAGATCTCGCCCCGCGCGATGGTGAAGCTGACATGGTCCACCGCGACGAAATCGCCGAAGCTCCGCGTCAGCCCTTCTGCGACGATCGCAGGCCCGTCGCGCCGTTCGATCCGCGGCGGTATGACAAGGGGCTCGCCGCGCCACTGCGGATCGGACAGCGTGCGGAACGCCGCCTCAAGGCTTGCCTGGCCGGTCCCTGCGATGACCTCGCGCGTCGGCCCGGCGGCAAGGACCCGTCCACGATCCATCACGACCAGGCGTTCGAAGCGCTCCGCCTCTTCCATATACGCGGTCGAGACAAGCACGGTCATCG